>NZ_JBWKWT010000001.1:0-854614 GCF_059422365.1 Pseudomonas sp. GW821-FHT01E10
TGGTGTCCACTTACAATAGGTGTCCACCATCGCCCTAAGCGTTGGGATCAGAAAGGTGTGTTGGCCGGACGCTTACGCATGGTTATGCTCCCCAGCATTTCAGCCCTTGAGCAGTTACTTAATGAACAAGGAGCAGACATCTGGGTGTTGGATGTACAGTTGGTTTCTCCGACTTATCTGAACGGAAGTGATGGGTGGAAGATGGAGAGGCTGTTAGAGGTGCGCGAAACGGTGGATGACCTCAGTAAGGAGGCGGCCTACGTGTATAACCTGGAGGGAGGGCATATCTACACTGAGTCTCTGGGGGCCAGCACATCCGATCTACAAAATCTTCGTATCATTTTTTCGGCCACACCAGTATCTCGGCGAGCATGAGGCCAACACGCTCGAACGGTTAACAGCAGCTTCGATACGCTAGCGCGTTAGGCAATCTTGCCTAGTCGCCGCGTCAGTTAGCGGCGTTGGCAACCTTTCTGCCTCTTACCGCTTTCGCAATGGAGCCAGTATGTTTTCGACATCCAGTCCTTTCAGCAGACAATTGTGCGCAATTGCCGAAAGTGCTTCATAGAGCTGGTCTCGCTGCTTTATCAAGTCAGCATTCTCCACCTGAAGATTAGCAATACGTTCTTCGAAGCTTCTTCGGCGGCGGGCCCCATCTGGATCTCTGCCACTCTCCTTGAGTTGTACTATACGGGCGGACTCGATTCGTCTCCCACGGTCCCCCACTAAGGTAGCTCGGCTAGTCAGGCCCAATCGACGCTGCACCTCGGGGCGTGAAATAGGCGCGAGCTCCAGTCCTAAGCTAATCATTTGAGCGAGGAGGGCGTCGATAGCTTCGTCCAAGGTGCCGCCCCTCAAGATCTGTCGTTGCGCCATGGTCGCCTCTAATCATCCGAAACAGAACTGTGTCGTTTGTCCGTGTCCGCAACCGTCATTGGATGCCCATTTGGAAACACGCGTTGCACACCTACATTGGTATCGCGTGCGAGGACGGATTTTAAATTGTTGAGCTTGTCTTCCTGGTCCGCCAGCCATACATCGCTGCCTGCCTCTCCAGCGCCGACATCGCGCATGATGGTGATTGCCATCGTCAGATTCTCGACTTGTTTCTCAAGGTTGGCCCGCTCCGATGGAGTGCCCATCAGATGGAGATGCGAGCAGCCATTCCAGCACTGAAGATGCTTAGGGCAGGGCGCTTGGGAGAAATCGTGAATGCAACCTCCAAAGGGTGTCACGTGCAGCGCCGTGGCATGCACGGTGAGGAATGCTTCTGCAGTGGTTGTGCCTTTATCTGATAGCAAAGCATGGTAACTGTCGGTCAAAGCGCCCTGAATGCGTTTATCTCTTATGCCTGTATGTAAGAAATCGATGCGCTCGTGATGACTATTGAACGCCAAGAACTCCTGGTGGGCAGCGGTGTTTTCTTCAACGCTTGTGTGTTGGTAATAAGTATTTTGGTCGAGACGTTTTCGCCCCAAGGCCAGCGCTTGCTGAACATCGCTCATGCCCGTCAAATGGTAGATCGTGTTCCGCCAGTGTCGAGGTTGGTGGCTAGTCAGTCGAATAGGCGCGCCGTTGGATTCTGTTAATGATCGGCGTGAAAAAATGGACGCGTACTTTTCATCGTTACCTAGTGCATGATTGATATCCAAAAGGGTCACCCGACGCGGGATCGCACGAAACACATTTGCTTCCCGTCCACCCAGGCGGAATTGACCATCAAAAGCGATAGCAAGCGTCTCGCTGGTTTTAAGGACAATATGAAGCGTGCCCCCCACATTTTCTGTTAATACTGCATGGCTATGAAGCTTCGGAACGAGCATGCGCTCAATATCACCTGCCAAATATCTGCGGTTAATCTCCTTGGATCGATGAGGATGAATTCCGTGTCGAGCGAAATACACACGTAAATTCCTAGCTGTGTCTCGGTTCTGGCTAAACCCGAGCCAACGCAGAACTTCAACCTCTGACATTGCCGTCTGCGGAGAGTAATCCCAGAGACGGCCTGGATGGGCCTCTTGCCACTTAGCGATTTTTCGTTGCTCTTGCGTCAGCACCTTCAAACGTTCGACCGCACGCCTGGCTAAAGGAACGTCGCTTTCTGCGAACCAATGAACACGGGATTGAAACTGCTTTTCCGCAAAGTACCTGATCCCGCATTCGACCAGAGGCCTGCCATTGGCATCTACAACCACCTCACCTGTCGGCCCTTTTATTGGTCTCTCGACCCAACAGTCATAGGGTATTACTGCTACCTCATTGCCCCTTTGCCCGGTCGCGATCAGCAAATCGATCACGCGCAGCAAGATTTCTTCGCCCTCATTAAGTGGGTTGTTCGAACATAAGGCGTAGGCCTCCATCGCCTCGCGAGAAGGCAACCTGTCATCAGATTTACGTTGTTTTACCGCGCGATCAGGATCGTGCAATGAAATGTAATCGTGACGGCGCTTTTCTGGTTTTGCATCATGCTCAAAATGGATGGCGATCTCGGTTAATTGCTGACTATCAATCGTATCCGCTACTACTTGAAGATGAGAGGTCGCGTCGTAGAGATTCTTGTAACCACTCTCGCGGAGAAATCTTACGACGCGATCAAAATCGCCTCGCGTCAACTGTGTGGGATCGGATACGCCGCGTTCAAACAAGGGATTGTAAAGCCGGCGTACGGCAATATTGTATGCAGCCGCCATCGAAAACTTCAGATTCCGGGTGCGTTGCAAATACACAATCAAGGCTTTGCTAAAATCTTGGAAAGTGGAGGGGAGTGGTCCTTTAGGCGGGGCGGAATAGCCTGTCTTCTCGAGGGCTTGTCGATGCGTTTCGAACGTAAGAGCATGTTGGTTATCCCGCTGTGGTAACCAACTTCCGACGTCCCATACCGGTGACGCCCACGGCGTTGAAATTGGCAACGACTGAAAAATCTTTTGTTCCTGTGCAATGAAGCCTTCGAGGCTCTGCCTTGCCCTAGACAGCGTCATCTGCGGCATCCTCCGTGTGCTGCCGGCAGCGTTCGATCGTAGCGCTTACTGCCAGGATGGTTGTCTGATGTTGGGCGAGGGGCCGGTTGTGAATGAGGTCACCGGCTTGTTCTGCCATGTCAATGAACCGTTGCGCTTCCCGTTGCAACGCCTCTTTCACCTGCTCATGGCGGCCGTCAGCAAAGGGGTGAAATTTCTTGCAGGTGTAGCAGGCGTAGACGGGATTGTAGGGGCAGTGGGTATGAACTGGGAGGGCGCAGGCACCAATGTCCCCGATGTACTGCGTATCGATGACGCCGCGGATGGCTCTTTCCGGCACAGTATCGCGGCGTTGGACGATTTCCCCAGTTAATAAGCTGCGCATGATGCGTTGATAGGCCGGGCTCTTACCCAGTGCTTTCTCTTTGATCCGGGCAATGTTGGGGGTTGCCGTTACGTAAGCACGCGCCGCAACCGTGCTGTTGTGCCCGAGCAGTTCGGCAATCATGTCTGCCGGAGTTCCCTGGTCCGCCAAACCTTGCCCGAGGTGATGACGCAACAACATGGTTACCTGGTTCGGCTTGTCTATCCCGGCTTCACGTAGCTCGTGTTTGAGGCCTGGACCGATTTCATTAACCGAAAGGCGCCTTCCACGAGGACTGACAAATAATGGTTCACAGTCGCTACCAAAACGGCGCTGAATTTCTGAAACGTGCCGTGAGATTTTCTCACCCAGGCGGGTAGTTATTTTACGGGGGCGCCGCTCAGGTCTGCGCTGGCCGACCTTTTTGGCCATGGGTAGCCATAGGGTGTAGTACTTCTCATGATCAGCGCTTTCAATGAACTCAAAATCCGCAATGTCTAGCGAATGAAATTGAATCGAACGCGGCCCCAATTCAAAACCCAGGTGGAGCATCATATTGAACTGAGCAGCTACCCAGTCACTTGAAGAAGCTTTTCGCTCTATACGCTTGAGCAATCGAATTTCCTCATCAAGTTCTAAACCAGACTGCGAGAGAAAAATTCGAGCATATGGGTCAACCCGATCTGATTTCACATCCTTGATTTTAAGGTAGATGTTTGACTCAAAACCTTTAATCCCTCTATCAACTGCCCAGCGATAAAGTCTGCGGAATCCAATTAGATGTTGCCTAGATTGTTTGAAACCATTTAATTCAGCGATTAAATTTTGATAATCCCAAGGAAAGTAACGGGCAAGCGCGGTGCTTGATAAATAGACAAGAGATCTTACAAACATGAATGCTGTCTGCGGAGCATATTTTTCCAACGCATATGCCATAAAGCCTTTGGCTATTTCATTGAGCTCTGGAGTTAAGTCAAGCGAGGCCCAGTCAATTTTCAGTGCGACCCCACCGTCGTACCACGTCCACACCGGCAGCCGGGTATCGACGTATCGTGGCTGGTCATTGGTGCGAGTTCGAATCGCAACCTGAGCCGGGCCCTCGAACACGTAGGCCGGAAAAGAGGAGGAGGGTGAAGCGTGTTCTTGATCGGCTGATTTGGTCACGGCGAACCTCCTTAACTGTCAAGTCGGCTCCAGGCTGCTGAGGCACGCTGGGCGTTGTGGAGGTTGGCCGACTCGGCTAGATAACGACTTGCATAACGGCGTGGCATCGTCGAAGTGTCAGACCAACCGCAGACTCGCCGGAGTTCGTCAGTGGCCCGCTCGAGGTCATACCCACGCTTCTCGACCAGGTAAGCCAAAAACCGGTCGGCAAAGGTGTGGCGAAAGTCATGCGCGGAAAGTGTAGGCAACAACCCCGGATGAGCCAGTTCAATGGTCAGAAACAGCCGATCAAGGACGTTAGACAACGCGCGGATCGACAGCGGGCGACCTCGGTCAGAGATGAACAAATAGCGGTACAGCAATTTCATTGGTTTGCCATTACGCAGGGGGCGTCGCTCGCCCTGGATATAACGCTCGTAGACCTCATACAACTGCGCGGAGATACCTACTGTCCGTCCGTGTGTTTTCAGCGCAGGCTCTTCAGCGCGCGGGTCGCCGGGATCATGTTCGCGGTCATTGATGCTGACATAGGCATGCTGAGAACCCTCATTGACATCGGTGGTGTAGAGCTTGAGAAGCTCCCCTCGGCGCATACCGGTCTCCAGTAGTAATTCAATCATTAGCCAATTGCGCAGCTGCAGCCTTTCCGGGAACGGATTCTCCGTAGCGCCGGGGCGAATCAATGTGCGAATGATCTGGAGTTGCGTATCCGTCAGGCTGCGGTAACGAGCGAGGTCCTGCCGAACGTTGATGATATGGCTCTCAAAGCGCCGCTCAATGACGTCGGCGACATCTGCAAATACAACCTCGATGTTAGCCAGGGTGGTTGAATTTTGACGAGCGCGCGGGATGTATCGGGTGACACACCAGGACAGGTATAGCTTCAGCAAACGCAGGTACTGGTCACGAGTACGCGGATCGATCTGCGGAAAAGGTGCCGTTTCAGCTTTGCCGATTCGGGCGAGCAGGTTGTCGGCTTGACGGCCGCTTTGGAGCCAAATGGCGTAACCGTCCAGTAAAGCCAATATCGATTCGAATTGGCAGGCCAAGATGGCGTCATCAATATTGAGGTCACGGCTTTTGGCATAGATATAGAAAGCCTGGATCGCGCGCAGATGTGCCGCCGCCGTATTGTAAGCCCGATGCCTGAGTCTGAGTTGGACGTACATGAACGGAACGAGTACGGGCAACGGCTCCGCGTTGCCAGCGTGCACGAGCAGCGGAACACGCTGACCTGAAGAGAAACGGCACTGAATCAGTTTCATCGGCAGCCACCTCATTCAATGACTCGCCATGAACACGAAGGACATGGCCCGTGTGAACATTGAAAGCTAAACGGAAAACCATTTCCCCTTTTATTACAGTTATTTATCTGCGATGTCGCCCCATTGCCGGAAAACAGAAATCTTTTTTCCGGTAATGGAACGCCATCTATTCGTTTTTCCGCCAATGAAACGTACGTGCCATCTATCTAGATCACCCTCCACCCATACGACGGAATCCCCGTCCAACCTCCCACCAGCGACTTCGATCAGATGCACAATTGAAACGTCAGTCTTGCAAATTTCTGTCCCCCAAGTGACTAACTCCTTCGCACGAATTGAATCTCCCAGAGTTGCGGATTTCCCGTAACCACATGCTACAGACGTGCCGTAAGGCCTTCGACCAACCAATCCCCGCCGACTACACAGCACGAACAAAATTTTTTTCATAACCAGTATTAGCTAGATTCGGTGTTTTTTGGTTATAAAAAAACGATATTTTTTAATATATTTTTTAATTCATAAAGCATCACAATTAGAGAAGCTGGATAGTAAATTATTGAAAGGACTGAGAAATTAAATAGTCAACTAAGTGTATTTATTTCGGTGGCTTAAAGTTCAATATATACATAAGTCGGTGTTTGCGTTTCGAGCTACTCAGCTGCTGGGTTTTTATACATGGTTGCGCATTGTGGATGAGTGACTATGATGAGCCAAGTGTCATGTACCTCAGTTAGAAATCATAAACATCAGAGTTGGTCATGGATAAGAGTGATCTGTATGAAGAAGCTCAACCGTGTGAAAAAACTACGGGATTGGTCCCAGTCAAAAGACCCCACGAAGGTGTCCCCAGAGATTGGAAAGAGTCTGGTGTTCCACCCAGCAATGAAGTCATTCCATATCAGGTAAGGACGATTGACCACCGGGAGGAACAGCTCGCAGATGAACGTAGATCTGTATTCGAACAGATCGATCAAGGAATGTCTGCCAGTAGAGGCATGGAACTGCTTGGGTTAAAAAAATCCCATTTCTACAAGTTGCTCGACGATCATCGCAATGGAAAGGACATCATTCGTAATCACAGGGGAACGCCTAGAGGAGGCAGTCGAACAACATCGGGACAGGTGGCCGCGCTCAGCAAAGCGTTCGAAAACCATTACGAGGGCCCGAAGGCCTCTATCAGTGAGTTATTGAAGTGGGCTAACCGTTATTGTGAACGTGCTGGTGAAAAACCGATAAGTCGCCATACGGCGAGAAGGTATCTCTATGCAATACCTGAAAAAGACCGTGACCGAAAAATACTTACTGTTGAGCAGTTCAATCAAAAATATGGATATAAGCCAAATAAACTAATCATCGATTGTTTGCTGCGTCGCGTGTCAATGGATCATACCCGCGTGGACATATTGCTCGTTGATGAGTTTAATAGAGATGTGATTATCGGTCGTCCCTGGATAACCCTGATCATTTGCGACAAATCTAGGGTTATCCTAGGTTTTTATCTAAGTATGGAAGCTCCGAGCCTAAACACGGTTGCTGCTGCGTTAGCGTTTGCGATTATGAATAAAGAGAGCAGCCTGCTCAGTTTCTTTACTCACCCTGGTGAATTTCCGTTCTTTGGCATTCCGTTCGTCATTTTTACAGATAATGCTGCTGAGTTTACAAGTGAAGCATTTATCCAGCAATGTAAAGAATGGGGGATGGAATGGGAACATCGGCCCATCGGCAAAAAGTGGTATGGCGGGATCATAGAACGCGTTATTGGCTCATTCATGACAACTGGAGTGCACTTTCTTCCCGGCTCAACTGGGAGCAACGTTGTAGAGCGGCAGAGTTTTGAAAGCGAGCTAAATGCCCAGCTCGACTTCAAACAATGTGCGGAGTGGATAGTGAAAGAAATAACAGTTTACCACGGAAAAATTCACAACTCTCTACGTTGCACCCCTAGACAAGCTTTCACCCATTATAAAAGCGAGGGAAAGTATGACTCATCTAGGATTATCAGTAAAAAAGATGAAGCTAGATTCCTCATCGATTTCTGCCCTACTTCATTCAAGCACAAAGTTCACTCATACGGGATCAATTTCGCCGGCCGCAGGTATGAAAGCGATGCCCTGAAGGACTATGTAGGCGAAGAACTCGATGTCAAGTATTTACAGTATGACCTTAGCTATATTTGGGTAAAGGCGCCTAATGAATTTCTAAAAATTCGTTGTTCTTACAACCGTGAAGGGCTATCAATACATTGGGAATCCTACTCGAACCACAAGCAGTTATCTAAACGTGTACCAAGTTTGATCAACAAGGCTAGCGGTACCATCGATGATGAGTTCGCGCCCGCCGCTATGGATCGTCAGGAAGAAATTCTTCAAGAAGCTGCAGCTATGAAAACGGCTTTCATGAATGCGCCGAAACAGCCAGCTCTACCTCCACCACCTCCACCTTCAGCCGAGAGGGTGGATCTGGATGAAGTGGAGGCTTATCACATTGATGATAGCAAAGTCTATGTCCAAGCCGATGACGTTATCTGGGAGGAAGATGACGATATCTTCAAGCCACGAATAATATCAGACACCAATGAAATCGATCTGCTTGTTCCAGTTTTGATCATTGATCCTAAGGAGAGTTGAGTTATGAATAATCAGTGCGAAGTTCCAAAATACGGTCACGTCAAAGCAGACTTAAGGCATCTTGTCGACTTGCCCCCAGAACAAAGGATTCAGATCTGCCGCCATGATATCTGGATCGATACCCCGCGCTTGAAGCCCTTGCTGAACTGCCTAAAGCACATGGTATACACAGACTACCAGATCCAGGCGTCTAGCATATTCATCCATGGAGAGGGCGGTGATGGCAAGTCCGCATTATTTCATCGTCTGCAGGCGTTGGGCGAGCTTTCGGGGAAGAAAATGGTATTTATCACCCTGACCGAGAATTTGAACCGATACAAACTACATGACGCCATCTGCGAGCAATTTAGCGTGCAGATCGGCAAGAGAACCACTGCAGCTAACAGACTTGACATCATTGAGAAAAAAATTAAATCGGGGGATATCGGTGCCATTGTCATCGATGAGTTGTCCGATGCGATGCTTGAGGGGAGCACCAACAAACGAATAATCTTGTCACTGTTGCGCAGCCTAGCAGAAGGCAAGCTCAAGCTTTGCGTTATTGCTTTTGGCAACTCAGTTGCGAATGAAGCAATGATACTTGATCGTGTGCTAGATCGGCGATTTGTGCAATGGGAACTGCAGTCCTGGAAATTAGATCAGCACTTTGTGGACTTCATTGCAACCTACGAAACCCATTTGCCCCTGAAGCTTGTGTCGAACGTTGCATCCCCAAAGCTGCGGACGCTCATATATTCAAACTCACATGGCATTCTGGACAATATCGTAAAGATTCTCAAATGCGCCGCTATGGATGCTATCGAGCAAGGTACTGAACGGATTACGCAAGATCAAATCCCTAACATCGATGCCTTGGCGATGAAGTACGGTTTCAAAATCCACCATCCTGCAAAGCCCCAAAAGACATGATCAAGCTCTCGCCCTCACAGTTTGCTACCGCTAACAGTGTCTTAGCTGCTTTGACACGTGGGGGCGCACTTTGCGTTGTCTCATCCCAGCCTGGTTTTGGTTTGACGACCTGCATGGAGAATATCAGGTCGCGCGTGAGTAATCCGTTTTTCACTATAGCAGACCATCCTGAACTTGCCGGACTGGATCTTCTTGGTCAGTTGTATAATCACCTAAATATTGATGCTGAGTTTCAGGCTAAAAGTGAATTGCCCAGCTTTGCAATTGAAATTATTACCTTGAGAGAGATTTCCACAATTTTTGTCGACGATATAGATATTTTCCTTTGTGGTGAGCGTGCTAGGCGTCGTACTGTACATCAGCTGAAACTGATTCTAACTGCGCTCCCATCAGTGAACATTGTAATCTCTGGGCTTCATACAGAAACATCGGACATGCTTGAACTGCAGGTGGGCTCACCACACAGTGCTGAAGCTTTCAGCCTGGATGGCTTTCAATGTTTATATGAATACAAGGTTTTTTTCGAATCGATCCTCGCTGAAAACTCACAAACCGAGTTCGCGTACGTATCGCTGGACGCGCTTTATCTCATTACCAAAGGAAACCTTGGTAATACATTTCTGCGATTGTTCCATCCCGCGTACCTCTACGATGGTCAGAAGTAAATGACTGTTTGCATCGATTGCTTACCGATCGAGGGAGAACTTTTGTCGTGCTGGTTGTATAGGCAAAGCATGGTTTCCAAATACACGCCGCTTGGCCGGGAAGCACTCAGCCAACTATGGGTTGCCTCGGGCCCGGCGGTAGACTTCGATCCAGATTTCTCGCGAAGCTCCAGCTTTACAAACGCGGCTTGTGACGCCGTAGGCATGAGTAGTGATCTTAGGGCTGCCCTCATTCAACCACCTAGCACCTGGCTGATACCACGCTTTTACAGGCGCACGTTTTGCTATCAGTGTTTGGCTGAAAATTTTCGAACCCATGCATTTCCTACTTCACTGAACAAATGGTGTGCCGTGGGCGTCGTAGTCTGCGAAATTCATAATTTGCCGTTAATCGATGCTGCGGAGGTATTCGGGCCTAAGCTGAGCATGGCCATGAAATTTTTCCAGATGCATCATTTACACAAGGACAGGTACCTCTCAGCATCACGCTTGCAGGATGCGAGGCGGTCTATCAAGTCCTTGCGACTCGTACAGGATATGCTTAACCGTTTCGAGGTTAATGCCGTCCCACATAATCTGAGCAACGATGTTCACCAAAATAGTGAGTGGGCATTCTCGAAATTTCTGATCTGCTTGATGCTCTATCCTAGATTCGGTCTCATCAACCGCTACATGCGTAACGATGCTGCTTACCTCCAGCTCCCGGTATTCCAACAGACCTTCTCTCACGGGCCCTTGATAGCCAGTATCGCTCACCGAAGGGCCGCGCTGATTATCCTCGGTTGGCTCTACGAGGTATTACCACCAGACGAGTTAACCGTGATTGAGGCTCTGCTGAATGCAGTAGGAGGCTTGATGGGATTTTCGGATGCTTATGGATTGGGCTCATCCTGCAATGGTTTTACGGCAGAACACGCTGCCGTCATCGCGCGACGACTTGTCCAATGGCAACCTCCAATAGTCTCCAGCAGGACTCAACAATTTATCGAGGGATTCGCTGCTTCAACTGGAAAGTGAAGGGTTATTGACTTGCTGTCAGAACATAAGGGCGAGGGAATGGGGAGTATCGAATGGATACTAGGTTTTCTTTAATCACCGAAATTTCGCTTCCTTTAGGTTCAGTTTGCCTAGAAGGCTCATTTGGTGCTGCCGGTGTATGGATTGACTTCTTAGTGGCCATGCCACGCGTACGCGTACTCCGGTACTCAATACGCCGGAGCGCAGAAAGCAGCGGTTTTGCATCCGCACTTCGCACGGGCTCGTGGGTAAAGGTCGCTCCAGCCGTTAAGCACCGTCGCATTAGTTTTACCTACACAACATTGTACTCACCGTGGCCGGTGGGGAAGGAGTTTGATCACGCTCGTGATTTTTGCGACTTATTTTTATCCAGGTTTTTTCAGTGGCCGGCGGAGATGTACGGCAACCGATCTGATATCTTCATGAGCTCTCTCGTTTTAATTTCTGAACAAGCAGAAACCACCATTGCATCCCTGCAGGGGTGTTCTTGTTTCCCCGGCCATCTCCCGGAGTGAGTCGCCTAAGCGCTCTGAGTGATCTCCACCGAAGCCCAGGGCAGGTCTCAATGAGTCCAACCCTAGTGGCTCGAAAGGCCGCGTCACAGAAGACCCGCATCACCTAGTTCCTACGGTGTTCCTGTAACCCTGATCTGGTACTTAGTCCTCATGGAAGGGCTTAAGCTTTGACAAAGCGTGGCTTCACGTTTCGATAATACGATCTCGATCAAACCGAATAATTGCTGCGCAGCTGAAGATTCCTACCCGGTGCCGCGCTTGGGGTATCAGACCCAGGCAACGACCTGGTTCCCGCTCCCCTTACCGTTTACTGAGCGGGCGGGGTAGAGGGCATGGTCGCTGATCTTCTGTTAGGCAGTTTTTAGGTGGTGAGCTCGCTAGTCTCCTCATTAACCGGGCTCACCACCTGTTTTTCTCAGGCAGAGTGCTGATCAGGGCGTCCGCCGAATGGCATATCGAGCTACATACGCAGCCAGCGGAACATGGAGCACTACGCCAGTGTGTGTGCGGGCATGAGCGAAGACGACGCGCCGTACTGGGCCGCGTTCCTCACAGCCATCAAAACCGATGACCTGAATGGCCTTGGCGAGCTGGTCGTGAGCACGCTAATCAACGCTCTCGTGGAGCATGAGGGCCGGCTTGCCAGGCCCTTGCTGCCGGCGAAGGATGTCTGCGCGTATCTCAAGGCACGCGCTGATAAGGACTCGGCTGCTTTGAAACCCTTTTGCAACTCGCCTTCTGAGACACTAACGCTTGTCTTTCTAATAAGTGAGCGACATTCGCTGGAAGAGGAATTGGACTACAACCTGGCGAGTCTCGATCACGTGCACCTTAATATCTTCATCCCGCAAAGCTAACTAGAGTTCAGCCAGCCATTCGTTCCTAATGGGATAAACTATGTTTTCCAAATCGGCCACAAGGTCTTGACGGTGGCAGATGTTGCTGAGCGTTGGAAGACTGCGTGCATCCCGCAAATGGAAAACGACACATCGCTGCGCCATCCTGCAACGAGAATCGGCGCACTTTGCGCGTCGCTAATCTTTCCGGATCGGGTGCCCTGGTTCCTCCTCAGCGATTGAGGCAGCAACCGGTGGCCGTAGCGACCACTCGATTTTGTATCTTGGCCAGCCTCAGTGAATAAACTAGCAATCCCACATCAGCCCCTGAGCAGGTCATCCCTGAAGATCCGAAACCAGGGATAACGGTAGTGATTCATTGCGCCGAACGCGAAGGTTTGAGTGCTCGCTGACTCGCGAATGAGACTATCTCCGGCTATCCCGCAGCGTGGGGTAGACGCTATTATTCTGCCAATTACCTCGTTAGCCTCTTGGGCTTAAGCGCATTTCGACAAGGAAGTGAGTGTATGGCTTGTACTGCCCGGTGTATCTCCGGCCGCGTTCAATTTCCGCACCGAATAAATTATTCCCAGCTTAACCCTATCAAATCCGCACTCAGTTCTTTCTGCGCATTGAAGGCGGAGGTATTGCCATGAGCAAACCAAATGAGGCCTTGGAAGACGCATTATCCAAGGCGACCGCAGATGCGGTCGCGAAAAGCCAGGACGAGGTGAGCAAGCTCAGCAGGCGTGTTGCTTCTGTATTGGCCCAGATGAGTAAGACGGCAGACTTTGCGCTCTCCCAGCGAGTACCGGACGCTGAAGGCGACGTAGCCCAGACGTTAGCTGACATTCTGAACGAAAAGCGTGGATTGATCCTGAATCTCGTTGAGCGCCAACGAAATGCACTGAGCACGTTCAATATCGTGCTTTTTGGTCGTACGGGGGCAGGAAAGAGCTCGCTGATCACAGCATTCACGCGAGGTAACGGATCAATTGTTTCCCAAGGTGAAAGTGACTGGACAACGGACGTTCAACCACTCGCCTGGAATGCATGCTTGATCTACGACACGCCGGGCATCAACGGGTGGGGACGGAATAACTCGCGCAAAGATCTTGAAGCGCGGGCCCGTAAGGCAGTCGAGGTCGCCGATTTTGTTCTGGTCTGCTTTGACAGCCAAAGCCAGCAGGCAGATGAGTTTGCCAAGTTTGCCGCGTGGGTCAGCGAGTATCGCAAACCAGTAATCGCGGTACTCAACCCGCGAAACGCTATGTGGAGAATGCCGGGCCGCGTGTCCGCACCAATGGCCCGCGGTAATCTTTCACGAGCAGTCAGCGAGCATGCGACCAATATCCGAGATGAATTGTCGCGCCTCGGCGTGAATGACGTACCGGTTGTTGCGGTCAGCTCCAAGCGTGCTGTCTTCGCTCGGGCGTCAATGCCATTTGAAGGCCCTGATCTTGAAAGCCTGACCAAACAGAGGAATCTGTACAGCTGTGACAGTCTGGAGCAATGGTCTAATTATCCGCGTCTCGAAGACCTGTTGGTGTCGGTGATCACCGATGCGGCGGTTGATATTCGGCTTGGCTCCCTGAATGACCAGCTAAGGGGTGTTTTTAGCAGTTTGAGGCGTGCTATCGATGAAATCAGGCATGAGTCCATTCTGGGTGCCGAGTCACTAGAGAGGAACATGCTTGAACCGATGCTGGCGCTCGTGGGCTATCCAGCATTAGATGATTCGGATAGAAGAAAAACTCTGGCAGTTGATGACGTGGACTTGTTGACTGAACTTGAACAGATCAGAGGCGGAAGGTTCCAGGCGTCGCAGGAGGGGGAATACGCTCAGCAAATCTCACTAATGCTCGGCACCACGTTGGGCAACCTATGTCACGCTTCGCTCAGTAAAGCCGATCGCATTGTCCGCGTTGCATTCGAACGTCGTAAAAAGCTGTCTTCGGAAGACGTCAGGGCAGAGTGTTTCGATGAAAAAGAAATTATCGAGCAAGCGCAGTCCGTGCTGGTGCGCGGCTTGCGGTTTCTTCAAGCTAAAGCGCGACTGACACTCAGTGATGCCAAGCTGGAAATGGATATTCGGCTTCAAGGATGCACGATCGATGGTGATGCGGGCAGTGGTTGGAAGTACAGCGCCTGGGCGATAAAGGGGGGCGGTGTACTGGCCGGTGTAATTGGCGCATTAGGAAGCTTTGCTGCCATCAACGCCTGGAATCCTTTCGGGTGGGCAGCTGGTGCAGCGGCGGCCATAGGTCTTGCTGGCGCTGTCGCCGCTAGCTTCTTCGGTTGGGGAGGGCAGAAGGCGCGAGATCAGGCAGAGCGTGAGCATCTGGAAGGAAGGCGGCGGGCCACGGCCGAGCTGCATCAGCTCATATACAAGGCATATAGTGGTGTAAGGGAAGAGGTGCTTGCACAATCGGAGCTCGTCCTACTGAGTGCTACACGCGATCTGTTGTTTCCAGCTGTTCGTAACGCGCTTTCGTTGCGCCGGGTCGCGCAGAGATGCGCGACAGTCATAGAGACCATTAACGAGCAATCTGGCTCTCTTGATGTCTCTCGCAACGCACAGCTGCTGGTATGGGGTATCGCCCAAAATCGCGAGCGGGAGATGTTCAGCCAACGTCCTAATGCTGGCGCGCTTTACTGGTTAGGTGAGGATTGGATTGAGGATCCGCACGGCCTGACGCTGACTCAGGGAGGCTCAAACGCTGGAAGAACCAGAACTTACGACCTCAACGTATTCGAGAAACTGTTTCTGGGCATGCGCGGCTTCCTTAGTCGATTTACCCGCGATCTCACCCTTCCTGACTCCCTGGCGTGGCTCAACGATGCGCAGCAAGCTTGTGCGCGTTACCCAGGGGGCGAAGACGTTCTGAAAGCCCTCGTGGATTACTCGCGGGCAGGCAGGCCGCGCATTCATGTTATAGGCGACTACAACACCGGCAAATCCAGCTTCATCAAGCGGCTGCTGCTAGATGCAGGCCTACCAGTGCCGGATACGCTCAAGGTGGCCGGCAAGCCATTGACGGATGTCTCGCACACGTACGACATTGACGGTGTCGACCTTATTGACAGTCCTGGCTTCCAAAGCAGCCACCATGTGCATACTCAAGAAGCTTGGGCCGCGTTGGCTGACGCCAGCATCGTCATTTTCCTCCTGCAACCCAACCTGATAGTGGGGGATGATTCACCGTTGTGTACGGTCATTTCTGGCGACTACGGCAAGGGCATCGTTGATAAACGAGACAGCACGTACTTCATCGTCAACCGCTCAGACGAACTGGGGGTCGACCCGGAGCTTTCTCCTGACGTCTATCTGAAATTGGTAGAACGCAAAGGTGTAGAACTGCGACAGGCGCTGGCGTCGCGTTCTGTCGATGTTGATGAAAGGCAGATATTTTTCATGTCGAGCGATCCCTATGGGCTCGTCGGCGACCGCAGTGACGCAGACGCGTCAGCTTTTGATCCCTATCGAAACTGGGATGGTTTCACGCCTTTTATGGTGGAGCTTCGTGCATTGCGACAAGGTTTGTCGGTGTCTGGCATAGCCCATTCGATCCTGCACGGAGGCATCCATCGGTTGTGGCAACAAATATTGGTGTTGCGATCTGAGCTGGAACAGATGCGCAGGCAAACTACAGAGCTCGAGCAACTCAAGCTGCTCATCCTAGAATGCATCGACCAAGGCGATCGGCTTGGTGAGAATTATCGGTTCAGGCTCCGATCTCTTGTGCGCAACAAGGCGAACGCGCTTAAGCAATCGATGCTTTCGGAGCGTGATCCAGTCAAGCTGAAAGCAAAAGCGGAACACCTGCAAAACTGGTGGAGCGACCCGGAGCTTGAAGCGGATATTACCGACTGGCAGACAATGTTCAGTAAGGATCTGGAGCGATGGCAGCATTTATCGAATGAACGTATTTCTCGTCGGATAGAATCTGTCACTTTTCGGCATGCCTTCAAACGCGAACAGCCTAGAGGCGAAAAAATTAACGATGCCAAAGGTAAGGGGTGGGCGTTTGAGATCTTCGATAAAGTCGGGCGTTCATTTGGCGGCGCTACCCGGGATGTCGTTTACAGCATTGGCAAATCGCTTGGTTTCAAGTTCCGACCATGGGGCGCAGTAAAGCTTGCCAAAACCTTCGCCAAAGCGGGGGCGGTGATTGCAGTGATCGGAGTTGTGGTGGACTTCGCCTTCATTTTTGTGGACGAGAAGCGAGTCGCAGAGCGCGAAGCCGCCCGGAAGGCACTGGCCGACTCGTTGGATAAATCCTCGGATCAGTTGATTGAAATCTTGACCGAGGGCACAGACGACGCTCCAGGGCTCATAAGAGGAAAGGAGGAGCTTGTCGGCAGGTTCCGAGAGTGCGACGAGGCGTTGGGGCGCGATATTCTGATACTTAGCCAGCAGTATGAAACGACTTCAGAACGTGTTGATGTGTATCGAAGCCTATGCAGCAGGGGCTTGATACTTTTAGGGAAGAATGGAGACGAACTTGAGTAACTCGACAGCACACCTGATCGACCGAATCTGGCAACACCTACTGAGTTACGCCCCAACCACGGATGTGGTGGCGAAGTACCGCGACCAGTGGCTGACGATTGCCGAGATACCTACCGCCCGATTCGTCATCTTCGGTGCTTACGATGCGGGCAAAAGTAGCTTGTTGAAGCGGTTGTTGGTCGATTCCGGTAGCCCGGTGCCTGATTGGGTTGTGATCAGTGCTCGACGTGAAACGTTCGAAAGTGCAGAGACCCGCGCGGGTTCCATCACCTTTATCGATACGCCTGGCTTGGGAAGCGGTAACGCTGAGCATGACACGATAACCCGCAAGACACTGCAGCTTGCTGACGCCTACATCTGGGTAATGCCACCGCAACTCGTTACTTCTGGCCAGTCTGATTATGTCTCACTGATCAGTGGTAGGTTCTTTCACCCGAAACTGCCAGCTACCGCGCTGAAAGGCGTGACCGTTGCTGTCATCTCCCGCATGGACGAAGCAGGGGTGGATCCCAGCGACAGTCCGGATGGCTATGCAGGCCAGGTTGAGAAAAAGCTGCAAGAGCTTGCCAGTATGCTCTCCAAGGATGACTTGGCAAAAAACGTTGCGGTGGTTCATTGCGTCGTGGCCGACCCGTATCAAATGGTTGGCAACATGTCTGATCCTGATAGAAGCATGTATGACATTGGCAGGGACTGGGACGGAATTGCCGCTCTTGAAACGACGCTCCATAGCTTGGAAAAAGACAAGCCACGCTTACGCGAGCTCTCGGGACTGCGTTTTGTGTATTCGATAGCCGCAGAGCTGGAAGATGCGGTGCGGGCCCAGTCGGGTGTTCTGAAGTTGCAAGCCGAGCGGTTTGACAATGACTCGCAACGGTACGCGTTGTTTAGCCAAAGGCTACAAAACCAAGCGGCCCACGCTGAGATGGACTTGAGAGGTCGGATCGAAGAAGCGCTTCGCCCCACCGCACAGGCAGATCTGGAGGACATCTATAGGGCGCTGGAGCAATTGGAGGCTACGCTTGCTGAAACCATCGGGCTGTGGGCGACGGACAGCACCTCAACACTGCAGAGACTGGCGCAGGAAATAGAACTTGAGATCCGTGAGTCCAATAGCCGGTTGGACATCGGCGGCCTGTTAAATAAGGAGGGGTTTGCGGCCCAGGCTTCCAATAAAGACGGGGCTGAGTCGGGGTCTTTCTCCCAGCATAGCAAGCGCTTGTTCGGTTTCCTTCCTGTGCTCGGCCAGTCTGTAAAAAAGTTAGCTGAGTCTGACATTGGAATGTCGATCGAGGAGGCGCGTGTCAAGCTCGGGGAGCTTGTCGGTTTGACCGGGGACGAATTGAAGAACGCAATTGCCAAAATCTTTAAGTCAAAGGAGGCAATGGAAAAGGCGAGTAGCTACGTGCGCTGGACTTCGGCGATTACTGCATTGGCTCCGCTTGTCACAGAACTGGCGTCTGTAGGCACTGACCTACTGCAGCAGCATTTAAGTCAACAGCAGATTGAAGCGGGAATCCAAAAGCGGGAGTCGCTCCAAAGACAGCTAGATAAGAATATCGCTGTTATTCGGGAGCAGGCTTTGCGCTTGTACACGGATCCAAGCCGCGCCTTGGATCAACAATTGCTGGCACGTCAGCAGGAGTGCGTCGAGGCTAAGCAGGAAGTGCTGGATCAGCGCCTACAGGCCGAAACCTTTCTGACAGGGCTAACAGCTTTGCTCGACTGACCCCAACATCGTCGTATGCGCAACGCACTAGCCGATCCGGGCCTAAACCCCTGATCGTTCTTGCTCAGATTGTGTGGCGCTGGATGGTAACGCGGCATAGCGTTGAGAATGCCCGTGCACTTGTGTGGTTTGGTGAGCTAGCGCACTATCCTGCAGAGGGCAGAGACACCAGATGAGTCGGCCTCGATGAGGGGTACAGTCCTTGATTCTTCTTCGCTTACCCAGCTTCGTTAAGTGGGCGGCGACTGTCACTTTGGTAATAGGAGCCTACCTGCTGCGTGCCCTTGGTCGAAACATCTGCATTCGCAACGTCGAAAACGTCTCGCTACAACTTGGATCCCTGCTGCTTCACTCCAACCAATATAGAGCACTCGATCCAACCGGGTAGATTTCAACGGCGGTATGCGGCGACGTTCGACCTTCAACCCACCTTGCTCATTCGCTGACAAAGCAAATCAGCAGATTTGGTCGGGGAACGCCATTTTCTGAGAGGTCATTACGTTTAGCTGCAACTGCTGGTGATCTCCCCCCAGCGACGACTTACTCAGTGCAGGGCCTGCGAAAACTCTGTTTTTTGCCTTCTCTTGATGCAGAGGTTGAATCTGGCATCCGACTCTCAGTGATGACATTATCTCGCCATCTATAAATATCGCTGGCGGAGAATGGACTTGCTGGATCTTAAGGATGACGAACAGCTGAAGAATGCATGCATTAGCCTCCAGGAGCAGGTAATGTCCTTGGCGGGTAATCAAAGCTGGATCACCAAATTTCAAAACTGGTTGGTGCGTGTCAGGGATGTGTCTCATGAGGAGTTCCTAAGCAAGGACTTCCAACTTGCGCTCTGGGACACCGAAGCTGTTTCGGCAACGGGCATGGGGCGCATCAACATTTCTGCGGTCGCTGAAGATTCCGCAATCGCAGAGAGCCTCTGGCAACTGAAACAAAAGTGCGCGCAGACTCGGGATCCTTCTGAGAATGAGATGCTCATCGCTGACGCCTGGGCTCAAATTGCGTCCGCGGTTGTTGGGCTGACCAAAAGAAACCCTCGACTCAAGATGTACCGCGTCTTCGCGTTGCTTTGTCCAGGTGCTTTCACGTCGATAGCGCATCATCGAAAACTGCGCGAGCTGGCTCATGCCTTGGGGCTTCCACTGAGCGGTCAGAGGCGTCACCTGCACCGAATCGTATTGAACCGGTTAAATGAAGTGCTGGGCGAAGTGGCTGACGTTTATTCCAGGGAGGGCGTCTCACGTTTGACGTTGCCTTGGCTAATGTACGTCAACTACGTTCAGAACCAGGAAGGCGAAGCCACCGAAATATCCGACTTGGAGACAGGTGACGAAGTGCTAAAGCCCTTGCCTCCTGAAAGGAGGAGGCGCGGTCTGCTGGCGATTGGCGGAGGCACAGCCACCATTCAAAGCATGATCGACTTTGCAACAGATGGATGCACTCGTGAAGACTTCATCCAACACTTGCAATCGATCAGCCCTCAATCAAAAACGTCGACTTGCAACACTCAGCTGAACGCTCTGATCGCCGAATGGGGCGTGTTGCGTGCCAACGCAAATAACCTGCAATTAACACCCCGCGGTGAGGCATTCCTGGAGTCGGGTGATCCAGATGAGATCATTGACTGGATGATCACCCGCATCTTGGGGTTTGACTATTTGCTAGCGGCATTGCGGGACTCACCGTTGTCCAACCGTGATGCCATCCTCACACTAAGAAAGGCAAACCCTGGATGGACAACTGATTTCGCCCCATCAGCGATTATTGGTTGGTTCAGATACCTTGATCTGGTCACGATCTCCGAGAAAGTGCTCAACCTTACCGAAAGGGGTAAGCAATGGGTTAATCGCATTCACTGGGAGCCTAAGGGCCTCGCGAGCATTCCAGGTATCAGCTCGTCCTTGGCTCAAGTAGCCCCAGTACAGCTCGATATCGAAATTGAGAGGCCGAAGCTGGGTGCCGTGATTGCCCGATTTGATCAAGAGTTTCGCTTCCCAGAAGAGCTGATCGGACAACTTGATGCTGGATTGTGGGGGCATCCGAGGCGTCATTTCGCGGTGCTGACAGGCTTGAGCGGTGCGGGAAAGACGCAACTTGCCCGTAACTATGCGCTGAGTCTGTGGCAGGACGATCCCGAGCCAAGTGAAGGGTTGCTGATCGTTCCTGTCCAGCCAGGCTGGCACGACTACACGAGTCTGCTGGGTTACGTTAATCCGCTGGAGTCAGACGCGTATGTGCGTACCGGCGTTCTGGATTTCCTCCTGCAGGCAAGCGCCAACCCGACGAAGCCCTACACACTGGTTCTTGATGAAATGAACCTCTCTCATCCGGAACAATATCTGGCGCCTCTGCTTTCAGCGATGGAAACCGGCGAAACGATCGTCTTTCACGGTCAAGTCGACGAGATCGATGGTGTTCCTGCAGGTATTCCATATCCGAGCAACCTCGTGATCATCGGCACCGTGAACATGGACGAGACCACTCATGGATTGAGCGACAAGGTGCTGGATCGAGCCTCTGTGATCGAATTTTGGGACATTGAGGTCAAAGCATTTCCTGGCTGGCAGAAGAGCTCGCTTGAGGATGAACAGATTTCAATCGTCAGAAATCTCATGTCCTCACTCATGGATGTGCTTCGTCCAGCTCGACTGCATTTCGGGTGGCGCACGCTCAACGACGTGATTGGCTATCTGCAGCAAACGCAGGCGGGTGGTGTCATCGAGTTCTCACGTGCACTCGACCATGCCATTTATTCGAAGATACTCCCCAAGTTGCGCGGTGAAGACAGCCCTCGACTGCAGGAGGTCTTCACATTGCTCCATACCACACTCAAACATGCGGGGATGGGAATGTCGCTGCGCAAGGTCAAAGAAATGGCCGACGACCTGGCTCACTCCGGCTCGACCAGATTCTGGCGGTAGACCATGTCGATCATCTTGCAGGTAGAGCAGGGGGATGCTCGATTTGACGTGCACCCAGGTCAGTTGAACCCAGGTTTCATGGAGAAGAAGGCTTATCGTTTTACCGCGCTTGAAGGCTTCTCCTTCTACATTGATGACGTCTTTATCGAGACGGTCGACGAGAACGGGGCGTGTGCGTGGTTATGGTCGCCAGGCTTTTATGCAGGAGAGGTCGCGGCAGAGCTTCTGGATGACCAGGGGCGGACTGCCGCCATTTACCGGCTGGACGTCTCAGCAGCTGATAATAAGCTCGGAGGCCAGGCATTCGCTGCCATGGTTGAGGCGATTCTGGATTTCGCCCCGGCTCTCGTTATGGGCACAGAAGAGGCTCAGTTTGGAATTGGCCATGATGGAGCACTAACCAACCCGCATTTGCAGTATGCGAGGCTGAGGCGCTATGGGGATCGGCTTCACCGCGCGCTCAAACAGATATCTCAGCGGCCGTTAACAACCTTGAAGAGCGCTCGCACGTCGGTGAGTGCCCACACGGTCAAGCGGTTGGACTCCGCATCCGTGCATAAGGCACTGAGAGGGCCGACGGGACAGGCACTCTTGCATCCTGCTAGCACTCAGCGTCCGGCCTTGAATACTGTTCGCTTTGAGGTCAGCAGATCTTACGAGGAAGAGGACAATCCGGCCAATCAGGCCATTGGACTTGTTCTCTTCGATCTCCTTAGACGTTGTCGGCAGGTGGTGAGGGGGCTTCAGCATGCAGCTGCCACTGAAGTGGTCTGCGATACCCGATCAGCGTTAACGCCAAGGCTCGTACGTCGAATCGCGTTCACCGAGTCGCTTGCTCGCAAGCTTGAACGGCTTCAACGCGCGAGACCTTTCTGCATCGTGACTGCCAGACGTCTATCGGCCGCAGGATTGAATGCGATCTCTGCTCACCCTGCATATGCGCGAGCTTATCGGTTTGGTTGGTACGCGTTGCGTTCTGGGTGGTTGGGAAAGGATCCTGATGAGACGCTGTGGATCAGCCCAACATGGGAGATCTATGAGCGGTGGTGCTTTGTGACGGTAGTCTCACAGCTGCAACGCCAGTTTCCTGAACTCGTCTGGAGTCGTGAATATCGATCGGTGGGTTTAAAAGAAATCGTGTGGCGGGGAATAGCGGCTGATGTGACCGTTGAGGCGTGTTACCAAGTCCGATGCCCAGCGATTGATCAACCTGCGCATCGCGGTTTTCAAAGCTTATCGCGAGAGCGATATCCGGACATCGTCGTGACGTTGGACTCGCCTTCGGCGAAGCGCTTCTTGGTTTTCGACGCGAAGTATCGCAGCGCCCGCGCCAGCGTCCTGGATGCAATGGAGTCAGCGCACATTTATCACGACAGTCTCCGGTGGAAGGGCATCAAGCCTGACGTTTCATTGCTGCTGATACCTAGGGCAGACAAAGTAACGGCGCTTGTCAGCCCGACCTATCATGCGAACTATGGGGTCGGAGCTTGGCAAATCGGGGCTGAATCAGAAAGGGAGGCACTGGGGATCGAGCTCAAACGTATTCTGAGTGCAATACCAATCGCGGCCGCTCCGGCGCGTACAATTGCTACTGGAACGGCGAAGTAATCGATTGCGTCCCCGGTAGCGCTCAACTCGCTGACGATCCCGCAACCCGAAATAAAGTCTTCGGCTCCCGGCGTATTGGTTGGCGAGGCCATCGTTCACAGGAAAATGGAGAATCCATGAGCAAGCAGGTATGTGTCGATTGCATCACTGACAGTTATTTACAGTCGAATTTTTCCGACAACGATGTCGACGAATGCGACTACTGCAACGAGGAGCGGCCGGTCGTAACGCTGGAAGAGCTGGTTGAGGAGCTCGAAGAAGCAATTCAGGCGTCATTTACCTATGCTGAGCAACCCCCCGCAGTTATTCATCATGGATACCCTGAGTTGGGGCATTCGATCTTTGATGTGCTACAAATCGTACTCGGGGCTGATGACATGGATTTACTCAGCGATCTTGAAGGGGAGCTACGGGAGCAGTGGAGCGAGTGCGAAGATGATGACCCGTTCTTCATTGAACAGACGTATGCATCCTCGCAGCTGACTTCAGACTGGGCTCAGATGCAACGAAGCCTTCAGTTCGAATCCAGGTTGGTAAATCCCGTGGTGGGTCGGGTACTGGAGAGGATATTTTCTGGGATAGAGGAGCTTCACACCGCGAGCGAACCCCGTTCAGCGATCACCCTTGCGGGCCCAGGCCAATCCCTCACTGCCTTCCAGCGAGCAAGAAAATTTGAGGACGAGGAGGGTATGTCTGCTGCTTTAAAGCATCCTGAGAAGTATCTCGGCCCGACACCGAGAGGTAAGGGATCGGCAGGTCGCATGAACGCCGCAGGTATATCAGTTTTCTATGGAGCAACGGATAACCAAACGGCCATAGCGGAGGTTCGTCCGCCTGTTGGCAGTTGGGTAGTCACAGCCACCTTCGAGGTCATTCGGCCGTTGCGACTGTTGAACCTCGGTGACCTAGGTGGAATTCGCCCAGACGCGAATCTCAGCTACTTTGACCCAGTGCGCCAAGAGCAAGCCGAACGCTGTGCATTTCTTCGTGAATTGCAGCAACAAATGCTCATGCCAGTAATGCCTGAGAGCGCAGATCAGGGTTACTTGATAACCCAGGCGATCGCCGATTACCTTGCGACCAGCGAAACGCTTAATTTAGACGGCATCCTCTTTCCGTCTGTTCAGGTGCCCAAAGATGCAGCGCCAGGTCTGAACGCCATCCTGTTTCACAAGGCCAGCGGGGTTGAGAAAACTGAGGATCAAGATGCACTTGATCAGGTGAGCCTGTGGGAGTCGGACGAAGATCGATGGATTTTCTACCCACAGATCTGGGAGGGCAGCCCGCCTACCGAAGAGTCAGCACATGGCTTCATGGGTCATATACATGCGCCCGAGGCCAGTCTGCGGCTCGCTAGAGGCGGCATTACAATCCATAAAATCCAAGGTGTGAGCTTCACATATAAGTCTGATCCAGTTCGCCACGAGCCCTGGTCAGATGGGGCACGCCATTACGGGATTCGATAATTTCCAGCGTCACTTAAACCCTGAATAACCGTAACGATTTAGCCATCGGTTATTCGCAGCGGTGCTACTAGGTGTAGTGAGACCGACAGGTACCACGATTCGCCTATAGCATCCCAGCGGCATCGACTGAACAACCAATAAACCTGTACCTTTCGCCAAAGGAATGACGATCATGATCACCAGAATTCACATCCGTGGGTACCGCATCTACAAGGATTTCAACCTCCTCCCCAACCCCAAAATGAACATTTTGGTGGGCGGCAACGATGCGGGTAAATCTACCTTGATGGAAGCAGTCTCGCTGGCCCTGAACGGCCGGATCGGCGGCCGCAGCGTTCTCGAAGAATTGAACCCGCACTGGTTCAACACCGAGCTTGTTCAGGAGTTTGTAGCGCAACGAACCGCCGGCAAGAAACCCGCACTGCCCGAAATCCTGATCGAACTATACCTTCGCGATGACGATGAATTGCAGGTGTTCTGTGGTGCCGTGAACACAGCCGTCCCAACTCATGCATGCCCGGGCGTCTTCTTGAGGATCTACCCCAACGAAGAGTATCGGGACATGCTGGATGACTGGCTAAAGGCACCTAATGCCCTGCTGCCCGTTGAGTACTACGCGTGCGAATGGCGATCGTTCGCTGACCGGGAGCTAACGAAGCGCCCACGGGTACTATCGGTGGCAACCATCGATTCTAGGACAGTCAAGTCCTCAGCAGGTGTGGACTACCACCTGCGTCAGATTCTGAGTGATCACTTGGAGACCACCGAGAAAGCTGAGATCTCGTTGGGCTTTCGTACGGTGAAAGCGTCGATGACTGAGGGTGCTCTGGCGACCGTCAATACACGGTTCTCGACATTGGGTGCATCTTTGCTGGCGGAGCCCATGGCATTGGCTATGGATCAGACGTCGCGCACGTCCTGGGAAAGCGTCATTACCCCTCACGTAGACAACGTTCCCTTCTCGATGGCAGGCCAGGGTCAACAAGCTGCGATCAAGATATCGCTCGCGATGAAGCGTCATTCAGCGAAAGTGAAGATCGTCATGATCGAAGAACCAGAGAATCATCTGTCTCATACCAGCTTGTCGACGCTTCTTGACCGTGTGGAGAAGCTTGCATCTGACGACCAACAATTGTTTGTTTCCACGCACAGCACATATGTGCTGAATCGCCTCGGTCTCAATTCCCTGCACCTGCTGAATCGGAATCATGCCTCGAAGATCACTGCCCTTGATCCCGGCACCGTACGGTACTTCCAGCGCCTGCCAGGTTACGACACGCTCCGTCTCGTTTTGGCTAAAAAGGTTGTCTTGGTGGAAGGGCCGTCTGACGAAATCATTTTTGAAAGGGTGTTCAACGACGTTCACCGGTTAACACCCATGGTTGCCGGGGTCGATGTCATCAGTATGCGGGGGCTTGCGCTGGCCCGCTGTCTGGAGCTTTGTGCTGCCGTTGATAAGCCGGTCGCTGTGATGCGGGATAACGACGGCATTGAGCCGGCTGATCTACGAGTGCCGGTCGAGAAGTGGCTGGACGGCAAGAAGCGAGAACTTTTCATTGGCAAAGTGAGTGATGGCCGTACCCTCGAACCGCAAATGATCACAGCGAACGGTGAAGCTCATCTACGGGATGTGCTTGGGATCACGCCAAAAGCCGACCTTGTGACCTGGATGACACGAGAAAAGACTGAGGGAGCTTTGCTCATCGCTGAGTCCCCGAAAGCCCTAACCGCCCCGAATTACATGAAGGAAGCGGCGGAGTTCATCCAGAATGCCTAACCATTTGACGCTCGCAGTAGCTGGCGGACGAAAGACGCAGGGCCTTGTCGATTATTGCGGGAAAGCGACTGATCGAAAGATCGCCGTTCTGACCTTCACCCAGACGAACCAGCAAGAGATCAGGTCGCGCTTGGCAAGCCAGACAGGCGACTGCAACACGCTGGAGGTTATGGGCTGGTACACCTTCCTGCTTCGTCATTTTGCCCAGCCATTCCTGCGGTTCAAATTCCCGAATGATCGGGTCATGGGCTTCGACTTCGAAGGGCGACCGTTCCAGTTTGCCAAAGGCAAAAGCAGGTTCATGGACTCAGGAAATCGGGTGTATGCCTGCGAACTCGGCAAGCTTGCCTTTGAGCTCATGGAGGCGACGCCGGCGCTCCTGCGAAGGCTCGAGTGCATTTACGACGAGATACTGATCGATGAAGTCCAAGATCTAGCCAGCTTCGATTGGGAAATCCTGGAAGTGCTGCTCGGCTCTAAAATCGATGTGCGGATGGTGGGAGATGTCAGGCAGGCTGTTTTGTCTACAAACCCCCGAGGCCAAAAGAACAAGAAATTTGGGTACGCCGCGTCGCTTGAATGGTTTAGAGATAGAGAGGCTAAGGGGTTACTCACCATTGCCTACGCGACCATCACCTACCGATGCAGAGCCGAGATTGCGACGTTTTCCGATAACATCTTTGACGCCACGTGGGGCTTCCCTGGCACTACCTCGGAGAACCTCGATGAGACTGAGCACGATGGCGTGTTCCTTCTCCATACGCAGCATGTCGATGAGTACGTCGGCCGATATAGACCGCAGTGCCTAAGGCATTCGGTCAGCTCGGCGAAGCACCTCAATCTGGATTTTCAGAACTTCAAAGGGGTGAAGGGTGCGACATTTGACCGAGTATTGCTCGCACCCACCGCCAACATCGAAAGCTTCATTAAGAAGGGCACACCTTTGGAAGCCACGGCTGCAGCAGCGTTTTATGTCGCGGCGACGCGAGCTCGACAAAGTCTGGCCATCGTTATCGACAAGGTTGGTATCTCCACGCTGCCGGTATGGGCTCCATAGCCTTAAAAACTGACGAACTGGGGGTTCGCCAGGTTCTGCAGGACGTTGCAGAGCCGTCCGTGGCCGCGGTGTGAGACTCCCTACTTATCGTATCTGGATGGTAGGGGGCAGTCGTAGTTAACATCGATCATGTCGAGATTCTTCAGATCGAAGTTTGCGTAGTCACGTTCATTCGACGTCCGTATTGCGGGTTGGCCGTAGAGAAACACGAACGCTGTCGGCTTGTCCTTCTCGGCGATCTTGGAAAGCCGCACTGCCATCAGGTTTTTGAGCTTGTAGTTTTCTATGAACGCGTCGGAGACGAAGCATGAGGTGATCAGGCTGTCTTCTCCTCGCTTGAAATTCTTTTTGAATTTGATTCGGTAGCCATTATTGGCTTTCGTGCGGTCAACATACGCCCAGCCGTAGTAAATGATGGGGTGGTCGGGTAGGTCGTCCAGATCCTGCTCCCAGATGCATTTGAAGATGCTGGCGTAGGGCACGTCCTGCCCGGCAATGTTCAACCGCCGGAACTCAAGGGTCTCATCGGAACGGTATCGGATGTATCTGCTGACTACAGATCGAACCGAGTAAATGGGCCCGACTATGCCTGATTCCCCTAGCTTCGGGGTGTAGGGACGGGTGCTTCTCGCACGCTTTTTCGCTATATGGACGTCCGCGTCAGGCTCGACCGAATGCTCGTCATAGTAGGAGGCAGGTCGCTCGAGCTTGAAGACGTCGACAATGGATTGGTCAACTGTTCTGCGTTCCTGCCCATCCAGTTCAACGGGCTCGAGCTCCAATTCGACAGGTGCGCCGTTGGCAATGCCACACGCTTCACTATGAGCACCGTAGACCTTGAAGTGCGGGACGACCCTCATGTTCTGGACGTCTTTGTCCAGATTCGCGCAGGTGACTTGGGCGGAGCAGTCAGCAGCCGGACATACGAATGCGCGCTTGTTTGTAATCACCCCTGACCAGAACAGATCGTAGGCGCGATCAGGGTCGACAAAATCGTCAGCCTCAATGCTGTAGGCCACATCCAATGACATAATTCACCAAGTCCTTTTGAGCTGTCTGAAAAGTGGTCGTTAGTATCGGTCATTGCCTCGTTAGTGAGCCAGAGTCTTGATGCGTGACCATGGTCTAATGAACTCGGCAGGGACGTGGGCGGGTAGTCGCTACTCAGCGGAGGACGGTTAGTTCCTCACACTCCACCGGACAACAATGCCTCCGCTCAGACCAAGACTACGGCGCAACCGCACCGCGGGCAGGAATCGAGAGGGTCTTGAAGGTCTCGATTTTCTCGGATTCCAACTCCTTCAGTATCGTTTCCTTGGCGTCGTTCTTGTCGATAGACCTGCCCGTGTTATCAAAGCTGATCTGCTTGATCCTCAATTCAATCTCACTGTCTTTTTTCTGGGCCGCAGAAAATTCTGGGAAGCCAAGCGAGATCACGCAATCACCATCGAGGCCCGAGGTACTGAATCGGAATTTGGCATCGATCCTGTGCAGGAACAGGCTCGGGCGATAAGACACATCTGAAAGGAAGTCAGAGTGCTCAAGGCTGAAGCCCTTCAAGTCTAAGTTTCGAATCTTTTCCTTCATCCAGTCCAGGGCTGCCGGGAGGAGGATGTCTGGATCGGGGGAAATCCCGATATCGACGACCTCCTTAAAGGACAGTGCGATCAATTTGCTGTGCTGCGTGAGCCCTAACAGGTAATTGAACCTGTTCTGGTTGGTAAAATCGCAGAAACGAATCGAGGTTGCCTCCTCAGTTTCACTGATCTGCTTGACCGATTTGAAATGTGAAATTAGATGTCTCGACATCGCCTTGTTGGTCGTCTTCGTTTCCGGCGCAGTGTGCGTGAAGATCAGGATGAGCTCGTCCTGAGCCTTGTTTTTCTTGATCTCAATAGAGCCTTTGAAATTTTTGTGCGAGTCAGCCCAGCTTTTGGAGCGGTCAATCCGTTCCAGCAGGTAGTCCATCCGGATCGTGTCGAGGTCTTTGTTGACTGGATAGAACTCTGGCGTTCCCAAGACCTTGAAGTTCACGAAGTCAAGATCCAGCAGCTTGTTGACATTTATGACGGTAGGTATCGCATCCAGCAGGGTATCCTCACCTTGCCACTTGATTGTCTGGGTGGTGATCTTGGGGTTGTCTTCCTTGGTCGTGTAGGCGAGCTGAAGCTTAGAAAACTCGCTGGGGCGAATCAGGGACAGGGTAAGGGCAGGGATGGAATGCTCTTTCTCTGAGCTGCTGATGAACACGCCTCGGCTCTTCAGAACCGTTTTGATATCGCCAGCCCCGATGTAAGGCTGAGCCAGATAGGTACGAAGCGCCTCACCTTGGGGAAGGATAGAGTCAATATTCTGATTACTCACTGCATCATCCCCTGAAGTCGGCTTGATAGGATTCAAATTCGACGATTGAAGCGAACTCCTTGTTCGCGATCGAGAGCTTTGCGATGTCTGCAATTTCCTCATGATCTACGTAGTTGTAGTCAGGGAACGCGAGGGCCACCTTGTCGGGAAATTCCATGGCGATATCCATCGAAAACCCGATCAAGCGTTTTACCGCTTCGATGCTGAAGGGATCCTGGCAGCAGATGAGCAGCGATTTCCTTTCGTGCTCCTGGATGAAGAATGGGATCAAGCCACTGTTGAGGTATTCGGGAGGCAGTATCGTCCCGTTTGTGACCCTCTCTATGGGGCTCACGTTTTTCCCGGTGGACGGGTAGAGGAAGCGAACATTTTCTGCACCGAAGCGATTTTTTGCGTACGTGATGGTATCGAACAGGAAGCTCGCTCGGTGATTATCAATCACGTAGATCGTGCCGTAATTTGCGTTGTCCAGATTCCGCGAACCTGCGACCTGGCTGACCACGTCTGCGTCTGCGTCCGATGCGGCGCTGAACCAGCAAAGGATGCCTGCAATCGACTGACCACTCGCGCTTGGATAGCCTAAGTTCACCGATCTTTTCAACGGTGAGCGGTTGAAGCATTCGACTGTCGTGGCAAGGTCGGAGAAATGGTCTTTGAATATTGTGCCAGGTGAAGTCGGGTAGGGGCCGGATGTGAATTTCGAAGAAATGACGAGGTGCTTGAGGACGCCATCTTCCAGTGGGGATAGGCAGCTGAAGACAAAATCGGCGCCATGAGTTTTTCTGGGATTGCCGGTTGTGCTGTGGGGGACAGGTTTGACGCAGTCGAACTCGTGTCCCTTGAGTGCTGCCTTCCAACCTATCAAGTTGAGCAGCGACTCAGTGATGTTTTCACCCCGCTCGCCCAGTTTCTTTGACCATTCGCCCATCACACGTCCCTTGAATAATGAATGTCTTGCAACCCTATGCCGCCAGAACGCTACGGAGGTTGAGGGATCATGTCTAGTGGCAATTTGTCAGCAAATCGACGATGGATTGTCTGGTTCCAGCGATAATGGCTAACCCCGTGCTGAGGCAAGCATTCGGATTTTGATATCGAAAGGCAAGTTTGGTCGCTCGCGGCCCAGGTCTACGACGCAAGTCTTGAGTCAATGCGGATGGCCCTCGCTGACTACAAGCGGCGTCCGGGATTGCAGGAGCTCAGTCGACTGTATCCCTCATGCGTCGGGACGGCGGCATACCATTCGCTGGAGTCAGCGCTGCTGGGGGGGCGCTACGCCTCTTCGGTAGCGGTTGGGCACCTGGAATTGCGCGCCGAACTGCGCTGGTTCCTCCAACGCTACTTGCAGCAGTCGCTTATCCAGGCCCAACACGCTACGGCCCCCATGATTGACAACTATTTCTCTACGGATCTGGGACTGTGAGGATGGCGAAATGACTGTTCGCTGCACGTGCGCTCACTTTGCGCCATCGTGTATCCAGGCCGCGTAATCATAACGCAGCGCCTCTGGTAACCGAGGCAGATCCTTCTCGGCGGCGCGTAAACCTTGTGGAGTGCGAGTCCACGCGGCGATCCAAGTGCAAAACCTGAGCTCAGACGCTGGGCATTTACCCATCTGCTTTTCCAGCAGCGCGGCCAGCACTTTGAGTCGTTCGAGTTTCTCGTCGAAGTCTTGAATCTGATTCATAGTATCCATCACCCACCTGGTGTTAGGACGAGCATGCCGGCCTGCCTGGCCGGCATCGTGTGGAGCACCGTCGCAATCGAGTCCTACGCAGATCAATCGGCTCCCAAGAGTTTCTTGAGCGATTTGATGGCGACCCCAATGGCTTTCATGACGCGGGGGGGGGGAGTTCGTCGCGTGGAGTGTGGAAGCAATCAGGAAGCCCGAACACGTCGAGCAAGTCGCTGTACCTGCCAAGGCACTCAAAGCCGCCCAGGCCGTTGGGCATCGCCTGGCCCACATTGACGCTTCTGGGGCTGCGAAGAAGGTGCTGCGATATGCCGGCGCCGAGCTTACGCCTGGCGACACTCTCGAGGGGCCAAGTGTGGTTGAGGATCGGCTGACCACGGTGTTTATCCCAGAACGCTGTACTGCGCTGGTCACCCAAGAAGGAGGACTGTTGATCGATATCTCTAAGGAGTAAACACGATCAATAAGGAGCCGCTGTGCGGCTCCTTTCAACGACCGAATGCTGACAAAAACCACGCTGGCTACCCAAATCGGACGATTAGATTCAGAAGGTTTATGGCATAATGCTATCGGTCGCAGAGTCAACTTTCCACCTTCGCCTTTTGGTACTCTGCTGTTTATTCTTTCCAAGGATTTGGGCGTTCGCATAATTATGGATAAGGCCGTCACCCGAACTGCGCGCCTCACTTATGCGCTTGCGGTGTTTATCTGCATAGTTACCTCGGCTTGGGCCGTGGTTGCGCAGGCTCGCGGTGGGGCAGTGCACGTGAGCGGCTACACTCGCTCAAACGGGACATATGTGGCACCACATTACCGTTCTGCTCCAGATGGAAATTTTGGAAATAACTGGAGCACTTTAGGTAACGTCAATCCTTACACTGGCAAGCCTGGGACGCTGACGTCTCCCCACGGTTCCTATGGCCCATCCTATACGGCCCCAGTGGTGATCGACGGCGGCTTACCTGCTCAGCAACAGTTCCAGCCTCCACAGCCGGCTCCCAGTCTTGGAGAGTCCCCGCCAAAGCACATTTCCAGTGGGTCTCTTCCTCCTCATGCGCAATTGAATTACACAAGGACAGGTTGGGAGTGCGTAAAAGGCTTTCAACAGGTTGGCGACGGCTGTAATAAGGTCATGATCCCCGCGCATGCGAAGCTTGATTATTTTGGTCATGATTGGGAATGTGAGCGCGGCTACAGAAAGAGCAACGGAGCATGCTTGCAGGTTGAGCTGCCGCACAACGCCAAGCTGGATTACCTAGGGCATGATTGGGAGTGCAGCCGCGGATACTTACGGGAAGGCCAGAGCTGTCTCGCTTTACAAGTCCCTGCTCACGCGAAGCTCGATTATCTGGGCCACGGTTGGGAGTGTGTTAAAGATTACCGGCGAAACGGCGATAGCTGCGTCCCCGTGTTGGTTCCTGCAAATGCAACACTCGACTTTCTCGGCCATGGATGGGTATGCGCTAAGGGGTATCGGCAGTCAGGGGATGGCTGTGACGCTGTGCTGATGCCGCAGAATGCAAAACTAGATTTCCTTGGTCACGATTGGGAATGCGCCAAGGGTTTCCGCAGGTCTGGGAATAACTGCGATCGCATTCAGATACCGCCTAACGCAAGCCTCGACTACTTTGGACATGACTGGGCATGCAATCCTGGTTTTCGCAGAGGTATAGAAAGTTGTGTAGCTAACCGGCCGTAAGCGCTGCGAACAGGCCCGAAGGTATATAAGGGTATCGCCTAGTCTGAGTCCAGCAGGTTAATGATCAGATCTTAAAGCCGCTGTATCGTCTTTTTTCCACGGTCGTATTGTGATATTTGCGGAGCCAGAAATACTTCTTGAGTACGCCACGGTTGCCACGACGTAGTGCTTCATCGGAGTAGTTCTTACGGTATGATCCCTAGAACTCTTGTATCGATTCGATCACCAAGGCTTTTTGTGCTGTGAGGTAGCTTTCGCATTGTTTGCGGGTTTCGATTACCGCTGACCTGCCCGAATGGGTGACCATTGCGTTTCTAACGATGGAGAGCTGGGATCCCCGCCGGCCAAGAGAAGATCCAGGACATTCACGTATGTAACGCCGCTATCCTCTACCAAAAACTCCGAGTCGCCGTACATCCATTTGAAACAGTAAAGCCTGAGAATACCACTTTCAATCCGTTGCCCTCTGGACTGCAGCACATTGGCCCCACCCAGTAATGCTCTGCTTCAGGAAATGCCGCCAAGCGGAGCAGGGGGCCAACGGACACCGTCGGTGGATGACTGGATTCGTATCACCGAATTCGATGGGGTAACTCGCAGCCACAGACCCGTTCCCTTGTCATCCCAAATCCCTGTCGCCCAATCAGAATGGCCATAGGTCAACACGCTGCCCAGCATCACCTCGCCGTCGCTCACCTCGATCCGGGATTTTAGCCAGATCTGATCGTCGATCCGCACCATCATCCCGGCTTGGTCGTAAAGATTCTGGCAGTTACCTTTGACGTGAACCTGTGCCGTGAAATCACCAGCGACCTTCATGCCGAAGAGGTGCCCGCTATCCCGGACGAAACCGTAATGGGTCTTTTGCCAGAAATCACTGGAGGGCCTGGTAACGACTCGCAATTAATCGTCCTGAATGCTCCATTGTTCCGGCTCGTCGAGCCATTCGCAATTTTGAAACATGAGATATCCTTCCGGGCAAACCTTCATTTAGAGTGCTATCAATAGACTAAGCTTCGTTGGTACGTGATCTGAACTTTAACAAAGTGGTTGCGCGAAGCGGTCGCGTTACAGAGCTCAATGCTACCCCCATGATCACAACCGCGGCGCCGATTACTTTGTCGGGTGTTAAGGCCTCATGCATGACTAGGCAGCCAAGTGCAATAGCACCTACTGGGCAGAGGGAGTAGGGCATCACTTTGGTCACCAGCAGTTTCTTGAGCAAGCCGTACCACAGTGAATAAGCCAAAAGTGATGATCCGACTGCGCTATAGACCACACCGCAGGTTCGCCATTTGCAAAACGCGGTAAGCCTACAAATAGCGATCCTTGCAAGTGGCATCAATTTCGCCCGTTCCCCGCCGGCCCGCTGAAATTTGTATGGGGATGTGGATCATCTGTTGGGCTACCCGCGATAAGGTCGTCCAATGCCCGCAGTACATTTAAATTGGTGATAATGCAGAGTGGAGTCTCCGAATTAGGAGCAGGATGATGATGGATCAAGGGATGCTTCGCTCTCAGGGTGATTATTCCGAATAAACGCACGGTTGAGTACGCGACCGTCCTCGTTGACCTTGCGCACAAGCGGCTACCCGCAAATCTCCAGAATCCCCACTATGAGGATGATGACCTTGTCGCAGGGCTGTATGTATCTCCTGCAGGCCGGTTGACGTTCAACATCCTGTACCTTGATGAGCTCGCGCTGGCAGAGGAATCTGCGGCCCACATGGATCGCGTCTTTTCGGCTCGCAGCTACGCAGGGCGCTATGCCCTGAGAGTCGAGATCACGACAACCACGCAGACGGTTACTGCGACCAAAATGCGGGCCCGCTGCTCGGCTGCGGTGAGAAAATTGCTTGGAAGCCTCTAGGACTTGGCATACGACTCTAAGCCTTGTTAAGCCGCCGCTACTGGGCGGTTACCTTAGAGCTCGGGCCCGATAGAATGAGCCCCATCCTTATCCCCCATCGCAGTGCCTCCAGAGCTGGTGCTTTTGGCAAAGCGACTTTTCAGAAGAAGGTATTTCCTTGTCCATACCCGCACTGTTCAAATCGAGGTCACAGCGGCGCCTGTTCCTGGGGTTTTCGATCAGTCTGACTGCGGTCTGCTCTGCAGGGACTTTCTTGATTGCCGCTCAGGCCGGAGAGCCCAAATGGTTCTGGTCAACGTTCAACGACTTTCTAGGCGCGATGGTCGCCAGCGGCGCCTTTGCAATTTTCTCTATGCTTTTTATTGAGTTTTTCCTCGACCCTGACACCGCTCATGAGCTGATCGTGGTTCCGCCGAAGGACATTGAGCATCAATTGCTGAGAATCGCGAGAGCCGCGAGCTCCTACAAAATCTATGTGCGTACCGGCAGATATTTTCGGAGCAAGGTTCTCCCGGAGCTTGTAGCAAAGGCTAGAGCCAGCAGACGCCCTATGACTCTTGAAATTGTCCTTCTTGATTTCCGGGACGAGCACCTATGTGAGAGGTACGCGCAGTTCCGCAAAGAGTGCTCCTTCGACAGCAAGCTTTGGAGTCCAGCCAGCGTACGTGCAGAGATACTGGCTACAGTGCACGCGGCGCTACAGGTCGCACGGGACAATCCGACACTTATGAATGTTGCTCTATACCTGAGCGATCGCCTTTCGACATTCAGAATTGAGGGGAGCCCTGAAGAAATTCTGGTGACCAGAGAAGATCCTAAGGACTCAGCCTATCGATACGGCAGTGGCCAGCCTGAGCATGCCGCGTATCTCACCGAGTTTCAGTGGATCCGGGATACGGCCATCCCCTTGAGTCTACCGTCTGGTGCCACGGACGATAGCTTGCTTAGGACTCTTTTCGGCTCATCAGTAACGCCCCAGGACGTTGAAAGTGCCGAAATGGCTCTGAAAGGAAAAGCACCGTATGGGCGCTAAGTACGACCTAACCTCGGCGGAGTTAGCACTGTGGCAACTGCCAGAAGCTGCGGTGCTCGCTCACCTACGGAGCGCCATCCAAACCACGCCCATGACTTGCCTGCGGCACCCCCATGGTTTCTTCGTAATGCTGTTGAAAAGGACTCCACAAGAGGAGTGGCGCGTGCATCTCTGGCCTGAAGGGGAGAGGATCATCTCCGGAATGCCCGCACGCATACACACTCATGAGAGTCACGTGAATAGCCGTCTCTTGAAAGGAAAGCTTACCAACGTCAACTACCACGCTCGAGAGGTAAGCACAGGAGGCCACCCACTGTATGAGGTTTCATATCGTGGTGACAAATATGTCAAAGGCACGACCAACCTGCTGCGTCGAACGGGCACCCGGCTGCACCTCGAGGAAGCGACACGGCTCGAATTGATTGCAGGTGACCGCTACATGGTCGAGCGGCATACCTTCCATGAAGCGATCGTACCTGCCAACGAAGTCACCATCACTTTGATTTGTCTGCATGGTCATGAGGCTGGGCTCGTCAAAGTGGTGGGCGTCGATGGTCACCCTGAAGAGATTCAGTTTGAGCGCACCGATGTTCACCCTCATGACCTGTTGTACGCTTTTTAATCCGCCCATACACAAGTGCCAAAATCAGCACTTTTCAAATCTGCTGCTGTTCGCGCTTCTTGGGCTCGGCTCCGCGCTTGACCCCATCCGGCGCGGCCTGATCCGAAGCCTCCAATCGCGAGGGGGCAGCGCGCGCAGCCAAACCGCCAAACGACATACCGGCATCCACATACCGCAGCGCCGACTTCATATCCTTCCATCCCACATAGCTCATCAGCCCTTTGATGTCCCACCCATTGGCAGACGCCCAGGTTGCGAAGCCCCGTCGCATCGAGTGCGCGCTATACAGCTCTTCAGGCAGCCCGGCCTCCTTGAAGATCCGGCGCAGCACGGGGATCAAGCTATGCGACTGCATGGCCTTGCCTGACAGATTCCCCCAACGATCAATTCGCTGGAACACAGTTCCTTTCGTGATCCCGGCAACTGTTATCCAGTTGATGTAGGCCTCCACGGGGCAAAGCATGGTGAGCGCCGGCGTATGGAAAGTAGTTCCTTCATGCTGGCGGTCACCCTTGGTGTAAGGCAGGAAAAAGGTAATACCTTCACCGCTTACGGCTTGGGTGTCCTCTACCGTCAGCCTGGCCAACTCGTCGCCTCTAAAGCCTCGCCAGAACCCAATCAAAATCATCGCCACCGAGCGACGATGACGCACCAGCGATTTGTAATCTCCCCGTTCAATCGCAGCTGCAGCTTCCCCTTCAAGCGATGTGACCGCTTGCTCCAGGTGCTTCAGCAGCAGTGGGGCGGCCTGCTTAACCTTTGCAGGGTGCACGACCCTGATGCCTTTGATCATCTGGCGAACGTCAGGCGTCTTGGTTGGATCAGGGAAGCCCTGGGTGATGTGCCATTGCGCAAGGGCTGCCAAGCGCTGCTTCAAAGTGTTGATGGAGAGCTTGTCAGCGTACTCCGCCAAATAGCGAACGACGCCGGCACCGGTCGTGGGCAGGTACCCGCCCCAAGTCACTTCGAAGTGCTCGATCGCCGCCCGGTAACTCTTTCGCGTGTTCTCCCGAGTACCGGCGCTGAGGTACCGATCTGCCTTTTCCATCGTACTTTGCCTTCAAAAACTGAGCGTTTCTGCCTTCTTGCGCCTCAAGGAAGGTTTTCTGGGCGCCATAGAAAGTCAAGAAGCCATAAAGTACTATTATGGTCTCCTAGTAAATCAAGATCAAACGCCGTAATATTCTAATAAAATGCCATGTAGATACATGACATGTAACACAGTACGTAATCGTAGGAGACCCCATGGCCCGAGGCGGAATCAATAAAGCTGTTGTGCAAGAAGCACGTCAGGCGCTGCTGGCCAGGGGAGCAAACCCCAGCATCGACGCAGTGCGCGTAGAGCTCGGAAATACGGGCTCCAAGACAACGATTTCGCGGTACCTGAAAGAGCTTGAGCCGTCCAACCCAAAGCCCATGGCATCACGTGAACGTATGGGCGAGACGCTCAACGGTATGGTGCAAACGTTGCTGGATCAGCTTATGGAGGAGGGCCAGGAAGTAATTTCCCAGGCGACCGCAGCTTTTGACTTGCAGCGGGCCGCGCTGGAAAACCAGATCTCCGAGCTAAGATCGGAGCTGGCTACTGCCCAACGTAATTCGGCCACCCAACAGGCCGCAATAGAGACGCAGAGCGCTGAGCTTGCAACCACCCAGTCCTCACTCCAGGCTGAACTGACCCGTAACGCCGGACTCAGTCAGCGCTGTACCGTCCTTGAGTCCCTGGTCGCAGAGAAGGACAAGCACATCCAATCGCTGGAGGAAAAGCACGTTCAGGCGCGTGGGGCGCTCGAGCACTATCGGGAAGCGGCGAAGGAACAGCGGGATCAGGATCAGCGCAAGCACGAGTCTCAACTGCATGAATTGCAAGTTGAGCAGCGCAAGTTGCGGGAGACCATCGCCGTGAAACAGGACGATTTGACGCGACTGAATCGTGACAATGAACGCCTGCTCGGTGAAGCTAGGCAGCAAACCAAAGCCCTGCACACTCAGGAGGCCTTGGTTCAGTCTCTCAACACTCAAATTCAGGCACTACGCCACGGCGAGGCCAAGTCCGCTGGGGTGACAGAGCACCTCACGGAGGAGATTTCGGCTCTGCGCGAAGAGGTCAAGTCGCTGCACCAGGCGGTCGCTGTAGCCGATCTCCGTGAACAAGAAACGGTGGTGCTGGCGGCGGCGACTCAGAAAGAGAATGAACAACTGCGGAAGGCTGGAGTTGAAGAGCCAGGCCCGGGGGAGGGTAGCGACACCTCTTCAGGAGCAGAGGATAAGCAAATTGCCGGGCACGCTAAGCAATCGAAACGACCTAGGAGATGAAGCATGGATCAGATCACAAGAAATCCACGTAGCCATGTTGAAGGCACCTCAGGTTGGAAATTCGCTCATCAGCGTCTATCCCAAATGCTCATAGAAAGGGTTGAGCCATTCGGCTCCCTGACTCCGATTATAAGGCTGGATGCCGCCGGTACCAGGTCTCTATTGCTGCCCGTTTCATCGTCAGATAGAAAGGCCGTAAGAGCCTTAGAAAACATGGCCCTCCTATCGGTTTGAAATGTGTCACACCTCGTGCCAGCCCGACACAGCCTCTCACTTTAGATATCGAGATGAGGCAAAACGTCCGCGACCAAATAGGCTGTCTGTTTTCGATCGCACTTGGAGCGGCGTCACCCGGCACAAACATTCACTCCTCAGCGCGCTTCCAGATTCTGCCCACCGTGGATGTCGGCATGCCCAGAATGTCCGAAGCCTGTTTTTGAGTCAGCCCGTGTGCTCGGCAGCGGAGCACGGCGTCGACCTTCTCAGGCGGAGTGCGCTGTCCCGGTAGTCGTGGTTTTAGGGCTCCATCTACGAACTGCGTCGGCAATCCCTCCAAAACCCCCAGATCTTTCAGCTTCTTGATCTCTTTGTTGAGGTAATTGAGAAAGTCTTCGGGGGACTGCTGCTTTTCAAAACTGGCCGCAACGGCGAGGAGAGCCAGCGGTTCTACATTTAGATGTTCAGCGAGAATTTCCAAGGTATCGAGGGTCACGCTGGCCTTGGCATGCTCCAAGTTATAGACGTGCTTGGCATCCACTTGGCCATGGAAATCCTCTTTCGCCAGGCCACGGGCCGACCGAACGAGGCGGATGACTGCTGCCAACGGATCTCTCAACGGCATTACAAATCCCCAAAGCTGAGGATAAAGCCATATTGATCAATCCCATTCCATGGAATATAGTCCCTGTACTGGGATTTTCACTTTGCTACGGCTTTCGCATGGATCGTCATTGCTGGAATGAACCTGATCCAGATGCATGCAATCCGTGCTGATCTTTTCCTTGCGTCTGTAATCGGCTAGCCCGAAATGTGTGTGCGGCAAGACGGCTATCAATATATCCCTTAATCGAAGTTGCCCGTTCACCATGAAGCTCCAAATTTACTCAGACCTGCACAACGAATTTACTGTCTTCAAGGCACCAGCTGTCGCCGCGGATCTGGTCATTCTCGCCGGAGACATCCACACAAAGGCGAGAGGCGTGGTCTGGGCCGGCGAGGCCTTCTCCTGTCCGGTAATTTACGTGTGCGGCAACCATGAGTTCTATGGTGGCCACATTGATCACACGCTTCTAAAAATGAAGGAAACCGCCTTGCCGTATGTTCACGTCCTGGAAAACGAGACCTTTATTTGGAATCAAACAAGGTTCCTCTGCGCCACTGCTTGGACTGATTTCTCCGCCACCGGAAATGTCGTGGCAGCGGCCCAAACTGCATCGGAATGGATGAATGACTTCCGCGTGATTCTTTCTGATGACAGCTTCCGTAGGTTGCGTCCCTGTGACCTGGTCAGTCGAAATCATGCAACTCACGAATGGCTCGCCCATGAACTGGATAAACCGTTCGACGGCAAAACAGTTGTCGTGACGCATCACGCACCGGTACCCGAAGTGGTCGGGGATAAGCATGAGGGGCATCTGATCGCTGCTTACACCAACAGCTGGCATGCACTACTGGAAAAAGCGGATCTCTGGGTTTTCGGTCATACGCATCGCGCTATCGACGTCAAACTAGGCCGGTGTCGCGTGGTCTCTAACCCTCGCGGCTACCCTGGTGAAGAGACTGGTTTTCATCCTAGTCTGGTGGTTAGCCTTTCATGAGTGCGGTCAGACGTCATGCGCCTACTAAGTATGCTTTCGAACCTGTGAAACGGTTCTGGAACTTCTTAGGAGCAGCAGCATGAGTGAGGGCAACCTTTACCCCTCGATTCCGGCAGCAGTCGCCATGGCAATGGCGGTAGATCTCGGTATGCCCATCACAGCGTACTTGCTTGCTGCCGTCGACAGCCCTCCGATACTGATGGGGACAGTGTATGGCGATACAACAGGGCGTTTTCGCGATGGCGCCAGCATCCGCACGTCCAGGATCACAAGCGTCGACTTCGTTATTGGCTATTCAATATTTCAAACCGTTGCGGGAAGTCGGTACCTGGTAGTCAGTTGGGCGCCGGGCGGAAACAACCTTTATATGAATCGGATTTATCAGTGAGCGATCTGCAAATGCGGATACGCGTCGCAAAAAAGCTTCGGGTTATCCAAGTGGTAACGGGGGTCGGGAAAATGATTCTTGGCCTAGTGCCCGTAGCAAGAGTTGAAGCGAGATTATGAATACAAGAGTTACGAATGCAGACCTGCTGGGCGATCTACTGTTCGGCTCAGCACGCCCTCTAGGAGGCTCTAAACTTGGCGACGATGAGTTGATCGAATTAGCCGCAGATACCTTCAGAGAAAAGCCTTTTTGCATCGTCAGACATTGGATGGTTTTGGATGTGATGCTCCCAGAAATTCAGGAGCGCGAAATCAAAGCGCAGGGGCTTGAGGCAACGCTTTTGTATGCCCATGCGACGGTGTTCGACAGCCAAAACAAGTACCAGCCTGGCGACAGGATCGTAAGCGGATATCAACGTGATTTTGACGGCTACTTTTTTGAAAGTAACGACACGATCTTCATCCTGGCAGGCCAAGGCGCGCGCAAGCATGCGAGCTTTCCCGCTGTCCAGGCACTATCTGCGTATTAGTAAGCGAGCCCAAAATCCAATGATTGAAGATCTACTGCCTGTCCTGCGTGATCGGTACCCAGCGTTTTTCTGCAGCGCGCCTCTTCGTGAAATCGGATGTCTGCCAGGTTGGCTGGATTTAATCGATAAGCTTTGTCGCACGCTCAATACTTATATGGATGCCCACCCTGAGCTGCCACCGATTCAGGTGCGTCAGGTAAAGGAAAAATTCGGTGGATTACGCTTCTACTATTCCGGTGGTGATGCGGCGTGCCGTGAAATGGTTGCTTCTGCAGAGCAGCGATCAATGTCGACCTGTGAGGTCTGTGGGCAAGCCGGGACTTTGGGAGGGGGGCGTTGGATCAGCGTACGATGCCTCGATCACGTCAGCTGGTCACCCTCGAGTGGCTGCGCGTGAGCTCACGGAAAGCTGCTTGTTAAACCTATGAAAACAGACATTTGGGTCACTGTGAACTTGCCGTCGCCAGGCATTGCACTTCACGATGTCGTTCGACTCCGTATGCCTTTCCCCTCATTTCAATCTCTAGCCGAGATGTTGTGTATCGATGAAGACCTGCTTGGTAAGCACATGTGTATTTCTTGCGAAGTCTTGTCGATCGCGACGACTGTAGGTTTTTTTCCTTTGTTCGAGAGCCGACGTCTGTATGGATTGATTGTTGCTCTACAGGCGTCTTGCGAACTGTTCGAAGGCGATGTCCAGGCAGCCGGGACTTTCTTACGCTCGCCGCTGCGTTATTTTAACTCAAAGGCACCTTTGGAAATGCTTACTACCGAGGAGGGCGCGAGCGCCGTGATCGATCTGATCGGACAGCTCGAACACGGCGTCCTCACGATTCCTTTTATGCGCTGACAAACACGGCGCCGAACTGGGGCTTCTTGAAAGAGTATTGTGCAGCAGTCCAAATGCTGACTTTTTTGAGCGCTGCCATTTTTCACCGGCCCGAATGGTTGCAGCCGTTTCACTAAGGGTGATCGGACACTATGCCATGTAAAGTCACGTAACAAGGGGGGAAGGGATGCATAGGGAGCGTGAATTGGCGATTTGGAGGTCAGTGTATGAGACATGTGGGGACTCTACGTTTGTGCGCCTGATTGGAGAGGCACTCGACAGCTACGAGCGTGTACCTATTTATGATTGGCCCACTCGAATTCACGTATCCGCAGTCGGGTTACCTTGCGTGCAGGTATTGCAAGGCGTAGTAAGCAGTCGAGGTTTATATGCCAGCATCTCAGAGCATTACATCGAGATCGGATCCCGTCTGACAAATCATCTGAGTCAGAAGCTGCAGTGGCATCTCGTGGTCAATGACCTGGCATCTGACGACATGAAGGAGGATCAATTGAGCATAGATTTAGGTCTGTAATCGGGCCCATTGGTGACGCGTCGCCGTATCTTCGAGCTAGACTTTTTCATACGTGTCATTTACTTCACACCGCACCTCGCGGCTCGGGTAAAGCAGTCTTGCGCTACAAAACCAGATCAGTTTTCAGGACTAATTTTTTGTTTGCGACAGGCTACTAGGGAGGAGGGGAAAGTCGCCGTCGCGAACCAAGAGAAATTATGAAAGACGGTGAGCCGCTAAATGTTCCATGTCTCGAATCCAGCACCTCAGAAATCGACGCCAGTCATGGGCATAGCCTCCTTCCGGAAAACGCTCAGCAATTGCATTGGCTGCTTCGAATCTCGTTCGCCAAACTTCCGGAATGTGCTGGTCTAGAACGATTACAAAATGGTGCCCGTCGCTGCTTTCGTACGACGTTTCCGGCACAGAGTCTCTCAACTCCTCGATTGTCATAAGCGGAGCGTCGCTATGAGGTTGTTCGAGGTCTTGACGATCTATCTCATCGAGAATGCTCAGGTGAGGTTCTGCGCGTTTATCACCTGGTCGCAAGTCCTCCAGCCCCCACAGAGCGGCCCGCCTTGCGCGCTCTCGCTGCCACAGGCTTTTCAAATCGACCGCCATCAAGTTTTCCTTTATACATCCACGTTCTGCGCCAGCGTCATCGGCAGGGGTGAATTCAACTGCAGTCACATCTTCCTGGTTGACCTGGGACGCTTCCAACGGAAGCGCAATTGTACGCTGCTGGACGTTTGAGTTTGAATGCACGCTTTGCGCAATCTCCAAACAAAACGAGTCTGGAGGCCGTCGCAACTGCGCGAGGGTCGAGTCAACCAAAATATATTTTCAGAAGGCCCCTTGAAAAAAAATTTGAGCGACGGATCTTTATATTTGAGAGCAACAAAAAAGCAGCGATCTCACCGCCACGAATTACGCTGGCCGGTGTCGCAGCATCGATGTTGGCTTTTTGCTTGTGCTGTTGATTCTGCTCTTTGTTTTTTTGCGATTTATCGGGTGAAACGCTGGCTTAAGGTGGCCCGTAGGGCATAGCAAAATCGTTCACCTTTGCGGCTGAAAGCCGCTGCTTTCAGGTTTGACTTCAAACAACGGGCGTTTTTTTGAAAAAAATACCCATGTTGGACAACAACATGCCGCGCAAGGCCCACGTAATAAGGGTTTCAGGGATGGATAGGGAGCATGAACTGGCCATTTGGAGGTCAGTGTATGAGACATGTGGTGCCCCTACATTTGTGCGCCTGGTTGAAGAAGCGCTCGACCACTACAAGCGTATACCAGGACTTGATTGGCCCACTAGGCTTCACGTATCCGAAGTCGGGTTGCCGTGTGTTCAAGTATTGCGAGGGGTGCTGAGCATTCGAGGTTTGGATACCAGCACCTCAGATAATTACATCGAGATCAGATCCCGTCTGAAAGATCATCTGTGTCAGCAGCTGCAATGGCATCTCGTGGCCAATGACCTGGGCACTGACGAAATGAAGGACGATCAATTGGGCAGGGATTTAGGTCTCTAGTCGGGCCATTTCATGGCGTGCCGCCTTATCTTCAATCCAGACCTTTTCATGAGCGTTTTTACTTGTGTGTGACAGGCTGTTGGCGAGAGGCGGATGTTCACGATTTGATGGTGATGTGCGCCGCATTGTAATCGCTTCGCACGGCTGATTTTTTGGGCATTGATGGCATCAGTTGACGGCATATGGAGCAATAGCAAATGGATTATCACATCTTCAACATTGGCGCTCCGTACATCAATGAGTGGTGGAGCGAGCTGCGGCAGCGGGCAGTCATCACAGCTGGGTTCAACGGCGATCCAGGGGATCGAGGTGATGTCATCCTGCATGACATGGCAGAAGGGGATTGGCTCATCGCCTACTGCAACAAGCGCGGTTATGTCGGCGCAGGCATCGTTTCAGACATCGACAGTTACGTCTTATACGATGAGGATGTGCCTGGGTCTCTTTCGGATCATCGTCACGAACGAGGCGTTTCATGGCTCTATACCGTAGAGAACATCGCCAACGCTGTAACACTCGGTGAAGTTAACCAATCAGCCCCAAGACAAGCAAAGGAACGCGAGCGGGACGTTGGCGTAGCCGAGAAAATCATTGAGCTACTGAAGCACCGTAGCGCCGCAGACAAGTCAGCAAAACACTGGCGTGTGTTGTCCGCGGTTCAGGCGATCGGTCGACCGTGCTCCATCCGAGAGATACAGACCTGGTTGTCGCAACACTATCCTGAAGAATTCAATGGCGATGCCCGAGAAAATGCAACGTTGTTGACCGTCAATGATGTCAACCGGCGCCACTATGACCGATACCGGAAAAACTTCAGAACCGATGGAGGGCATCCGTTGGATGCGCTCTACCGAGAAAGCCCCAACCGCAACGTAACCTATCAGCTGTATCAGCCTACTCAGCATGGGATCTGGGATATCGAGCGCGAGGTAGGCGGGGGTTTCAGGGTGGTGCAACTTGAATCAACTGACTTCGAGCAGGCACTTGCTGAGGCGCACAAGCAAGTGACAGACGAAGCGCTCAATCCCATCGAGTCCGAGGAGGATGAGCGACGTCGGCAGCAAGGGGCGATAGTGATCCGTGAGGGGCAGGGCGTTTTTAAAGCGGCGCTTCTTTCTGCCTATGACCGACGTTGCGCAATGACCGGTTGCGCGGTTGTCGAGATCCTTGAGGCTGCCCATATCAAACCTTACCTGGGCACCCGCACCAATCGCACCGACAACGGCCTGCTATTGCGTGCAGACATCCATACGCTGTTCGACAAGGGCCTCATATGGATCGATGAGCAACTGCACATTCAGACATCGGAGCGATTACAAGGTAGCGAGTACGCCACCCTCAAAGGGAAGCCACTACGTGTCCCGACTGAAACAACAGAGCGACCCCACCCGGATCACCTGGCTGCTCACCGTAAGTTGTGTGGACGCTGAGAGAGGGGGCGGCTTAGTGTGATGCTCTTGCTCACAGCGTCATGACGTAAACGAGCTATGGTGATACATTCGTAACTAGCAATCATCAGAATACTTGCATCGGCCTGTGTAGTCGCCACGCCACAATTTATAAGGAAAGCCCATTGTCTCGCCTCGCCGAATACCGGAAATTGGAACAGCAGCTTGCTCAACAACTCGCTGAGCTCGAATCGATGAAAAGCGATTCGGGCCTCAAGAAGGAAATGGAGTTTGAGAACAAACTGCGAGGCTTGCTGGGTGAGTACAGCTACAGCCTGAAAGACGTGATCAACCTGCTTGATCCGCAAGTTGGTCGTCGCGCCACTGCAGTCGAGGCAAAATCTGGAGCTCGCAAACCGCGTCAGGTGAAAATCTACAAAAACCCTCACACCGGTGAAGTCGTCGAAACCAAAGGCGGGAATCACAAAACGTTGAAGGAATGGAAAACAGAACACGGCTCCGCGACCGTTGAATCTTGGCTGACTAAGTGATTTTGGTTTGAGTACAAAAGGGCCCGAGAGGGCCCTTATTTGTTGGCTCGCACGGCATTCCGTGAACGACCAGGAAATGTAGATTTCGATGGGGCATCCGAGCCTCGTCACTCATCCTCGTTGCCAAGTAAATGTGCATGATTTTGTGGTCACTATCGAGAGCCTGCCCGTGGCCATGTACTGCTATGCGGGCAATGGGCAGTTGGTCGTTTGCCCCTAGGCGACGTTTTCCAATCAACCGCACTCAGCATCTAAGTGCGGCCGTCGACCGACTTCATCATTCAGAACTTGAGCGTGTACCGAAAAATCAGACGATTTTCGTTGGCGCTATCGGCGTAAGTGGAACGATTTGTCGAGTTTCGCCACTGTGCCGATACGTTCTTGAAGGGGCCGCTTTGTACTGTGTAAGTAATATCGGTGACGCGTTCCCATTCGTTGCCATCTTCACCTTCCGATCGTAGAGCCGCTGCTTGGGCAGAGCCCAAAAGGCTAGGATCTACATCTTCACCTTTTGCGTATTTCAAGCCTAGGGTAAGTCCAGGCAGCCCTGCCGCTGCGAAGTCGAAATCGTAGCGTGCGATCCAGACGCGCTCTTGGGGTGCTGTAAAGGTGCTGACCAACGACTCAGCGAACAGATACGTGTCAGCGCCATTGATCATGGCGAACGATGTATCCCCCCAGGCTTTCTGGAAACCGGCGCCGAAGGTGTGACCGCTCTGGCGATAAGAAAGCATCGTGCTGAGAGTGCGGTTGTTCACATCACCTAAACCTTCATCCCCTGTTTCGCTGGCGGAAAAAAATCGAACGTCGGAGATTACTGCTCCGGTGCCAAGTGTTCGCTCAAACTTCAGACCAAAAAAATTCGAGCGGTAGAGGTCTTCCAGTTCAGCCACGTGATAGCTAAGTGAGAGTTGTGGCAAGACTTTGTAATCAAGTGCGAGATAGGTGTAGTGATCGGCCTTTACGGGTTTGTACCCAAACGCAGTCAGTGACTCAAAGTCCGTAGAGTTTCGCTGTTTCACCGCGTTAATTCGTAAGGCGCTGAAGGTGAGAGGTTCCAGGTCTTTGGATAGCAGCATTCCACCGCGAAACACTTGCGGAAGCAGGCGGCTGTTATTGCTGGACAGCAGTGGGAGTAACGGATTGAGACCACCAATGCGTAACTCGCTGCGACCAAGGCGAGCCTTCACGGTTGGAATAAATTTGCTGTACTCGTCATCTACATTGCGCTGTGAATCAAAGGCCAATAGGCCCGAACCAGTTCGATCAGGGCTGGAGTCCAGTTTGACCCCCAGCAGACCGAGCGCATCGACACCAAACCCAAGCGTGCCCTCAGTGAAGCCGGACTGCACATTCAAGATAAAGCCTTGAGCCCATTCATCGCGTTTGGATTGTTTAGCCCCATCGTTGCGAAAATCACGGTTGTAGTAGAAGTTACGCGACTCAAGGCTTGTCTGTGTGTCCTTGATAAAATCTGCGAAGGCGTTCGGAGCCGCACAAGTGAACAGGATTGTCGAGATCGACGTCATACGGTTTTTTGCCATCTCTAATGCACCATTTGTTGTTGTTTTTGGTGTTTGCAACGCGCGCGACTTCCTGAGGAGCGTCGCGCCCGCACTCCGCATGTTGATAGTCTTTGTATTAAGTGAGGTGTGGCTGCAGGGGTGTTAGCCGCTTGAAGCCAGTCGCACGATGGCTTCCCGGCTACCCGCTTGTTGGCGAAGAATGAATTTCTGGATTTTTCCAGTCGCCGTTTTTGGAAGCTCCATGAATATCACGCGGCTTGGGCACTTATAGCGGGCTAAACGTGCTTGGCAGTACGCGATAAGTTCAGCCTCCGTAGGCTGCTGAGATTCGCTTTTCAGCTCGATGAACGCGCAGGGCACTTCACCCCATTTATCGTCCGGCTGTGCCACCACGGCTGCATGAAGTACCGACGTATGACCATGGAGGATGTCTTCGATTTCTACGGAGGAGATGTTTTCGCCACCGGAGATGATGACGTCCTTGCAGCGGTCGGTGATCTGCATGTAGCCGTTGGGATGAACCACCGCTACATCGCCGGTATGGAACCAACCGCCCTCGAATGCCTTCTGGGTCGCTGCCTCGTTTTTCAGGTAGCCCATCATCACGGTATTGCCTCGCAGCAGCAGTTCACCTGTGGTCTGGCCATCATGGGGTACGGGCTCTAGTGTTTCCGAGTCGGCAACCATCAAATCTTCGAACGCCGCAGCCCGCGAGCCTTGTCGAACACGCATTCTGGCTTTTTCTGGTGCGCTGAGTTCATCCCAGCCGTCCTGCCAAACACAGCTGATTGGCGTACCTGCCACTTCAGTGATGCCGTACACGTGATCAACCTGGAAACCCATGGATACCACTACGTCCAGCACTGTCGCAGGTGGTGGAGACCCAGCTGTCAGTACGCGAACCGAATGCGAAAGTGCTGGTGGTTTCGGCGCATTGGCGATCATGGCCATCACGGTTGGTGCTGCACAAAAATGGTCAGCCTTGTGTTTGGAAATGGCATCGAAGACGTTTTCTGCAGATACCTTACGCAAGCAAATATGTGTTCCTGCCGCCGCCGCAATTGCCCAGGTGAAGCACCATCCGTTGGCGTGAAACATTGGCAGCGTCCATAAGTACCGAGGTGCCTGTGGTAGCGACCAGTTGGTCATTTGCAGCAGGCTCATCAGGTAAGTGCCTCGGTGGCTGACAACCACACCTTTTGGGTCTCCCGTGGTGCCCGAGGTGTAGTTGAGGGCAATAGGCTGCCACTCAGTGGTGGGCCATACCCCCTTGAACTGCGGGTCACCTTCGGCGAGTAGTGTTTCATAGTCTGGGGCATCTACATCGACACATACCGTGGCTAGATGATCGCGAATAATGATGAGTACCGGACGGAGTTCGAGCTGCTCCAGTGCGGCAGACGCAACGGCCATGTACTCGCAATCGACCAGCAGCAATTTGCATTCACTGTGACGCAAAATAAATGCTATGCCATCGGCATCCAGGCGATGGTTAATTGTATTGAGGGTGGCACCCGATAACGGAATCCCAAAGTGCGCTTCGACCATCGCTGGCGTGTTGGGTGAGAGGATGGACACGGTATCGCCCAGCTTGATGCCTCGGCCTATCAGAGATGATGCAAGGCGGTAACAACGCTCGTGTGTTTGTGCCCAGGTGCGTTGCAATTCTCCGTGGACAATGGCCACCCGCTCAGGATGAACCAGTGCGACTCGATCCAGGAATCCAAGCGGGGTTAGCGGGACATGGTTTGCTGGGCTTTGATCGAGTCCACTTGCGTATGCACCACTAATCATGGGCAGGTCTCCTTATTATTATGGTGAAAAACTGCGAAAGCACTGACTGGCTCCCGCGCCGTTACCAGCGTGTTTTCAATAGCCACGGGATCGGCGTAACCAAGGCTCATGCCACATACCAGCATTTGCTCGGCCGGGATGTGCAGAACGTCTGAGATGACATTGTGGTATTTGAGAAATGCGGCCTGCGGACACGTGTGCAAGCCTCGGCCACGTGCAGCCAGCATGACGCTTTGCAGAAACATGCCGTAATCCAGCAGGCTGCCTTGCTCAAGCACTTTGTCCAACGTAAACAGCAGGCCCACCGGGGCATCGAAGAATCGGTAGTTACGCCCGTGCTGTTGGTGCATGCGTTGCTTCTCACCTTTGGCAATCCCCAGCAGCCCGTAGAGATCCCAGCCCACCTTACGTCTGCGATCAACGTAGGGCGTGACCCACTCGCGGGGGTAGTATTCGTAAGGATCTTGCATGTCGCTACTGAGCTGCGGATCGTTGTCGATAGCGGCGATTGCCATCGACAGCCGATCTTTGGCGTCACCGGTTACGACATGAACGCGCCATGGCTGCATGTTCACACCCGAAGCACTGAAGCGAGCGATGTCTAGAATCGCTTCAATTTCTTCATGGGGCACAGCTGTCGGGAGAAAGGCTCTGACGCTGCGGCGTGAGGCGATTGCCCAGTCGACCGTGCGCTTAAGCTCTTGCGCTGACAGTGGCGGTAGTGACAAGCGATTCAAGGTACACATCCTTTAACTTGTTCAAGTCAGATGGTCAGGGACATGAGGACGGCTAGCAGTCTGTCAGCGTGAAAAGACTGGCGCTTTGCTGACCTGTGTGGAGTCTGCCCGTGCCTGGTTTACGAACGTGACCGCCAAGGCGCCGATGAGGCCTGCGAGTGCGATCACCATGAAGTTTTGTTCAAGTGGCAAGGCCAGTGAAACGAGCCAGCCGATTAGTACCGGAGCGATAATTGCGCCAATACGGCCAACTCCAGACGCGAAGCCCACGCCTGTCGAACGGATTGGAGTGGGATAGAAGTCCCCGGCGTAGGCGTAGGCAATCAGTTGAGTGCCGAGCGTTGAGGCACCAACAATGAAAACGACCACGAACAACAATTCCGTTGAACGTGTAAATCCCATCACGGTAAGCGCCACTGCTCCCACAACGTAGAACGTAATCAGCACATGCTTGATGTTGAATTTATCGCTGAGCCATCCGCCTCCAATCGCACCGACATTCGCCCCCACGTTGAACACGATGACGAAGTTGAGAGCCGAGCCAAGACTATGACCTGACATTGCCATCAATTTGGTCAACCAGGAATTGAGCGCGTAGACCATGAAGAGACCCGTCATGAATGCAGCCCAGATCATGACCGTACTGAACCCGCGCCCCTCGCTGAATAGCCCTTTGATCGGACTGTCGAGCGAAGCTCTTGTCTCGGCAGGATTACCCGCGAGCACAGCGTCACTGCTCAGCGTATAAGCGGGATTGATCCTTTTGACGATGGTGCGCAGTTCCGCTTGGCGGCCGTGTTTGAGCAAGTACGCCATGGACTCTGGCATGGTTTTCAAAATCAGTGGGATCAACAGGACGGGGAGGGCTGCAACAAAAAAGACCGACTGCCAACCGTGACTTTCGATCAGCTGCTTGCCCGTGAGCGCGACTAGAATGCCGCCCACGGAGTAGCCCGCAAACACTAAGGTCACCAGGCGAGTACGAAGCTTCGCTGGAGAGAACTCGCCCATTTGAGCGGTCACTATCGGAAGAACGCCACCGATCCCCAGGCCGGCGATAAAGCGCGAGATGCTGAAGCTGATCGGATCACCGGTGAGCCCTGCCGCTGCCGTGAACAGGCTAAACAGTGCAACACAGATCGCGATCATTTTAGGACGCCCGATACGATCGGCTAAGGTGCCCAGAAAGATAGCGCCCAGCATTGTCCCGAGCAGGGCCGACCCGGCCATGACGCCAGCGCTCGTAGCGTCAATTCCCATATCCTGCATGATGGCGGGAAGTGCAGCGCCGACGACGGCGAGGTCATAACCATCGATGATCAGAATCAGCACGCACCAGAAAAGAACCAGCCGATGAAATCCGTTGAATTTTGATTCGCCCGCGAGCGTGTAGACGTTCACTGATTGCATATCGTGTCTCCTTCAATTTTATTTTTGTTGGTGAAGTGCACTTGCTTACGTACATCAGGTTTGCTTTCCCCCAAGCGGTTAGCCATTGGGTACTTACTGACTGCCGATACCTCGATTTTTGGAGTCGTTGACCTCTGGCGATTTTCTTTCGCAAGGAAGCCATTTCTGGTCATTCTAGGTAGGCGATATGGCGCAGCCCATGCCCGGCCGCACCAACTTATGTGAGCTGTTTGGGCATAAAGGAAGTGCTCCGCAGTGTGTGAACAGCTGCGGCGGGAGGGTAGAGTGGTGATAGCGAAGGCCAGGAAACGAGCTCCTGGCTAGCGGATATTGGCTAGTGGCACGAGGGAGTAGTTCGTGTTTCTAGTTGGTGAAGATCACTCGTCTAAATGATCGCGTCGATAAGCACCTGGATTGACACCTGTCCATTTCTTGAACGCTCGATGGAAAGCGCTGGTTTCCTGAAAACCGGTTTCTGCTGCAACGTCCGTAACGGTCATATCACCACGCGAAAGCAAATCAATGGCCATGTCGCGACGCAAATCGTCCTTGAGATTTTGATAATGGGTACCCTCTGCCTGCAGCCGACGCTGAAGTGTCGAGTTGGACATGCGCAGCACAAGTGCCAGGTCGTCTCGCTCGGGCCATTTATCTGGGCTAAGCCCACGCAAGTGTCGTCTTATCTGTGCGCTGATACTGTCGTCGTTTCGGTACTTCACCAATAGGCTGGCTGGAGACTCTTTAAGAAAACCGCTAATGGTTGTAGTCGACTGCGCAATTTTCATGTCCAGGAATTTTTTGTCGAAGCTAACCAAGGTCGTTGGAGCGTCGTATTGAATGTCCTCGCAAAAACGCATTCGGTAGTCGCTTTCATCCACTGGCTTTGGAGCACGGAAACTGAGCTTCTGCAATGGAATACGCTGGTTTACAAGCCAGCATGACAGGCCATGTACCAAGATGAACCAAGTACCGTAAGCAAATAGTCGTCGCAAGATTCCCTGATCCTGCAGGAGGATAAACGCCTGATCTTCCTTGACGTGTAGTTCGCCATGAATGTCATCGAGTACCAACCGCAAGAACGAAAGCATCCGAGGCAGAGCCTGGCCCAAGGTGGAGCAATCGAGGAGTGCGTGGCACATCAGTTTGAAGCTGCCTCGACGCATTGGATGACTATCAATGCCGAAAAACTCGTCATCCAGCAGGTCTGCCAGCTCCACCCACAGACGAGCAAAAGAAGCAGCTGAAACTCTGGCTCTTGGGGCATCAAGCAGTAGAGGGTCTATGTCTGCATTTACTAATGCAAAGGCCAGATCCATGCCTCGTTGCTTGGCGCTGTAAAGGGCTTCATGCACCAGTGCGATTGATGTGGTTCCTTTGTCCTGGATGTTCGCCATGAGTTCCCCATGAGTGTGTGGCCGTACTCAATAAATGGCTAGCGCAGTTTTGTTACCAGCGCGACGATTGCTTCGGCTAAACCACATAGCTTCCAAAGTCATGTGAGACCACCATTTGGTAGCATCAGTGAACCGGTGCCGCTTTTCTAGTGGCACCGCGCAACCTGCGCCTCTAGCACGGAGACACCTTCTGCGTTGAGTATCCGTACTTCAGCCATTGCATGTCCACGAACATCAATTTCTGCGATATACCAATGACAGGTGAGCTGCTCCCCCGCGTATCTGCTTCATCGCCTTGAATTTGCTAGCCATCTCAATATTGCTCTGTCGCAAGATCGATTTCCCTTTTCAACTCATTGATGGCTGCGAGCATGAATTCAATCGTTGGCTCGTCGACGAATCTTCCGCTCTGCATCTTTTGATTGACGTTAGGAATGACAATTTGGGGGCAGCAAACCACTTTGGAAAGCGTGGCTGATAACGTCTCACGCAGCTGAGACTGGGCGCGTACCCCGCCGAGCAAACCCGGTGAGGAAGTCATTATCAAAACTGGCTTATTTTTTAGAGGTGAATTGAAGCCGGGACGAGAGGCCCAATCCAGTGCGTTTTTCAGAACGCCAGAAGTGCCGTAGTTATACTCAGGTGAGCAGAGGATCAAGCCGTCGGCGAGTGAAATCGCTTCCTTCAGAGCCTCCACTGAGCTCGGTAACGCCGCCGTTTCGAGATCACTGTTGTACAGGGGGATATCGTTCAACGGAAAGAGGCTCATCTCTATTTGATGACTCAAGCGAGACGCGAGTGTCTCTAATATCACGGTGTTGTTTGATGCTGAGCGCAAGCTGCCTGAGATGCCGATTAAACGGAAAGTTGAAGTGCTCATAGAACTCCTTGAACCAAGAGAAGGGCTGGGCTCGATGAGACTACAAGCCAGGTTTCTCTGGGAGCGATGCACCTATCATCACAAAAAGCGCCCTGGCAATTCCTTCGCTTTTATTGCGCCACGCGTGCCGCGTGCCATTTTGAATCACGATGTCGCCGGCCTTCACCAGACGGCTCTCGCCATTATCCAATTCAAGCCACATTTCGCCTTCCAAAATGATTCCGTAATCAATGGTGGCAGTGGTGTGCATACCCGGATTTTCCGGCTCAAAGCTTTCAATCAAACCAGGCAGCGCAACACCCAGTTCCTCATATGCCCGGACACCATCGATAGGGTTTTGCATGATCGAGTCAGGTGGGAAATCAAATATGGCGAGGCTGGTGCCTCCCAGTGGCGGAATTAGCGACGCGTAGTCAAGCGTGGGGTCGCTGCTTTGCTCAAGACAAACCGGATGTGCTGAAGTCTTCCACAGCTGGGCCATAGCGTGCCCCGGAATCGAGGTAAAGGATTGTGCTCTTGGAGCGTAATCATCAGAAACGAACACGGAGCTTCCATGTTCGTCATGACCGGTCACGATTCTTCTTATTTTCATTCTAAATTACTCGACTAATAGTCAAAAAGCACTGGCGTAACTGACGACCGAAAGACGGCGAGGGGCGGCTAAACCGCTCCGCTCGCCGAGCTTTATCAAGGACAGATGACGTAGTTGCTGAAGCCGCCGTGGCGGTTTTCGATACCGGTGATTGCGTTGTTGACGTCCTCAAGCTTGAAGGTCGTGTTTTCAAAAAATGAGAGATCAAGCACTCCTGATTCAACCATGTCAGCCATGGCTTGTCCTTGCCCTGTCGTGAACCAGGCGGAGCCGCTGATCTGGATGTCGTTGTCCATGATCCAATGGAGGTCGATGGGGACTTCGCCGGCGATGGCGCCGACGTTAACCAGGTGCCCACCGCGATGGAGAGATTTAAGGGCTTGGGTCAGGCTTTCGTGGGGGGCTCCTGGGCCCAAGGCATCAATGACCACATCGACGCCTTCGCCATGGGTGACTTCGAAGACCCATTCATTGGTGGGAATCGTACCAAGGGTATGAATTTCAATTCGCCCTGGGGCAGCCAGGTCTTTCACCTTTTGGAACAATTCCTGGTTTCTGGCAGTGCCGAGGATTTTACGCACGCCCATTGCCAGCGCCAGGGCGACCGCACCCAAGCCAAGTGTGCCGCTGATCCCGTTGATTAGTACCGTACTGCCGGGGCCCGCGTTGGCCTTGAGCAAAGCCTTGTAGGCGGTGCCCAGATAACCCAGGCGCGCGGCAGTTTCGAAACTGATGTTACTCGGCAGTTTGACCAGACTGTACTGCGGGGCCGGGATGTACTCACAAAGGCCGCCGTAGGGGTAGTCTTCGAACATGCGCGGGCTTTTCGGCGTAAAGCCAAAATAGCCGTTGAAAGTATAGGCGGTGCAGGCAACTGTGTTGCCCGCACGGCACGCTCGGCAGGAGCCGCAGTGTCGGCCCGGATTGACATACACCCGGTCGCCGACCTTGAAGTCGTAGACTTGAGTACCTACTCCTTCGACGACACCTGATGGATCGAGCCCGAAAATGGCAGGAAGTTTCGGCAGCGGATTTTGAGGGAACCACTTAACCCAGTTGGTGAGAATGTTGTGCAGGTTTGGGACGATCCCACATGCTTTAACCTTGACCAGCACCTCGGTAGGGCGAATTTCGGGTACTGAAACTTGCTCGATGACCATGGGTTTACCGCCTTCATACAGGCGTGCAGCGCGCATAGTTTTTGCAGTCATGATGTTCTCCAACACATATTGTTTTTGTAGTGCTACGTAACCTTGGAGCAAGCTTTAAATCTTCGGCACTAGCGCAGTCCGTCTTCGCCCTTCACATCGGAGGCCGCTAGACCGCCCAATCGTGCATGTATCCGGCCGCCTGTAGCCATGGCTAGACCAAAGGCGATTTCGCCACGGCGAGGGCCGTCCCATACGGTCATTTCAGCCACACCGAAGTGGCTACGAACATACGCAGCTTGTATATGACCCAGAGGGATCATCACCCGGCAACCTGGGCCACCGATGGTCTTCGCCGCCGGCACGATTGCCTTCGGGTTACCGAGGGCTTCGCGCATTGCCCAACCACCAGCTTCGTGCCAGACAGCTCCGTGTTCCAACTCGCCGTCTTCTCCGACGATTGCACCCTTGCCATAGGCTTGTACCTGCTTCGCACCACCAAGCGTATGGATCAGTTGCTCGGACAGCTCTGCTCCTAAAGCTCGCAATTCCTGCATAAACGGCAACAGGTCTTCGACATATCGACCTGCGTACGGATTGGTAACCACGGCAGTGGCCACAGCAATCCTGAGCGGAACGGACGAGCGGGGCCCGCCTTCGTGGAACACTTCTTCGACGTCCAGTTTGACCTTACGAACCATCACAAGCGGCATACCTAACCTCCAGAACCGAGAGCCTCAAGTGGCTCGCTATTTTTTTAAACCGGCCTTTTGCATTATGCATTTAATGATGTATCGTGCAAGAGGTTGGTTTTTATGCACAAAAACAGGAGAGGATTATGAAGCTGATTTCGTATCGTAAAGAGGGGAAGGCCCATTTCGGCGCGGTGTCTGGCGATGGGGTGGTTGAGCTGACTCGTCGTTTTGCACAGGTTGCGGATCTCGCTTCTTTTCTGGCGGAGCCAACGATGTTGCAGGAGGCCCGGCAGATAGTAGAAGCAGCGCAGCCCGATTACCCCTTTTCAAGTGTCGAGTTGGAAGCCGTCATACCGAATCCCGGCAAGATCATTTGCGTCGGCATTAACTATGTCGCTCACGCGGAAGAGGCCGGCAGAAAGGTTGGAGAGTTTCCGGTTATTTTTCAGCGTTTTGCCGAAACCTTGCTTCCCCATGGAGAGCCACTTGTAAGGCCTCAGGTGTCAGAGCAATTTGATTTTGAAGCAGAGTTGGCCGTTGTGATCGGAAAAGGCGGCGCGCACATCGATCCGAAAGATGCGATGGATCATGTTGCGGGTTACACCTGCTTCAACGATGCCAGTGTGCGCGATTGGCAATTCCATACGCACCAGTACGGTATGGGCAAGACTTTCAGGAAAACCGGTGCGCTAGGCCCATGGCTGGTTCCGGCTTCAGAAATTCCCGATTACCGTAAGCTGGTAGTACGCGGAGTACTCAATGGCGAGCAGTTGCAGGAAGGCAGCCTTTCGGAGCTGGCTTTTGACATTCCCCAATTGATTTCTTATGTATCGAAGGCACTTCCCTGGAACCCGGGTGACATTCTGGCAACCGGTACGCCAAGCGGGATTGGCTTCAAGAGGAAGCCTCCAATTTTCCTGAAACCCGGTGATGTTTTTGAAGTGATCATCACGGAGATCGGGACGCTATCGAACGGCGTTATTGACGAAGCCTAAGCGTTGTCCTCTACACAATCATAAAAACCGGAGGTTCCATATGCCCGCATTACCCACTATCAATTTCACCCACACCGGCGTGTTTTGCGCAGACCTTGATCGTATGGTCGATTTTTACTGCCGTACCCTGGGCTTCATCGTCAGTGACAAAGGTGTCGCTTCTACAGGGCATCGGTTGTTTTTTATGACGCAGAACCCCGAATTGCATCACCAGGTTGTGCTCTTCGACGGTAAGCCTGTCGACCTACCATTCAACCCGATCAACCAGCTTTCGTTTCTGCTGAACTCTCTGGATGACCTGAAGGCCTATTATCAATTCGCCAAAAAGAGCGGCATCGAAGGGATTGCTCAGGTGGATCACGGCAACGCCTGGTCGATGTACTTCAAAGACCCTGAAGGCAACCCCGTCGAAATGTATGTCGATGCGCCGTTCTACACCGCACAGCCTTGCAAGGAACCACTAGATCTCGAGTTGCCGACTGAAGTCATCCTGGCCCAGACCGAAGCCATGTGTAAGCGTCGTCCCGGTTTCCAGACACGAGAGCAATGGATGGACTCCATTCGGGCGAGGATCGAAGAGCAACGGGTTCGAATCGGTTAGTCGTGTAGGGAAGGGCCATCGGGCCGTTCTGAATGTTGGATGCCGAGGTCTGGTGGGTGAGCGTGCGAAAGTCGGTTCATCGGCCAGACGTTGCGATAGATAAAAACAAAAAGCGGAGTAGACGATGGACTACGATGTCATCATTGTTGGAATGGGGCCGGTCGGTGCTCTGTGCGCGAATCTCGCCGGCATGTGGGGGCTGAAGGCTCTCGTCGTGGACAAGTCCGAAACGGTGTACACCAATCCAAGGGCTATGGGCTTTGACCACGAGGTGATGCGTGTCTTCGGCAACATTGGCTTGGCCGATGACATTGCCGAACATGTCATGCCTTATCGTCCCTCTGAGTACCGTACTACCGGTTCTCAGCTGATCAAACGCATTGATGCCGCCAAACCTCCATTTCCGTTGGGTTGGGCACCAAACTACGTGTTCTCGCAGCCACCTGTAGAGCGTGCGCTGCGTAAAAAAATTTCGAGCTTCAAGTCTGTAACGGTAGAACTCGGCTCAGAGGTTTTATCGGTTGACTCCAAAGATGTACAAGCTGATGTTCGCATCCAAGCTAAGGATGGAACTGAGCGCACTGTGTCTGCGGACTATGTCTTGGCATGTGATGGGGGCACCAGCCCGATCCGAACCCGTCTAGGGTTAAAAATGGAGGATCTCGCATTCGATGAGCCGTGGCTCGTCGTCGACGTAATCCTGAATGAAGGGGCGGGTGAGCACCTGCCAAAGACGAACGTGCAGTTTTGCGAGCTGGCCAGACCTTGCACCTTTGTCGTAGGCCCGGGTCAACATCGGCGTTGGGAGTTCATGATCAATCCTGACGAGCAACCGACGGAAATTTCCCAGCCCGAAGTGATCAAGACGTTGATCTCCCGCTGGTTGCCTCAGGGCGACTATCAGCTATGGCGAGCCTCTGCTTACCGATTCCATGCACTGATTTTGGAGCAGTGGAAGTCCGATCGAGTATTTTTTCTAGGGGACGCCGCGCACATGACGCCTCCATTCCTGGCTCAAGGCATGTGTCAGGGAATCCGCGATGCGCTGAACCTGGTCTGGAAGCTCGCGCTGGTAAAAGGAGGTCTGGCAGCACCGGCATTCCTGAATACCTACCAAACTGAACGGATTCCTCACGTCCGCCAAACCACCCTGGCAGCCAAAGAATTTGGTGTAGTGATCTGTGAGCGTGATAACGAGAGAGCAGCGATCCGGGATACGCGATTAATCCAGCAGATGACGGAAAATCCGGGAGGTACGATCAGACAATCGCTGATTCCTGGGCTGTCGCGAGGCTTTGTCTCGCAAGTCGCTCCTGCCGGTGAGCTGTTTCCTCAGCCAATGGTCATCAACCATACGGGTAAAAAAGCACTGCTGGATGAATTTACCGGGCAATCCTTTCGAGTGGTGGTTGCGCCTGGATTCGACGCTAGCGCGTTACTGAGATGTCTGCGCAGTAGCCAATCCCTTAAAGGTCTGCCCATTCAGGTCGTGCGATTGGTCAGCCCTCAGCAGACTGCTGCTCGCACTGTTGATGATTATGAAGAGGTCGACGGCGTACTGACACAATGGCTTGAGAGTCGAGGCTGCAATGTGGTCATCGTGCGGCCGGATCACTACGTGTACGGCGGGGCAGTCACTGTCGCCTGGGCGATGGAACTGCTAGAGGGAATGGAGCTTGCCTTGTGGTGCAAGGAACCTGAACAGGCTAGGCAGAGTAGCGGCGGAGCGTGCGACACGACAAACAGGTTTGCGCAGGTGTAAACCTACAAGGGGCTGTAGAGCCTTCGCATTGCACTGTCCACGAAAGCAGTTGCGATGCGAAGGTTTTTTTGAGTTTGAATTGGACGCGGAGAACATCGAGTGTCGCCCCGAATGGGGGGGGCGACAGGCTATCGATTTAGTTATTGGAGCGTGGCTTGTTGGCGTTCGATAGCTTCGACAGTTCGGCCCAAAGTCCCTTGGATGTGATTGCGCAAGAGCGTCACCGCTTTGTCTGAATCGCGTGCAAGCGCAGCATCCATTAACTCTTGATGTTCATTTCCCTTGTGCCTTGGAGTCTGCCGCTGCTTGGCTGAGAAGCGTCTGTAGCGCTCTGCTCTGTCGAACAGGGAGTCAACCATCTTCAACATCAACGGTGACGGGCAGGCCGCGAACAGCGCAAAGTGGAAAGCCTTATGCCGGATAGACCACTCATCATCGAGTACGAGCACGCCGCTACCAAGTTTTTTCTCAATCAGATTCAGGCGGTGAAATGCACCCAGCACATCGGCTTCCCAGGCATCGTCGCCATACTGGATGGCATCGCTTAGCGCTTCGCACTCGAGCAGGCAGCGCAATCGCGTAATGTCGCGAAAGTCTGTCGTGGAAATCGGAGCGACCCTGAACCCCTTGTTGTCGCTGGCTTCGACGACACCGTCCTGAGTCAGTCGATTGAGGGCTTCACGAATAGGGGAGCTACTGAGCCCATACGTTTTGGACAGTTCGGCCACTTTGAGTTTTTCGCCCGGGGCCAGCTCGCAACAAACAATCGCTTTTTTCATCTTCGTCAGCGCGACATCGATCAGCGGACTGCCGGGTGAGGTGATCATGGTCGGAGTCATCCTAAAATTTGCACTAAATCAATTTTATGCGCAAAACCTTCTTTAGTGCAAAGGTTGAATGTCAGAATTGCGCATAATTTTTAACGGGCCGCAAGCAGGAAAACGTTGACCATTCTTTCAACGGCTTTGATTCGCCGTTCGCCCTATAACTGCTAGCTGTTCCCCCCCTCCAGATTCACCTCTCCTGTTGCTTTCAGCGCTCTCCGTCCTTTGAGCCCCCCAGACGGCTGATACCGGATGCCCATTTACGTCTCACCCGAATCGATGCGTAGAAATGCTTGCGCTCGAGAATCTCCTTGACTTTAAATTTGCCCAGGATTACGTTTTGTGCACAAAGTAATTTGTAGTGCAGTAAATGTATTTTTACGCACGATAACCCCATGTGTCGGCTGACCACAAACCATAGGCTCAAGAGGTGCGTGATGAAAACGAAGCGGGTACTCGAGCTGGCCGACGCCGAATTGATGCTTGTGGCCTCCATGGAAAAAGCCACCCGGGAAAACTGGAAGGTTTCCATGGCCGTGGTGGATGAGGCGGGCTGCCTCATGTCGTTCAGAAAGCTTGATGGCGCATCCGTCTCGTCCGTCCAAACGGCCATTGGAAAAGCCCGCAGTGCAGCTGTCACACGCCGACCGACGAAGTTTTTTGAGGACATGGTCGCCGAAGGCAGATCTGGCACTTCGATGATCCACGGGGTCTTTCCCATCGAAGGCGGGCTTCCGATCGTTGTCGAGGGTGAGGTCGTAGGAGGTTTTGCTGTCAGCGGGTTGAAGTCTCAGCTGGACATCGTCCTTGTGGAGACCGGCTTACAAGCGCTGGCAGCTCATCAGGAACGGTAGGTGGGTAAGGAAGAAGCCGAGAGCGTCACGCAGTACGCGGATGTATTCGCAGCTGATGCTGCGAGTTGAAGACCTTTTACAAAAACAAAAAAATCAGGAACATCTTCATGAAAACAGCTAACCAGCGGCTCTGCCCGTTGCCGGTTTCAAGCATTGCCTGTGCAGTCAGCGCAATGGCGCTGTTGAGCCTTTCTGCTCAATCGCAAGCCTTTCAGATCGATACTGGTAACCCCGATCTTTCGGCGACTTGGGACAACACGATCAAGTACAGCAATGCATGGCGCGTGAACAAGCTTGATCACAAGGTCGCGGCTGGCCCAGGCTCTTCCAACAGTAATCCCAACCTGGATGACGGCGATCGAAACTTTGATCGTGGGCTCATTTCAAATCGCCTGGATCTCCTGTCCGAGTTCGACATCAAGTACAAAGATGTTGGTGCCCGTCTCAGCGCGGCCTCCTGGTACGACAATATCTACAGTCATGACAACGATAACGACTCACCGGGCACCGCCAACCCGGTGAGCGTCGACCACGATCAGTTCACCAGCGACACACGTCGGATCCACGAAACGAACACTGAAATCCTCGATGCCTTCGTCTATGGCTCGAAGGAAGTCGGCAGTACTTCGTTGTCTGGCAGATTGGGGCAGTTCACCCAAATTTACGGCGAAAGTCTTTTCTTCGGTGCCAACGGTATTGCGAATGCGCAATCCACCGTTGACCTGGTGAAGCTGCAGTCAGTACCCAGTTCCCAGTTCAAAGAGATTCTGATGCCAACAAAGCAGGTCTCGGGCAACTGGCAGTTGAGCGATACGGTCAGTATCGGTGCCTATTACCAATTCGAGTGGAACAAAACCCGTCTTCCTGCAGCGGGAAGCTACTTCAGCGGTGCGGACTTCGTCGGCGACGGAGGCGAACGCGTGTTTTTCCCTACCGGTGCGCTACGTCACGGCAAGGACATTGATGCCAAGGACTCAGGCCAGTTTGGTGCTCAGCTGAAGTTCGCTATCGAGGACTGGGAGTTCGGTCTATACGCCGCCAAGTATCACGAAAAAACTCCGGTTTTTTACTTCCGGCCAGCGGCACTGGTGCCTGGAGCAGATGACACTTTCGTCAACGTTTATCCCGAGGACATCAAAGTCTTTGGCGCAAGCTTCAGTACTTTGGTCGGCGAAGCCAACATTGCCGGCGAAACGTCGATCAGGGTCGATACACCGCTGGCAGGTGTCGGTGGCACCATCATTACCGGCCTGGATTCCGACAACGACTCCAATCCGGCTTACCCTATTGGTCGCTCGTGGCATGCCCAGGTGTCGATGGTCAATGTCTATGGCGGAACGGCACTTTGGGATGGTGCTTCATTCGTCGGCGAGCTTGCATTCAACCGTCGGTTGAGCGTGACCAAAAATGCCGATCAGCTGGATCCCAACACAACGCGTGATGCCTTCGCACTGCGGTTCACCTTTGAACCTCAGTACTTTCAGGTCTTCCCTGGCATCGACGTTCAAGCCCCAATCACCATTGGTTACAACCCGTCCGGGCGCTCTTCAGTCACACCTCAGGCATTTGGCCCAGAGCATGGTGGGGATCTGACACTAGGTCTCAAGGCTGACTACAAGAAGCAATGGTACGCGTCCCTGAGCTACACCACTTTCTTCGGTGAGGCGGGGCCTGTCATCAACTCTTCCAACTCGTTTACCTACCAGCAAAACATGAAAGACAGAGATTTCGTGGCGTTTTCGATCCAGCGAACCTTTTAAGCAAAGAAGAGGCGGGCCCTGATAATGACAAAAATTAAACTGCTGCTTTCCACCCTGTCTATCTCAATGTGTGCCAGCACCGTGTTCGCCGCGGTGCCCCCCGACGAGGCGGCAAAGCTCAAGACTACATTGACTCCCATGGGCGCCGAAAAAGCCGGCAATGCCGATGGCTCCATTCCTGCCTGGACAGGCGGATTGACCAAGGATGTCGCCGGGAAAAAGATTGGCGATATGCCGGCTGATCCATTCCCCGGTGAGAAGTCTGTACTGCAGATCACCGCTAAAAACGCTGCGCAGTACGCGGACAAATTGAGCGAAGGTACAAAGGCACTGCTGGCCAAATATCCAGACACCTTCCATTTGGATATTTACCCAACCCACCGTACTGCTGCAGCACCGGATAGCGTGTATCAAAATACATTCGCCAATGCGACCCGTTGCAAGACAACCAGCAACGGTTTGTCAGTGGAAGGGTGTTACGGTGGCATTCCGTTTCCTATTCCAAAAACCGGTAATGAGGTCATCTGGAATTTCCTTCTGCGCGTAGAGGCGGAATCAATTCAGATGGGGTACGCCAACGTCATTGGTAATGCTGACGGAACCAGGACGTTAGCAAGCCGTGGGGTCGAAAATTGGCAGTACCCGTATTACTTCAAAGACGGAAGTGCTGATAAATGGTCAGGGCAGTATGCGCTGCTGCGCTTTTTGACCAACGAGCCACCGTTTAAAGCGGGTGAGTCGCTTGTGACGCACGACAGTATCAATGTCCAGGAGCCACGAGAGGCCTGGCAGTATCTAGTCGGTCAACGCCGTGTGCGACGTGCTCCCACTGTCGGCTATGACACCCCCGATTTTGTAGCCTCGGGCGCTAACTACTTTGATGAGGTGCATGGCTTCATCGGCCATCCGGATCGCTATGACTGGAAGCTCGTTGGCAAAAAAGAAATGTACATCCCTTACAACGACAACCAATTCAACGCAGAAAAACGAGACGACGCCTTCGTGGCCAATCACCTCAATCCAGACAAATTGCGCTGGGAGCTGCATCGCGTCTGGGAGTTGGAGGCCACGGTTGCACCGGGCAAACGCCATGCAGTACCCAAGCGTAAATTCTTCATTGATGAAGACAGCTGGACGGTGTCGCTAGTAGACGGATATGACGCTGAGGGCAAACTGTGGCGTGTCTCACAAGTGCTGCCATTTGTTGTGCCTTCCATTCCGGCGGTGGTGGTGAAACCGGTGGTGATTTACAACCTGCAAGCCAAGACGTACAGCGTCGTGCAGGGCCTGAACGGCGAAACCTATAGCATTATCCCGCGCAAACCAGAGAACTTTTTTACTGGTAATGCGGTAGCGTCCGGGTCGGTGCGCTGAACCTCGAAACAGCTTATTCACACATAGGTTCCATGGACGCTGGGGCACTGACGCGGCGTCCACTGAACTGCATCATCGAGGCTCGCAAATGCGTAATCAAACACCAAAGTTTTTCGCTGGTCATCCGCTCAAGGCACTGCTGTTGAGCGCGTCGGTCATGGCGGCGTTCCTGAGCACTTCAGCATCCGCACAAACCGATGGTTTGCCAATGCAACCATCGATCATCAGTTCAATGGCCACCCAATCGGTCATGCTCAGCGTTGCGCGCGCTGGGCATCGTTTGGTGGCTGTCGGCGAACGCGGGTTCATCATTGTCTCCGATGACAATGGCACCACCTGGAAGCAAATCAGTTCCCCGGTCAGCATGACGCTGGTCAAGGTTCGCTTCATTGATGAGCGCCAAGGCTGGGCGGTCGGGCATGCCGGGGTTGTCTTGCACAGCCAGGATGGCGGCCTGAGCTGGCGCAAACAGCTGGATGGCGTCCTGGCGGCCGAAATCGAATTACAGGAAGCCAGGCAGGCCACTGAAGGTTCCGAGGACACTGAAAAGGCGCAAGAGCGTTTAGCTCAAGCACAGCAACTCGTGGACGATGGCCCCGACAAACCGCTGCTCGATCTTCTCTTCCTGGATGCTAAAAACGGACTGGTGGTGGGCGCTTACGGTCTGGCGTTTGTCACCCATGATGGCGGGCTCAGCTGGCAATCGATCCGTTCCCGTCTCGATAACCCGAACGGATTGCATCTCTACAGCATCGAGCGGGTAGGGACGGATCTGTTCCTCGCCGGCGAACAGGGCACGCTGTTGCGCTCCAGTGACGAGGGACAAACCTTCGAGGCGCTGGCGTCGCCTTATGAGGGCACGACCTTCGGGCTTCAGGCGACCGGCAGCGGGGCGGTTGTGGCATTCGGGCTTCGTGGCAAAGCCTTCGAGTCCCGGGATCGCGGCGCTAGCTGGCAGTCTCTGGACACGTTGCAACCCGTTACATTGACCAGTGGCCTGAGGCTGGACGACGGCTCGGTACTCCTCGCCGATGAGTCGGGCAGAGTACTGCGTTTTGCGGGCGGCGATACCAAGGCCGCCGTCCTTCAGATACCTGAAACCAGTTACTTCACAGGCATGGCGCAAGCCGCGAACGGTGACCTGATCATCAGTAGCGCGCGCGGCATGCTGTCGTCCGCGTTGGCAGTCGAATCGCCGGAGCACGATCAATGAGCAGCTTTACCCGTTCTGCCGAGCATCACGTCATCCCTAAGCCAGATGTATTCGATCCTTCCTCCGGCACGCTGGTTGAACGGCTGTTGTTCAATCATCGCAGCATCGTCTTGGGCATCTGCGTACTGCTGAGCCTGGTGCTCGGCTATCAGGCGTTGAGTTTGAAGCTCAATGCTGCCTTCGAAAAAATGATCCCGACCGATCACCCGTATGTGCAGAACTACCTGAAAAATCGTGGCCAGCTGGGCGAGGGTGGCAACACCTTGCGGATTGCGATCGAGGCCAGGCACGGCAGCATTTTTGATGCCGCCTACCTGGAGACGGTCAAGAAAATCAACGATGAGGTGTTTCTGCTCCCCGGCGTAGACCGCTCATACATGAAGTCCCTCTGGACTCCGGCAACCCGTTGGATCGGTGTGACGGAGGAGGGTTTCGATGGCGGGCCAGTCGTACCTGACGATTACGATGGTTCTGCCAAGAGTCTTGATCAGGTTAGGCAAAACGTCGATAGGTCGGGAGAAGTAGGTCGGCTCGTGGCGTCCAATTTCAAATCCAGCATCGTGCTTTTGCCTCTTCAGGACATTACATCGGACGACGGCAAGCCTCTGGATTACAACGCGCTTTCAGGCCAGCTCGAGCAGATTCGGGCTAAGTACGAAACCGACAACATCAAAATCCATATCACCGGCTTTGCCAAAGTCGTCGGGGATCTGATTGACGGCATGCGGCAGATGCAGCTGTTTTTCGCAGCGACGCTGGTGATCTGCGGCATCGTGCTGTTGTGGTACACCCGTTGTGTGCGCAGCACATTGCTGGTGCTGCTGTGCTCGATCATCGCCGTTGTCTGGTTACTGGGATTGCTCCCTACCCTGGGCTTTGATCTTGATCCGTATTCGATCCTCGTCCCGTTTCTAGTGTTTGCCATCGGGTTGAGCCATGGCGCCCAAAAAATGAACGGCATCATGCAGGACATCGGGCGCGGCGCAGACAAGCTTGTGGCAGCGCGCTTCACCTTTCGCCGGCTGTTTTTGACCGGGCTGATGGCACTGGTGGCGGATGCTGTGGGTTTCGCCGTGTTGATGATCATCAAGATCCCAGTGATTCAGGATCTGGCGGTGACCGCGACGATGGGCGTGCTGGCGTTGATTTTCACCAACCTGATTCTGTTGCCGATTCTGTTGTCGTACACCGGTGTCAGCAAAGCGGCGGCGCATCGTGAGGCGGCTAACGACAAATTTTCGAAACTGGACGCTCACCACATCCGGCATCCGTTTTGGGCTTTTCTGGATCGCTTCACCGAACGCAAATGGGCGAGCGGTGCAATCATCGTCGCCCTGATGCTTGGGGTGGCAGGGTTTGCCGTCAGCCTGCAGGTGAAGATCGGTGACCTGAACCCCGGGGCACCGGAACTGCGTCCTGAGTCGCGCTACAACAGCGACAACCGCTTCATGGTCAGCAACTTTTCCGCCAGTAGCGACAAGTATATAGTGATGGTGAAAACGCCCCAATACTACTGCGCCAATTACCAGACCCTGGTGTCAGTCGATGCGCTGGAAGCGCAGCTTCAGCAGTTGCCGGGCGTGGTGTCCACAACGTCTTTAGCGGCGCTGAGCAAGCAGGCGGCGGCCGGCATGAATGAAGGGAGCATGACCTGGTACGAGATACCCCGTAACCAGGGATTGTTGAATGCAATCATCACCCGGGCGCCGCGAGAACTGTTCAACCAGAATTGCGATCTGCTGACGGTGTATGTCTATCTGAAGGATCACAAGGCGGACACGCTCACCAGCGTGGTTCAGACCGTCGAACAGTTCGCGGCGAGCCATAACACGGATCAGATCCAGTTCCTCAATGCGGCGGGCAATGCTGGTATCGAAGCGGCCACCAACATCGTCGTGAAGCGGTCGAACGTTCAGATGCTTTTCATGGTGTACGCCGCTGTCATCGCGCTTTGCTTCATTACGTTCAGATCCTGGCGTGCGGTCGTGTGTACGGTTCTGCCTCTGATGCTGACCTCCATTTTGTGCGAAGCCTTGATGGTCGGGCTTAACATCGGCGTGAAGGTCGCGACGCTGCCCGTGATCGCTTTGGGGGTGGGTATCGGTGTGGACTACGCGTTGTACATCCTCAGCGTGACACTCACCAATTTGCGAAATGGCAGAAGCCTTTCTGACGCTTACTACCTTGCGTTGCTGTCTACCGGCAAAGTGGTGGTGATGACGGGTATTACGTTGGGCATTGCAGTGCTCACCTGGGTGCTTTCACCCATCAAATTTCAGGCTGATATGGGCATTTTGCTCGGGTTCATGTTCATCTGGAATATGGTTGGAGCCTTGATACTGGTTCCGGCGCTCGCGCATTTCCTGCTAAAGCCAAAACCTTTGCCTTTGCCGGCATAATTTCCGACCACAATGACGTTTTAAGCAGCGCTGGATCGGTCTTTCGCGGTGCAACTCAATTTCTGGTCTGATGAATTGAATAACCAAAGCAGCAGTAAATCCCTTTCTGCTTTTTACTGAATGGACTTTCGAGGAGCGAATGCAAGGAGTGACGCCGTAGAGTTCAGTTTCTGCGAGGCATGACTGCATTGGAAATAACTGGGCACGTGATCGTGTATCCACCAGAAACTATCCTCGATAGTTGAGTCTTGGCTGAACAAGTGATTTTGGCTGGAGTACAAAAAGGCCCTCTACAGGGCCTGTTTTTTTGGGTTACGAATTGGGTGTAAGAGATTGAGCGCAGGGAGCCCCCGTAGAACATGCAGATAGCCGTAGATATTCAAAGGCTAACTGAGCAAGTCGACGCGCCGTTGGTGGGATCTCCATCAGCGAGCATCTGTTTAAGGCGTTCACGCTCTTCAGTTCCAGGTAGTACGCCAGAAGTCGTCGCCTCCAGCACTGTGATGCCATGGGCATTAACTATCCTGACTTCGGCTTTTGCGTGCCCCCGTTCATCAATATCAACGATGAGCCAGTGGCAGGTGATCTGTTGTCCCGCGTAAGCGGGATGCTTGAACTCGAAACTCATCCCTGTCGCCAGCCAACCAATTTGCCCGCCAATTTCGGTGACCAGGCTGGCAGTCAGGAGACCATGTGCAATGGTTGCCTTGAATCTACGCAACTCTGCATATTTTGCATCGCAGTGAACCGGATTGTAGTCTCGTGAAATCTGCGCGAATTGACGAATATCGTCATCTGAAAAACAGCGGACTATCGTGAACCGGTCTCCGACCTCAAGACCTTCGGCAGCACGCTCTCTTGGACTTTTCATCACAGCTCCTTGGAAGGTGAGGGGACGCATCTAAAAAGTATGTTCGGGGCCTGGAAATGTTCCTGCATTTACCTCTAGCGCAAAATCCCTGGCTGCCGTGTGAAGTACCGATCGAAGATCTGCGTATTGTTTGACGAATCGCGGCAGACGACCGCTGCGCAATCCGGCCATGTCCTGCCAGACGAGCACCTGAGCATCACATTGATTACCCGCGCCAATCCCGACAGTCGGAATCGAAATGGCTTCAGTAATTGCTCGACCCACATCACCGGGCACCATTTCAATCAGTACAGCAAAGGCACCGGCGGCCTCAAACGCTTTGGCACTGTCAATCAGGCGCTGCGCATCTTCTCCTCGGCCCTGAACACGGTAACCGCCCAGTTGATGTTCCATCTGAGGGGTAAAGCCAATGTGCGCCATGACGGGTATGCCTGAGCTCACGAGCTTCTCTATCTGAGGCAACATTTCGATCCCTCCCTCGAGCTTGACCGCATGCGCACCAGCTTCTTTCATGAACCGTACGGCTGTGTGGAAGCACTGCTCCGCAGATGCCTGATAGGAGCCGAATGGAAGATCGGCAATTACCAGTGCTCGTTGTGTCGAATGGCTGACTGCACGAACCAGAGGGATCAGTTCGTCAACGGTAATGGATAGCGTGGACTCATTACCGTAGACATTGTTGGACGCTGAGTCGCCGACTAGCAGGACAGGTATTCCGGCTTCTTCGAAAATAGCTGCGCTGTACATGTCATACGCGGTGAGCATCGCCCATTTCTGTCCCTCTACTTTCATCTGTTTCAGATGCGGAATCCGGATTCGTGGCGCCTTGGAGACTTGAGAGGCGCCGCCATACGGTGAAGGTTGATCGGTCATGGTGTTTGCCTCGTTTAGAAAATGGATCAACCCAGCACCTGCTCGGTGAGCAGAACGACCGCGATGATGATCATAGCCGCGCCGGAGAAACGGCTGACGAAACGAGCTGCGACTGGACGTGCTTGCAGTACCACCTGCGAGCCAAATCCGACCAGCAGATAGATCGCGCCGCAGCTGACAGTGTGGATGAGCCCCAGTGCAATCATCTGCGTCGGAACAGGCCAGGCAGCTGTGGCGTCGGTGAACTGAGGCAAAAGCGCCAGGAACAGAAGGAACACCTTCGGATTCAGTCCGCTCACGCAAAGCCCCTTGATCGCCCAGCGCTTCCAGGAATTCGACGTCTGAACATTATCGGAATGTGGTGTAGCGGGGTGGGTAAGCATATTTAGACCTAACCAAAGCAGATAACCCGCCCCGGCAACGGTTAGTACGGCCAAGGCAGTGGGGTGGTTGGCCACCAGCGTGCCGACACCGCCGGCAACGATCATTGTTGCGATCAAATGGCCGGACAACAGCCCGCCCACGGCGGGTATGACCACTCGGCCCTTCAGGCCGGCCGAAATCGCATAGGCCCAATCTGCGCCCGGTGTGATGACGAATAGAATTGACACTGCCCAAAAGGCAATAAAAACGCTCAAGGTCATGGTGCTACCCACCTCTGTTGCTGACACACCGCGTGCTGCATCGTCCCGCTCCGGAATTTAATGGTGCGTGGAAGAATAATGAATTCTTGTTAGAATTTACTTCCAAAGATAATCAACAGATTGCTGCAAGCGGGGAGATTCTTCTAAGTGGACAGGATTGATCGCAAAATTCTTTCTGAGTTGCAAAAGGACGGTCGCCTTTCGGTTACCGAACTCGCCGAGCGTGTAGGGCTGAGCCTTTCCCCTTGCCATCGACGGGTACGGGCACTGGAAGAGTCAGGTGTGTTGCTCGGCTATCGGGCACAACTTGATCCAGGTGCATTGGGCCTTAACTTTTCCGCCATGGTGTTTGCCACATTGCGTGAAGGTGACAGGCAAGCGGTTGAGGCCTTCGAGAGAGCACTTGTTGATATCCCGCAAGTGGTCGACGCTCAACGATTATTTGGCGAGCCCGACTACCTGTTGCACGTTATTACTCAGGATTTGCCTGCGTTTCAAAGGCTCTACGATGAGAGCCTTTCGACGTTGCCCAACGTGCAACGTCTGACCTCAACGCTTGTAATGAAACGGGTCGTTCAGGACAGACCTCTTCCTTTGTGATCGGGGCCAGAGCGTCAGGATTGGCTGGCCGCCTCTTGAGTGAGTTTCAGTGAGACCAGAAGGGAAACGGTCAGCAGGCCAGAGATGAAAAGTCCCACGCCGAGCCAGTGAGCATGCTGCCAGAACATCCCTCCCCAAGTACCCGCAACGCTGGCTCCTATGTAGAAGAAAATCTGATAAAGGGAAGTAGCTTGTCCTTTTGCAGTCTTCGCGCATCGACCGATCCAACTGCTGGCAACAGCATGAGAACCAAAAAAACCGAAGGTGAAAATCACTGTGCCAATGACGAGCGTATAGAGGTTGTTCACTAGCGTGAGCACTACGCCGATCAATGTCAGCAGAATGATCTTCCAGAATACTTTTGGTCGTCCAACTCGGTCTGCCAAAGAGCCAATTTTGGCCGAGCTGTAGAGGCCTGTCAGGTATACAAAAGACAACAGACTGACTGTCTGCTGGCTGAGAAAGTACGGGCCTTGGAGTAGGTGGTAACCGATGTAGTTGAAAAAGGTTACCAGGCTGCCCATCAGCAAGAATGCTTGGAGGAAGAGGAGGCGCAATGCCGAATTTTGGAAGTGGAGAAAAAACCCTCCAACTAAATTTTTCGTGTTGATCGCGCGCGATGTGAAGTGCCTGGACTCCGGCAAATAGCGCCAGAAAAGTACTGCGGCAACTACACCAACTATGCCTATCGCACCCACGGCCATGCGCCATGATCCGTCCTCCAGAATCAGACCACTGACCAGACGTCCTGACATACCTCCAATCGCACTGCCGCCAATGTATAAGCCGACCGCGACGCCTATGTTGCGGGGATGAATCTCCTCGCTCAGGTAGGTCACAGCAAGCGCCGTTATGCCGCTAAGCGACAACCCGAGTAGCGCACGCATCACTAGCAAGCTTTGCCAGTTTGGCATCATCGATGCCAGGATCGTGCATAGCGCAGCCGCCATCAACGCGACCACCATCACAGGCTTTCGACCTAAGGCATCTGAAATTGGGCCAGTAAAAAGGAGGCCAATTGCCAAGGTAATGGTTGAAACAGACAAGATGAGACTGCTCTGGGCTGCACTGATTGAAAAATCCTCTGAAAGAGCAGGCATCATCGGTTGAACGCAATAAAGCAGAGCAAAACTGGAAAACCCACCGGCTAGAAGTGCCCATGAGGTCTTACGAAACTGAGGGGTTCCTTTCTCGATGTATCCCGAGGCAGGTGGTAAGTCCGATGGCACTTGGTTTTGCTGAAGGGAAGAGGAGGAGGGGATGAGTGCTTTCGAGACAACTGTCACGTTCAATTCCGCTAGGTAACCGAGGATGCATCGCATAGCGAGCCGGACGATACCGGCTCGCGCAGGAGTTAGTAGATAACCGACTCAACGATGGGCTGATTGTGACGTATACGCTCATAACCCAAGGGCGACAGATCCAGTGTCTGGTATTTGCCGTGAACGATCAGTTCAGCGACTCCGCGGCCAGTTGCGGGGGAATGCATGACTCCGTGGCCCGAGAAACCGGTTGCGAATATGAAATTGGTGATTTGGTCGTGCGCGCCAACGACGCCGTTGTGATCCAGTAAATTCATTTCATAGTGACCTGCCCATGACCGCTGCAGGCGAATCTGTTCCATCTCAGGGATGCGGTGTGCCAAAAGTGGCCACAGTGTTTCTTCGAGCAAATGATGGCTCGGCTCAAAGTCGCCCTCGGCGTGTACATCCACGGGTTCTTCGAGAGCAATCCCGGCAATGAATCCATCGCCTTCCGGACGGATCCACGCACCCGAATTATCAAAAAGCATTGGAAAGCCTTCAGTCGGCACCGGCGTTTTGATGTGAAAGACCGTTCGCTTACGGGGCTCTACCGGCAGGTCAATCCCCAGCCAACTCGCAACTTTACCGCTTGCCGGCCCGGCAGCGTTGACGCACCAGGTGCACGGCAAACTGGTGCCGTCTGTGAGTTGGACGGACTCGACTTTACCGCCATTCTGGGTGATACCGCAGGCTTCCCTTTGTACATATTCAACGCCAAGTTTTTTGGCTTCACGGCGAACCAATTGCAGTAGCGCCCAAGCGTCAAACCAGCCTTCGTTGGCGGCTCCATAGGTTGCGATACCAAGGTCTTCGGCGTTAATCCAGGGGAAACGTTCTTTGGTTTGTTCTGGGGTCAGAATATCAACCGTGGCGCCATGCTCGCGCTGCATCAAGGCTGTGGTGCGTTGCACATCGGCTCCGTCTGGCGAACCGAGCATGAGATAACCGCGCTCCTCAAAACCAATGTCGGCATCTTCGCCAAACCACGTCTTGATATCTTTGAAAACTCCGGCACTAAAAAGACTCATATTGATGTTGAAAGGGCAGCCGAATTGGGTGCGGATCGAAGACGCCGAAAGAGCAGTGGAGGAGAACTGATAGGTGCTGTCGCGCTCGATAACTTTGATCGAGCCTTTATGGCCCTCACGTCGTAGAAAATAAGCGACGAAGCTGCCGATGATGGCGCCGCCGATGATGACAACTGAATCGGTTGGGTGGGTCACGGGAAAATCCTCAAGTAGCGAACTCGGCACAGTCTGCTGTAACCAGGTTGCGGTGGCTTGTGATTTACTCCGTGGATTTTTACGGCTTTCTGCATAGTGATTTTTTGCTCACGCGATCGCTGATTTTCATGGTGAGTTAGGGGGAAATCTTACTCGGCTTATATGTTTGCTAGCCTTTCTTGACCATGTTCGGTGCGCGCTTGGTAGATGACGACCCAATGGAGTGCAGTATCCTCAGCGGTTTTCTAGCGGGAGGTTGCACAATGAGGCGCCTTGATTTTCCCCTATGCGCCTGGCTAGGCTGGTGTAAGGTAGATCCCTGTAAACGTTGGATCGGATGTAAACATGTTCAGGTGTGATGATTTGCTACGTAGCGCCGACGAAAACCTACCATTGCTGGAGCAGGTTTTTGATCGACTCCCTGATGTGATGTTCTTCGTCAAGGACAGCCAAGCCCGCTATGTAATGGTCAACCAGGCGATAGTTGATCAGGCCGGGATGCGCAACAAGCAGCAGGTTCTAGGTCTAACCGCCGATGAGCTTTTTCCTGGAACAGGCCACAACACTCTGGCTCAGGACATGAGCGTGATCAACGATGGAAAAAAAATCGTGGATCTGCTTCGTTTGTATTTCTCTGCCGACGGAAGGAAGCAATGGTGTCTCAGCTCTAAGTTTCAGCTCAAGGATCCGGAGACGGGAAATTTTGGCCTGGTCGGGGTATCGCGAATTTTGCCCAGACCGGATGAAAAAAAAAGCAGCTATAAAAGGCTGATGGATTTCATACGAATTCTGGAAACTGACAGCGATCAAAAGCTGCTTATTTCTGAGGTGGCCCAGAGCGTTAATCTGTCCGTTGATACGCTGGAGCGTTTAACAAAAGAGATCTTTCAGCTTACACCCAAGCAGATGCTCATCCGGATTCGTATAGACAAGGCCTGCCGATTGTTGGAGGAGTCGCAAGCCAGTATCACCGACATTGCTGGCGAGTGTGGCTATGCCGATCACAGCGCATTTTCTCGTCAGTTCAAAGCCGCAACGCACTTCACCCCTCAGCAGTATCGATCGAGTCTTCAGGCTCAGTAACTCCTCACCTATCCATCTTTTTCCATATTGACGCTGCTTTTTCCAAGCGGGGAATTTCGCGCCCGCTTGCCCGCATGCTATGCAAAAAACCGCATCGAATCGGCTGTGTTAGTGCAAGCCAGTGTCCGCATCTTGTCGGCAAAATGAGCACACATGCCAGGGCCGGCACCCGTACGAAGATCAATAAAATAAGCCCTTGATGTTGGCGGGCGGCTTTCCGGAGTTTGCCAACTTTCTTCTGCTGATCCCTTAAAGGCCTTCTTTTTCAGTCGTGTTGTGCAGTTTGCGGTTTGGAACTGAGGGTCGCAATAGAGCTGTTCTACCTTGGAGCGAGCGATATGAGTGGTAAAGCAAAACCGTTTTTGGTGAGTGCATCGTTGGCCACTGCGTTAGTCAGCGGTGTCGTTCATGCTGATGTTGTGATCGGTGTGGCTGGGCCCTTCACGGGTACCTATGCGGCTTATGGTGATCAGGTCTGGCGGGGAGCTCAGGCTGCCGCAGAAGCCATAAATAACGATGGCGGTATCAATGGCGAGAAAATTCGCCTCGTTAAGGGCGATGACGCTTGTGACCCAAAACAAGCTGTCGCTGTAGCGAACCGGCTGATCGAGTCAGACAAAGTGGTCGCAGTGGTCGGTCACTTCTGTTCGTCCTCGGTTATTCCGACGAATGAGATTTACGCCGATGCTGGAGTCATCAGCATTAGTCCGGCAGCAACCAACCCTAAAGTGACTGAGCGTGGGTTGCCGACAGTTTTCCGCAACTGCGGACGCGATGACCAACAAGGCATTGTCGCTGGGGATTACATCGCTGATGTCCTCAAAGCCAAGCGAGTTGTGATCATTCATGACAAGGACACTTACGGTCAGGGCCTGGCCGACGCGACAAAGGTTGAGCTCAACAAAAAGGGTGTGAAGGAAGTGCTTTACGAGGGTTTGACCCGTGGAGAAAAGGACTTCAATGCCCTCGTTACAAAGATTCGTTCGACTGATCCCGAAGTGGTCTATTTCGGTGGTTTGCATCCAGAAGCTGGCCCGCTTGTACGGCAGCTGCGTGAGCAGGGTGTGACAGCGAAATTTATTTCTGGCGACGGCATCGTGACCGATGAATTGGTCAGCGCCGCAGGCGGGGCGCAGTACGTGAATGGCGTGCTGATGACATTCGGAGCCGATCCACGTAACAACCCTGCCGGTAAAACGGTCGTTGAAAAATTCCGGGCCAATGGCTACGAGCCGGAAGGTTACACCCTGTATTCCTACTCTTCGGTACAAGCATTAGCGGCAGCGTTCAGTGCGATCAAAAGCACCAACGGTGAGAAGGCTTCTGTTTGGTTAAAGAGCCATCCGGTGCCTACTGCGATTGGCAACAAAGAGTGGGACAAGAATGGAGATCTGAAGGTTTCCGATTATGTGATGTACCAGTGGGGCCCTGACGGCAAATACAAACAAATTTGACCGGGTGCTCACTTGCCTCGACCCGTTAGCGGGTCGAGCGCAGGGTGCGTGTTTCTCAATTCACTGACGGAACTCTAATCGTGGACGGCATCTTTCTTCAGCAGATGGTGAATGGCCTGACGCTTGGCTCTGTGTATGGGCTGATTGCGATCGGATACACCATGGTCTACGGCATTATCGGGATGATCAACTTCGCCCATGGCGATGTGTATATGGTCTCTGCGTATTTAGCTGCAATCGGGCTAGCCGTATTTTCTTTCTTCGGTGTCCAGTCATTTCCCTTCCTCATTCTGGGCACCCTGGTTTTCACGATCGTGGTCACCGGTGTGTATGGGTTAGTGATTGAGCGCGTGGCCTATAAACCGCTGCGTAACTCGACGCGATTGGCGCCGCTGATCAGTGCCATAGGCATGTCTCTGATCCTGCAGAACTACGTGCAAATAAGCCAAGGGGCGCGTCAGCAGGGCGTGCCTACTTTGCTTGAAGGATCGATGAGGTTTTCGATCGGCACCGGCTTTGTTCAGCTTACCTACACCAAGATTTTCATCCTGATTGCAGCTTTCATCGGCATGGCGATCCTCACGTGGCTAATCAAGTGCACGAAGCTTGGACGGATGTGCCGCGCCGTGCAGCAAGACCGAAAAATGGCATCGATTCTGGGGATCAATACGGATCGAGTTATTTCTTACGTGTTCATCATTGGCGCTGCCATGGCTGCTTTGGCAGGTGTTCTGATCACCATGAACTACGGCACGTTTGATTTTTATGCAGGTTTCATCATCGGCATAAAGGCATTCACAGCAGCAGTACTCGGTGGGATCGGGTCGTTACCAGGAGCCATGTTCGGTGGCTTGATATTGGGTGTCGCTGAGTCGCAATTCGCAGGGATGGTCAACAGTGATTACAAGGACGTTTTCAGCTTCGCGCTGCTGGTACTCATCCTGATCCTGCGACCACAAGGCCTGCTTGGCCGTCCCCTAGTTACAAAGGTGTGAGCATGTCTTCCATAACCCTGAATAAAGCACTAGGGAATGAAGCGCATCGCTTCAAATCCTACGATATCAAAAAAAGCCTTATCGAGACGTTGGTCGCTGGCCTCTTGGCGTTGATCGTTTTTGGCCCGGTTGTGGGTGTCGTTCTGGACGGTTATAGCTTCAACTGGCAACCCGCTCGAGTAGCCTGGATGACAGCGATTGTCATGGCTGGACGTTTGGCGTTGAGCCTGTTCCTACAAACTCAAACAGGGCAGCGGTTATCCCATCGTTTCACTCACGCCGACAGCGGTGTGCAAGTCTTAAAGCCTGATCACAGATCACGCCTGCTCTGGATCATGCCATTGGTGGTGGTCGTCGCTCTGATCTTTCCAGCCTTCGCTGACAAGTACCTGATTACAGTGGTCATCCTTGGTCTGATCTACGTTCTTCTGGGTCTTGGCCTGAACATCGTGGTCGGTCTGGCAGGTCTTCTAGATTTGGGTTACGTCGGCTTTTATGCGATCGGGGCTTATGGCCTGGCATTGGGATATCAATACCTGGGGCTCGGGTTCTGGTCTGTGTTACCACTGGCCGCTATTGCTGCTGGGTTCGCGGGTTGTCTATTGGGCTTTCCGGTTTTGCGGCTGCATGGCGACTATCTGGCCATCGTGACCTTGGGCTTCGGTGAAATCATTCGACTGGTGCTCAACAACTGGCTGTCCTTCACTGGCGGCCCCAACGGTCTACCAGTTCCAGCACCTACATTCATGGGAATTGAGTTCGGCAGGCAGGCGAAAGAGGGTGGGATACCGATCCACCAATTACTGGGTATGGATTACAACCCCAACCTCAAATTCATCTTCATTTACGTCGTGCTGTTCCTGGTGGTTCTGGCTGTGTTGTACATCAAGCATCGCCTTACCCGCATGCCGATCGGTCGAGCATGGGAGGCCTTGCGTGAAGATGAAATCGCCTGCCGCTCCATGGGCCTGAACCATGTTCTGGTCAAGCTCTCGGCATTCGCTATTGGTGCCTCCACCGCAGGTCTAGCGGGTGTGTTTTTTGCCAGCTATCAAGGCTTCGTCAACCCGACCTCGTTCACCTTCTTCGAGTCTGCGCTGATTCTCGCCATCGTTGTACTCGGCGGCATGGGCTCCACGGTTGGCGTGGTGATTGCGGCGTTCGTGCTGACCGTGGCGCCAGAGATGCTTCGCAGCTTCGCTGAGTACCGCGTTCTTCTGTTCGGCATCCTGATGGTGCTTATGATGATCTGGCGGCCCCGTGGCCTGATCCGTATCAGCCGTATCGGAATCCGCCCACGCAAAGGTGTACTGACGAAAGTGGGGGGCGTGTAATGAACGACGAAATCGTTCTTTCCGTCGAGCACCTGGTGATGCACTTCGGTGGCATCAAGGCCCTCAGCGATGTCAGCTTGGAGGTGCGCCGCAATTCGATCTTTGCCTTGATCGGCCCCAATGGTGCTGGCAAGACCACCGTATTCAACTGCCTGACGGGTTTCTACAAGGCAACAGGCGGGCGCATAGAACTTAATGCTCGCGGCAAGAAGACCAATGTCATTCAGTTGCTCGGTGAACAATTTCTCCCCACCGACTTCATCTCGCCCGGTCGCTTCGCCAGACGTCTGTTCTACAAGATGTTCGGCGGTACGCACTTGGTAAACCGTGCAGGGCTTGCACGGACATTCCAGAACATTCGTCTGTTCAAGGAGATGTCCGTTATCGAGAACCTTTTGGTCGCCCAGCACATGTGGGTCAACCGCAGCATGGTTGCAGGGATCCTCAATACCAAGGGTTACCGCAAGGCTGAGGAAGACGCCATGAATACCGCTTTCTACTGGCTGGAAGTGGTCGATCTTTTGGATTGCGCCAATCGGTTGGCTGGTGAACTTTCCTACGGTCAGCAGCGCCGTCTGGAAATTGCCCGTGCCATGTGCACGCGTCCACAGGTGATCTGTCTGGACGAACCTGCTGCAGGCCTTAATCCACAGGAAACTGAAGCACTCAGCGGCATGATTCGCTACCTGCGTGACGACCATGACATGACCGTCGTGCTGATCGAGCATGACATGGGCATGGTTATGGGGATTTCCGACGATATCGTCGTGATCGACCACGGCAATGTAATTGCCAAGGGCAAGCCGGAACAGATCCGCAACGATCCGAAAGTGATTGCCGCGTATCTGGGCGCAGATGAGGAGGAATTGGCATGACTAAGTCGATCCTCACACTGAAAGACATCGATGTGTACTACGGGCCGATTCAGGCTCTGAAGAAAGTCTCGCTAGAAATTAACGAAGGCGAAACTGTCAGCCTGATCGGTTCAAACGGAGCAGGTAAGTCGACGTTGCTGATGTCGATCTTCGGCCAACCACGTGCAGCAAACGGGCAGATCGTCTTTCAAGGTACCGACATCACCCACAAGTCGTCGCACTACATTGCCTCTAACGGCATTGCTCAATCGCCAGAAGGACGCCGTGTGTTCCCCGACATGTCGGTGGAAGAGAACTTGATGATGGGCACCATCCCGATTGGGGACAAGTACGCCAACGAAGATATGCAACGCATGTTTGAACTGTTCCCGCGCCTCAAGGAGCGTAGGAACCAGCGTGCGATGACTATGTCCGGCGGTGAGCAGCAAATGCTGGCCATTGCACGTGCCCTGATGAGCCGCCCCAAGCTGTTGCTGTTGGATGAGCCAAGCCTCGGGCTGGCGCCAATCGTCGTCAAACAAATTTTCTCCACACTGCGTGAGCTTGCGAAAACAGGCATGACGATCTTCCTGGTCGAGCAGAACGCCAACCATGCGCTGAGGCTGTCGGATCGTGCCTACGTAATGGTTAACGGTGAGATTCGTTTGACAGGCACCGGGCACGAGTTACTGACCAACGATGAAGTTCGCAACGCATACCTGGGCGGCCACTGACTGTGTCGCGCTAACTCGTAAATCAGTGCGTTGAGGTCTCTACCACCAAAACTTCGAATTGAGTTTTTGATTATCCAAAGTAAACGGGAGTAGCTATGAAACACGCAAACAAGGTCGCATTGGTAACTGGCGCTGCACAGGGATTGGGTTTGGCGTGTGCCGAGCGTTTTTTGGCTGACGGTGCCAAGGTAGTGTTGGTCGATGTGCAAGAGGAAAAAGTTCGTGCACAGGCCGAGCGTCTCGGCGAAAACGCAACTTGGTACGCCGCGGATTTGAGCGATATTTCCTCATCAATGGCCAAGGCGATTGTAGCAAAGGCAGTGGATCACTTTGGCTCGCTGGATATTGTCGTAAACAACGCCGGAATTATCATCACCGCGGACTTCGTTGACTATCCCGAAGATGCCTTTGATAAAACTCAGCGCGTTAACCTGAAGTCTCCTTTTTTGATCGGCCAAGCTGCAGCCCGCGTCATGATCGAGAAAGGGATCAAAGGTTCGATCATCAATATGTCGTCCATCAATGCTGTACTCGCCAACCCTACAGCGGTTGCTTACGCAGTTTCAAAAGGTGGCATCAAGCAGCTGACAGCCGTTATGGCCGTTGGTTTGATCTCGCATGGAATTCGGGTCAACGCGATCGGCCCAGGAACGATTGCGACCGATCTGGTGATGAACTCGGTAATGGCCAGCCCTGCACAGCGGCACACCGTGCTGTCTCGCACTCCAATCGCACGCGTAGGTCAAGCGTCAGAGGTGGCCAGTGTTGCGTCATTCCTGGCGAGCGAGGACGCGTCTTACATCGTCGGCCAGACCATCTATCCCGATGGCGGTCGCCTCATCCTGAACTACACCGTTCCTGTTAACGAGTGAGTCACTGACATGTCCTCTCTCGATCCCATGCCAAAAGTCTGCATTGCAGGCAGCCAAGGTTTGTTTCTTGATGCCGCCTCAATTGGATTCAGTGAGCCAATACAGCAGCGAGTGCTTGCAACGGCGAATCTGGTTGCTCATTTGCCCGGCGTACGCGAAGTCGTACCTGGGATGAACAATCTGCTGATCGTTTATTCACCGACTGAAACTTCAGTCGGTGTGCTAACCGAGCAACTACTTCATGCCTGGTCGCATGTGACTGTTGATGAGCACGTGGGGCGAGAGATCGATGTACCAGTTATCTATGGCGGGCAACAAGGTGAGGATTTGGCCGTCATTGCCGAGCTGGCAAATATGGATGTTCAAACCTTCATAGGGTTGCACAGCGAGGCGGTTTATCGGGTTGCCTGTGTTGGCGCTATGCCAGGTTTTCCATACCTGTCTGGGTTGAACCCTAGACTCGCAACTCCCCGTCGCTCAGTGCCTCGGATGCGTCTGGAGGAGGGAGCAATCATTATTGGTGGTGCCCAGGCTGGGATCATGCCGTGCTCGGCCCCTTCCGGTTGGCACGTCATTGGCCGAACAGAACTGAAATTATTCGACCAGCGGCGTGAGTCGCCTTCGTTCTTGCAACCAGGCGATAGCATTCGCTTCAGCATTGCTGGAATTGAATCATGATCGAAATTCTATCTACTGGTGCCTTGAACTCTGTTCAGGATTTGGGGCGCAAGGGTTACCTCAACATTGGCGTAGGCCAATCTGGCGCTATGGATAGGTTTGCGCTCAGCACGGCCAACATCATGGTCGGCAACCCTGCAGATTTCGCAGGACTGGAGATCGTACTTTTCCCTGCGCGTCTGAGATTCATAACTGACAGTCGATTTGCACTAACTGGCGCGGATGCGCTGGCTCATTTGGATGGTTTTGAGTTGCCACCGAACTGGGCCTGTGAAGGCAAAGCTGGTCAGACATTGATTATTCAAGCCCCACGACGAGGTGCCCGGGTTTACCTGGCCTTCGCAGGTGGAATCGATGTTCCAGTGCTATTGGGCTCACGTGCGACGGATTTGAAAAGCGGTTTTGGTGGGTTTGAGGGCCGTGGGCTTTCTCGCGGTGATCAACTGGCATTGAATCTACCTCGGACAAAAAACACCGGCAGCTGTGGGCTCGCTGCTGCTCGTGAACTGCCATCTCTGACTACAGAAACCACCATTCGCGTATTAGCTGCTGCTCAGTATGAAGATTTCGAGGAGGAGGCCCGCGAGCGTTTTTTCTCTGAGCCCTGGCAGGTCACTCAGGAGACAAATCGCATGGGCATGCGACTGAGTGGGTCGGTGCTCAAGTTGCGCAGTCGGTTGGAGCTTCTGTCGCACGGAATTCTCCCCGGCACCGTTCAAGTACCTCCATCTGGCCAACCCATTATTCAGATGGCAGAGGCCAATACGTGTGGTGGCTACCCAAAAATCGCCAACGTCATCGACGCGGACTTATCGCTGCTTGGTCAAGCACCGGTCGGCAGCAAACTGCGTTTTTTGGTGGTTGATCTGGCAGAGGCAATCGAAGCTCAGACGCAGCAGGATCTCGAGCTTAACAAGTTAGAGCGGACGTTGGGCCTGACCCTTTGATGGGCCGGCAGGCCCACAATTTTTACGAGAGTATTTTCATGTCACAGCATTCATTGACGGTCGATTTGAACTCGGACATGGGCGAAGGTTTTGGCGCATATTCGATGGGCGATGATGAGGCCATTTTGAACATCGTCAGCTCTGCCAATGTCGCTTGCGGCTTTCACGGTGGCGACCCCGATATCATGGCTGCCACTTATGCGATGGCAAAAGAACGAGGCGTGGCCGTGGGCGCGCATCCCGGCTTTCCTGATCTCTGGGGTTTTGGTCGCCGGAATATTCCTTTCTCGGTGTCAGAAATAGAGCGGTTAGTGGCGTACCAGATTGGTGCTTCACAAGCGATGGCGAGCTATTCCGGCCATACGCTCACGCACGTCAAGGCTCATGGAGCGCTTGGAAATCTGACGCAAACTGACCCAGACGTTGCTGCTGCGGTGTGTCGCGCTATACATGCCGTAGACCCTTCTTTGATCTGTCTGGTCATTGCCCTGGGGCACCAGGCGCGCATTGCCTCCGAAATGGGCCTTGAAGTGCGCTCAGAGATTTTTGCCGATCGTGCTTATACCGAGGACGGGCATCTCGTCTCGCGCAAGTTACCTGGCGCGGTAATCCACAATCCTGACGAAGCTGCAGATCGGGTTGTACGAATGGTGCGTGCTCAAGGTATCGAAACCATCTCGGGCAAGATCATTCCATGCCCCATCGATTCAATTTGTGTCCATAGCGATACACCGGCTGCTGTCGCAATCGCCGCCCATGTGCGAAGCACTCTGGAAACCCAAAACGTTGTCATTGCCAGTTTCGTTTGAGCGTTAAGCGAATGACTGACGGTATCGTCAAAGCGAGAAGAGATATGAACATAGAGTTTATCGAGCGCCTGATTGAAATTGTCGAACGCTCGGGAGTCGCGGAGTTGGAATACAGCGAGGGGGACTGTCGCGTCCGTCTCGGCTTGCACGGTCTGACTGTTGTCGCTTCAGCACAGCGTGGACTGGTTGCCACCAACATCATTCCTGCGAGCGCTGCGACTGAAGATAGCTCAATAGCAGTCCCGCCTGTGTCATCAGATAAACCCGGCTATTCAGTGTCGTCCAGCTTGGTCGGAATTTTTTATCGTTCGCCTTCACCAGACAAGCCACCCTTTGTTGAGGTGGGAGATGTTGTCGAAGAAGGGCAGACGCTGGCAATCGTTGAGGCCATGAAGATGCTCAATCCCATTGAGGCAGATCGCAGCGGTCGCATTGTGGCGATCCTTAAAAGTGACGGCGAGATGATTGAAGCCGGTAGCCCTTTGTTCACAATCGAGGCGATGGACGATCATGAGTAAGCCGTTGTTTGACAGTGTACTTATCGCCAACCGCGGTGAGATCGCGTTACGTGTGTTGCGAGCTGCTAGGGATATAGGGGTGCGCACAATTGCGGTGCACTCCCAGGCTGATGCAGGTCTGCGCCATGTGGCATTGGCTGACCAGGCCATTTGCATAGGCCCGGCTGCAGCAAGTGAAAGTTATCTGAACTCCAAGCGCTTACTTCAAGCGGCGAAGCTCACAGACGCGGGAGCTATCCACCCGGGCTATGGCTTTTTGGCTGAAAACGCTGGCTTTGCTGCTGACATCGAAGCAGCAGGACTCGTATTTGTTGGGCCCAGCTCTGCATCCATCCGCTTGATGGGGGACAAAGTTTCGGCCAAGCAAGCGATGCTGGAGGCTGGTGTTCCGTGCGTCCCTGGCTCACCAGGCGCGCTGCCAGATGATGTCGAGCAAGTTCGCCACATTGCTGAGACGTGTGGATACCCACTCATCGTAAAAGCATCTGGAGGTGGTGGAGGGCGCGGCATGCGCATTGTCCGCACACCTGCTGAGCTGAATGAATCTGTGGCCATGACGCGTGAGGAGGCCGGGCGAGCCTTTGGTAATCCTGAGGTGTATCTGGAAAAGTTTCTAGAGCATCCCCGTCATATCGAAATCCAGATTCTGGCTGACAATTTTGGCAACGCCGTGTGGCTTGGCGAGCGTGACTGCTCAATGCAACGACGCCACCAGAAGATTATCGAAGAGTCTCCGGCTCCAGGCGTCGATAGAGAGGCTATTGCATTCATCGGCGAGCGCTGTGTGAAGGCATGCCAACTGATAGGTTACAGGGGCGCCGGCACGTTCGAATTCCTCTATGAGAACGGTGAGTTCTTTTTCATCGAGATGAACACCCGAGTTCAAGTTGAACATCCGGTTACCGAATTGGTAACAGGGGTGGATATCGTGCGTGAACAACTGCTGATTGCTCAAGGTTTCCCTCTGTCGATCGATCAAAGCCAAGTCACACTTCGGGGGCATGCGGTCGAATGCAGGATTAATGCTGAAGATCCGTTCAGTTTTGTCCCAGCCCCAGGGACAGTGAAGTCTTGGCTTCCACCTGGAGGGCCAGGTATTCGCATTGATAGCCACCTGTATTCTGGATATCAGGTACCACCCCATTATGACTCGCTTGTCGCCAAGTTCCTCGCCCATGGTTCCACCCGAGAGGAGGCTATCAACCGTATGGCCGGTGCCTTGGGAGAGGCGCAGCTCACTGGTATCAAAAATAATATCCCGCTGCATCAACGCCTCATGAGCGAACCAGGTTTCGTTCAAGGGGGATTCGACATTCACCATCTAGAACGCTATCTCGATCAGGATAAGGAGACGTCGAAATGAGCCCCGAATTCATCGAAAAGGTTGTGATTCTGCTTCAGAAACACTCTCTAAGAGCGTTTGAATTTGAGCAGGCGGGAGCCTGTTTAAGTCTGAGGTTCGACGCCAAGGCGAACGGCACCTCATCATCTGCTCACATTGAGAGGGTAGAGGAGGAACCGTGCAAAATTATCCTCTCGCCGTCCATGGGCGTTCTGCGCCTCACTCATCCTCAGCGAGAAGAGTCGTTCGTAAAGGTTGGAAGTGAGATCAAGGAAGGCCAGATCGTTGCGTTTCTGCAGAACGACGACCTGCTGGAGGAGGTTAAAGCAAGTTGTACAGGAGTGCTGGTCGCGGCTGTTGCTGAAGAAGGGCAAGTCATTGGCTTCGCGCAGCCCCTGTTTGAACTCCGTTAACTCAAGGTTTTTATCCATATGCACCAGGCAAATGCGGTAACAACTGAGGTGGGCTCTGATCAGCTCATTGTGAACGCTGCCATTGATTTGATTATGGAAGGCGGCTTTTCTGCAATGTCGATGCGTAGTCTGGCCAGAAAGGCGGGCATGCAGGCGGGGAGCCTTTATTACCACTTTCCAAGCAAGATTGATGTGCTCGAAGAAGTGCTGGATTCCCTGCTCCAGCAACGCTTGAACGACTGGCTGTCCATCAAGCCAAAACGTGCCAGCGCGTTAACGCAGCTCAATGCCTTCATCTCGTTTCACGTGGGGCGCGTATTGCGAAACTCTAGAGAGGAAGACTTGGTGATGCTCGAGCTCAAAAATCTAAAAGGGGCCCAGCGCGCGACGGTTGTTGCTCAAGATGAGCTGTACCGCAAGGAGCTCATTGCGATTATCAAGCGAGGTGTCTCAACTGGCATTTTCAATGTTTTGGATGTCGATATTGCGGCTCGGGCGCTGATGGGATTGTTGACCGGCGGAGCGACTTTTATAGCTGATTCCGAATCACTCGCTGTACAGACGCTTACCGAACTGTCCCGACGTTTGCTGGGTATTCAAAATAGTCAGAGGCTTAACAAATGAAACTGGATGATCTCTCCAGGGAAGATCTTTCGCAGCTGCATGCGCGTGCGCAGAATGATTATATTCGCCTTTGCGAGTTGAAATTGTCGATCAGCATGGCTCGCGGCGTTCCCAGCAGTGAACAGCTTGAACTCTCTAACAAGTTGCTGGAGCTACCAGGGGTTGGGGATTACATAGCAGAGGATGGTACGGACTGCCGAAACTACATGGGGCAGCAAGGTATCCCTGAGGCTCGTAGACTGTTTGCACCAGTGCTGGGTGTGCCTGAAAGCCAGGTAGTGGTCAGCGGAAATTCAAGCCTTGCGCTTATGTACGACTGTCTGTCGTTCGCCATGCGCGGAGGAGTGCCAGGATCCATTCGTCCATGGCAGCAAGAAAAGGAGACAGTGGCCTTTCTCTGCCCTGTTCCGGGATACGATCGTCACTTCACTCTCTGCGAAGCTTTTGGCATTCGTTTGATCCCCATCCCAATGCTGGAAGATGGCCCGGACATGAGTGCAGTTCGTAGCTTGGTTGCTCGGGATGCTTCTATTCGAGGGATGTGGTGCGTTCCGAAGTACAGTAACCCTACGGGCACTATCTACAGTGAGTTGGTTATTGAGGCGCTCGCGTCGATGCCTACAGCTGCGCCTGACTTTCGATTGTTTTGGGATGACGCTTACACCGTGCATCACCTGACCGACGAAGATGTTCAGATTGAAAACATTTATGAAGCGTGCACGCGAAATGGTTATCCAAATCGTGCGCTTGTCTTTGCTTCGACTTCCAAGGTCACCCAGGCTGGTGCGGGCCTCGCCATGCTTGGTAGCTCGGGAGACAACATCAAGTGGTGGTTGCAACACGCTTCGGTGCGGAGTGTTGGGCCCGACAAAATAAATCAGCTCCGCCATGTCCGGTTTCTGCGTGATCTGAATGGCCTCAAAGCGCTGATGGATTCCCACAGGGGGCTGCTTAAACCTCGTTTCGACGCAGTGCTCGAAATCCTGGAAGCCAAGCTCGGCCAACACGGCTTTGCACAGTGGAGTACACCTAAGGGTGGGTACTTCATCAGCGTAGATGTTTACCCAGGAACCGCGAAGCATGTCGTCGCGCTAGCCAAGGCAGCGGGTGTTCAGATGACAGATGCGGGGTCGTGTTTTCCCCATGGAATTGACCCGCACGATCAGCAGTTGCGCATAGCGCCATCGTCACCTGCTGTTGAGGCATTGCGGACGGCATCAGAAGTTATTTGTGCATCGATATTACTAGCGGCTTGTGAGCAAAAGCTGTCTTAAGCACTTGGTCAAAACTCACGGATTACCAAATGAAGCTTCTGGTTTTGGCTCAGTATGCCGACGGTGCTTTAACCCTGGAAACGCGCGCAACAATTGCCGCTGCACAGTTGCCAGGCGCTGAAGTGTATTTGCTACTGGCGGGTGAAGCAGTGAGCGAGATTGCGTTTCAAGCTGCCCAAGTCTGCGGGATTAAAAAAATTTGGCTGGCTCAGCATCCGGCATACGAGCATTCGTTGCCGGCGAGCCTCGCCGCACTCATCGTAAGAGTCTTTACACATGAGGTGCTTGCCTGCAGCCATATCCTTTGCGCTTCAACTGAAGCAAGCCAACAGATCATGGCGCATGTTTGCGCAATGCTGGACGTCGATCAACCTCTAGAAGAAAGCACTCCCGAGTCGGTTCCAATCATCTTGGCTCGTCCCACCATGCAGCTCTTGCTGCTGGCACCTGGGAGTATTCAGCCGGTTGCTGCTACGGGCGGTGCTACACCTGTGCAGTGGGTTCCCGGGGGCTGTGCCACCAGTACGGAGTATCTTACGGGGAAGGAAAAAACACAGACTATGCAAAAAACCGCAGAAACTGGTCGAGGATCATCAAGACACTGAACCCTTTGCGGCCTAAAGTTGATCACAGATGATTCGTTTGGGCTGTTTTTTAGGCCTCCTTTTTTTCAGATCCAGAGTGGTAGTAAATGAAAGCTCTCATCGTTTATGCACACCCAGAGCAGGCATCGTTCAACGCAGCGCTTAAGAACACAGCTGTGGAAACATTGACCCGCTTAGGTCACGAAGTTGTCGTCAGCGACCTCTACGCAATGGGGTGGAATCCAGTGCTGTCGGCAGCAGATTTTGCTGAACGCGAGAATGCGGATTTCTTGGATCTGTCTCGTGAGCAAGAACACGCGTTCGCACAGAATAGCCAGAGTGCTGACGTTGTTCGTGAGCAGCAGAAAGTTGCTGAGGCTGACCTTGTGTTGTTCCACTTTCCAGTGTGGTGGTTCTCCATGCCTTCGATCCTGAAGGGGTGGTGCGATCGGGTATTCAGTCGTGGCTTTGCCTATGCTGCCGGCCGCAAATACGACTCGGGCTTGTTCAAAGGCAAGAAGGCAATGCTGTGCCTGACAACAGGGACTGCATCGACACTCTATGAGCCCAACGGGATCGATGGGGATTTGCTGCATGTACTTTGGCCAATTCACAACGGCCTCCTGGCTTATACCGGCTTCTCCGTCCTACCGCCATTTGCGGCATGGATGCCTGGCCGTGTGACTGCTGAAGAGCGAGTGGCTTACCTCGCGGACTATGCGGAGCGTCTAGAGACGTTGGAAAGTGCCGAGCCCTTGTTCATGCACCCATGGAGTGACTACGACGAAACTCAGCGCCTTAAACCAGGTGTAGAAGCTAAATCTGGTGTGCAATGGAACCCGTTGATTGGTCAGAGCTTTGTCGAATCTGCTGATGCCTTTGCGAAAAAACAGGTGAAGTGATGAGCGACACAAGCATCTTCAAAACTCTCCATCATGTCTGCGTAATTGTTCGCGACATGGATAAGGCTGTCGCCTACTACGAATCTCTCGGAATAGGCCCTTGGAATCAATTTCCTTCATTGGAAGCTTTCAAAGGGGAGTTGCTTGCTCCGAATGCCGAAGACTTTGTGAAGCTGCACTACAAATATGCCAATCTCGAAAATTTTCAGCTTCAATTATGTGCGCCACCCGAAGGAAATACTCTTCAACGTCGCTTCCTTGAGGAACGAGGTGAAGGCGTGTTCCATCTAGGGTTCACAGTTCCTGACTGCGATGTTGCGGAATCAGAGGCATTTGCTGCCGGGTTGACGCCTATTCTTCGCGGTCGTTTGCCTAACAGAAATGGGTTTACGTACTTTGACTCTGCGGAGCATGGTTCAGGAGTAACCCTCCAGGTTCGCGCAGTTAAGTAGTATAAAACTTGATTGATACTAGCGAGACTTAAAAAGTCTCGCGACGGAGGCTTGCCGTGGAAATTAAAGCAAAACTTTACTGTCTGGCTGATCGCGTCTTATCAGCTTTCAGGCTGCCCGAAGGCTTGTATATTGATGTGCCCGTAATTTATTAAGCGAAAATTTGCTACCACACCCCGTGATGGTTGCATGCTTTTTCTTGCCAAAAATAACAACTGGAGTTGAGCAGACGTGACGATAAATTGGCCAGAGCAAATATTTGCTGAATTTAAGAAGCTGGATGTGAAGCAAGTTGTTTATGTTCCGGATGCTGGGCATAGCAAGTTGATCCAGATGTGTGATGCTGACCCGGAAATTCACTCCGTTTCGCTGACCACAGAGGAGGAGGGTGTTGCTCAACTAGGTGGCGCTTGGGCAGGAGGGCAACGTGGCGTTCTTCTTGTTCAGTCAAGCGGTGTAGGTAACTGCATCAACATGCTTTCCTTGCAACATGAAACCCGAATGCCACTCTTCATGATTGTTACCATGAGGGGGGAATGGGGCGAGTTCAACCCATGGCAGGTAGCTATGGGTAAGTCCACTCAAGAAGTTTTGGAAGCGTCTGGTGTGTATGTGTACCGCGCCGATTCTGCCGAAGAGGTCGAGGCGACGGTTAGCGCTGGCGCACGTTTCGCTTACCAGACCGGCCGTATGGTTGCAGTCCTGATTGGGCAGCGCGTCATCGGCACCAAAAACTTTAATAAGTGAGTGTGATCATGCAGGCTATTCAGAAGATTAAACCGACTCTCAATCGACGTGAAGTCGTGGCCCGGATTCTAAAAGATCGCGGCGATGCGCTAGCTGTCACAAGCCTCGGCAACCCCACTTTCGACGTCGCTGCTGCAGGCGACTGCGCCCAGAATTTTTACCTGTGGGGGGCAATGGGGGGGGCAGTGATGTTCGGTATGGGCATCGCTCTGGCTCAACCGACAAAACGTGTCATCGTATTTGTCGGTGACGGCGAAATGATGATGGGCCTTGGCTCTCTGGCTACAGTTGCTTGTCACAGCCCTGACAACCTCAGCATTGTTGTAATTGATAACGAGCACTATGCCGAAACAGGGATGCAGCCAGCCCATGCTGGCCGTGGTGTCAGTATCAACGCCGTCGCTACAGCAGTGGGCTTTGGCCAGAGTATTCTCGTGAACGACCAGGATGGTCTTGAGAGTGCAATCGACACACTGTATAGCCACCAAGGCCCGGTTACGCTGTGTGTGAAGGTTACGACAGACCCAGCACCGACTGCGTTGCCACCTCGCGATGGCCCGTATCTGAGAAGCCGTTTCAGAGAGGCCCTTATGGGTAGCGCCAGTCACGTTTAATGACCGGCGAACTCCGAACTGTATATGCATTGATGGCGTGCCTGTGCCATCAATGCATTTGGTTCGATTGTGGTGACTTAATTCGATTCTAAAAAATATAACTTTTTTACAGATTAAAAAGGGAGGCCGTTGGCGCCCTTATCACCGCTGGATCGAATTGTTAACGCTTCTCAGGTGGAGACAATAATGATAAGAAAATCCTGGTGCATTCGTTTCAAACGTTGGTGTGTCGATATTGTGGAGCGCTTAGGAGAGCTTCCAACCTACTAAAGTCATAAATATCCGCGATATTGATGTTCAATGATCGCGGATGATTGTAGGGTTTACTTTTATAGCGCTGATACTAAATTATCTTGCGCTATATTTTTTATCGTTGTGCTGCGGTATTGCTGTGGCGTGCAGTGAAGCGTAGCCTTGAACTGACGACTAAATGCACTGTGATCCGAGTACCCGCACTCAGTTGCGATATCAGTAATACTCGCCTCACTGTGTTCGAGCATGTCACACGCCTTCTCGATTCTTGCCTTCATCAAAATCTGCTTCGGCGACAACTGAAAAACCTCTCGGGTTAATCGCTGCAGAGTATCCATTGAGAGATCAACTTCCCTCGCAATATCGGCAATGAGCTGCGGCTGAGCAAGGTTTTCTTTAACTAGCCTTGAAAACTCCATTAGCCGTTTATATCCCAGGTGCTTTTCATCCGGGCGTGCCAGAATTCGAGATATGCCTACCAATCCTGTAGTCTGATCGTTAGCATCAACAATCCCGAACTTTGAACTCAGACACCATTGTCGATGGCCATCGGCAGAGCGAAAAAGCCGTAAGGCATCGATGATTTCTTTTCCTGTGTGAATGACGCTCAAATCTTGTGCGACTATGCTCGAGCTTGTGATCGGGAACAGATCGTCAGCTGTCAGGCCGATGACATCTTGTTTATTTCGCTTTCCGCTGTACCGGACGAGCGTCTGGTTAATTACGACGTAACGCCCCAATGTATCCTTGACGTAAAACATCAAATCAGGCATGCGATCAAAGATCTTGTCCATCAACGAAAGATCCCTGTCGATCCAATGTAGCAAATCTTTACTGTCGATCATTTAAAGCGCCGCTCTAGTAAGAAGCCGAGGTGTTAGTTTACTCGCCAAGCATGAGATTAATTTGTGAAGATTCGGGCTGCTATGCTAAATGCCGCAAAATATCACGGAGAGATCATACAGCGAATGAATATGGGGCGCTGTATGATTTAGCAATGTTTTCGAAGGCTGAAGATTATCCCAGCTGCGATAGTAATGCTTGCTTTTGCAAAGCCATAATCTTCGCTATGCACAACACGGTATGGTTGACGAGTAACTTTGAACTATTGGCTTGCGCTTGGTCAGCGCTTTTTACCGCTTGGTTAGCAAATACCAAGCGGTTTTTTTATGCGTCGAATTTTGTTTACTTAGGTGTGGCCAAGTGAGTTTCTGATGCTCGTGGAAGCAATGATCCAAACGCACCACGCTTGACCCAAATGTGAAGGGGTGACGCTAGGCTCGTTAATATCGCAATGCCGCAAAATTGCACGACAATTGACTACCAGAAGCACTTCCGTTGACCAGGAAATTGCGTTTGCACTGACTTGCTACGATGCGATTAGGTTATACGGGAACATGCAAATTTGCAGAGCGACTGAATCGCCATTGGGAGAAGCGACCTGGTTATGACTACTTCTCATACTTGGGCCTGTATTTCAAAATAGGCCCAGCACTCAACGTGAGAGATCGGAGACTTTGCCCGCGACTCGCGAATGGAAACGTGACCTCGGGCGCTTGCCGCGCGCCAAAGCTGCGGATCATTTATGAGGTTTGAACATGAACGATCTACAAATACTGATCGATAACAACGAACGTTGGGCCGATGCAATTAAGCAGGAAGATCCTGATTTTTTCGCAAAACTGGCACGTCAGCAAACCCCCGAATACCTCTGGATCGGTTGTTCGGATGCGCGGGTGCCTGCCAACGAAATCGTAGGCATGCTCCCGGGCGATTTGTTCGTACATCGCAACGTGGCCAACGTGGTGCTGCATACTGATCTGAATTGCCTGTCGGTAATCCAATACGCCGTGGATGTGCTCAAGGTCAAACACATACTGGTCACCGGGCACTATGGTTGTGGCGGTGTGCGTGCGGCGATGCAGGATCGCCAGTTCGGGCTGATCGACGGCTGGCTGCGTTCGATTCGCGATCTTTATTACGAAAAGCGCGAAGAACTGGCCAAATTGTCGACTGAAGAAGAACGGGTCGATCGCCTCTGTGAGCTTAACGTGATCCAGCAAGTGGCCAACGTCGGCCACACCAGCATCATCCAGAACGCTTGGAGCCGCGGTCAGAACCTGTCGATCCATGGGTGCATTTATGGCATCAAGGATGGCCGCTGGAAGAGCCTGAACTCAACCATCAGTGGCTTTGAGCACCTGCCGCCGCAATATCGCCTGCGGCCAATCAACTGAGTCGGCCTAAGTCGCTTCCTTCTGTCTCAGAAGGGAGCGACTCACGGGCCCGGTCGCTCATGTGATCTTGGTCTGAGCTCTAATTTGTTGAACTGCTGGTGAGTGCGAATCCCACCTTGGTCAAACAGTACGCAACCAGGTGGTCAATTCAATGCGGCGATGCCAGATGTAGCATCGACTCTGATTCACAGATCCTAACTCACGAGGCGCTGAGTATAAGGTATGGAAAACAGTAGGCTTCACATGTGCCAAACCGGCCTGTTGGCTGGCTTGGCATCAGTTCATGGTTGATTAAACGGTATGCGGTTTTAAGTCCCCAGATGGCATAGCAAGCGAGTCCGTCTTCTCGGTGAGGGGATAACAGCTTGTGGCTCCCCAGAAGTAAATAGCAGTCGAGAACATCGCCAGGATCGAAATTACGGTTACTTCACTTACTTTGCCAGGCCCGATTGCCCAGGTAAGCCCCATCATCCCAGCGTAATAAACAACCAGCCAAAGTGATGATCCGATTTCCCTATGCATCGTCGAACGTGTACCGCTCATCGATTTAAGCACCAACTGCACGATGAAGATCAGGATCTGCAAGCCGGCGAGCCAAGAGATGACGCCCCAACCAGACCACAATACCAGCAAGCTGGCCACGAAGAACGACAACGGCCCGAGCAAGAAAAGAGCTTTTACCTTGAATGGCCGAGAGAATTTCCGCTGCCGCAATGCTGCAACCGAAATTGGCGCGATTGCGTAACTAAGCACGAGCGCTGCTGAAACGACGCTGATCAGTTTTTCCCAGGATGGGAAGGGCAGCGTCCAGGCCACCGAGAGTACGAATGCCAGCCACAATGCTCGGCGAGGGATACCGGATTTTGGATCGACCTTGGCAAAGCCATTCAGCAGAGTTGTCGACCCTGCCCACCCACAAGCAATTCGTGATGTGGAGTTCATGAAAATGTTGCCGCAACCGGTGGGGGACACCACTGCATCAGCAACCACAATCGTCGCGAGCCACACTGCCCCAAGCAGCAACGCAATGTCACGGAAGGGGAGTGGAAGCTTGCTACCCAGATCACTCCAGCCATTGGCGAGCATCTCAGTGGGCAGGCTACCCAAGAAGGCTATTTGTAAAAGCAAATAGATGACGGCTGAGCAAGCGATGGAGAGCATGAGAGCCAGTGGAATATTACGTTGAGGATTCTTCACCTCGCTCGCCGCGGAAATGATTGGAGTCAACCCGAGGTACGCGAAAATAATGCCGCCTGCGGAAATCGCGGCACCAATCCCTTCAACGCCATTTGGAGCGAATCCAGACTGGGTCAGGTTTTCGCTGTTGAAGTGTCGGAATAGCACCACGACTACGCAGATCGGCACTATAAACTTGAACAGACTGATGATGTTGTTTGCCAGGGCGAACGATTTGATGCTGAAGTAGTTCGTCAACATGAACAAACAAAGCAAGCAGAATTGAACCATCCACCCCAGCATTGTGGGAGAGCTTGAGCCTACTTCAGTCAAGGATGGAAACCATGCGCTTGCGTATTGTCTGGCTGCTACCACCTCGATCGCTACGACGCTGGAATAAGCAACCAGCGTAATGAAACCCATCATGTACCCGAGCATTGGGCCATGGCTGATGATCGGGTACTGCAATATCCCACCAGTGGTTGGCATCGCTGCCCCAAGCTCACAGTACATAAGGCCCAGGAGAAACACGGCAGCAGCACCAATTATCCAGGAGATGATGCCCGCTGGGCCGGCAATGGCTGCAACGTGGCTTGATGCGAATAGCCATCCAGAACCGAACGTGGCTCCCAGTCCTATGAGCGTGAGATCCAGTAGGGATAATTTGCGTTTGAGATTATTTAGGTTTGACATTCTTTTCTTCCATTCGAAAGCGTGAACAAACAGCGGCCACGCACGAGGTGTGACACATCATTGGCGCACAACGTTAGAGGTAGGGCAGTAAGGACAACATGTATCTAGGCGGGACATGCCCGCTTTGTAATCAACTGAGCTTTTTCTTGTTGTTGGATCAGTCAGATTTCCGCGGTGAGCGGGATCTTCGAGTGGAATGGTCAGTCTATCCGCCACTCTTGGTGGCGGCTTGCAGGAATACAGTCAGTTAGTCGCCGGTTTCTGCATAATGCCGGTCAGATCGTCAGACGTATAACCATTGAAATGAGTATTCCACCTAAGAAAAGTAATAGTTGCTTGCCCAGATTACGGCCGTGGATTGAGCGAACTCCGAAGGGAACTATTTAAAACTAACGGTTGATTTTATTTCGGTGAACGGGGGCTTCGGAAAATGTGAATGCGCGAAAAAACAGGCCGTTAACTTTTGGAGATAGGATTGAAGCTGCTTCGTGTCTGTGACGCTAGGAGCAGGCTTTAATGGCCCCTCCCAAGTAGCCACAGTGACCATATTTCCCTCGTTGAACTCCAGCGATGATGGCCAATTCACCGGAGCAGTTTTCGACACAAAATCATAAGACGGGAAGTGATCATGCAGCTCAAAGACTCCAATTTGTTTCGACAGCAAGCCTATTTAGATGGCGTGTGGGTTGATGCCGACAGTGGCCAGACGATCAAGGTGAACAATCCAGCCACCAATGAGATTCTTGGCACTGTGCCTAAAATGGGCGCAGTCGAAACTCGGCGTGCCATTGAGGCTGCAAACCGCGCACTTCCAGCTTGGAGTGCTCTGACTGCCAAAGAGCGTTCAAGTAAATTGCGGGCCTGGTTTGAGCTGATCATTGCAAACCAAGACGATCTCGCTCGTCTGATGACGCTCGAGCAGGGCAAGCCTTTATCTGAAGCTAAAGGGGAAGTTGTTTATTCGGCGTCCTTTCTTGAGTGGTTTGCTGAAGAAGCGAAACGAATTTATGGCGATGTGATCCCGGGCCACCAACCGGACAAGCGATTGATCGTTTTAAAGCAGCCCATCGGTGTTACTGCCGCCATTACACCTTGGAACTTTCCGTCGGCGATGATCACTCGCAAGGCTGGCCCCGCACTGGCCGCCGGTTGCACCATGGTGCTCAAACCCGCTTCGCAAACCCCCTATTCAGCGCTCGCATTAGCGGCACTTGCAGAGCGTGCAGGAATTCCTGCTGGTGTATTCAGCGTAGTCACTGGGAGCGCTGGCGATATCGGCTCAGAGCTGACCAGTAATCCGATCGTGCGTAAGCTTTCGTTCACTGGCTCAACCGAAATTGGCCGGCAGCTGTTGGGTGAGTGTGCCAAGGACATCAAGAAGGTTTCTCTTGAGTTGGGCGGTAATGCACCGTTTATTGTGTTCGATGATGCCAACCTTGATAAAGCCGTTGAGGGCGCGATCATTTCCAAGTATCGCAACAACGGGCAAACCTGTGTGTGCGCCAACCGGATCTACGTGCAGGATGCTATTTATGATGCCTTCGCAGAAAAGCTAAAAGCAGGAGTGGCTAAGCTGAAGGTCGGTAACGGTCTGGATTTGAGTACTACCACTGGGCCAATGATCGACGAAAAAGCTGTGGCGAAGATCAAAGAACACATCGCTGACGCAGTGAGCAAGGGGGCCAAGATTCTTTCGGGTGGGAACGGCCTGGAGGGGAATTTCTTCGAGCCAACTATTTTGACTGATGTGCCCACGAATGCCGCCGTGGCAAAGGAGGAGACTTTCGGGCCACTGGCACCGCTGTTCCGTTTCAAAGACGAAGCTGAAGTCATCGCGATGGCCAACGATACGGAGTACGGCTTGGCTTCTTACTTCTACGCCCAGAACATGAGTCGAGTGTTCCGCGTCGCTGAAGCGCTCGAGTATGGGATGGTTGGCATCAACACTGGGCTGATCTCTAACGAGGTTGCCCCATTTGGCGGTGTTAAAGCCTCCGGGTTGGGACGAGAAGGCTCCAAATACGGTATTGAAGACTATCTGGAAATCAAATACTTGTGCCTTAGCGTCTAGGCCCATTACTCGGTCAATGAGCCAGCACGATGCTAGTTCTGCTGCGTCGTGCTGAGCAACACATGAGCCTGATTTTTAATTTTGATAGCGTATCTAGTAATGAACTACCGGAAAAACGGTGTCTACTGGACGTCATAAATCCTGCTGTAGCTGTCGAGACCAACGTTTCATGAATATGATCGATGCAACTATCTGTCTACTTCTGGCGGCCAAGATTCACGGGACGGATCAAGCGCTCAGGGACACGGCCAAGAGCCTTATCAAGAAATTGCCCAGAAGCGCCAGGGGTATGATGTTTGCCATTATAAATAGCAAAAAACCAATGGTACTGCTGTCGCGCGTTATTGAAGATGTACCTGTCCCAGAACTAAGCCCCCCGACGGGCGCTGACGCGAGCTCCCAGGTAGAGGGACGCGTAAACTAGCTGCGGTGTTTTCCATGGCAACAAGTGAATTTTTTGAAGTATCCAATGGCGTCACAGAGGTACTGAGCGACTGTCTGGCATCACCTAAAGCGGTAGCGTTGATTGCCCATCCTCATCCGTTGCTAGGGGGTAATGCTAATCACAAAGTCCCCTTTACGATGATGCGCGCCGCTAACGCGCTAGGTGTGAGTGTCTATCGTCCAAATTTTCGAGGTGTCGGGAAATCATCAGGTAAATATGATGGTGGAGTTCTTGAAACTCAGGACATCATCGATTTGATCAATCTGCTGCGCGAAAGGGAGGGCAGGGTGCCCTTCATTCTGATGGGATTTTCCTTTGGTGCCTTCATTGCGGCTCGAGTAGAGCAGGCATTGGCGCAGGCCTCTCTATCCTGTGATGACGTTATTCTCTGTGGGCTTCCAGATGGCGAGGTTCCAGGCAAGAGAAACTACGCGACACCAGTAGTCGCTGAAGCATGTTTGATACACGGGGAGATGGACGAAAGCGCTCCGCTATCGCAGGCTCTTCGGTGGGCTGAGCGGAGTAACGCGTCAGTAAGAGTCGTACCAGGTGCGGATCATTTTTTCACTGGGCGCCTAGGTGTGCTCTCAGCGTTGATTTCTGAAAGGATCAAGTCGAAGATCTAGCCGAACTCAATCTGTGTTCGGGCGGTTCATTATCTCAAAGCAAAGCCAAGTCATATGTGCACGGCATTCTACCTCCGCGAATTTACTGCGAGGGTTCATGCAGTGCACACAAGATTGGATGCTTAAGAAAGTCTCATCTTCATCGATGAGCGTTCGGATTGATAGAACCCATCGCGAGTATCCGTTGCGCACGGATCAACACTGGCGCGTCGACCATCTGCCCATCAATTTGAAAGGCGCCGCGACCATGTGCGCTGGCGTCAACGACTCGTTGCGCCCAAGCTAACATATCCGCACTCGGGGCCAGAGCACGCTGAATCACAGGAATTTGCTTGGGATGGATACACATAGCGCCAGCGAACCCCATTTCATGGGCGTGACAGATAGCTTGATGCAGACCTTCCAGGTCATCAATGCCTGGGTAGACACCATCCAGCGGCGGCAGCAAGTTAGCGTCCCGTGAATGCAGTAGCAACGTCACGCGTGCTTGATCGAGCACGAAATGACCCGCGGGTGAGCCTAGGTTCAGGTTCAAATCCAGTCCGTAATCCAAGGCGCCAAATGCCAAACGTTGAACACCCTGTTCGGCAGCAATTTCAGCGAGTTTTAAAACCCCGCGCGCACTTTCTATGATTGGCCATATCGGTTTGTCTGTGGCAGCAACCGCGGCGACCTGAGCCGCACTTTCGGCCTTCGGCAGCAGGACTCCGGCGATGCCAGATTGCTGTTGGCAAAAGACGATATCGGCGGCATGTTCAGGGTGCTCGGGAGCATTGATTCGCACCCAGACCGATACTTGTGTTTCGGCTTGCAGAAATGCCGCGAGATTGTCCCTTGCCTGACGTTTGAGGGATTCTTCGACAGCGTCTTCAAAATCGACGATAACCGCATCGGCACCCGCGGACAGTGCTTTGGCAAAGCGTTCAGGGCGGCTGCCAGGCACGAAGAGTGCGGAGCGAATCGTAGAACCGGACATGGAAGGCTTCCTTTGTTGTCATTGTTTAGCGGTTGGATTGCTTCATCGACCTCTGTTAGAGCCAGCTTGTTGGCGAGTCTTTATCTGACACACTGCCAACAAGTCGGCTCCTGAACAGAACCTGGGGCTCAGATGACCCCTGCTGCCTGCATTCGCGCCTGGTCTTCGTTAGAGAAACCCAACTCAGCGAGAATGCCTATGTTGTGTTCTCCCAATCCCGGCACCGAGTCCATGCGTGGGGTGAAGGATGTGTTACGCCCAGGTGGCAATAGCGCGGGCAATTTTCCGGCAGGACTGTCGATTTCACGCCAACAGTCGCGGGCTTTAAGTTGTGGGTGATCCCACACGCCTTGCATATCGTTGACCCTGGCGCTGGCGATTTGCGCGGATTCCAGTCGGGCCACCACTTCGTCGACGCTCAGTTGCGAAAATCCGTCAACAATGATCTGGCGTAGCGCTTCGCGGTTGCCCGAACGTTTGAAGTTCGCCGAGAAGCGTTCATCCGTCGCCAGTGCTGCATCCAGCAACACTTTTTCGCAGAACAGCGCCCACTCGCGCTCGTTCTGCAACCCAAGCATCACGGTATCGCCGCCTTTGGTAGGGAAGGGGCCGTACGGGTAAATCGTCGCATGGGAAGCGCCTGCACGAGGCGGGGGCGCCGCACCCTCGAACCCGTAGTACATCGGGTAACCCATCCACTCCACCAGGCTCTCGAGCATGCTCACATCAATGCGACTGCCAACCCCGGTTTTATCGCGCAGCATCAACGCAGACAAAATCCCGGTGTAGGCGTACATGCCTGCAGCGATATCAGCGATGGAGCAACCAGCCTTAGCCATCTCATCTTCACCCGGCCCGCCTGTCACAGAGAGAAACCCGCCCTCGCTTTGAATCAACAGGTCATAGGCTTTTTTCTTCTCATAGGGGCCGCCTTCGCCATAGCCTGAAATGTCACAGACTATCAGGCGAGGAAAACGCTCCTGCAACGCTTCGAACGACAAGCCCATCCGCGCCGCGGCACCCGGCGCCAGGTTCTGAACCAGCACGTCGGCTTTTCCAAGAAGACCCATAAGGATGTCTCCTGCCTCGTCCTGTTTCAGGTCAAGGGTAAGGCTTTCCTTGGAGCGATTGGCCCAGACGAAATGCGATGCCAGACCGTTTACCCGTTCATCATATCCTCGGGCAAAATCACCGCTGCCAGGGCGCTCGATCTTCACCACGCGAGCGCCGAGGTCGGCCAGTTGCCGGGTACAGAACGGTGCAGCAATCGCGTGTTCGAGGCTGATAACAGTGATGCCGTCCAGTGGACGCAAGTTATGCTGGGTGGTCATTTTTTGTACCTCGGATGATGCCACACCTGTAGGAACTGCCTTAGGCGGCACGACCGATTTCCGGCCGATCACACCTAGGGCAGCGCTTACATGGGCTGTCTTCTAGTTCAGGTTGTTCAGGGATGTGGCATTGCGCAGCTGCCATACCTGTTCGATCAAGGCTTTGCCCTGGTCTACTGTTCGCGCTCCGGAGAAGGCCAGGAGGCGCTGGAATTTGTCTTCCAGTTCAGGTCGAGACAGAGTGTTGCCCGGATCGCCCTTGGGTTCGTCAATGGCAGCTGACAGCGTGCGACCGTCTGTAGTGGTGACGATTACTCTTCCCAGCCAACGAGCCGGATAGGCGCCATCAACTTCGCTGTCGAGTTCCATGCTGACTTTTTCGCGAAACGCGGCCACGGCAGGGTCGATCAATGCCTGTTGCTCAAACTCGATTAATTGCGCGCTGCCGTGTACAGCAATTAAACCCAGCACCGCGCCCATGGAAAACTTGGCCTGGTGTACGGTTTGTGGAACCACCACACGACCTAGCACGTCGATGGCTGCTTGGTGAACAAGGGTTCTGACATTGGCGATCTGCTCGTGATGCAGGTCTTCGCGTTGCATAAGGTGCAGGAGGGCGTCGGCCGCAGGATGGGTGTGACGGCAAGACGCGTGAAATTTGAACGAGGTTTCAGCCAGCGCCCAGCGCGTACCCAGTCGGTCAGATAATTTTCCTGGATTGGAGTCATGGGACATTCCGGCGGCCAAACCTTGGTCGCCTTCGAGAATATTGCGTGCACCGGTCAGACCATCGAGAGTCATGTACGCAGCGAGCAAACCATCAGCTGCCGCCTTAGCCGTGTGCAATTGCTTGGAGTCAGCAGCATCGCGCAAAAACTCCCACAGCCCGGCAGCCTGAGTACCAGCGCTGCCTAGTACGTTGATAAATTTCTCTGTATCGAAATCAAGCAACTTACCAACGGCGACCGCAGCTGCCAGCGTGCCGACGGTGGCAGTGGTATGAAACACCGTGTAATGCGAACGGCCCAAGAATTCGCCGATTCGGATACCCGCTTCATAGCCGGCAACTGACGCCAGCAGCAAGTCACGTCCGGACTTACCCAAGTCTTGAGCGGCTGCCAATACTGCGGGAAACACCACGGTAGCCGGGTGCAATACCGAACTGTTGTGCAGGTCGTCCTGCTCAACTAAATGCGACGACGCAGCGTTCACGAATGCAGCGAAATACGCGGACGTCCCAAGGCCATTGACCAGGATTTTCGAAGGGCCATCACTTGGCCCCATACGCTGCGCATAGCGCTCGAACAGCGGAATCGGGTGCGAACCTTGACTGGCCAGCGCAGAGCCAAGCCAGTCAAGAAACAGGTCTTCCGTCCGGTCGAGAACAGAATTGGGAATGTCGTCGTATTTCAGCTCGGCCAGGAAACCGGCCAGGGCTTGGGTATGGCTCATTATTGTGTCCTCAGAAGCTGCGCGGCAGTTCGAGCAAGTGCTCGGCGACGTACGAAAGAATCAGGTTTGTTGAGATCGGCGCGACTTGATAAAGGCGCGTTTCACGGAACTTGCGCTCGACGTCGTATTCGCAAGCAAACCCGAAACCGCCGTGGGTCTGCAGGCAGGCGTTGGCCGCTTCCCAGGAGGCTTTTGCCGCCAGGTACTTGGCCATGTTGGCGCTGGCTCCTGCGTTGATACCGCTGTCGTATTCCTCACAAGCACGCCAGCGCATCAGGTCGGCCGCTTCGATTTCGATATGGGCTTCGGCGATTGGAAACTGCACACCTTGGTTCTGCCCGATTGGACGACCAAACACCACGCGGTCGCGGGCATAAGCGCTGGCCTTTTCGATGAACCAGCGACCGTCGCCAATGCACTCGGCGGCGATCAAGGTACGCTCGGCGTTCAGGCCGTCGAGGATGTACCGGAAACCTTTGCCTTCCTCGCCAATCAGGCTGTCTGCGGGGATTTCCAGGTTGTCGAAGAACAACTCGTTGGTCTCGTGGTTGACCATGTTGGCGATCGGTTGCACGGTGAGACCGTTACCGATGGCTTCGCGCAGATCGACCAGGAAGATCGACATGCCTTCGGATTTCTTCTTCACCTCGGCCAATGGCGTGGTGCGCGCTAGCAGGATCATCAGATCGGAATGCTGAATACGCGAGATCCAAACCTTCTGCCCATTGATCACATACTTGTCACCACGCTTTACCGCGGTGGTCTTGATCTTGGTGGTATCGGTACCAGTAGTGGGCTCGGTCACGCCCATCGATTGCAGGCGAAGTTCACCACTGGCCAGCTTTGGCAGGTAGTAGCTTTTCTGCGCCTCGCTGCCGTTACGCAGCAGAGTGAACATGTTGTACATCTGCCCGTGAACAGTGCCGGAGTTACCACCGCAACGATTCACTTCTTCGAGAATCACTGAGGCTTCTGCCAGTCCCAGACCTGACCCGCCATATTCTGTCGGAATCATCGCAGCCAACCAGCCAGCATCGGTCAAGGCTTTGACGAAAGCTTCCGGGAAACCTTTTTCTTCGTCGATTTTGCGCCAATAAGCGGCATCGAATTCGGCGCACAAGGCGCGCACGCCTTCGCGGATGGCATGCAGTTCTTCGTTATCGTTCGGGTTCATTATTAGGTTCTCAGTAGGGGCAGGCAGGGGCACATTTTTAAAAAAGGTAACGGTGTCAGTCGAACAGGAGTTCTGCGGCTTGAGCGATTCCGGCATCGTTGCCCGCCCACAGCTGCGCTTTGCCGGGTTCGATGATTCGCCCGCCCACGTTGAAAGGCTGAGGTGCGATCAGAGGACGAACACCGCGATAGGAGAGGTGGCGAAGACGCGCCTCGGGATTGGCGCGTGAAAATGCGCGTAGGTTAAGGGTGGCGATCATAGGCCCGTGGACTACCAGTCCGGTGTAACCTTCAGTTTCGGTGACGTAGGGGTAGTCGTAGTGAATACGGTGGCCGTTGAAGGTCACGGCGGAGTAGCGAAAAAGCAGCGTTGGAGTGGGCTCGATACTTTCAGTCCAGTCACCCTCATCAAGCGCATGGCCGCTACTCCCCTTGGGTGGATTCGGCTCTCGGTAAACGATGTCCTGCTCTTCGCGAATCGCTAAACGACCGTCTTGGGAGTACTCGTGGCGCACGGTAACGAACAACAGCGCGCCTGTACGGCCGATCTTTTCTTCGATATGGGTGATGGTCGATAAACGATGGGCCTCACCGCCGACTCGCAGTGGTTCGATAAATTCGATGCGGCCACCAGCCCACATGCGGTTTCGGTTGTCAGCCGGAGGCAGGAATCCACCGCGTGCTGGGTGACCGTCCGTGCCAAGTCGAGACTCCTCGACTGGCTCTTGAAAGAAACACCACTGCCAAAGCGGCGGAAGTGCCGCGCCGGTAACTGGAGTGTCTTCACCAAAAGTAGCGGCGATGCGCTTGATCAGGTTTCGGCTCAAATGATCCTGAACCTCTTCTGTGCGTCCCAGCCAAGTAGAAAAATCTGCAGCACCCATGCGGGATACCCTCGCCAGTTGTTGTTCTGGGAGGGATCATGCAAGGTGTTCCGCATTCTGAGAATTTGCATTTCCGTATACCGGCGTTCATGTATGCTGAACACTCAGTGTTTTCCTGGAAACGATCATGCACTTCGATCTGGCCGACCTGCGCTTGTTTATACACATTGGCGAATCACCAAGCCTGACCCAAGGTGCGCGCCGGGCTTTCCTGTCACCGGCGGCGGCCAGCGCCCGTATCAAAGCGCTAGAGAACCAACTTGATACACGTTTGTTGTACCGGGACAGCAGGGGCGTCGAGTTGACTCCCGCCGGAGAACGCTTACTCAAACATGCGCGACTGATCATGCGGCAGGTGGATTATCTGAAATCGGAGTTCACCACCAACGATGCCGACTCGGCCGGACATATACGAATTTTCGCCAACACTACGGCAGTGACCGAATTTCTTCCGGAAGTACTGGCAGGTTTTCTGGCTAAGCGGCCTGCGGTCACGGTTGATCTCCAGGAGCGTATGTCGCGAGATATCGTGCGAGGGGTCTTGGACGGCAGCACTGACATGGGGATTATCGCTGGGCCGGTGGAGGCTACGGGACTGCAGGTGATGCACTTCAGTACCGATCGACTGGTATTGGTAGTGCCTGCGGGACATGCGTTGGCTGGGCCGAAACCGGTGAAGTTGAAACAGACATTGGCGTTTCAGCACATTGGCTTGCATGAAGGCACCACACTGCTTAGCTTTCTACGTGACCATGTGGAGCGGCTCGGGCAGAACTTGTCTTTACGGATTCAGGTTTCGAGTTTCGAGGCGATTTGCCGGATGGTCGAGGCCGGTGTGGGGATCGGGATTATTCCCGAGTCTGCCGCGCTTCGGCACAGTCGTACTATGAAACTCGAGATCGTTCAAATTGATGAACCTTGGGCGATTCGTGAACGAAGTATTTTGGTCAGGGAGTTAGATGCGTTACCGGGAGCTGTTCGGGCGTTGATTGCGACACTGATGCCCGCGGTTGCGGTGGAGGGAGGACTGACGCCGTCGGATCCATCGTGAATGAATTCGTGAGCGGGGCCTATCACTTTAGGACGCTTGGTTTTGCTCCGTATAGAGGTTATTGCCGATAGGAAGGTAGCGAGGGGATGTCTCGTGCGCGTGACTTTGGCGAAGTTGGAGGCTGGAACTCACACGAGGGTATTCGACATTTTTATCCAGCGCAGGAGTCGATATAACGTAGCCCGGGCAGATGTGACATCGCCGCTGTCCATCTCATGTTTCATCTGGATGTAAATATTTGGGGGGAAGTGCCTTGAGGCATAGAGAGCGCCAGCTCCGACCATAGCGAGAAAGGCCCAAAGTTTGAGAGCTACTCACTCAGGCATCATGAGCACCGCTAACGTCATGTTAATGAACTCTTCGTTCTTATTGATTGTGTCCAAAGCGCCGCGAACGTTGCCGGCGACCTCCGCTGATCCGGACTGTTCGACCCACAGTGTCAACTCCATGATTGCGGCTTCGAGGGCGAGTTGGTTCTGATTGATTTTGAAGAGTAGGGAAGGGAGTAGGTCTGCGTTCGACATTGTGATTCCTCCGTGGAAGAGGTCAGCGTAGCAAAGGTCTGAATCAGCCGAGCACGGTTTAGACGCTGTTGAATCCTGGTGACCAAGTGATCCTGATTTGAGTGCAAAAGGGCCCTTCGAGGGCCCTTTTTGTTGATGGCTTTTTGCGAATTCAGTCTGAGTTGAAGGGCACAGTGCCTAACGTTTAAGGGCTCAGAGCTGTTGGTCTATGTCCGGATTTAGTGAGTGAACTACGCCACTACTTCATCGAACTATTACGGTGTAAATCTAAGCAGGCGTGACCTTCAGGCAATGTGCGACGCGTCCCTCCCATTTGGCGATTACCAACGGTGCTAGGGCATTACCCAATACGTTCAAAGCAGTCGTCGGCATTTCCATCAGTCGGTATACACCTGCGATAAAGGCAATCCCCTCCAGAGGCAGACCAGCACTGGCCAACGTGGCTGACAAAATCACGAACATGAACCCTGGTACTCCGGCAGCCCCCTTGGATGTCAGCACCATGGTGACCACGAGCAAAGCCTGATCACCAAAGCTCAGGTCGATGCCGTATAGCTGAGCCACGAACAAGGTGCCGATACCAAGGAACAGCGAGGCACCATCAAGGTTGAAGGAATACCCTACCGGTACCACGAAGCTCACGAGCGATGATGGTACGCCGTAGGTTTCCAGTTTCTTCATCAATTGGGGCATCACGGCTGCCGAGCTGGCACTAGAGAAGGCCAAGATTAATTCATCTTTGATGTGGCGCATTAGTGCGAACAGATTGATTCCGCAGAATCGTGCAACCAGGTTTAGTACCACCAGTACGAAGAAGGCAATGGCAACGTAGCTGACCATGATTAGCTTGGCCAATGGCAGGAGAGAGCTGAAACCGAAATTGGCCACAGTCACGGAGATCATTCCGAACACGCCGATAGGCGAGTAGGCCATGATCATTGATGTGACCTTGAACATCGCCTCCGACACCCCACGCAGAAGTGAAATCAATGGTTCCTTGCGTTCGTTGCTCAATTTGGAAACGCCCAGGCCAAACATCACGGCGAAGAACAGCACTGAAAGTAGGCTGCCTTGGGCCATGGCATTGATCACATTGTCGGGGATGATTCCGACGATAATCTGCCCAAGACTATGACCGGCTCCGTTGCTGGTAGGGAGCGTGATTGCAGCGGCTTTAAGGCTCGCCAGATCGGTGCCGGCTCCGGGCTTAAGCAGGTTGCCAATCACCAGTCCGACGATGATCGCCAAGGTAGTAATGCTGAAAAAATAGGTCAGCGATTTAACGCCGATGCGGCCAAGGGATTTGCCGTCACCGTGACCGGCGATACCGACCACCATGCAGGAAAAAACGATGGGGACGACGATCATTTTCATCAGCTTAATGAAGATGTCGCCCGCCGGTTGTAGAAGGTTGTCGACCAGCCACGGACGGGACTCAGGAAAACGGTGCAGCAGGGCGCCGATGGCAATGCCGGCGAGCATGCCAATCATGATTTGCCATACCAGCGCGATACGGGGCTTGTGCATGGGGATGCCTCATTAGATGACAATGATTATGAGTGTTGTTCTAGGCAGTCAATGAGCAGCCGTCCGGTGGCTGTCGAGTGTTGCAATTAACCGTCAGCGCAATCGTTGGCACGCTTCTTTGAGGCGACGACAGCCTTCTTCGATGACGTCCAGGGAGCTGGCGAACGACAGCCGGATGTAGGGCGACATGCCATACGCCGCGCCGCTGACCGTGGCCAGTCCGTGCTCTTTGAGTAGGTGGGCGACCAGTTCTGAGTCGTTCTGGATGGTTTCGCCACTTTCAGTGGTCTTGCCCATGAGCCCGCTGACATTGGCGAACACATAGAACGCGCCATCCGGCGGCGTGAAACTCAATCCCGTTATCGACGACAATAGTTCCAGCATGCGATCTCGCCGGTGCTGATAGACCTCACGCATGCCGGCAATGGGTGCCTGATCGCCAGCAAACGCCGCCACCGCTGCGGCCTGGCTGATCGAGCTGGGGCAAGTAGTGGTCTGCGACAGCAATTTACCGATGGCCCCAATCAACCACGTAGGCCCTGCACCAAATCCCAGCCGCCAGCCGGTCATTGCGTAACCCTTCGATGCTCCGTTGACAATCAACGTGCGCGCTTTGAGGTCTGGGGCGAGTTTGGTCAGCGACACGTGACGGGTATCGCCATACACAAATTGCTCATAGATCTCGTCGGCCATGATCAGCACATGCGGGTGCTTTCGCAGCACGGCGGTAAGTGCCAGCAGCTCGGTTTCGTTGTAGACAGCGCCGCTGGGGTTGTTTGGGCTGTTGAGAATCACCCATTTGCTGCGCGGCGTGATCGCCTTCTCCAGCGCTTCGGGCGAGAGTTTGAAGCCGTTGCTTTCGTCACCGGGGATGATGACTGGCGAGGCGTCGTTCAATCGTGCGATGTCAGGGTAAGACACCCAGTAAGGCGTATGAACGATCACTTCATCACCTGGGTTCAAAGTCGCGGCTAGGGCGTGGTAAATGATGTGCTTGCCGCCGCAACCTGCGACCACTTCATCCAGTGCGTAATACAGATCATTGTCGCGCTCAAGCTTGCGGCAGATCGCCTGGCGAAGCGCTAGTGTGCCGTTAGTTGCGGTGTAGTGTGTGTCGCCGGCGTGCATCGCGGCACTGGCAGCTTCGAGGATATGTGCGGGGGTGTCGAAATCCGGTTCGCCCACTGTGAAATTGACGATGTCCCGGCCTTGGGCGCGTAACTCGGTCACCAATGCATTAGCAGCAATACTCGGTGAGGGCTCGATGCCCAGCACCCGATCAGACAAAAAGACAGTGCTCATGACGTTCTCCTCAATCGGCCAGGCCGGCTTGTTGCAAGACCTTGTCCATCCAGCTTTGGCGGACAGCACCGGTTGCGATTTCGGCTTTGACGTCTTCTTCGTGCGCTGCGTATTGCGCGGCGCGTCGTAGAACCTCGGCAGCATCCGCTTGGGAAAACGCCACGAGACCGTCTTCATCGCCTACCAGCAGATCACCTGGCTGGATCAGCATTCCGCCAATTGACACCGGCACGTTGATTTCGCCTGGGCCACTCTTGTAAGGGCCGCAGTGCACGATGGCGCGGGCATAGCAGGGCGTATCGTCGAAGCTGGCGACATCACGAATCGCCCCGTCAATGACGAAACCGACGCAGCCGCGTTGTTGGGCATATAACTTGACCAGCTCGCCGATCACTGCGTTGTTGCTATCGCCCTGAGCGTCCACCACCAGCACATGGCCGGGTTGGAGCATGCTCATGGCTTTGTAGATGAGCAGATTGTCGCCAGGGCGGGTTTTAACGGTCAGGGCGGTGCCCACCAGCTTTCCGCTGCGGTTGTAACGAGTTAGGCCGCGAGCGCCGATGTGGCGACCCAGGTTGTCGCTGATGTGTGGCGTCACCACGTTGGCGAATGCTTCCAGCACTTCGGCATCGGCTAGTGGTGGATTGGGAAGAATGCGCGAACCGGGCAAGGACATAGCTGATCTCCGAAAGTTTGAGGTAGCAGCCGGTCAGGGCTGTGGCTCGATCTTAGGAGTGATGAAGAAACAGTTTTAGCGATATTTTATTATGAAGTAGTATCGCTTTTTTTCATGTGGGTTTCTTGATGATCACCTTCAAGCAAATTGACGCGTTGTACTGGATTGCCGAGTTGGGCAGCTTTGAAGCAGCAGCGAACAAGCTGAACATGTCTCAGTCGGCTATTTCCAAGCGCATCCAGGAGCTGGAAGAGACCTTCGATGTTGAAATTTTCGACCGCAGCAAGCGGAATGCTCGGTTGACCGAAAAAGGCGGGGAACTGCTGGATTACGCCAAGGACTTGCTGGAGCGTCGCGACTATTTACTGGAACGCGTGAGTGCTCGTGAAGTCTTAGTGCGAAGGTTTCGCCTCGGTGTCACCGAACTCACCGCTCTGACCTGGTTGCCAGCACTCGTGGAAGCAGTGCGACAGGCTTATCCCAAAGTGCAGATCGAACCGTCGGTGGAACTGAGCAGTGAGTTGTTCCGCAAACTGGAGAATGATCAGCTAGATCTAGTCATCGTGCCGGATGTTTACAACGATGCTCGATTCGTAAGCACGCCACTGAAATGCGTTGAGAATGCCTGGATGTGTGCTCCGAGTCTGATCTCCGATCCTGATCCTGTGAGAATCGAAGTCTTGGCCGGGTGCACGGTGTTGACCCAAGGTTCACAGTCGGGCACAGGCTTGATTTACGAACGTTGGTTGGCCTCTCACAACGTGCAGATGCCCAAGACCCTCACCAGCCACAACTTACTGGTGCAGGTAGGGCTCACTTTGTCGGGGGTGGGGGTCAGTTACCTCCCGAAGGCCTGTCTATCCCACTTGATCGACCAAGGTGCGTTGCGAGCATTGGTCACGACACCTGGGCTGCCAAGAATTCGCTACACCGCTCTTCACCGCACTGATCGCCAATTTGGATTGAATCAAAACGTGGCGGAGTTAGCGGTTGAATGCTGTGATTTTTCAAAACTATTGCTGTGAGCATTTGAAGTGGGAGGAGCTTAGGCTGTCCAGCTCAATCAGGCGTCATCAGCACCGCAAGCGTCATGTTGATGAACTCTTCATTCCGACTGATTGTGTCCAAAGCTCCGCGTACGTTGCCGGCGACCTCCGCTGATCCGGACTGTTCGACCCACAGTGTCAATTCCATGATTGCGGCTTCGAGGGCGAGCTGGTTTTGATTGATCTTGAAGAGTAGGGAAGGGAGTAGGTCTGCGTTCGACATCGTGATTCCTCCGTGGAAGAGGACAGCGTAGCAGGAGGGTGTTATTCCCGTTCAAGCTGCTTGGCGTCTGCGGTCACCGCTTCCATTATCGAAACCAATTCTGCAGCGGATGATTCGTCAATGCTGTTCGTCCAGCACACCATCTTTGATAGGAATGGGGGCGCCGGTGCCAAGAGCTTCTGACCCACCATGGAAAGCTCAACGACTGTTTCTTTGAGACAAGAGGCAAGGTGTTCATCCTGGCCGGTCGAGGTGCGCGGGAAGATGTGAGCGTTCAGGCGGTCAATGCACTCCGAGCGTACGGATGCGTCTGATCCTTAACCAATTCCTTACGCGATAACAAGTCTGACGCGAGCGACCTTTGCTCACGTTATTGTATTCGATGCGGGACGTCGGTTTTTTAGCGCTGTACTGGCAGACGAATATCTGGACGGAGTAATGTCCCATTTCCCCACATGGAGATACGGCAATGGATGTCCGCAGTCGGGTTGAACGTGAGAGAACGAAGGCCTTCTATGACCTGCTGGTGGAGAGGCTCGGCGAGGACGTTTGGGCAGAGCGCAAAGCGGCCTATGTGAAACGGATACGCGAGCAAGAATCGCAGTTCAACATCAAGCTACCCGTCGAACCGCAGCTCTTCTCGCCTGCAGAGGACGACATTGATTGGTACATCCTCGCGTCCCACTTGTCGCACAGCTTCCCCTACAGCGATTCTGCCTACAGCAGCAGGCGGATCTATCCCTATGCTATGGCGATTGGCGCTGTTGCACGCGAGCTTAGCAGCGTGTCCTACGTTGATGATGTCCTGGACAAGATGCTGGCGAACAACAATCAGCCTGAAAAGCAGATTTTCGAATTACTCACGGCCTCGTTCTACATCAAGAACGGTTACGAGGTTTCCTTTATCCCCGAAAACTCAATCTCGTGGCCCGACGGTAAGACCAAAAAGTCGCCGGACATGCTCGTCAAAACAGGCGACGTAGAGTTCTATGTTGAGTGCAAGCGGGCGGATAAGCAGACCAAGTATTCACAGGCTGAGGAGCAGGCCTGGGCCGGCATCTGGACTCAGCTGAGTCACCACATGTTGAAAGTGGCGCCGTGGTGCACTGTCGACATCACCTTCCATGAACCCGTCGCGGGTGTCGCCGCTGAAGAGGTGACCAAAGCGGTTGATCAGGCGTTCATGGATCGGCTGGGTAGAGCGACAGGAGACTCGCTTACAGTCAAGATACGAGGCATCGACAAGCAGGGTCTCAAACGTCATTACCGCAAATTTTCGGTCAGAGCCAACAGTCCACAACAAGAGCTTCTGGTGTTCGGGGACATGGACAGCAACGAGAAGCGCAGTATCGCGACCTTGGCTAAACGCGTCATCCGGCCAGGTACGAACCACGACCTACTAAACTTATACGTGAAAGACGTGGCCAGTTGCGTAGGCGCCCAATGGCGTTGCGATCATGAAGATTCGCTACGGCTGCGCTCCAGGCATTTCAAGGGCCTGGTGCATGACGGCGTTTCGCAAATTCCTCCTGGAAAGGCCGGGGTTGTACATATCTGGTACGAAACCCGCGACGGCATCGAAATTGAAGAGCTGAGAAGAGACAAGAATATCGAAAACATCTCGGCCTTCGATGCTTCGGGAACATCGGCGCTGGGTGTTTTGCTCCATGGAGTGAACTACTATCCGTTCGAGGACGATTATGAGTGGGCTGAAACCGTTGACAATTTCGGGCGAATGCCTGGTCTTTTCGACCTCTATCCTCGTCAGACATTGATGATCGCAGCCGACCCGACGTTGGAGATTCCGGATATCACCCATTGGCAGCAGGATAAGGCGGCGAGGGAAGCGCGTTAACGGTGGTTTGAGTGGGGAGGTGTTGATGAACACCTCCTTGTTGGGAGTGCGCTGGCGCCTTCCAGATTCGACACCAAAGCTTCTTTCAATTCGAGCAACGCATCTCGCAATCGAGTGTCTTCGCGCGCGTCACCTGAGCTCGGCCTGAACTCTTCAACGTGATGGAGCAAGGATTCGGCATCGTTTGTGTTGAGATCAAAAACAATCATGTTGAGTCCGAGGCTTTGGAGGAGGGGTTCACATTAGCAGGCGAACCCGTGGCTTAGCCTTTCGAGTTCAGCCTTCACGAGTTCGTAGCCCTCTTCAGTGTGAGCGAGCTCCAATGGTGTGCTATCACCAAAGATGTTTTTTTGTTGGGTCAGCCACGTGCCGGCTTTCTCTTTGCTGCCAAAGATCTGTTCGGCTTGGCATTGGATCAACTCAACGTAATTCATTTTTGGCCCTGGCGCGCATTCGGTTTATCCGGTTGCTGTGGTCGGTGCTCGTAAGCAACCATGATAGCGGGCTGATCCTTTTTCTTTCCATGCAGTACTCTCAGCTTGTGCGGATAGTGCTTCGGGCGGGTAGCTGCTGGGGTCTTCTGGAGAGGATGAATTCAACCAGTTGCTCAGGGCCTTTCCGCTTCGATGCTATAGGGCATCTACTGGAAGACCTCTTACACCTCATACGTCTGAACCTTTGCCCATCTCTTCTTTGCTTGTTTTTCTGGAACACGCTTCGCCGTTTTGGTGTCCGTCACCAGACATGCAGGAGAGCGTGCTGGCCACTCTGCCAACTCTGTGGTGACCAGGTTAGCTGGACACAGGATCAATAGGTCGCCCAAGCTAAGCAGAGGAAACCCTCTAACTACGGGGCGGTCTTTGTCGATGCTTACTTTGCCCCAATCCGTATCGAAATAATCGACCGAGTAGGTATCCGTTATCAGATACGGGGTGATCGTCGTGTCCCTGAGCCCCATCAAGTAGGCCGTTCGGTAGACCATAGCTGGGAAAGTCCGAGGCGCCATGGTCAGCATGGCTACCGTCATGATCATCAGGACGGCCAGCGTATTTCTGATTTTGGCTAGCAGATTTTCTCCAAAGGCAAAGAAGATAATCGCCGGTACGAGCGCCAAGAATGAAACGAAGATCGCCATCCCGGCAAGTTTGAGCGAGCTTTCAATGTCAGTCGGCGCAGGGTAAGTCGACAACACTAGCTGTACTGGAAACACAGCCGACAATACTGTTGAAAACACAACGATGAACAGTGGGATTAACGCTCCAAAGCGTGCCTGCCATTTCATGCCCTCCTCGGGCCGCGCCATAAAGCCTACTACGTGAATCGCAACCCTGAATCGTTCTGACTTCATCAGGATAAAGAAGATGACGATTTCTGCCAGCGCTGACGCCAAAATGGTGAGCAGCGGATGGATGTCCCACACTATGGTGCTCATCTGCACCGAGATTCCGACTAACACAGGTATCGCGAGTAGCCTGACCATTTTGGTTTGCGCATAGGGTTGCTTGTTAAACAGGGTTGCCCCGGACGCGAAAATCATCGAGTTCATTGTCAGTACGAAGATGTAGGCGATGAGCAACAATGCAACCAGGAGCATCCAGGGCACGAGAGCAGCCTTGGTGTCCAGGGCGGAGGGAAACAATCCTGGGAGACCGATCGCATTCAGGTAAGTGGACAAGATAGCGAAGCCGAAAAGCGTGCCTGCACCGCTAAGCATCAGACTTACAACAACCCAGTGGTCGACGATGCGTTTTAGGTTTTTCTTGATGGCGCCGTTAGGGATGGAAAAAGGTGATGTCGTCATGAAGAGCGTAGGCCTTGGGCATCAACGGATAAAGTGCAATACACTTCATCCCGTTTACGGAATGGGCATGGGGTATAGAGGTCAGTCGCAAAATCTTTCCGCCAAACCGGAATGTTACATCGAACGACTCGGTTCTGGGGGCGGGACACTTCAAATCTGATGAGGCATCAACTGCTCTATCGTCGATGTCTTGGACAGATTCGGGCTCGCCATTGCGGACTCGACCGTCAGCCGTTATCGTTGGTGCCGGGACACCTCAAGAGAATCCCTATGGTTGATCACAATCCACTGGAAGAGCTTAGGCCACATTCAGCGCAAGCTGACGATGTGCTCGATGCTCTCACCCAAGAGTTGAAGATTGAACTTGCCCGTGTTGAGCGGGAGAGGGCGGGCGCGGCTGAAGTTCGTAAAGAGCTTCTGATTGACTCTCTAGCCATTCAGCGTGCCAAAGCTGCACTAGACATGCTCGACCGATATGAGCCAGGGCAAAGACACGGCCTGGCTGTTGGAATGCTCGGAGCCTTGGACATTGTCCTCGCAACGATCGGCTCGAATGAAGTCTTCACCCGGCACCGCAAACTCCTCACTGAGTTGATTGCCGATCTGCGCGAGCAGCGTCGAAAAGCCAGAGCGTTGATGGTTCGCGCAATGCGGGCCGTGTTCAACATCCCCCTCTTCCTGGACGGCCCAGAGCTCAGCGGCTTCCGCCACCGCCTGCGCTAATTCCCCTTCGAAAGCTTTTTTCTACTCCGAAAAACTCGAAAGGGATCATTTATGACGCTTGCAAAACGCTGCACCTGTTCCGCATGTTCCAAAAAGCCTGGGGCCGCTGAACGCTGCCTGTCTATTCACCCTCCAGAGTCTTTGAGCGTCTGTAACTGCCGATGCGGTGAGCATCCACGCTCCAAACGAAGTGAAATTGTGGGATGGGTCGTGGATGCTCTGAAGATAGGGGCGGCAGTCATCAGCATTGCCGTCGCCTTCTGGAAGACCTGATCAGATAAAGGGTGATGCTGACTTGCCTCGCTTGTTTGGCGGGGCAAGAACATTCAGATTCAAGTCGGGGCGCAATTCTGGTGACGCCTCACATTGGGCTCTGGAACTCCCTGCATCTTGGCAACCTCGACCCGGCTCTGGTTGGCATTTTTCAGCGCTTGAATTGTTGCGGTGACCTTTGCGGTCTCGGCAACCCAGGAGAGAAGTTTCTTCTCAGGTGTCGCATTGGGGGGGCTTTTCGCTGAAGTACACGTGGCCCATAGTTCTGGGGCTGTCCTGGCTGGCATTGATGCCTGCATTCAGAGTATGGTTCAGTGAAGACAACTATGCTCTTTTAGACCCGGTCTGGGCTAGGTTCGTGGGTGTGGCCCTCGGTACACTCATCGGCTCGCGGATCAAATCACTGGTTCCGTGAGGCATATCGTCGATCTAATCTACGAACAGCGAAGTGCTGCTGTCCACGCCAATTTGGTGGGCTCGTCGGCAAACTGCAGCGCGCCTTGGTACCCTTGCCTGAAACGGCTATCAAGCCATTGCTCAAGTGGCAGGCTTAGACAGGAGAGCAGGTTGGCGATTGTGCGGGGAGGGGATCCAGGCTCCAGCCACCAGAGCAATGCGCTGGCCTGGCGCAGAAGGTCGTGCCGCTCGGCGTGCTGATGGGCATCGAGCTGCGCCGCCTTCACGATCAGGCTAAGCAAGCGTTGGGCGTTGCTGTCCACTGAGTCCATAAGCCCCCCTTGAATTGGAAGCATGCGTCCCTGCGGAGCATCGAGCTCGCACTTCTTACTACCTGATCAAGCAGGCTGGCCCAATATATCGGTTACCGCAAGACAACCGGTCGGGCCGCGTTATGTGGACTGGCCCCAGCGACTGCGCAAAGTCCATGTTGCCTGGCTTGCTGCCCCGTTTCGGTTTCATGTCGGGAGGGTAAGTTCCGATAAATGGCGAGGCAAGGGTGATGATGGCGATCGTTTACCACACCGCCGTTTCCAGAGTGAGGAAGCATGTTGCTGTATGTTCGCCCGACACCAGGACACTGCATCGTCTTGGGCTAGCAGGATTCAACGCGGCCGAATCGAGTAGCCTTCGCCAGGCTTTCGTGGCATATAACTTTTACATTCAGGGAGGAATGGTTTTAGCCAGGCTGGCGCTGGGCAAACCCTCTCCCTGCCACGGAATCAGGATGGGGGCAGCGCTGTGTACCTTTCGGCTTTGAAAATCGAAAATTTCCGCCAGTTCGGCCATGACAATCATGCGTTGAACATCCAATTCAATGAAGGCGTGACTGCTCTCGTAGGTGAAAACGATGCGGGTAAAACTGCCGTCATTGATGCGATCCGGTACGTTTTGCAGACCCGGGATGCTGAGTATCTTCGATTGCAAATCGAGGACTTCCACATTGCCAACGATGGCACTCAGGCGGAGACCATCACCCTCAGATGCACCCTGGAAGGCCTAAGCCTGGCGGAACTCGGCGCTTTCGCTGAGTACGTGACTTACTCCGGTGGCGTGGGGCGGCTGTACGTTCACTGGTCGGCTCGCCGCGTCGTTGCATCGGCCTCGACCCGCAAATGGGTCGATATCTCGGTTCGATCGGGTGAGAACGGAGAAGGCCCGGCTCTGGATGTGGGTGTACGGCAACTGTTAGCCACTGCATACCTGAAACCGTTGCGGGACGCTGAGCGGGAAATGTCCCCTGGGCGCAATTCCAGGTTGTCCCAGGTATTAAGCAGTTTCCCTAATATTGATACGGGCAACTCGTTCGATCCCGCGGCACTCCCGGTCGACCTTCCTGACGCAGAAGCGCTCAGCATTGCCGGCATGGGCGATTTCCTTCGCCACTTGGTGAACCGTCACGGCGCCATCATTTCCGCTCAGAAGGAGATCAACGAAACTTACCTTCGCCCACTATCACTCGCTGGCCAGCCCCTCACGAGTCGCATCGGCTTTGGGGAAGCCGGAACTGATCCAGCCAAGCTCAAGCAGATCCTGGAGCGATTGGAGCTGGGGCTGCTGGATCATGCCACTGGAGAGGCGCGAGGCATCTACGGGCTGGGGTCAAACAACGTGTTGTTCATGGCCTGCGAATTACTGCTGCTCGGTAAGGAGCCGGACGGACTCCCGCTGCTCCTCATCGAAGAGCCAGAAGCGCACTTGCACCCGCAACGTCAGCTCCAATTGATGGAGTTTCTCGAAGCGGCAGCGAGACCTTCCGAAGGCTTAAGACCGGTACAGGTCATCCTCACCACCCATAGCCCCAACCTGAGCTCGAAGATACCGTTGCAGAACCTGGTGCTGATGCAACGGCAACAGGCCTTCTCGCTCGCGGAGAGTCAAACCTGTCTGGCGCCTGATGATTATCGCTTCCTCAGCCGCTTCCTGGACGTCACCAAGGCGGGGCTGTTCTTCGCAAAGGGCTTACTTGTCGTAGAAGGTGATGCGGAAGCAATTCTACTGCCTTCGCTCGCTCGACGGTTGGGCAAGGATCTCACCAAGCACGGCGTATCGATCATCAATGTGGGCGGTGTGGGGTTGCGGCGCTACTCAAAAATCTTGCAACGCAAAGATGCTTCAAAAGGCGAGATCACCGTGCCTACGGCATGCATCACCGACATGGACGTGATGCCGGACTGCGCGCCCGAGATTATGAGCCTGAAGGGGGTAAAGGGATCGGTCTGGCCAGACAAAGCTGACCGGCGCTGGCGCGCCATGAAAGACTTTGGTATCACACCGCTCGACCTTGAAAAAGGTCTCAAGGAGCATCGCGACAAGCGAACCGAGAGTGATGGGCAATGTGTACGCACGTTCGTTGCCGACCACTGGACGCTCGAATACGACCTGGCGTTCAAAGGCCTCTCGAGGGAAGTCCATCATGCCGGATACCTGGCCATCAATGAGGACAAGATCGATGAAGGCAAGGAAACCAAAGCCAGCCTGCTGAAAAAGGCAGACACGGCCTTCGCTAAAATCCAGTCCACCCATGCCACCGAGGAAGCTCGGTGCTCCGCGATTCAAAAGCTGTTCAAAAGGGCCTCCAAAGCGATCGCAGCACAGCACCTGATCGACTTGATCGACCAACGTTTCGATGACCGCACCCTGGATGCCACGACGCTGCGAGGACTGCTGCCCACATACGTTGTCCACGCCATCGAGTATGCGACGCGGGGTTCAGCATTAGCCACTACCTCCAGTTCGGCTCATCCCGTGATGGTACCCGCCGCATTGAATCCAGGATCTGCTGACCCGGTGGAGGAGGTCGCCAAATGACGCTCAGCCAACTGGTTGCCCCCATCACTGACGCCGATGTGGACTGGGTCACGGAGCTGATGGGGCTTGAGGCGCTAGACGAGCCCCGTCGAGATTTTCTGAAGTCCATGGATACCGTTGATGTCGCGGCCTGTCCCGGCAGCGGCAAAACGACCTTGGTAGTGGCAAAGCTCGCGATTCTGGCACGCCACTGGAACAGCCGTATGCAAGGAATCTGCGTGCTATCGCATACCAACGCGGCTCGAGAAGAGATCGAAAAACGGCTAGGCGGCACCGAGGTGGGGCAACGGCTGCTGCGTTTTCCTCACTACATCGACACCATCCATGGTTTCACCGGCCGATTCCTGGCCTCGCCATGGTTACGCTCGAAAGGGATTGCGTTGCAGGCCATTGACGATGAAGCCACGCATAAAGCACGCCGAAGGGAGCTGACGTACCGCGAGCACTTAGGTGCACAAGCCGCCTTCGAGAAAAAATTCAAAAGTCTTCACAGCTTGCGGATCCGGTCTGCCGATTTCGACCAACCGCTCGGCGCTGAGGATATTGGTTTTGCGCCACACACGGCCACCTACAAGAGTGTGGTGAAATCGCTCAGTGGCGCAGCCAAGGCTGGCTACTTCTGCTTCGATGAGGTGTTCGTGCTGGGCCACGCCCTACTCGATCAGGAGGCGGGCGTGGGCGCTGCATTGCGCCTGCGCTTCCCTTGCGTCTTGATCGATGAAATGCAGGACACCCAACCTGACCAGGCGGGCGTGCTTCAGCGTGTCTTTCCCCACGATGACCCAGACGTCCGAGTCATTCGCGTCGGCGATCCAAACCAGGAAATCTTCGAGAAGAAGACGCCACTGCAGGATCCGTTCCCTGACCCGGGGCGTCAGCTGGAGATCGCCAGCAGCTTCCGCTTTGATCAGGCCATTGCATCGATCGCCAACCCCTTTGCGTATGTCCCCATCACGAATGGTTTGATAGGACTTCGGGCGCCGCGTGCCCCAGACAGTTCCCCCAACACGATCATCGTATTCCCTGACGAAGATGCGACCCGGGTGCTGGATGAGTTCGGAAAGCTGGTGCTGAAGCATCTGCCGACGGAGACCCGCAATGCGGGTGTGTTCGCCGTCGGCGCCGTGCACCGGCTTGAGAACTTCAAAGCGAACCAGTACCCGAAGGCCCTGGAGCATTACTGGCCATCCTATCGGTCTGATACGACCAAGACATCGTTTAAGCCTCGCACGTTCGCCGAAGGTGCACACATTGCTCGGCGTTACGCGATGCGAGAACCCACAGCCGCTTCAGCCGTTGAGTTGCTCGCCTCGTGCCTGGCCAACCTAGGCGTATTGGCGTTTCCTAAAAGCCTGGTGCAACTGAGAGGCCGGCACCAAGCCTCAATTGGAGAGAAACTCACGACCAAACCTGAAGCGTTCGCTCAATACCGCGAGTGCATCCAGCAGATTCTGTTCGTGCCATCGGAGGTCACAGAGCAGGATTGGGTTAAGGACATCTCACCCAAGCTCTTGCTGCTAGCAGCTGCGCTTCATGACGCCGAGGGTGTAGTAGCTGATCTTCAAGGCCACCAGTACCTCGCCTGGGAGCCTGCCCCAGCAGCCACTGAAGCTGAAGAAAGTGGCGGATCACTGATCAATACCTACCGATTCCAGGATGGCGCCGACGGCGTCGATATCCGGATGTCATCCATTCATTCAGAAAAGGGCAAAACCCACTCTGCGACGTTGATCCTGGAGACCTTCAGGAAAACGCATTTCATTCAAAAGCTCATGCCGTGGCTTGAGGGCAAAGCAACGGCTGCCAAGAGACCCCAGGAAACCGCTAAGAAAGACATGATGCTGATGTATGTGGGAATGACCCGGCCGACTCACATGCTGTGCCTGGCCATACGTCAGAGCTCATTGGGGGAGGGCGCTGCTGGTGTGAAGCGCAGGGCGGCGCTCAAAACAGCCGGGTGGTCGATTTTGGAACTGACAGCTCAGGCTCCAGTGCCATAGCTATTCCGCTGCTCACGTTAAGCGCGGGGCAAAAAAGCCTTAAGCTATGAATAATTAAGAGCAGGCTGGAGGGTTAACATCCAGCCGGCTAAAGCGCATTTTCCGCCTGCACAGCCCAATGCGAAGCTTCAAAGTCTTCTTGACTGGCCAAGCCGGATTGCAGGGCGCTGAACAGGCGGCTACGCGCTTGAAGGGCCGGTCGGCTTTTACTCTATACTCGCGGATGATGCATACGGTGGCGGGGCTTCTAACTAACTTCATGAGCTGAACTACGTGTCGACCTTTATGTGCTGCAGCTTTCAAACATGGCCGCTTACGTGCACTCGCTGTCCGGGCTTATTCTCGAGCCCAGGCGACCATCGGAACCCTTGATCCTAGGTAACCACCAAATGAACTCATCTGGAAAAACACTAGCAGAGCGCGAAGGGCTGCAATCGGTGATCAATAGTGCGCGCAAATCAGCTGCGGCGGGCTATCCGGATTTTACCGCGGATGACCCTGCGACCTACGTTGCGGATTTTCTCATTCAAAAGGAGAGGGAGGGCATGTGCCTTGACCAGGCGCTTGAGGCACTGGTCGCATTCAAGCGCAATCGGATGTCATGAGGATTCAACCTGGCTTTATTGGCATATATTTGATGCCGATCCAGTCAATCTGGGCTGTTCAACCATTTTTCGACCTGAAACTCCCAGTCCTTAGCGCAAAAATCAAGTGTCGGCCAATAGTTCTGGAATTCGCTATAATCTAGTTTTAACGCCTCTGCTCTTGATTTTTTGTCGATAACGATCCAGGCGCAATACATCCTCTCTTTCCAACTGTCCGCAGAGAGCAACACATCTCCTATATCAAGTTTGCCTCCTAATCCGTACAGTCGAGAATTGAAAAACTCAATTGCAACGTGAGCATAGTTAGGTTGACGGAGGGCAACTGCATCGGCCATGTGATAGAGCAAGCCGATGCCTTGGAAAATCGAACGTGTGATCGATTCTTTTTTTTCTGTGGTGTGCTCTGCTTCTAACACGCGCCCAGCATTATTTTGTAAAAGACGAACATCGATGGAGAAGGTAGACATGATCAGATCCTCGTTCAATTAGCAGCTTACTCGCTACATGCTTTCCTACGGTTCCGGATTGGAGATTTCCGCATAAAATCGTGAAAAATCATGTTGAAGGAGTCAAAGCCAGGCCAATAATTTTTATTTTCCTCGTCGTCATAGTCATAACCGAGTGCAAGTTCTTGGTCTTGATAGCTCAATAGCGGCCAAATAAGGTTGAAACGCTCACGCCAGGTTTCAGCTAGCACGAGAGCACACGCAGTGTCCCATTCCAATGCCGCCAGATTCGTCAGCGCATCGGAAACATTGCTTTCACGGATAATTTCGTCCCACTCATCTACGAGCGTTCGCATTTTGTCGAACACATATAATATCCAGCCGATAGTTTGGAATCTGCACTCGCGAACTGACTGCGGAACTTCACCTAGGTCATTGAAGACCACAAAAGCCAATTTCGTATTTTCTAAATGCTCAACGTGAATGCTGTAAGATTCCATTGCATAAACTCTTTTTTGTTGTCGTATTAACAGGCTAGCATGGAGCTTTTTTATTTAACAAGAGGTATTCGATTGACAAACACCAAGTGTTATATATACAAATAGCAACTCAAGACCTGCGCGTGAGCGAGAGGCTGATTAAACGAAGAAGATTGCACTCCCCCTTGTAAGACTGATTTTTAGATGAGTGATAAGAATGCCCTATGACCTAGAAAATCGTTTGGTAATAGGCGTGGCTTCCAGCGCCGTGTTCGATTTGGTGGCTTCGGATGCCGTGTTTCAGCGCCAGGGAGAGGAGGAGTACCGCAAATTTCAGCAAGAAAACCTCCACGTCCCGCTTCCAAAAGGGATAGCGTTCCCTTTCATCAAACGTTTGCTGTCGGTGAATGACCTGAGCGTCGATCCTGAGGATCCGCTTGTCGAGGTCATTCTTCTTTCGCGGAATGATCCTGACACAGGGCTACGCGTATTGAAGACGATCGAACATTACGGGCTTGGGATGACCAGGGCGATTTTCATGCAAGGAAAGTCTCCTTACGAGTACATACCGGCGCTAAATATCGCTCTGTTTTTGTCTGGTGACAAAAAAGACGTCGAAGCAGCTATTAAAGCCGGGTATCCGGCGGGCCAAGTACTCGACTCGAAATTCGAAGACGACGAAGCTGACAAAACCCTGCGTATCGCTTTCGACTTTGACGGCGTACTTGCCGGCGACGAATCTGAAACAATAATGCAGGCCTCTGGCTTGTCAGTGTTTCATGCCCATGAAGTGAAGAACGTCATGGAGCCGCATAACCCTGGGCCGTTGAAGGAGTTCATGGTGCGGATTTCCAAGATCCAATCGGTCGAGGAGAAGCACAAAAAGCAAAATCCGAAGTATGAAAACCGTATTCGCGTTTCGATCGTAACGGCGCGGAATGCTCCGTCTCATGAGCGTGCGATGAATACCCTCAAAAGTTGGGGTGTCATGGCCAACGACGCTTTCTTCCTGGGTGGCATCGAGAAAGGCAAAATTCTGGCCGTGTTGAAACCGCACATTTTCTTCGATGACCAATCCGGGCACCTTAAATCGACCAGCGCGGTTGCTCCGTCTGTGCACATCCCTTTCGGTATTACCAACAATTTTCCAACGGAGGCTGTGCTCGCGACTGAGGTTGATCAGGTAGTGGTGTAGGACTACGACCTGATGTTTATTTGCGGCTCCTCTGACGGGGTGACACCCAGCGTCTTGTGATCGCGACTCGGATTAATCGATGAGGTAGGGAGACTTCTGAATGTTCTGGTTGGGGCCGTTTGAGTACAAATCAAAAACAGAACTGCTGGATCGACTCAAAGACTATCTGCAAAACGCACCAATAGGCGTGATCACCAACAAGCTAGCAGTCAAAAAAATGCACCTGCTCATAGCAATGCATCCGGAGGCGAGCAGAAAAATTGGTGTCGGGATCGACCACTTCAAGATCGTGAGAAATGCCTTGGGAGCGGGTAGGGGGATCAAACTCGTTCGCACCGATGGCAGTGAAGATGGTTTCTCCTACAAACGCTGCATCACCGGCGTCATCCAATCGCCCCATGGCAAGGTATGCGAGGCATTGAGGTTTGCTGTGCGCTCTCAATTGATCGCATTTCGTGACGCGCTGGGCATGCCGGTAAGTTGTGCGGTGAGCGGGGCGATCATCGAAGATAGAGACGCTCGTCCCAGCCGCGCAGTCGGCTTCCCCCCCCTTCGAATCTGCAGGTTTGGAGTGTCGTGGCCGATCAGGACGGCGAGCGTAAGAATCGGTTATCGGCACTTGCGGGTAATAAAGCCTACGTTCGCCAGGTGCAGTTGTTCTTCGTGTGGCTTGCTGACATTCCCAGAGTTTCACGAATTGCGCTTCATCACCTGGAAAGCCTGTTGCTAGGGACGATTGACGCAACCCTGGCCGCCCAGATGCCGTGGTAGCACTTGAATCGCTTGGCCTCGGTAGTGTGTCAACCACATCGAGGGCATTGCCTAAGAACTAGAATTGCCCCCCAGGCCCATCCAATTTTCGGGCTATGCGTTGGTTACCCGTCGAATAAACGGCCGGCAAAGGTGAGCCGAGATAGCCTCAAAGCACTGTACTTCATCACGAAACCCACTCGGCCGCCGGCGAGGAGGGCGTGCTCGCTGAATACGATGAGCACTAGAGTGCGTTCTAACAGCGTGATGGCAGGGGCCGAGGAGGGGGACTTATCCGGTCATCAACTACCGAAGGACGTCTTTCACGACTCATTTAGCTAGCAGCCCTAGTCCAGCAGGCCAGAAAAAATATTAAGCTTGACCGATTCAATCACCAATAACGAATTACAAACGTTATCGCACCAGTCCATGATTCGGCCTGCCCGAATGATCCTTGCTTGATCTCCGCCAGAGATTCGGACAAACGGAGCCCAATCTGGATTTGGCAGTACGCCTGTAACTCCCACACCCAGCCTTGACTGCCCATAATTGCCAGTCCAGCTCGAAGGTGGTAGGAGACAGAATTCGTAAAACTCCCGAGCATCGAGCGGGGCCAACGAGTAGAAGCTTTTATGTTTGATATAAACTGACCACAGTAGCAATTTCTCAAGTGCCACCAGCTTTAACCGATCAGCACTACATGATCGGTATGCCCGAAGTACCTCTAAAGACTCCAGTGCAATCTGGAAACGATTAGTTGGAAAAAACCCTGATATATAGGCTTGCCCCTGAACCGATGAAAGAAGGAGTACCTCTCTTTGTTGCATACCAAATAATGGAGACGGGCGCTCCTGAGTATGATAACCAGTGTCCAGACCCGCATGGTCTTGGTGATCGACAGACCCAAGTGCTTTCGAAGCCTGCTTACGCTTCCAACTCAATCGGTACTGGCGCGAGCTTTCGCTTCTTGAGATACGAGCTTGTGCTGGCGTATCAAGTTGAGTGATACGAAAACCCACGGCTCGATCAAGCAGTTGGCTAGGAGAGCGTCCCAACCCCGGCATTTTGGGGAGTCTCCACATTAGCTTGCCGAGCAAGGATTCCGTGAGTATTGGATCGCTTTCGTCCGAGGAAGGTATGGAGCTCAAGCCCAGACCATGCCTGTATCTGATTATCGAGTCTATGAGGGCCTGGGGGATCGCGATGTTGTAGCCACGAAGATGACCTCGCATGATGAAGCGCGGATCGCTGGAACCTATCGATGAAAAGCACGCCATTGAAAAGTGACTACGCTCTGAGCGCCACTCTTTGAAGCTGAGGCAAAGGTGATAGCAGACCGAAAACACGAACAAACTACGCTCAGAAACCTTAGTGGCTGGCGTCAGGTTTGTGAGGTATTGAAGGTATTGCTGGGCTTGGGAGTCATCATGGCTACTGAACGGCGCTCGCGGTGCTTTATAAAGCTCAGAGCTTGACAGCCTGGGCTGTACACCTAAGTCCGAGCTTAAATACTTGAAGAATCGGTTAGTCACGTATCCAAGTACCGGATCTGCGATCGACTGTGCGAATGGCTTCCAATCTTCGTTATGGCGTTCGATACCTTCACTGATGACAAATCTTGCCTTCCGAGCGCCAACCCAGGCCACCGGGGGCCGCGCGCAGAAGGATCTAAAGTCCCTGAGATCTTGTGCGGCAAAGTCGCTCAATGGCTTCCTTGCGATGCAAATCGCCCAGAGGACGAATTTTTCGAGGAACAACATGATGCTTGATTTACTGCGGATAGAAGCAGGAAGGGTATCGGCGTAGCGACAAAAATGCTCGTAGGTTTCGACTGCGCCTGTCTCGGCTGGGTACGAGGACAGGTAGTTCAAAATCAGGGTCGATTGGGATGTGGATGGCTCGTCGGCCCCGGCGTTACAGTTGGCTTTGGTACGATGTGCGGTTTCACCACGGTCTGTCAGGATTGATCTCGGGAACACCTTTACGTCCTTGAAGGGGTCGTTGTGAACGATGTACCGGCATCAATGTAGCGAAGTTAGCAGGTTTGGCAATCCTAAAAGACGAGCGCATGGCTAAGCGCAATATTTTTCCGTTTTGGTTCCGACCGCAACGCCTAGCCGCAGAAAACGCGTTTCTAAAAAAATCATTCATTTCAAAGGTTAAGAGTGGCGGAGGTTGGGGGTCGAAAAATTTTTCCGTTTTGGTTGCGTCAGTTAGGGACGGTAAAAAAGTTGGGATTGCGTCGATCAAGCTATTAAACGTTCCGCTTTAATCCCGACAGTAGTCGGCCCGAATCTCAGATATTACATGAACTGCTACAAGCAACACGTTGAGGAAGCAACGTTTCCGGTGGTGCGACAGGATTCCGTTTTATTTTCAACGCTTACAGCCCGTTGAGAGAATGGATGCCAGAAGCAGATATGTCGAATCAGTGCCTTACGAGACTCATGAACATTTTTAACATAGCACCTCGTTTAACATAATATACATTACACGTAACATTATGTTTCAAGATTAGTCCAGCGGACGCAGGTTTTCGAGGATCCCTTTCATTCGATGCTCTTGCTTGTGGTGGAAAATGCAGGACGATCTCTGATGAATCAACCTATGTGCGTGCGGTGTGTCGATTTTACTGTCGATGGAAAACTACACGCTATCGGGAAGCTGCAAGGTGAAGCGGCTACCGCCATTCGGATTGGGCTCATGTCGAATGCCCCATCCAAGGTGATCTACAACACGTTCGACGGTGGATAGGTCCAAGCCCGAACCACCCGTGAAATCATCAGCGCCCCTAAAGCCGATTTGGGATTTGACAGGCATTCCTCGCATTTCTGATTGAGCTGTTCCCTTCAACGCCACCTTGGGATGAACTAATCAACAAAGTCGTGGGCGCGAGGCAGGAAAAAGGCATTTTGACGGTTTCTGAATGATCTGGCCCAGAGTGTGTAAAAACGCCGTCGCGAACACTTGCTATGGTTTTTGAGGGTTTCGTCGCAGGGATCGCCTATGAAGCGCTTTATCCAATGTGAACATCGAGGCCAAGACACCTTTACTTCCCGAGAGCCTTGATGACTATGCCCACGATGCCAATCCGGTTCGCGTAGTCGACATCTTGGTCTACGATCTCGACCTCCACCGTTATCGTTCCTGCCCCCTCTTCACTCTACTAATACCGGGACAGACCACATGCGTAGGCTCTGAGGTATTGTCCCTCCTGAGTTGACAGTAAAACCGTTTCCACCCCCTTTTCCTTTTTTCATAGATCATTAATCTGAACAATTTCGAAAGCGCATACAACAAAGGGCCCTTGAAGGGCCCTTCGTTTCTACAACTTCGCCTGTGTGAGGTTTTTTGTAGACCTTCACCTGGCGGGGCTTATGCGTGCCGACACTTTAGGGTTAGAGCCGAGTAAAACACCCTGTGGAGCGTAACTCTATCTCCCCCCCTCGGCTAACTCGTTCGGGCAGGGTTACTAACTGCGAACAGATCCTGACTCAAACCACCGTGACAGCCGCATTCAACATCAACACCACAATCAAACCGACCACGGCTACGATGGATTGAACCACCGAAATGGTCTTGGTGGCTTCGCCCATAGTCATGCCGAAGGATTCCTTCACCATCCAGAAGCCCGCATGGTTCGCATAGTTGAAGAACAGCGAGCCGCAGCCTATGGACAAGGCAAGCAGAGGCAGGTTGAGGCTGGGATCAGCACCTGCAAGCGGCGCCAGCAAGCCAGCAGCACCAACGATACCGACAGTGGCAGAACCGGTAGATACCGAGAGCAACATCGCGATCAACCAACCCAAGATCAGCGGAGGGAACGCAGACTGCTGAGTCAGGTGCACAATGGCATCGCCCACCTTGGCGCTGGTCAACAGCTCCTGAAAGGCACCACCGCCGGCGATGATCATGATGATTGAGGCGATTGGCTTGAGGCTCTTGCCCAGGGATTCGCGCAATTGCCCCGCATCGCCGCCCCGCGCGAGTACCAGACTTGCCCCTGCGAACAGCACGCCCAGGAGCATGGCGATCAGGGGATTGCCCAAGAAACTAGCCATTTTCAGGATCGCATTGTCCTTGGGTAATACCATCTCAGCGACGGCATGAATCAGCATCAGGATCGCCGGTAGCAAGGCTGCCAGCACGCCAAGGCATACGCTGGTGCTTGGTTGATCGTCGGCTTTTTCAGCCAGGGTGAACTGATCTAGCAAAACCTGATCGGGCCGAGTGCTCATGCGCGGCGAAATGAATGCGCCATAAAGCGGGCCGCCTAAAATCATTGCAGGAATAGCCGCAAGGAAGCCATAGAGCATTGTGGGCCCAACCGAGGTTTTGAGCGCGGCGATGGCCGTCAAGGGGCCAGGGTGCGGCGGTACCATCCCGTGCATGGCTGCAAGTGCCGCAATCACCGGAACACCCACATACACATAGGCTGAACCTTTGAAGCGAGCCTGGCTTTCCAGCTTTCGCGCCACGCTGAATATCAGCGGCAGCATGATCACCAAGCCCACCTCGAAAAACATGGGAATGCCAATTACAAATGCAACCATCATCATGGCCCAAGGTATCATCCGATCCGATGTTCGCTTGAGGATGACCTCGGCGACCTGCTCTGTGACACCTGCGTCAGCAAGAATTTTGCCTAGCATCGCTCCAAGCGCGATTACGACCCCTACTGCCCCCAGTGTCTTTCCGACGCCGGTGATCAAGTGGGAGACTATGGTTTCTGGTTCCATACTGGTTGCAAAGCCAACGCCAACGGAAACTACTAGCAAGGCCAGGAGCGGGTGCATTTTGAGACGCGACACGATGAGCGCCACCAGCACCAGGACGCTCACCAATGCGGTCAGTAAGAGGTCTACATCTAAGGGAGTCATGAAAGGATCTCGGCTGGGCTGGCGCTCAAACTGCACTCAGATTTGAAAGAGAAGTTTGAAACCGTAACGCCTGTCGGCGCACGCAATAAACCAAACATCGTTTGGGTGCTTTCAACTTCGGCATTGGATGACGTGTTCATGGAATCTACTCTCTTGTAATTGGAATATGCTGCTATTACACAGAACTCTCGATGAGCCACGATAGGTTTTACTGCAACGGTCGCACTTCGAATGTTCTGTATGTATTCGTTTAAATGGGTGAGATGAATGGTCATCTGCAAATGCAGGCGTAAATTTCAGCTTTCGCCTTTCGCAAAACCGAATAACCTTCGAGGGACTTGCACCAGCAACGAATAGCTAACCTGCGTCGAACACTCCAGGGCTTGCAACTGATCGACTACGGTGCTGAAACCGATGCTTTGCTCATGCTGCGTATGCGGCCAGTCGCTGCCCCACACCAACTGGCGAAGGCCGAAACTTTGTTCCAGCAGCGGTAATGCTATTCGAGCGAAATTGATGTTCTGTTGCGGCGTACCTCCCAAACGATAGATTCCCGATACCTTCATCCAGATCGAACCTTTCGATCCCAACTCCAGTAACTCGCAAAAGCCGGGCTGATCGACGCCCGAATTGGCATCCGGCCGACCAAAGTGATCAATCACCAACTTCAAACCGAACGGCGTCAATTGATGGATCAGTCCCGGCAGATCCTTTACCTCCCTATGCAACTCGACATGCCAGTCAAGATCAGCAATGTGGCTGAAAAACTCTCTCCAGGCACTGTTACGAAAATCAGGTAACGCCTTACCCATCAGGTTCAAGCGAACGCCGACTACGCCCAGGTGATCCATGTCATTCAACATGGCGCGACTGACGCCTGGCTCCAGCACAACCACGCCTCGCAACTGCTCCGGCGCTTGCTTCAACGCCGCCAGCAAGTAGCTATTGTCGGTGCCGAGAAAGCTCGGTTGCACCAATACGCCATGACTCAGACCATGAGCGTGCAAGTGCGTCAGATACTGCTCAAGCGTGGCGTCGTAATCAGGGGTATAGCGTCGTGCACCGACCAGATATAGATCACGGCTAAACACATGAGCATGGGAGTCGATGCCGGTGATCGGCGTAGAACAGGTGTCAGTCATAGCGTTCATCTATAGAAGGTAAAGGGCATCAGGCCCGCGCACTCTCGTTGCCGTTGACCGTTGCTGGCACCGATGCACTCGAGGCTTCGAGGCTGCGTCCACGGGTTTCCGGCAGACAAAGTGCCGCGATCACCGCCACGCCATAGGCAATCCCGGCGTCGATACCAATCGCAGACCCAAGCGACATGGAGTCGCTCATGTGACCGACCAGGAACGGGAACACCGCGGAAAGCACTCGGCCAAAGTTGTAGCAGAAGCCGACGCCGGCGCCGCGCACGTCTGCCGGGTACAGCTCGTTGAACAACGCGCCGAGGCTCGCTGGAATACCGGCCGCGAAGAAGCCGAGCGGGAACCCCAGGAAGAGCATCTGGGTATTCGTCAGCGGCAGGAACTCATAACACTGCACGGTGACGACACAGCACAACGCGAACAACACGATGTTTTTGCGGCGGCCAATACGGTCGATCAAGAATCCGCTAACAACGCAGCCACACCAGAAGGCAAAGATGATCACGGCCAGGTAGCCACCGGAGTTCAGCACCGACAGGTTGCGTTCGGTCTTGAGGAATGTCGGCAGCCAAGTCATCACCGCGTGGTATCCGCCGTGTGCGCCCAAGCCCAACAACCCGCCGAACAGCGTTACGCGGAGCAGTTCAGGTCGGAAAATACCGGCCAGGGATTTGAAGAAGCTCTGCGGAATGGCGTGTTCTTTCTGCAAACGTTGGAAGCTGTCAGGCTCCTCGACATTACGCCGTACCCAGAGGATCAGGAACGAGGGCAGCAGGCCTACGATAAACATCACACGCCAGGCCATGTCTTGCGGTACGAACGTATAAATCAGCGCAAATACCCCGACCGCCAGCCCCCAACCGACCGCCCAGGCACTTTGCACAGTGCCCATCACTTTGCCGCGGTATTTCGGGTTGATGGTTTCGGCCATCAATACCGCGCCGGCGGCCCACTCACCGCCAATGCCGAAGCCTTGCAGTGCCTTGACCATCAGCAACTGATGGAACCCTGTGACGAAGGCGGACAGAAAGGTGAAGAAGGAGAACCACAGAATCATCCACTGCAACGTACGCACCCGGCCGTAGCGGTCGGACAACGTCCCCCCTACCCATCCGCCGATGGCCGAAGTGACCAGCGTGACGCCGCTGATCAGCCCGGCATCGCCCTTGGTCAGTGCGAACGCAGCGATCAACGCCGGAATGGCCAGGCCGAACATTTGTACTTCCAGAGCATCCAGCGACCATCCGCCGAAGCAGGCCCAGAACGTTTTGCGCTCCCGAGGAGTGACTTGGCGATACCAGCTGAACATGATTTCTTATCCTTATAAGTGAAACGTGAGGCAGCCGAAAGCGAACCGCGCCGCTACGAGGCCAGGCATGGCAAGCAAGACGATGAAGACGGCGCAGATCAGGCGCCGATGAGCGATCCGCTATTGAGGCAAGGCGCTAGCGAATATCCACGCTGTAACGGAAATGCTGGGCATGACCACGGGAGCGACGCCATTCCAGAGGCGTCCCGGCGTAGTCACGCGCCAGACGCTCGATCACCACCACGGGACTGTTGACCGCTACTTGCAGCAATCGCGCATGCACGTCGTTTACAGACTCGGCGGTGAGTGTTTCTTCGGCAGAAGCGACGACCTGACCGCAGACTTCTTCGTAAATCGGATACAACAGCGGCCCTTTTCGACTCAGGTCGATCTCCAGCAGCGGCTGAAACCGGCTGCGAGGTAGCCAGATTTCTTCGGCAAGTACCGGCTGAATATCGAGAAGACGTACGCGAACAATGCGAATAACCGGTGCGTCGATTGGCAGCCCTAACGTTTGGGCCACCGCCGAGGGTGCGGCCACCGGCTCAATCGACAAGATGCGACTCTCCGGCACCTGGCGCTCGCCCGCAGCGGTCTGGAAGCGGAAAAATCGGAACAGTGACGATTGAAACTGCGGCCGGCGAACGAAGGTGCCTCGACCTTGCTGACGCTCAAGAACGCCCTCACTGACCAGCGTGTCAACCGCTTTGCGTACGGTGCCAGTGGACAGTTGGTACTCCGCTGAAAGTGCAGCCTCGGTGGGAATGGCCTCCCCGGGACGCCAACGATTGTTGGCAATCTGTTCAGCCAACTGGTCTCGCAGGCGCTGATAAAGCGGTAGCCGGACATCGCTGGATAAGGAGTTCATCGACTTTATTCACCTTGTTATCTAGTCATATATATGAATCTTGGGGCGAGTATTCTCCTGATGCATTTTTCTGTCAACAAGGGTTGCTGATCTCGCTGACGAAAGGTGGGTGAGCCTAGGTCAACTGGAATGCCCCTCTGCCTCAATCCGAGAGAGCCCTACCCGCTCAGCCTGTTCTAAAATCTCCTCTGGCGTCGCGTCCGTAGTGGGCATGATCTGAACTATGTGATTCAGTCCGGCATGCTTAAAGGTGTCGGATTTGGATGGCGCAACGGCAAGTCCAACAGCGAGGCGGCGCGTGACCAGAACCAGAATCGCTTGATCGTGAGCTACAGCATTCCGCTGCTTTAGCCAATCGACATCACGATATCGCGCACTTGGTAATCGCTGGCCCGGCCGCTTTACTTCAGCGCTGATGCAGAGTCAGCGCTTTATTGGCAGCCCCCCGACATGTAAGCGTCAGGCGGCTCCGGCAATGCGGCAAGCATGTCTTGCAGTCCGGCAGCCCACTGCATACGGATACGCATGAAATACGGGTCATCAGCCGTAATGCGATAACTTTTCGCGCTGGCAAAACTGTCCTTTCTGAACACCAGCAGGTCCAGCGGCATACCCACCGACAGGTTGCTGCGCATGGTCGAGTCGAACGAGATCAGCCCGCAGCGCAGGCCCTCTTCGAGTGATGTGCGGTACGTGAGGTTGCGATCGAGTATCGGTCGGCCGTACTTGCTTTCACCCAATTGCAGGAATGGCGTGTCCTCCGTCGCCTGAATGAAGTTGCCTTGCGGGTAAATGCTGTACACATCCATCGCCCCCTCCGCGATCTGCCCGCCAACCAGAAAAGAGCAACTCAAGTCGGTCTTGCCGGCCAACTTGGTACGGTCCCGGGCGACGACTTCGCGAACGGTTTCGGCCACCAGCACAGTGGCGTCATAGAGTGTGCGGACATTCAACAGGTGCGAGCCAGGCCCGCTGCAACGCTGCTTGAGCAAGTTCACCACCGATTGCGAGGTGGCCAGATTGCCCGCGGTCTGCAACACAATCAGCCGTTCGCCCGGCGTGCTGAAAATAAACAACTTACGAAACGTTGAAATCTGGTCGATACCGGCATTGGTCCGTGAGTCGGAGATGAACACCATCCCGTCGGCCAGGTGCATAGCGACGCAATAAGTCATTTGCGCTTACTCGTGAATTCTGGATGAAAGGCCATACCGTCTCCCCGACGGCATGGCCAATTACGATGAACGTTTCAGGCTTATTGGTGCTGAACCTGAAACAGCGACGTTACCTGTACCCGCGCCAGCATCGACTCGGCCCCGCCACCACGACGCATGCCACGTACCGGGCAGGCGTCGAGGTAGTCCAGGCCCACCGCCAGTTTCAGATGGCGTTCGGGCCGGGCCAGCCGGTTGGTGACATCGAAGCTGTACCAACCATCGTCGAGCCAGGCTTCGGCCCAGGCATGGCTGGCCAAGTGGTTTTCATCTTCGGTGCACAAGTAACCGGAGACATAACGCGCAGGAATCCCCAGGCTACGGGCGCAGGCCAGGAAGGCGTGAGTGTGGTCCTGACAGACCCCGCCTCCGACCGCAAATGCCTCGGCGGCCGTAGTGTCCACAGTGGTCGCGCCCGGGTTGTAGACCATATGGTCGGCCAGGCCGTGCATCAGGTCGATCAACGCCGTTCGATCACGGCGTATGCCGCAGTGCTGCACGGCGAAGGCATTCAGGGCATCGTCCGCAATCGTCAGCTTACTGGTGCGCAAAAACGGCAAAGGCGATTGGCTGTCGCGCTCCAGCTCACGGTCCGAGTCGATATCCACCTGACCATAAGCTGTCAGTACCAAGGCCCCATGGGGTTCGTCCATCGTCAACACATGCAGGATGTTGCCGTACGGATCAAACTGGCTGCGCACCAGGCGCGGCAGTTCCAGGTGCCATTCCAGGATGCGCTGGCGTTCACTGTTCTGCGGCGTCAGACGCAGGAACTGAATGCTGGTGCAGACTTCATCGGCGTAGCTGTAGGTGGTGTCGTGACGTATGGACAGTTTCATACGGCCTCCAGATAGGACTCGTGAACGGTCTGGCCGAGATGGCGAACCTGGGAGATGAAGTCAGTCAGCCAAAGGTGCAGACCGAAGCCGAGAATCTCGTCGATACCGGTGTAGCGCAGCCGAGCATTCAACTCGGCGGCCAACCGCTGGGCGGCCCGCCCGTTGCTGCCCGGCAGGCTGGCGAGGATATGGTCCAGTTCCTCGATACAGGCATGCAACGAACGCGGGACGTCGCTGCGCAACAACAGCATCTCGGAGACCTGCTCGGCGCCCGGCGCATTGCGGTAGATCTCGTTGAACGCCTCGAAGGACGACAAGGCCCGCAGCAAGGCACTCCACTGGTAGTAGCCGCGCGCGGAGTTGTCACTCACCTCCTCCGACTCCTCGCCGAACATTTCGTAGCGTGCATCCAGCAGGCGCAGCGTGTTGTCTGCCCGCTCAAGGAAAGTCCCCAGGCGAATGAAGCAGTAGGCATCGTTGCGCATGATGGTGCCCGAGGTCGCACCGCGGAACAGGTGCGAACGCTCCTTGACCCACTCGCAGAAATGGCTGATGCCATAGCGCGCCAGACCATTGCTGGCGATGTTGCGCATCTCCAGCCAGGTGGCGTTGATGTTCTCCCACATGTCGGCGGTGATGCGTCCGCGCACGGCATGAGCATTGGCTCGCGCGGCTTGCAAACAGCAATAGATACTCCCGGGGTTGGTTTCATCCAGCGCGAAGAAGTGCAACATGCGTTCGGTGTTGAGCTCTCCATAACGCTCGTTGTAATCGTCCAGCGTACCGGCGGCGAGCAGCGACATTGCCAGTTCGGCGCGGCCATCGGTACGCCCCGCCTGAGGCATCAACGACAACGAGTAACTGACTTCGAGCATGCGCGCCAGGTTTTCGGCGCGCTCCAGGTAACGGGACATCCAGTAGAGGTCCGAAGCGGTTCTTGAAAGCATGTCTTAGTCCTCCACTACCCAAGTGTCTTTGGTGCCGCCGCCCTGAGACGAGTTCACCACCAGCGAGCCTTCGCGCAATGCCACGCGGGTCAGGCCACCGGGCACCAGACGGGTTTCTCTGCCCGACAGCACAAACGGGCGCAGGTCAATGTGGCGTGGAGCGATGCCGTTTTCGACAAAGGTCGGGCACGTCGACAGGCACAGGGTTGGTTGGGCGATATAAGCTTCGGGGCGTGCCTTGAGGCGCGCGCGGAAGTCTTCGATTTCCGCCGCCGTGGCCGCCGGGCCGACCAGCATGCCGTAGCCACCGGAGCCCTGGGTTTCCTTGACCACCAGCTCAGGCAGATTCGCCAACACATGGGACAACTCTTCCGGTTTGCGGCATTGCCAGGTAGGCACGTTCTTGAGGATCGGTTCCTCGGCAAGATAGAAGCGGATCATGTCGCCGACATAGGGATAGATCGACTTGTCGTCGGCCACGCCGGTGCCGACGGCGTTCGCCAGCACCACGTTGCCTGAGCGGTAAGCGGCAATCAGGCCTGGTACGCCAAGCATGGAGTCCGGGTTGAACGACAGAGGATCGAGATACGCATCGTCGAGACGGCGGTAAATGACGTCCACCTGTCTGGGGCCTGCGGTGGTGCGCATATAGACGTGGTCGTCGCGGACAAACAGATCAGCGCCCTCCACCAGTTCCACGCCCATTTCACGGGCCAGGAACGCATGTTCGAAGTAGGCACTGTTGAAGCGGCCCGGGGTCAGCACCACGGTCGTGGGATTGTCCAGCGGACTGGAGCTCCTCAAGGTGTCCAGCAGCAGGTTCGGGTAGTGATCGATGGGCGCCACACGCTGGGCGGCGAAGAGTTCGGGGAACAAACGCATCATCATCTTGCGGTCTTCAAGCATGTAGCTGACGCCGCTGGGAGTGCGCAGATTGTCTTCCAGTACGTAGTAGCTGCCATCGCCGTCGCGGACCAGATCGACCCCGGCGATGTGGGCGTAGATGCCCCGGTGCAGATTCAGGCCCTGCATGGCGACCTGATACCCCTCGTTGGCCAACACCTGTTCGGCCGGGATGATGCCTTCCTTGAGAATACGTTGCCCGTGGTAGATGTCGTCCAGGAACATGTTCAATGCCTGGACCCGCTGAATACAGCCACGCTCGACCATTTGCCATTCGCTGGCCTTGATGCTGCGCGGAATGATGTCGAACGGAATCAACCGCTCGGTGCCCTGCTCGTCCCCGTATAAGGTGAAGGTGATGCCGGCTCGGTGGAACAACAGGTCGGCTTCGCGACGACGTTGATCCAGCAACTCCAGAGGTGTGTCCGCCAACCAACGCGCGAACTCCTGGTAATGTGGGCGGCAGCCACCACTCGCATCATACATTTCGTTAAAAAAAGCTCGGGACATACCCTACTCCTTGCCGCGATACAGACGGCATTTTCTTATAACTTCGCTATTTCAATAAAATCAGGCCTTACGTTGTTTTAGTGAGTACTGTTTCTGTAGAGCACCTCAGTGTGCGTCGTTAACTTCCTGTCTCATTTGGAAACAAATTCCGCGTGAATTCGGCAACCTGTTGACGCGTTCCGACGCCAGAGACTTGGCCTTTGCGGTTTGATTTCTGGCGCCCCATTTATAACGTTTCCCCATAATTTTTTTTCGATGAAAAACCACACTAGCGGTGGTTTGAAAGTACTTTTGCAAGGGCTGTGCCCAACTATTGTTACGACCGATAAAAACCTTAAAAACCCTCCGACAAGCCTGAATTGCGACACATCATTTCATTTTTGAGACGAAAATCGATAAGACTACTGAAACGGTTTTTCCACTTGTAACTTGCACAACTCTGGATCGGACGAAAATGGTGCATTTGGCAACTGATTTGAGTTTTATGCCCTACAAGCGGGAAATTCCTACTCACTGTTTTTATTCTGCTTGTAATACAAGGCGTCCAGCGCGGCGCGTCGATTAATACCGATGCACTATTAATTCTCATGAAAATGCACCAAGAGATGACACCGGCAGCGAAAGTGCCAAGTAGTGATGCAAAAATTTAATGCTGGAGAGGACGGCCTGACCCCGAGCCACGAGTCCACAATCAGGTGGGCATATCGGCAGAACAAAGCCAAGGATGCTGCGGTGGCAGGAGCGGTCGTCGGCGGATCACGGCAACGTCAGGAACGCCGCGAGGACCGCCGAAGTGCGGAGTAGAATACGGCCGCCGCTTCTTCCGCCTACAGCCGTTGCATGCAGCAGCGTGGTTATCAGAGCGTCCGATAATATCGAGTGTCCTGGAGAGACCGGTAATCAACCGAAGCGAGCCGTTGCCTCGGTGAAGCCCCTGAACTATCGGGTGCCAGGCACCAGATCGAGTATTTCATTGATCCCGAGACAACGAGGCTCCATCTCCAGCGTTCGACCATTGGCCAGTATTCCATTGGCAACCTCTCTCATCGCCAGGTACGCACTGCGCAACATGTGATTGGCATAAATCACCGCGTTGAATCCCGCTTTCTCCAGCTCGTCAAATCGCAGGTGAGCGTAACTGGTCGGCACGCAAATCAGCGGCACCTTTGCGCAGTACAAGCGAAACAGCCGGGCAAACTCGAGGATTTCCAGACCGTCCTTTTTCCGGCTGTGAATCATGATTCCATCAGCGCCCGCCTCCACATACGCCAAACAACGCTCGATGGCGTCCTCCATGCCCCGATCCAGAATCAGGCTTTCACATCGCGCAATGATCATCAGGTCCCGATGGCTTCGACTGGCGCAACCCACGCGGATCTTCTCGCAGAACTCTTCGATAGAGTCTTGCTCCTGGCTGACGGCATTACCAAACAACGAGTTCTTCTTCAGTCCGCATTTGTCTTCGATGACCACCGCCGAGACGCCGGCACGCTCGAGCATTTTGATGTGAATCGCAAAGTGCTCCGGTTTGCCGCCGGTATCACCGTCGAATATCAACGGCAACGAGCAGACATCAAAAATCTCGCGAATACCGTGTAGACGGTTACTGGGAGAGAGAATTTCGATGTCAGGTAAACCTCGCTGTGTCGAGTCCGTCAACGAACTCGACCAAATGGCGTCGTTACTCGCCGGCTGCAAAGTTAATCACGTTGACACCGCTTTCTTTCAAGGCATTCGCTTTACTGCGCATGCTCGATGTTCCTGGCGCGCTGAGATCAAGAGCGCGACGGGATAACGAAAACCGGATTGCAGAGGTCTCGCTGTTATTCATTTTTTTACCTGCGAAAACGATTAAAGAACGGCGACTCGGGGCTTCTTGATCGAACCTGCAAACGGTCGATCAACCCGCGTTCTGATAAAGGTGGGCATCAGCGTCCAGGCCTCGTTGCACATACCAGGACAAGGGCAGTGTCAACAACAGTGTGGCGGCCAACATGATCACAGCAGCAGGAATACCTGTGATGTCGCCCAGGCTGCCAAACAATACCGGTGCCAGCGCCCCGCCACCGATGGTGCCGGTGTAGAACACAGCGAAGGCGTGCTCTCGTTTGCCTGGGCCAGCCAGGTCCGGCACGGCGCCATACAGCACCGACGATGTTCCGTTCAATGCCAGCCCCAGCAGCGGCAACACCGCCATCAGGCCGAACAGCGGCAGGTACACCGACAGGATGATCAACACCGCGGTGGTGAACTCGGTTAGCCATACGGTTTTCATCATGCCAATGCGCGCGCCCAGATAGCCGCACAGCAACTTGCCGAATGCCCCACCCACAAACAACATTGTCAGCGCCAGACCTATGCCTGCCATCCCGGACCCCTTCTCTTTCAGCAGGAACGGCAAGAAGGTGAGAAACCCCATCCGTACCGCACTGTCCAGTGTGCCGGTCACAATGAGCGCCCGCAGCCCGCTGGCGGAGCCGTTTCCCATGATTGCCCTGGAGGCCTTGCCCTGAGCGGATGAAGTCACCGCGCGCGCCGGAATCAGCCACCACAGCAGACCGGCGGCGGCCAGACCGAGCAGGCCTATCAGCGTGACACTCGCGCGCCAGCTGATGACCGTCAGTAACAGGCCGACCAACCCTGGTATCAACGTTTTGCCGATGTCTCCGGAGAAGTTGTACTGCGACAATGCTTGTTTGACACCCCCCCCCGCCCTCCTCGTGCGTATCGGTGATCAACGAAGATGCCAGTGGGTGTTGGGTGCTAGCGCCCAATCCGCCCAACACCAGCGCCAACAACAACACCGTCGGGCCGCCAGCCTGACCTGCCAGCAAGTAAGCCAACCCCGCGAGCGCGGTCCCCCCCACCAGCAAACGCTCTCGCCCCCATCGCCTGGCGGCCCGGCTTGCCAACAGCTGGAAACCGGCCATCATCCCGGAGTAAGCGCCACGCATCAGGCCAATTTGGGCGTAGCTCAAGGCAAACTGCGCCTGCCATATCGGCAACAGCACATAGATGACGTCGGTCAGGCCGTCATGCACGGCGTGTGCGCCGCAGCCAGCCAGCAGAGAGCGTCGACGTACAGAGGCATCGGTCGATTGCGGCCCCTGCAAAGAAGATACTTCGTCTTTCAAATCGTTCATGGTTCCGCCATTACTGCAACAGTTGCGCACAATCTTTCATCCGCCGGATTTGCGATGCAGATACTCAGCGAAAATCTCCCAGACGATTTCCAGCACCAGGTGATTTCAGGATTACACCTGAAGGTTTTAACGTACGACTTGCACGCTGACGCTTTACTTCACCGTCTGACAAAGAGCGCAAAAAAATTCGCATCACGCTACTAACAAGGTCGTCAACATCCAGAAACTCAGAGTTAATCCCGCTAGTTAGCTCCCGCTGCACGTCAACACGCAGTTTTAAATAGTCAGTCCGTTCCATTAGCACTCCATCTACTCGACAGTAGAAGCCGAGTTGTTGGTCTTGGAGCAACTGGCGAAAAATTTGCGCAAGGCTGCCGGCGGATGGCGGCGTGAAGTGAGTGCCTCAAAGGCATTTTCGATGTCCACAAGCGCACCCTCTTCACTCCAGAACGCTTCGAACAGCGCATGCTTCAAGACGCTGGCAGGCATGTCGTTCAACGCCGGTTCGACGATCTTCAACAACTGGCTCTGGCGGGTCAGTACGTTACTCATGGTCACCTCTTATATTCCTTTATTGGATGATGATTCAGGCAGGTTCACCGGTTCGTTTGGAACCGTTACGGTCGTGCGCGACCGGCATATCGGGTTCAAGGGGTTTCCAGCCGGTCAAGGCGATCAGCAGCGACAACAACTGGACGCCGATGATCAGCGCCACACACCCCTGCCAACCCCAGCGATTCCAGATCATCGCGGGGCCGACGGCGCCGAAACTGCCTCCCAGGTAATAACCCGTCAGGTACAGCCCCACCGCCCCGGCTTTGTTATGTCGGGCCGTGGCTGTAATAAAGGCATTGGCGCAGGCCTGGGCCAGAAACACGCCGGTTGAGCTCAGGGCCAGGCCCAGCACGATCAGCCACAGCGAGGGCAGCAGCGTCAGGAGCGAGCCACAGACGCCCAGTAACACCGCGGCCACCAGCAACTCGGATTGCGGTCGCGATTTGCTCAAGCGTCCGACGATGGGGATCACCACCAGTGCCAGCAGGAACACCGCATAGATCGTCCCGAGGGCCGCAGCGCCGAGATTGAAAGGCGTCTGGCTGAGGTACAGTCCGGCGTAAGTGAAGGTCGCGACTTGCGAAAACAACACACAAAAGCCCACGCCATACGCCGCCAGCAAGGGTTTGCGGCACAGATCGCGAAGGGCTTGCAGACGCAGTGGCGAATTCTTGGTAGCCAACACCGGATTGGCCGGCAGCAGAAAGTGGATGGTCACGCCGACGAACACGCTCATTGCTGCCAGCAGTTCAAAGGCCTCACGCCAGCCCACATATTCGGTCATGAGCCCGGTCACGAAGCGCCCGGCAAACCCACCCAGTACGGTACCGGCCACGTAGAGGCTGGTGACCACCGTGACAGTGCCACCGCTCCAGCGGTCGCCGATGTAGGCTACGCTGGTGGCGAACACCACCGGAATCAACATGCCTTCGACAAAGCGCCAGACCAACAGCTCGCTAAAGCTGTCGGCATGGGCTGTCAGCAGTGCCGGCACCGCCAATAGCGTTGCCGCGCCGACAATCACCGAGCGTTGTTCAAAGCGACGGGTAAGACGGCTGACAAAGGGGGCGGTGATGGCGACCGCCAGGGTGGTCACCGTGATGCTCCATCCCGCCTGCCGGGCGCTCACCTGAAAACTCAGGGCAAATTCCTGAAAGATACTCTGGGTTGAATACAGGTTGAGGAAGGCCGCGCAACCACACAGAAACAAGGCGATGCGAGCACTCTGCAGACGCGAATTCATGAGGCCTCTCGTTTTATGACAGGAGGCCTTTATAGAATACGCGGGCTGCCGAAGACCAATACCGAATTCGGACCGATCAATACCCAAGGAACAGGATGCTGGATCTACGCAAGTTACGTTACTTTTTGACGGTCGCCGAAGAGCTGCACTTTGGTCGCGCGGCACTGCGTCTGCACCTCGCCCAGCCGCCGTTGACCCGGCAGATTTCCGCTCTGGAAGCCGAGCTGGGTTTTCGTCTGTTTGACCGCACCAGCCGCACGGTGTCGCTCACGGCCCAAGGCCGGCATTTTCTGCCTTATGCGCGCGCCATGCTGGAGCAAGCCGACCTGACCGAAATCATCGCCGGCAAGCTGGCCGCTGGCTCGACCGGGCAACTCGTGTTGGGCTACGCCAGCTCGATTGCCCTGTCAGACCTATTCAGCCAGGCCATTCAAGCTTTTGCCCAACGCTTTCCAGAGGTTCAACTGACTCTGGTGGAAGGTGCGTCCAGCAGTCTATGGTCACAGGTCGCCGATGGTCGTATCGATATTGGTATGAGCCGGTTGATGCCTCAAAACGGGCAAGCCGAGGTCCGGGTACTATCCCTGGGTGAAGAACCCTTAGTGGCAGCCCTTTCCAGTGACAACCCGTTGGCCGGCCAGGCCGAGGTCAACCTCGCCCAGCTCAGCGCGTACCCCTTGATTTTATTTCCGGTCGATTACGGCTCGGGGCTCAACGAATCCATTCAACAACTGTACCGACGCAACGGGTTGCCCCTGCGCCCAGGTCCATCCGGACGGCAAATTACCTCGATCATCGCGCTGGTGGCCGCCGGGCAAGGCGTTGCGCTGGTTCCCCAGTGCACCCAGACGTTGGTAAAAAAGGGGGTGACCTACCGCCCGCTGGCTGACTCCGAAGCTCGCGCGCAACTGCTGATACTGACGCGAGCCCAAGGGCGCAGCCTGCTGGTCGAGGCCTTCATGGGGGTGATCGACGAACTGATGCCAGTCAGTTAAAGCACAATCCATGTGGAAGCGAGCCTGCTCGCGATGACGGCATAACATTCAACGTTGCAGTTGACTGTCAGACCGCTATCGCGAGCAGGCTCGCTCCCACGAAAACCACTTCAACATTACATCAGCGGGTCAACAGCACTTCGGCCCTGCCTTACCGCCGTAACGAGCCTCCTGACGTTCGCGGAAGAACATCTCGTAGCTCATCACCGGCTTGTCCGGGTGTTCGGTTTGCATATGCTCGACGTAGTTGTCGTAGTCGGGCATGCCGACCATCAGGCGCGCGGCCTGACCGAGGTATTTACCGAGGCGACTCAGGTCATTGAACATGCTGCCCTCCTCGATCAAGCATCTGGCAGCGCATGGAATGGCGCTTCTTTATCCGTACGTTCTTTGGTGCCCCAGGCGGCAATGCCGACTTTAAGCGCAAAGAACAGGATGCTGAACACCACGAGCAGGAACAACACCGTCAGCGTCGCGTTGGTGTAGGCGTTGTAGATCACGTGCTGCATCTGCTCGATGCTCTTGGCCGGTGCGAGCACCTGACCATTGGCCAGGGCATCGCTGTACTTCTTGGCCAGCGCGAGGAAACCGATCGCCGGGTTGGCGTCGAACAGCTTGATGAAGCCTGCAGTGGTGGTGCAGATCAGCAGCCATACCGCTGGCAGCATGGTCACCCACACATAGCGTTGGCGTTTCATTTTGATCAGCACAACGGTTGCCAACATCAGCGCGATACCGGCCAGCATCTGGTTGGAAATACCGAACAGCGGCCACAAGGTGTTGATCCCGCCCAACGGGTCGATCACGCCTTGGTACAGCAGGTAACCCCACATCGCCACGCAACCGGCGGTGGCGATCAGGTTGGCGGTCCAGGACTCAGTGCGTTTCAGCGCCGGCACGAAGGAACCAAGCAAGTCCTGCAGCATGAAACGTCCGGCACGGGTACCGGCATCGACCGCAGTGAGGATGAACAGCGCTTCAAACAGGATCGCGAAGTGGTACCAGAACGCCATGGTGTTTTCACCCGGCAGCACGTGGTGCAGGATCTGCGCGATACCGACCGCCAGGGTCGGCGCACCGCCGGCACGGGCCAGGACGGTGGTTTCACCGATGTCCTTGGCCACCGCTTGCAACGCTTCCGGGGTAATCGCGAAACCCCAGCTGCTGACTGTCTGTGCAACCGAAACAGCATCGGCGCCGACAAGGGCCGCCGGGCTGTTCATGGCGAAATAGACACCCGGTTCGATCACCGAAGCGGCCACCATCGCCATGATCGCCACGAAGGATTCCATCAGCATGCCGCCATAACCGATGTAACGGGCATGGCCTTCGCTGGCGAGCAGCTTCGGCGTGGTGCCGGAAGCGATCAGTGCGTGGAAACCGGACACTGCGCCACAGGCAATGGTGATGAACAGGAACGGGAACAGCCCACCCTTCCACACCGGCCCGGTGCCGTCGATGAACTGGGTCAATGCCGGCATTTTCAGCTCGGGCATGGTGATCAGAATGCCGATCGCCAGCGCAACGATGGTACCGATCTTCAGGAACGTGGACAGGTAATCACGTGGCGCCAGAATCAGCCATACCGGCAACACCGCCGCCACGAAACCGTAGCCGATCAGCATCCAGGTAATCTGCAGTCCAGTGAAGGTAAAGGCTTTGGCCCAGACCGGGTCAGCAGCAATTTGCCCGCCCAGCCAGATCGAACCGAGCAGCAACGCCACGCCGATCACCGAGATTTCACCAATACGGCCCGGACGGATGTAGCGCATGTAGATGCCCATGAACATCGCGATCGGGATGGTCGCCATCACGGTAAAGATGCCCCACGGGCTTTCGGCCAGGGCCTTGACCACGATCAGCGCCAGCACCGCGAGGATGATGATCATGATCAGGAAGCAGCCGAACAGCGCGATGGTCCCGGGGATGCGGCCCATTTCTTCACGGACCATATCGCCCAGAGAACGACCGTTGCGGCGGGTGGACATGAACAGGACCATGAAGTCCTGAACCGCACCGGCCAACACCACGCCGGCAATCAGCCACAGCGTACCGGGCAAATAGCCCATCTGCGCTGCCAGCACCGGACCGACCAGTGGCCCCGCGCCAGCGATGGCCGCGAAGTGGTGACCGAAGAGCACATGTTTGTTGGTCGGCACATAGTCCAGACCATCGTTGTTGATTACGGCGGGAGTGGCTCGATTGGGGTCGAGTTGCATCACCTTGGTGGCGATGAACAGGCTGTAATAGCGGTATGCGACGAGATAAATAGCGACGGCTGCGACTACGATCCAGAGGGCGTTGATGGCTTCGCCGCGGCGCAGGGCCACGACACTTAGCGCAAACGCTCCCAAGACAGCCACGGCAAACCAGGCGAGGTGTTTAGCCAGACGGGGCATAGCGTGTCTCCTGCCGACAGCCAGTGACTGCGGCGGTAATTATTATAATTGTGTCCGCTTTGCGGAGCGGGCCCAATATCCACCCATGCTGTCGACAAATAAATCCGCGTTACTACGTACGTGGCGCCTACGTAGTTCTACGTAGACGGTTTGTCATTCTGTCCAGCACTGCTACTGGAGGCGCGTATCTTTGGCATATGATGCCGGGCCTTCGCCCTCCCTCGGTCTGGCCAGGAGTAGAGATGCAGCTCAAACACAAAATCGTCGCGCTCGGCATTCTGCCGCTGGTGTTGGCGATCGCGGTCATCTGCGCGCTGGTGATTTCCCTGAACCGCCAATTGGGTGATCAACAGGCGCAACTGATCGAAGACAGCATTCTGGCCAGCAAGCGCGCAGAGCTGAAAAACTACGTTGAAATGGCACAAAGCCTGATCGCGCCGCTGTACGACAACGGCCGTGGTGACGAACACGCACAGCAACAAGTGCTGGAAGAACTGCGCAAGCTCAGTTTTGGCATCAATGGCTACTTCTTCGTCTACGACCGCGAAGGCCGCAGCCTGATGCACGCACGCCAGTCAGAGCTGGTGGGCCAATACCTGTGGGACATGAAAGACCCTCACGGCCTGCCGGTAATCCAGGCGTTGCTCAAAAGCGCGGCATCCGGCGAAGGCTTTCAACGTTACGCCTGGAACAAACCCTCTTCCGGCCAAGTGACCGACAAGCTCGCCTACGTAGTGATGCTCGATCGTTGGGGCTGGATGCTCGGCACCGGCATCTACCTTGAAGACGTTGAGCGCGCCACCCAACAAGCGCGTGCCGAGGTGGCTCAGGGCATCCGCACAACCATGCTGGCGATTGCCGCGGTGGCGCTTGTAGCGGTGCTGTTTGTGTTCGCCAGCGGCATGACGCTGAACGTCAGCGAACATCGCCTGGCCGACAAAAAGCTGCAGCGCCTGACCCAACGTATCGTCAGCCTGCAGGAGGAGGAGCGTTCGCGGGTTTCCCGAGAGCTGCACGACGGTATCAGCCAGTTGCTGGTCTCTATCAAGTTTCAGTTCGAACTGGCCAGCCATGTACTGGAGAATGGCCAAGACAAAGGCTTGAGCATTTTAAGAGACGCCACCGAGCGCCTGGGGGAAGCGATCGGCGAGGTTCGCAGCCTCTCCCACGACCTGCGCTCATCATTGCTCGACACCCTCGGCCTGCCGGCGGCAATCGGTCAACTCGCCGCCGAGTTCGAGCAACGCAGCGGTCTTGTTGTAACCTTCAACGATAACGAATTCGACTGTCACCTGGCTGATGGCGCCGCCGCCTCGCTGTTTCGCATTGTGCAAGAAGGCCTGACCAACATCGAACGCCACGCCCAGGCAAAACACGTCATCATTACCCTGCACGGCTGCGAAAAGTCCGTACGGTTGACGGTGATCGATGACGGCATAGGTTTCAATGTCGCCCAGGTCGAACGTCGCCAGGCCGGCATTGGTCTGCGTAATATCCGCGAGCGAGTCGAGCATTTTGGCGGTCGATTCGACCTGACCTCGATGCCGGGAAGAAGTGAGCTGGACGTGCTGCTGCCGATGAAGCCACCCGGTACAGAACGCTGACTCACCCCATAACAATTAGAGTGAATGCCTGCGATGAACCTGCCCTACCCGATCCGCGTCGCCCTGGTCGACGATCACTCCCTGGTCCGCGATGGCATCAAATCGCTGCTGGCGGTCATGGCGCCGCTGGAAGTGGTGGGCGAAGCCGAGAATGGCGCCGATGCCATTGAGATGGTCGGGCGCTGTCAGCCGGATCTGTTGCTGGTCGACATCAGCCTGAAGGATATCAACGGGCTCGAGCTGACCCGGCTGTTACGCAGCCAGTACCCGTCGCTCAAGGTGCTGGTGCTGAGCATGTACGACAACTACGAATACGTCAGTGAATCGGTTCGCTCGGGGGCTAGCGGCTATGTACTGAAGAACGCGCCTTCACGGGAAATCATTGCGGCCATCGAAGCCATTGTCAGTGGCGGGACGTTCTACAGTGCCGAAATCGCCCAACGGCTCATCGCCGATAAAAGTACCGACAACGAACTGACACCACGCGAGAGCCAGGTGCTGTACAAAATGGCTCAGGGGTTGAACAACAAGGAAATGGCTCGCGAGCTGGACATCAGCGTCCGCACAGTGGAAACCCATCGCCTGAGCATCCGCCGCAAACTCAACATCGACAAACCCGCCGCCCTCGTAAAATACGCGATCGATCACGGGATCATCTCTCGTTAGAAGCACTCACACCGTACTCACGTTGACCACACGCGCCGTGCGGATAAACAAAGCACGCACCTTGTCCCAGAAATTCCCGCCCAGTACGAAAAAGCTGCCGACCAACATGGCATCGCCCAGCGCCTGGACCTGCCAGAGGTTCGGTCTCAGCCCCGGCCACAGTGTGTCCACGTAAGGCTCGAGAAAGGATGAAATCAGTGGCAGGCAAAACATCACCAGGCCAATTCGATGGCGAGCCGGGCCTACTTCCAGTTCAGTCGGTGCGAGCGTGGAAACATAGCCAAACACGCTGCGCTTGAGTTGCTGAAAACCAGACTTGCCCATGACGGCGATGGCGAGGATCAGCAGAATCTTGTTGCTGATAAACAAAATGCCTGTCAGTGCCGCGATCTTTGGGCCGGGCACATCCGCAGCGGCGGCGAGCGGCACCAACAGCCAGGCGAGCACTGTCAAACTGAGAATCCCGATGCCTGCTTTGAAACGCCAACCGGTGGAGCTGGGGGCAATCTCGTCCTGGGGACTGGTCATGGTCTTCGTACCCTTCTTTTTCACCCGAATGAATAACTTTCAAAAGCGTAGCAGTTGCTCGGTGCCCTGTTTGTCAAACATGACCTTGTGTTTGTCTTGGCTGTACTAACCTAAGCGGAACCGGTTCAAGCCCGCACAGCCAGGGCATTCAATATTGGGGACGCTAGGATGACGTTTTCCCGTGACCAACTTACAGTGCTGCGATGCTGACGCGCCCGGCTCCGCTGCTTCTACTGGGGGCCCTCGCTCTTGGCGGCTGCGTGCGTCTGGGACCGGATTTCCAGGCCCCGGGCGAGGCCTGGACAAAACTCTGGAGCAGCCCTGCGCTTGAACAGGCCAGCCAAAGACGCGCCTATCCCGATGTGCGCCAGTGGTGGCAAGTGTTCGCCGACCCGGTCCTCGACGGGCTGATCGCCGAAGCGGATGCGCACAATTCCAACCTGAAAATTGCCGGCCTTCGCGTCATGGAAGCCCGTGCCCGGTTGGGGATAGCCCAAAGCGGACGCTATCCGCAACTGCAACAGGCCAGTGCCGAGAGCCTGTACTTCAACCGCCGGCAATCCGGCGGCAGCAATCCGCAAGACAGCCATTTCTGGCAACACAGCGTGGGCTTTGATGTCGGTTGGGAGCTGGACTTCTGGGGACGTTTCAGTCGGGCCATCGAGTCGTCAGATGCCAGTTACTTTGCGGCTCAAGCCAATTATGAAGACGTACTGGTACTGCTGCGTGCTCAAGTGGCCGACACTTACTTCTCATTGCGCACCACCGAAGCGCGTTTACGCGTCGCCCGGGAAAACGCCGAACAGCAAAAGCGCAACTTTGAAATCACCGAGAAACTGTTCAACAGCGGCCAGAGCGCCGAGCTCGATTTGCAACAAGCCAAGACCCAGTACCTCGGCACCTTGAGCAGCATTCCGGAGCTTGAAGGGCAAGTACTGCGCACCCGCAACGCATTGGCCGTACTGATCGGACAGCCGCCCAACGCCCTGCCCCGATTGCTCGAAAACCAGGGACTGATTCCGCTGGTAGACCGTGCCGTGCTGCAAGACGTACCCGCCAGCCTGCTGTTGCGTCGACCGGACGTACGCGCCGCCGAACTCAACGTCGCCGCCCAATCGGCACTGATCGGCGTGGCAGAAACCGATTTCTATCCGTCGCTGACCTTGCTCGGCAGCATCGTCTGGTCGACCGACACGCTGAAGGGCACCTCCAACAGCCTGGACCTGATCGGCGGCCCCAGTTTGCGCTGGAACCTGTTTGATCACGGTCAGATCAGCAACAACGTGCGGGTGCAGGATGCGCGGTTGCAGCAGCTGATCGAGGTTTATCGCGACAAAGTCCGCGAGGCTGCACGCGAAGCCGATGATGCCGCCAGCGGCCTGAGCAAATCACTGGAACGCGAGCGCATCCTGAGCGAAGCGCAGGTCGCCGCCAAGCGCTCGCTGAGCCTGGCCAACAGCCAATACCGCGAAGGCTACTCGGACTTCCAGCGGGTGCTGGATGCCCAACGCGCATTGCTCGAACAACAGGACAATTACCTGGTCAGCCGCAGCAATGCCGTGAGCAACCTGATCGCCCTGTACAAAGCCCTCGGCGGTGGCTGGTACAGCGCCCAGCCGACTGTCGACCCAGACACACGCCAACAAATGGAACACCGCACCGACTGGGGCAACCTGCTGAATGAACCGGCCCCTTCGCGAGCCCCCTCTTCCACGCCAGACAAGGTCAAAGCCGATGAGTGAACCCTCACCGCCCGCCACTGAAGCGCCCTCTTCCAAGGCGCCCGAACCGGCTGCCGATCCGGCAAAAAAAGGCATCAAATGGGTGCTGCTGCTGATCGTCCTGAGCCTGGCCTGGTATCTGTTGGCTGACCGTTTCACGCCGTATACGCAACAGGCTCGGGTCGGTGCCTTTGTGATTCCGGTGGCGGCTGAAGTGGCCGGTCAGGTGATCCGCGTGAATGTGCGCAACAACCAGGACGTCAAGGCAGGCGATGTGCTGTTCGAAGTCGATCAGCAGCCCTATCAGATAGCCGCCGACCGCGCACGCGCAGATCTTGAGTCTACCCGCCGGCAGATCGGTGCCAGCACTGCCGGCATTGCCTCCGCGCAAGCCTCGTTGCGGGCGGCTCAGGCCAATGAACTCAAGGCCCGGCAGGATAACGAACGCCTTGAAAGCCTGTACCGCCAAGACCGCGGAACCATTTCCGTGCGCCTGCTGGAAGCTTCGCGGGCCAGCCGTGAGCAGGCCGTCAGCCAAGTCGCCGCGGCCCGTGCTGAAGTCCAGCGAGCACGGGAACAGGAAGGCGGCAGCGAGGAAGACAACGCGCTGTTACGCAGCGCCGCCACGGCGTTATCAAAAGCCGAACTCGACATGGCCAACACCCAAGTCCGCGCGCGCTCGGCGGGTTTGATAACTGACCTGCGCACCGACGTCGGGCAATTCGCCTCGGTCGGCACGCCGGTCATGACCTTGATTGCCATCCACGATGTGTGGATCAGTGCGGACATGACCGAGAACAACCTGGGGCGGGTCAAGCCTGGAACTCCGGTGGCGATCGTGCTGGACGCGCTGCCGGGCGAGGTCTTCGAGGGGCGGGTGCGCAGCGTTGGCTACGGCGTCAGCGTGGGGCAGACGCCGGCGCCGGGCACCTTGCCCAGTGTGCAAAACAGTCGCGACTGGTTGCGTCCGGCCCAACGCTTCCCGGTGATCATCGAATTTTCTGACGAGGCGATGCAGGTGCTGCGTGACAGTCGCGCCATTCGTGCCGGCGGCCAGGCCGAAGTCATGGCCTTTCCTGCGCAGAATAATCCGCTGAATCCCTTGGGACGCCTGTTTTTCTGGCTGATGAGTTGGTTGTCTTATGCCTACTGATCGCCCGCCCGGATTCCAACGGGCGCCGCGTCTGGCCGTCGGCACGGCGCTGTGCCTGGCCACCAGCTTCGGCCTGGCACTTCCGATTCCGTTTATTGCGCCGGTGCTTTGCGTGTTGCTGTTGGCCACGCTTAACAAACCCCTGCCATTCAAGGCCGGCGTGATGCTGGCAGTGGTTGCGATGCTGACCACCGGCATCGGGCTGTTACTGATCCCGGTCCTGCGTTATTACCCCCTCAGCGGCGTGCTGCTGATCGGTGTCGGTCTGTTCCTGGCCTTTGGTTTCGGGCTGCGCGGCGGCAACACCTTGGTCGTGACCTTTCTGATCATCGGCCTGACGATGATTTCCTCGGCCGGCGTTGCCGAGTTCGATCTGGCGATAATGGTCATCGGTGCCTTGGTCAAGGCCTTGCTCCTCGCCGTCATCGTCGTCGCGATCAGTCACTGGCTGTTTCCCGACCCGGCCAATGCACCCTTGCCACCTGCCGCCAGCGCTATGCCGGCGCAAGAAGTGCCAAGGATAGCACTGCGTGCCACCCTGATCGTGATCCCAGCGTTCTTGTTGGCGCTGATCGACCCGGCCAGCTATCTGCCGATCATTTTGAAAGCGGTCAGTCTGGGCCAGCAGAGTTCGACGGTAACGACGCGCAACGCCAGTCGCGAACTGCTCGGCTCGACCTTGATGGGCGGGCTGTTGGCCATTATGTTCTGGTGCGCGCTCAGCCTGTTCGTGCACTTGTGGATGTTCTTTCTGTGGATGCTGCTGTTCGGCTTGCTGTTGGCGCGCAAGCTCTATGCCCTGAGTCCGACTCGACAAACCCCGGGGTTCTGGCTCAACAGCCTGGTCACGCTGATCATCCTGCTGGGCCAGTCGGTGCAGGACAGTCTTGCCGGCAAAGACGTCTATACCGCCTTCGCCGTGCGCATGGGGTTGTTTATCGCCCTCACGCTCTATGCCGACCTGATGGTTCACCTGATTGAACAGCGGCAGAGAACGCCCGGTGCTCAGGGCGTTACCTGATAACCCCGCCCTTGCAGGCAGCTGGTATAGGCGGTTGAACTGGTCGACGCGTTGGTCTTTTGCTGCGCCCGACGCTCCTGACGCTGGCGCGCGCCACCAACCACTGCGCCCGCCGCTGCGGTTTGCCCGGCCCGGTTCTGGCGATATTCCTGTTTCACATCGTCGTCGACCCCCTCGTAAAACTCGTCATGCTGACGCCCCCGGACCTCAGCGCCCACCGCCCCGGCAGCAGCCCCCACCGCAGCACCGCGCAAGCGCCCGCCCGAGGGTGGTGGTGTTGAGGAACTCTGACTCGCCGCGACGTTGCGGCAATCGTTGATGTCCAGCTGGGTTTGTTGCGAACTCTGCCCTTTCAACGGCACAACCGTTTCGGCCTGGACCTGCGTACAGGCCATCGACACTACGACACACAGACTGAAAGACGATAACCGACTCATGATGACCTCCGACAAGGTCCACTGTGTTGGCGGGCGAGCGTCTGGCTGGGAAGCTCCTGGAACAACGCTCGATAACTGCTGGAAAACCGCCCCAAATGCCAGAACGACCAGTGCATCGCCACTTGCGCGACTGTCGTGTCGCTGGCCGTTCGGCTGAGCAACTCACGGCGCGCACTGTTGAGCCGGCGCAAACGCAACCAATGCGAGGGCGTCATCCCGGTGTACGCCTTGAACGCGTGCTGCAACTGACGCAACGAAACCCCGGCCACCTGGGACAGTTCCAGCAAGTTGAGGGTTTCTTCCGGGGTATCGGCGGCCCATTCGGCGACGCGCTTCATGATCGTTCGCTCTTCGGCCCGACGCTGCAAGCCTGCGCGATCCAGGCACACACAAGCGTTATCGAGGATGAACAAACAGTCCTCCAGCAACTGCTGGGTCAATGCCTCTTTGCTCGGCGGATCCAGCGTCTGCTCCAGTCGCGTCAAGGTGCCGCTCAACCAGCGGCTGAACAGCGCGTTCTGCCCGCAATTGAGCGGCGACATGAACAAGCCTTCGAGCCGCGCCACGTCCAGGCCATGCCGTTGAACGAATTGCGGCCCGAACACCACGGCGATTTCCTGGTAGTTCTCCGGGGTGATCCAGATGTTGCGGCTCTCGCCGTTCAACATGTACAGCGAGTTGTCGTTGCGATCGAAACAGAACGCCAGTGAACCTTCGGGGGCGCTGAAATTCTGCTCGACCCGGGTGTTCATCTGCTCTTCGTAAATCTCCACGCCTTGCAAGTCCAGATAGCGCACCCGCCCGGCGAAATGCCCCGGTGACATCTGCTGATAGTGCTGCACCCAACCCGGTGTGGCGCGGATCTGCTCAGCCACGTCGGCGGTGTTGAAGGCTTGAACCTGTAACGGATTGCACGCTGTCATGGGGTGACCTTACGCACTCGTTTGGTGCGTTTTGGTGCTGCTTAAAGTGGATAGATGGAACGCCACGGCTCACCCAAGATAGTCGTCAACGCGCCACAGGGGAAGTGTCCGGTGGATGAAGGCGCCTTCCCCGGCGTAATTCAAACCAACAATGAGGTCTTTATGAATGTCCCTTTCGATCAGCTGTTCACGTGGCTGAAAGATCACAAGATTACCGAGGTCGAGTGTGTGGTCAGCGACTTGACCGGCATTGCTCGCGGCAAGATTGCACCCACCAACAAGTTCCTGCATGAGCGAGGCATGCGCCTGCCGGAAAGTGTGCTGTTGCAAACGGTAACCGGGGACTTTGTCGACGACGACATCTACTACGACCTGCTCGACCCGGCCGACATCGACATGGTCTGCAAACCTGTCGCCGACGCGGTTTACGTGGTGCCGTGGGCCATCGAACCCACCGCCATCGTGATCCACGACACCTTCGACAAGTTCGGCAACCCCATCGAACTGTCGCCGCGCAACGTGCTGAAGAAAGTGCTGCAGCTTTACACCGACAAAGGCTGGCAGCCGATTGTCGCGCCGGAAATGGAGTTCTACCTGACCCAGCGCTGCGAAGACCCGGACTTGCCACTCAAGGCGCCGCTGGGGCGTTCTGGCCGTGCGGAAAGCGGTCGACAGTCTTTTTCCATCGACGCCGCCAACGAGTTCGATCCACTGTTTGAAGACGTCTACGATTGGTGCGAACTGCAGGGCCTGGACCTCGACACGCTGATCCACGAAGACGGCCCGGCGCAGATGGAAATCAACTTCCGTCATGGCGATGCGCTGGACCTGGCGGACCAGATCACCGTGTTCAAACGCACCCTGCGCGAGGCGGCACTCAAGCACAACGTGACTGCGACTTTCATGGCCAAACCCATTGGTGACGAACCTGGCAGCGCCATGCACATCCATCAAAGCGTGGTCGACATCGCCAGCGGCCAGCCGATCTTCGCCGATGCCGACGGGCAGATGAGCGAGCTGTTCCGGCACCACATCGGCGGCCTGCAAAAGTACATCCCCAAAGTGCTGCCGATGTTCGCGCCCAACGTCAATTCGTTCCGCCGCTTCCTGCCCGACACCTCGGCACCGGTCAACGTCGAATGGGGCGAAGAAAACCGCACCGTCGGCCTGCGCGTGCCGACCTCGAGCCCCGACGCCATGCGCGTGGAAAACCGTTTGCCGGGTGCCGACGCCAACCCTTACCTGGCGATCGCCGCGAGCCTGTTGTGCGGCTACCTGGGCATGGTCGAAAAGGTCGAGCCGAGCGCCGCGGTGCAGGGTCGTGCCTACGAGCGACGCAACCTGCGCCTGCCGATCACCATCGAGGACGCACTCACGCGCATGGAAGAGTGCGAAACCATCAAGCGCTACCTGGGCAGCAAATTCGTCCGGGGGTATGTCGCGGTCAAGCGCGCCGAACACGAGAACTTCAAGCGCGTGATCAGCTCCTGGGAGCGCGAGTTCCTGCTGCTCAGCGTCTAAAAAACACACGCCCGCTCCCACAAAGCCAAATAACTCAAAGAGGTGTCGATATGCGTCTATTGAAATCCGTGGTTCCGGTCGCGCTGGCGGTATTGTTCAGCGCCGGGGCGCAGGCTCAGCCAAGCGTCAGCGTCTACAACTGGACCGATTACATCGGCGAGACCACCCTCGCCGACTTCCAGGCAAAAACCGGGATCAAGGTGATCTACGACGTATTCGATTCCAACGAAACCCTGGAAGGCAAACTGCTCGCCGGCCGCACCGGGTATGACGTGGTGGTGCCGTCCAACCACTTTCTCGCGCGCCAGGTGAAGGCCGGTGCGTTCCTCAAACTGGATCGCTCGCAGCTGCCCAACTTCAAAAACCTCGACCCGAAACTGCTGACGCTGCTGGAGAAAAACGATCCGCAGAACGCGCATTCCGTACCGTATCTGTGGGGCACCAACGGCATCGGCTACAACGTCGACAAGGTCAAGCAAGTGCTGGGCATTGATCACATCGATTCCTGGGCCGTGTTTTTCGAACCCGAGAACCTGAAGAAACTCAGCCAGTGTGGTGTGTCGATGATGGACTCGGCTGATGAAGTATTCCCGGCAGTCCTCAACTACATGGGCATGGACCCACGCAGCGAAAACCCTGAGGACTTTAAAAAAGCCGAAGCCAAACTCTTGAGCATCCGGCCTTACATCACCTACTTCCATTCCTCCAAGTACGTCTCGGACCTGGCCAACGGCGACATCTGCGTGGCCTTCGGTTACTCCGGCGACGTGTTCCAGGCGGCCAATCGCGCCAAGGAAGCGAAGAACGGCGTGAACATCGCCTACTCGATCCCGAAAGAAGGCAGCAACCTGTGGTTCGACCTGCTGGCAATTCCCGCCGACGCCAGCAACCCGAAAGAAGCCCACGCCTTCATCAATAACCTGCTGGACCCGCAAGTGATCGCCAAGGTCAGTGCCTCGGTGGGCTATGCCAATCCGAACCCGGCGGCCAAGGCCTACATGGAGGCTGAGTTGGTCAATAATCCTGAGGTCTACCCACCCCAGGACGTCCTCGACAAACTCTACATCTCCACCACCCCGCCCCAGGCGATCATGCGTCTGATGACCCGTTCCTGGAGCAAAGTGAAGTCCAACCAATGAATCAGCATGACAAGCAACATGCCCGCTCCTATTACGCGGCATCGGCCAATGGCATGGCACCCTACCCTACGCTGGATTCGGACCTTGAAGCCGATGTCTGCGTGATCGGTGGCGGGTTCACCGGGGTCAACACCGCGATCGAACTGGCACAGCGCGGGCTCTCGGTGATTCTGCTGGAGGGCCGGCGGATCGGCTGGGGCGCCAGCGGTCGTAATGGCGGGCAGTTGATCCGTGGCATTGGCCATGACGTCAGTGGGTTCGCCCGTTATGTCGGCGAGGAAGGCGTGCGTTATCTGGAGCGTGCGGGCATCGAGTCCGTGGAGCTGGTGGGCAATCGCATCCGTGAACATGGCATCGATTGCGACCTGCGCTGGGGCTTCTGCGAACTGGCCAATACCCCGGCGCAGTTCGCTGCGTTCAAGGCTGAGTTGCAAAGCCTCGCCGAGTTGGAGTACGCCCATGAAACCCGACTCGTCGGCCCCGAGCAGATCCGCCAGCAAGTGGTGGGCTCGGACCTTTATGCCGGCGGCCTGATCGACATGGGTTCGGGTCACTTGCATCCGCTGAATCTGGTGCTCGGCGAAGCGCGGCTGGCGCAATTGCTCGGGGTACGGATTTTCGAGCAAAGCCCGGTGCTGGAGTTGGTCCACGGCAGCTCCGTGCAGGTTCGCTGCGCCGGCGGCTCGGTGCGTGCCGGCAGCCTGGTGCTGGCGTGCAACGCACATCTGGAAGAACTCGAACCGCGCCTGAGCGGTAAGGTGCTACCGGCGGGCAGTTACATCATCGCCACCGAACCGTTGGCACCCGAGGTGACCGCTCAGCTGATCCCGCAGAACCTGGCGCTGTGCGACCAGAAAGTCGGTCTTGATTACTACCGGCTCTCGGCGGATCGACGCTTGTTATTCGGCGGTGCCTGCCATTATTCCGGGCGCGACCCCGTGGACATCGGCGCCTATATGCGGCCGAAAATGCTCAAGGTCTTTCCGCAACTGGCGGATGTGCGCATCGACTATCAATGGGGCGGCAAGATCGGCATCACCGCCAACCGTTTCCCCCAGGCCGGCCGCCTGAGCCAGTACCCGAACGTGTTCTACGCCCAGGGTTATTCCGGCCATGGCCTGAACGTGACCCACTGGTGCGCCCGGTTGCTGGCCGAAGCGATTCAGGTCGGCCACAGCCGGGGGCTGGACGTGTTCAGCGCCGTGCCGCATATGACCTTTCCCGGCGGACGAACCCTGCGCTCACCGCTGCTGGCGCTTGGCATGTTCTGGTACCGGTTGCGCGAATTGCTTGGCTGAGATTCGTGGTAATGGCTTTGCACATACCCTGAAGCCGAAGTGCAGTCTGCTACAAATGCCCTCTAGTGCCGCATTCGGGTTATCCCTGGAGTAGCCTTTAGATTTGCTCAATCGCAAGTCACTTCTATATTGAGGGAGTGCTCTGACTTTTCTGCCTCCCGGCGAGTGCTGCCCATGGCGACGACTGCTCCATTGATCATCTGCGAGCACTGCGACTGCGTGTATGAAAAAGTCACGCTCGCCAAACATCAAAAGGCCCTGTGTACACGTTGCGGCGGTGTGCTTGCGCGTTACAACGGCTTGTCGGTGCAGCAACGCCTGGCGCTGAGCTTCACGGCGGCCGTGCTGTGGACTTTCTCGAATTTCTATCCGGTCATGACCATCAGCCTCAAGGGCATGAAGAACAGCGCGACGCTGTGGGATTCGGTGGTGGCGCTGAGCCAGGGGCCGATCACTTTCATTGCGTTAGTGGCGGCGATTTCCATCATCATCGCGCCGATGTTCCAGCTGCTCCTGTTGATCTGGGTATTGAGCTTTGCCCTCACCTCCCGACGTTCCCCAGGCTTCAAGCTATGCATGCGCTGGCTGGAAACCCTCAGGCCCTGGAGCATGCTGGAAGTCTGCCTGCTTGGGGCGATGGTCGCGGTGTTCAAACTCGCCGGGCTGCTGGATGTGCTGCCGGGTATCGGCATGTTTGCCCTGGCGGTCCTCAGCCTGTTGCTGATCCGCATCGCCGGGCGCGATGTACGTGATTTGTGGGACACCCTATGAACAGGCCACCGCTCGCCAGCGAACTCAACCTGTGCCTGTGCCACAGTTGTGGCATGGCCTGCGACATGACCGATCAACCTCACGAATGCGAACGCTGCGGCGCGCCGTTGCATGCCCGCAAACCTGACTCTCTGACCCGGACATGGGCCTATCTGCTGGCCTCACTGGTGTTTTATATCCCGGCCAATCTGCTGCCGGTCATGAACACCAGTCTGTTCGGCAACGGCTCCGACAGCACCATCATGAGCGGTGTGCTGGAGTTCTGGGCACACGGTGCATGGGACATTGCGCTGATCATTTTCATTGCCAGCATCGCGGTGCCGGGCATCAAGTTCGTTGCTCTCTCCCTGCTGCTGATCACGGTGCAACGCGGCAGCTTCTGGGCGCGCAAGGAACGTTCGAGGCTTTACCGTTTTGTCGAGCTGATCGGCTACTGGTCGATGCTCGACGTCATTGTCGTTGCGCTGGTGGCGGCATTGGTGAAATTCCAGGCCCTGGGCGATATCGAACCGCGCCCGGGCATTCTGTTCTTTGGTCTGGTGGTGGTGTTCACCATGCTGTCGGCGATGAGTTTCGACCCGCGGCTGATCTGGGATAACGAGCGGGATAGAGCGCTGCAAAACCCACAAGATGAGGAGCCCATGGATGAAGTCCCAAGCCACTGACGGTCCGCAAGCCCCTGGCCAAGCCGCGATCAAGACCCGTCGCTTCAGCGTTTCGCTGGTATGGATCGTGCCGATCGTAGCGGTGTTGGTGGGGATTTCCCTGGTGGTGCACAGCTGGCTGCAGGAAGGCCCGACCATCACCATCACGTTCAAGACCGGTAGCGGCCTGGTGGCCAACAAGACCGAGGTCAAATACCGCAATGTGGTCATCGGCCGCGTCTCGGAGGTGAAACTGAGCGGCGACCAGAAACGCGTCGACGCCACGATCCAGCTCGACAAACAGGCTGAAAGCTTTACTCGTGCAGACTCGCAATTCTGGGTTGTGCGGCCGCGCATCGGTGCCGGTGGCGTTTCGGGCATCGATACCTTGCTGTCGGGCGACTACATTGGTGCCGACATCGGCCAGGCCGATGCCCGCTCCAAACACTTCACCGGGCTGGAAAACCCGCCGCCCATTACCTATGGCGAGCCGGGCAAACGCTTTATGTTGCACACTCAGGACCTCGGTTCGCTGGACATCGGTTCCCCCGTCTACTACCGCAAGATCCCCGTCGGGCAAGTGGTGGCGTATGAACTGGATGCCGACGGCAAAGGGGTGAACATCGAAATCTTCGTACACGCACCCAACGATGCCTACGTTACCGAGAACACCCGGTTCTGGAACGCCAGCGGTATTGATGTGAATGTCGGCGCCAACGGTTTTTCGGTGAAGACCGAGTCCCTGTCAGCCTTGTTGGTGGGCGGCGTCGCCTTTCGCGCGCCGGAATACAGTCCCAACGATGAAGTGGCCATCGAGGATAAAGCCTTCGACCTGTTCGAGGATGAGCACACCGCCCTCGCCCCGCCCAACGGCAAGGCACAGTTCCTGAGCTTGCGTTTCGATCAGGCGTTGCGCGGGCTCAAGGTTGATGCACCGGTGGAGTTTCTTGGTGTGGAGATCGGCCGGGTGGTGGCAGTCAATCTGGATTTCGACGCGAAAAAACGCAGCTTCCCGGTCAATGTCGGCATCGTGATCTACCCGCAACGCCTCGGTAAGGCTCACATCAAAATGCTCGAGGCCTTGAAGCATGACCCCAATGACGAAACTGCAACCGTGCGTCTGCTAGGCTCCTTCATCGAAAACGGCCTGCGAGCTCAGGCCCGTAGCGGCAATCTGTTGACCGGTCAGCTTTACATTGCGCTCGACTTCTATCCCAAGGCGGAGAAAGTCGCGTTCGATCCGGCTGCCCGCCCTATCTCTATTCCAACCATTCCCGGCAGTCTTGAGCAGTTGCAGGAAAAACTGGAAAGCATGGTCAACAAAATCAACCAGCTGCCTATCGAACGCATAGCCGGCAACCTGGACAGCAATCTCGTCGAACTGCGCAAAGGCTTAGCGCAATTCAACGCCAAGACCCTGCCCGGCGTGCAAACCACCCTGTCGGACGTCAGCAAGACCTTGCAATCGGCCAGTTCGACCCTCGCCGAAGATTCGCCGCAACGGGAACAACTGAGCCAGACCCTGGACGAGCTTGGACGCATGTCGCGCTCGTTGCGTGAACTCTCGGACTACATGGGACGGCATCCGGAATCGCTGATTCGCGGCCGCCCCGACAATGCCGCGCCGATGGATCTGCAAGGGCCACCGCGCAACTGACCACAGGAGCTACCCATGGCATTTTCGCTGAAGATCACGCTGGTCACTGCGTTGTTGCTACTCGCCGCTTGCCGCAGTGAGCCGATTCAATTCCACACCCTGACCCCGGCTCAACCGAGCGGTGCAAGCGGCGGAGCGGACATCCAGATCGAAAGCATCACCGTGCCGCCCCAGGTCGACCGTCCGCAGATCGTCATTCGTCAAGGCAACGCCGGCCTGGCAATCCTCGAAACACAATGGTGGGGCGCAAGCCTGTCGGAGGAACTGCGCAGTGCCCTGGTCGATCAACTGGTCAACAGTAACCCGCAGCGCAAAGTGTCGTTGCGCCTGGACGTTCAGCGTTTTGATTCGATACCCGGTCAGTACGCATTGATCGACGTCAAATGGCGCCTGCGCAAACTCGGCGAAGGCGATGCTGCATTAGTCACCTGCCGCAGCACCTTGCAGACGCCTTCCGGCACGAGTATCGATGAGTTGGTGGTGGCTCATCAGAACAATGTGAAGCTCTTGGCCGCCACCATCAGCCAGGCTACCGCCGGCACATCGAAAAGCTGCCCGGCAACTAAATAAACAGTCATCAGACGCCTTCCAGTTCAATGGTGAAACAACTGCCGTTGGGCTGAAGGCTGCTGTGTTCCACTCGCCAATTCTGATGGGTGCAAATCCGTTGGACCAGTGAAAGCCCCAGTCCCAGGCCTTCTCCCCGGCGCTCGTCACCGCGAACGAACGGTTGAAACATCGTATGGCGTTTTTCTTCCGAAATGCCTATGCCACTGTCTTCGACGCTGAAACCGCGCGCCCGCAGGGTCAGGCGAATGTAGCCGTGATCGGTGTAATGCCAGGCATTGCGCAGCAAATTGCCCATGACCGATCGCAGGAACGTCAGGTTATGGCGATCCGACGAAACCTGTTCATTGTCGTAGATAAACTCGATGCCTTTTTCCCGGATCAGCGGCGCCCAGATATCCACGAGAGCATCGGCGACTTCTTTGAGCGTCGCACTTGCTGCGGTATCAGAGTCTTCCCGATCGCGAGCCAGCATCAGAAACGTATCGACCAATTGCCGCATTTCGTCGCTCGCGCGGGCAATTCGACTGACTTGAGCCACGGAGCGCCGGTCAAGCGAGGGATTGGCTAGCAGCAATTCGCAGGAACTGCCCAATACCATCAATGGCGTGCGCAGTTCGTGGCTGACATCGCTGGTAAAGAGTTTTTCCCGGTCCAGTGCCTCACGCAACCGGCCCAGGGTCTGATCGAAGGCAAGTGCCAGCGCTCCCACTTCGTCGGCCGCGTAGTCGGGATGAAGCTCAGGGGCCAGTTCCAGCAACTGCTCGCGTTGACGCACCTGGTGCGCCAGACGAATGACCGGCGCCATCACACGCCTGGCCAGCATCCGGCCTAACAAAACCGCGAGCAGGATGCTCAAGACGAACCCGACGATCACCACCGAGAATAACGCCTGTTCACGCTGTTCGACGCTTCGCCGGTCTCGCAACAAAACGTATTTGCGACCGCCCACCAGGCTTACCATGGCGTAGTACTTAGAACCCGCGTAGAGCGTTTCCTGAAAACCTGGTGCAAGCGCCGCCAGTTCCTTATCCAGCGCCATCGCACCCGGACCTTCCTGGATGAAAAACAGTTCGTCTTTCTCCGGCTGATGGCTCCACCCGGCGCTGTTTTCCATCGACAGCAAGCGGTGCAGCCCTCCCACCAGGCGGGAAGCCGTGATATTTCGATCCACCACATGCACAGTCGCGACGATGCCCATCGCAAATACGCCCGCGACCAAGGTACTCATCAAGGCAAATACGATGACAATCCGTTTATTCAGACTCAGTTTGAAATCCATTCTGTTGCTTGGCTCCACTGCCGGTTCAAACCGCGCCATCTGCTGAATCGGGCCGATGCCGCAGAGCCGAGACGCGAACCAAAGATAGACCATAGACCACTGTACGTGGTGTTCAAGACAAGCGCTGCAACAACCAACTAAAAAAAGTACTGAAATTTTTCTACGCAAATTTTTCACATCCCTTTCACCACTCCGACACCTGCCTTGAACTAGTGTCTTTCCAGGCCCCTTCAAGCGTTGTTACGCTGGGTTGTATTTGAAAGTTGTTCTCTATTGCGTACCGACGGGTAAACAAAACATGGTTGATCATGTATCGCGCAAACAGCCAGCGGCACGAATCGTTAAGTCGCGGCTCGGCAAACTGGTCGCGACAACGGCCGCTCTGGTTATCGCGGCACTCGTCACGGGGTTTGTCTGGTGGCCCAGATCTCCGATCAACCTGGCGACCGCCGGGTCCGAAGCGACCAACAGCCTGGTCGATCGCTGGCAAGCCGGTGAAGTGGTGGTACTGGTTCGCCATGCGGAACGCTGCGACCAGTCCAGCAATCCGTGCCTTGGCCCCGCCGACGGTATTACCCGAGTCGGCAGCGAAGCCGCCACAGCCGTGGGCCAAGGCTTTGTGCAGCTGGGCATGACCCAGACCGATGTGCTGAGCAGCCCAACCACCCGCACGGCGCAAACCTCGCGTTACATGTTCGGTAAAGACGCGGCGACCCAGGAATGGCTGGTCAGTTGTGGCAAAACCATGCGTAACGATGTGGTGGCGCACAAGCAAGCCCATCGAAATCTGGTGCTGGTCACGCACAGCGGTTGCATCAGCGACTTCGAAGCCCAGACCGGTTTCAAGCACGCGACGACCAGTAAGTATGGCAGTGCCTTGTTCGTGCAAATTGCCGCCGACGGGCAACCTCAGGTACTCGGCATTGTGAATGCCACTGACTGGCAGACGCTGTTGCACGGCAAAGCCTTGAAACAATAATCGCGGAAAAAAAAGTCGAAGCCGAGAAAGCCTTTTTGCTCGGGCAGACTATAACTAGTCCGTAACCATTAGATGGCTGACGCAACTTCTGTAGTCCACATCGCTATTGTGTTGCTTTATGTAAAAAGTTCCGCTAGTGCAAGCGTGCACCTGGCGGAGCAACATCCTTCTGCGCCAAGGTCGAGTCATGACGTCCAATAACTTGTTGCCCCACCCCGACGGCTCTTTATTGCGTGGCACCGCGCGTGCGCTGCCCATCACCGAACGCTGGATCGTGCCCGGCTTGCTGCTGGCGTACGTGGTCTTCTACCTGCTGCCGCTAGTCACCCATGGTCTATGGATTCCCGATGAAACCCGCTATGGCCAGATCAGTCAGGAAATGCTGCTGAGCGGTAACTGGGTGTCCCCGCACTTCATGGGTATCCGCTACTTCGAGAAACCCATCGCCGGTTACTGGATGATCGCCATCGGTCAAGCGGTGTTTGGCGACAACCTGTTTGGTGTGCGTATCGCTTCGGCGCTGAGCACCGGGCTGAGCGTCTGGCTGACTTACCTGATTGCTCGCCGATTCTGGAATGATCCGAGCAAGAGCTTTATCTGCGCCTTGCTCTACATGAGCTTCGGCCTGATCGCCGGGCAAGCCGGATACGCCAACCTCGATCCGCAATTCACGCTCTGGGTCAACTTGAGCCTGGTCGCGTTGTGGTTTGCCATCGATAGCCATTCCTCCCGCGGCAAACTCGGCGCTTGGGCGCTGTTGGGTTTTGCCTGTGGCATGGGCTTCATGACCAAGGGCTTTCTCGCCTGGTTGTTGCCGGTGTTGATCGCCCTGCCCTACATGATCTGGCAGCGACGCCTGGGCGAGCTGTTGCGCTACGGACCACTGGCGGTGGTCGTGGCCGCGGTGGTCTGCCTGCCGTGGGTGCTCGCCATTCACCATCAGGAACCGGATTTCTGGCGGTTTTTCTTCTGGCACGAACACATCCGCCGTTTCGCTGGCGAAGATGCGCAACACGCGCGCCCGTGGTGGTTCTATTTGCCGCTGCTGGTCGCCTCGAGCCTGCCGTGGGCTGCCTTGTTGCCAACGACACTCGTCCAGGCCTGGCAGCAAAAGCGCCAGCCCGTAATCGGCTTTCTGTTGCTCTGGATGCTGTTGCCGCTGGCATTCTTCAGCTTCAGTAGCGGCAAACTGCCGACCTACATCATGCCGTGCCTGTTGCCTCTGGCGTTGCTGATGGGACACGCAGTGATGGAGCTATTGAATCAAGGACGAGGCCGGATCATTCGCATCAACGGCGTGATCAACGTCGTCATCGCCACCAGCGCCCTGATCGCCCTGCTTTATCTGCAAGCCACCAAGGAAGTCTACGAAAACACCGAGATGTTCACCCTGTCCCTGGCGTTCATCGTGTTGCTCGGCTGGATCATCACCAACGCCTTGCAGGTGCTACGTCCATTGATATTCTGGGCCATGCCGGCACTCGGCATCTGGCTGCTGGTAGCGTTGTTGCCGGCAGCGATGCCGGCGCAGATCGTCAATAGCCAAATGCCTGACCAGTTCATCGCCGAGCATCTGGATGCCTTGAGTCAGACGACATCGTTGCTCAGCAACGATCTGGGCGCGGCGTCAGCCTTGTCGTGGCGCCTGAAGCGACCTCAGGTCGATCTGTTCAACACTGTCGGCGAGCTGAAATATGGCCTCGACGATCCCGCCATGGCGTCACGTAAAGTCACCCTGGACAACGTCGGGCAATGGATGACCGAGGCCCGCAAAAAAGGCGCGGTCGGCGTGGTGATGCGGGTTAACAGTGTCGCGGAGATGCAGGAAGTCGAGATGTTGCCCATCGATGGCAAGCGCTATCAGCGCGGCCACCTGGAAATTCTGATATTCCCGCAGAGCCAACCCTGACACCGTTCTTCCTACAGGAAACCCGCTATGAACCTTCGGGCTAGTGACAGGGGCGCCTTGGCGCTCCTGCTCGGCGCCTCTGCGCTGATTTTGTTGTTGGGCCTGGGCACGCGGGAGTTATGGGGGCCGGAAACCCGCTGGGCCAACATCGCGTTGCAAATGCTCCAGAGCGGTGACTATTTCGATCCCTACCTCAAGGGCGGGCCGTATTACGACAAACCGCTGCCCTCCTACTGGCTGATCACGGCCACCGCCTGGCTGACCGGCGGTTTAGGGCACTGGTCACTACGCTTGTCTTCGGTGGTTGCCGCCTGGCTGAGCGTCTGGCTGGTGTACTTGATCGGCGAGCAGCTAATGCGCAAAGGCACCGGATTGATTGCCGGGTGGATGCTGGCGACCACCTTTTATTTCGTGTTCTGGGCACGGGTCGCCACCGCCGACATCCTCACCGTCTGCGGTGTGCTGGCGGCGGTGTGGTGGTATTGGCGCGGGCCGCAAGACACGCGTTTCAGCCGTTACCTGGTGTTTTTCCTGCTGTTGTCCCTGACCTCATTGTTCAAAGGCCTGATCGGCTTCATTCTGCCGGGCTTGCTGCTATTACCGCATGTGGTGCAGGACGGTCGCTGGAAAAGCCATCTCAATCTGCGGCTGTGCGGCGCCCTGGTCATCGCCGGGGCGTTTTACATGACGCCATTCATATTGTCGCACCTCTACGGCGCGCCGACTTATGGCGAAAGTGGCCTGGGCCTGGTGCTGCGGGAAAACGTCGTGCGGTTTTTCCAGCCCTTCGACAACATCGGACCGATCTACACCTATTTGATTTACCTCCCGGTCTACACTCTGCCATGGGCGCCTTGCTGGATGCTGGGGTTGTGGTTTGCGCTGCGCCACTGGCGCAGCGTCGAACCCAATACGCGCTGGCTGGTTTGTGGGTTGGGTCTGTTGATGCTGTTTTTCACGGCCAGCGGCAGTCGACGCAGTTACTACGTATTGCCCCTGGTGCCCTTCGCCCAGTTGCTGGGCGCCTGGTGGATCACCCGGCGAATGGCCGAACGCAACGCCACAGACAGGTTCGGTAGTCGCCGATTGAAAATCGGTTTCGGCCTGACCGCTGTGTTGTTGATGGCGATACTCGGTGTGTTCTATCCCTGGACCAACGGCGGTGGCGGCGTGGTTCAGTTCGGTGAGACGGTCAGGCTTGAGGCCAGCAAATGCGCACCGCTCAATACATGGCGCATGGTGATGATCGAGGTGGACAACAAAGTGCCGATGTACCTGCAAACCGGCGGCGCCCCCTTCTATTACGTGCAGCAAAGCCAGGACTTTCCTCGCACCGGCGATACCGCCGCGCTGATGACCTGGCTGGACAACACCAGCGGCCAGCACTGGGACCCGCAACGCACCATCGTTATCACCCAGTACCGCAACGGTGATGCAGTACCGCTGGACTACCTGAGTGCCGACCATCAGGTCATCACCACCACGCCCACCAACGGCGAGCGCATATTCCACGGCCGTGAAGACCAGAGCGTGGCGTATATTCCCCGGGCCGAATAGGTGTCAGTGCAGGCGCTTGCTGTCGATCTTCGTCGCCAGGGTTTCCAGCGCCTCAGTACACGCAGTCAGATCCGGCGACCCGGTTCTGACTTGCTTCAACGCCCGGTCCAGGGACTTGTCGATGGAGGTCCAGCCTTCAGGATCAATCGGTCGCAGTTGTTCCTCGTTTTGGTCCCAGGCACTTTCCAGGTCAGTGATCCTGGCCCTTGCACCTTTCATGTCGCCACTGCCCAGTAGCTTTTTGGTGTCGGTAATGATGGCCATCAGGTAGGACAGATCGCCCATCGACCCGGCGGGAGTGGCTGCTACGGGGATGGCGGCACTGATCTGCTTGCTATCAAACTTGGCCAGCAGAGTCTTCAAGGCTTCGGCACAGGCTTGCGGATCCGGGTTGCCGGAGCGCAGTTGGGACAGTGCACGGTCAATCGATTTATCGACCGAAGTCCAGTCAGCCGGCGACTTCGGCTGCAAGGTTTCTTCGGCTTGATCCCACGCTGTTTCCAGATCGGTGATGCGAGCCTTGGCTGCTTTCAGGTCGCCGGCGTCCACTAAACGGGCAGTGTCTACGGTAATCGTCCGGAAACTCGACAAATCGCCAAGGGAACCGGTCACCGTCGAGGCGCTCACCGTCGTTTTACCGGCCGTTGCCTGAGCCGGCACCCAGAACCACCCACCGACGCCGACCGTGCAGACGAACAGCAGTGCCCCCAGGAACGGCGTGGACGCCAGATGCGGGACACGCTTGGGGCTGAGTTTCAATGTTGAACCAACCTTCGCCACCCGAAAGCTTCGCCGGGAAAGCGTCAGCCAGATAGCGCTGGACATGAAAATCGACGACACCGCGCCGGATATCAGACCCAGCACCAGAGCCAGCGAGAACATCTGCAACGGTTCGCAGGCAAACAGATACAGGCAGGTCGACGCCATCACCACTGTCAGCACGGTGTACAGCGAACGCCTCAGGGTCTGGCTGATGCTCAGGTTGATCAGGCTCCACAAGGCCAGCGCATCCACCGGCGGGGACTTTTTCACGTTTTCGACAATGCGTCCGAAGATCACGATCTTGTCGTTCAGTGAATAGCCGATGATCGTCAGCAATGCAGCGATGTAAGTGACGTCGATCTCGAACTTGAACAGCGAGAAGATTGCCGAAACGATGAGGATGTCCTGAACGATCGGCAGCAAGGTTGCCAAGGCGATGGCCCAGGAGAAACGCAGGCCGATATAGATTGCGATGCTGGCGAATGCCGCAATCACCGCATAAATGGCCCGAGTGGCAAAATCCCGTGCAACGCCCGGGTCTGCGGTGTTTTCCTCGTACTCTACGGTCTGATACTTACCCTTGAACGCAGTAATGATCTGCTTCAGATCAGCGGGCTTGAGCACTTCATCGAAGCGTACGGCGATGTGCTGATTCTGTGCACCGCCCACGGCCACGGTGGCCGGGATGGTGCCCGCCCCGGTCATGATTTGCGTGGCGGTTTCCTGAGTGATCGCACGGTCGACGTCGATGTCCAGCGCAGTGCCAGCGGTAAAATCAATGTCCAGGTTCAGGCCGTGAGCGCGGTAATACAGCGAGCCGGAAACGATGGTCAGCAACGAGACCACAATCGCCGTTTTACCCAGACCCACGAAGTTGAAACGGCGAGCCTTGGTGGCGCGCGGCTTGCCCTTGCCGATCAACCAACGCTGGCTGACCCACTGGGTATCGACCAGCCACAGCATCAGCTGGCGAATCAGCAAGAAGTTAGTGGCGACACTGATCACGATGCTCACCAGCATGGTCAGCGCAAATCCTTGAATCGGCCCGATGCCGGCCGCGAACAAGGCAATCATCGCCAGCACGGTCACCAGGTTTGCATCACGTATCGTCGGCAGCGAGCCTTTGAAACCGTTATCCACCGCTTCGCGCAGAGACCGGCCAAGGTCGATTTCCTCGCGAATACGTTCCAGGCAAATGATGCTCGCATCCGCCGCCATGCCAATGCCCAGCACAAACGCGACCACCGCCGACAGCGACAAGGTGGCACCCGAGGCGGTGAACACAATCAGCAATAGCCACAGGTAGACCAGCGTACAAAACGCGGCGATCAAACCGGCAGTGCGGTACAGCCCCACCAGCAACAGGAAAATACAGGCGATGCCGATCAAACCTGCCTGAACGGTTTCCGCCAGCGCGGTTTTGCCGAGTACGCTGCCGACGGTCTGGGTGTATTTCTCGGTCAGCTGCGTGGGCAACCCCTGCGAACTTCCGAGCAGCGAGCGTGATTCTTCGGCGGACGTCAGGCCTGCCAGTTTCACCCGAATATGGTTGGCGCCCTCGACCCGGATGTCCGGTTCGGTAATACCAATGCTGTCGGCGCGTTTACTCAGGATCGCGACCGTCTGCAACAAGTCATCCTTGGCGAGCCGGGTTTTGCCCGGTGCCGGGTTCACAACGTAATAAATCTCGTAACCACCGCGAAACTCCAGCCCGAAGCGCACATGAGTGGCCAGGCTGGAAAATGTCGCAGCCACCAGACAGGCCAGCAGCCCCGTCAGGAGGATGAACGACAGGCGTCGACTGGAAAGGCTCATGGAAGAAATCCAGAAAAGGGACTGAAAAGCGAATCGAAGCCGAAGGGCTCGCTCACCACTGGCGGGCAGTCTAAAGAAGCGAAAATGAACCGCTTGTTAACGAAGTCACATGGCTGTGCGACGGCTTGCCAGTGCGTGCCGGACATGCAATGAATGCACGCCTGCAATGCCTGATCAGGAAGCGAGCGATGAAGGTTCTGGTGGCCGAAGACAATGCCCTGCTGGGTAACAGCATCAAGCGCGGGCTTGAGGAAGAAGGCTGGGTGGTGGATCTGGCCAGGGACGGCAAAGAGGCCTTGTACTATGCCGATGCCAGTGAATACGACGTGTTGGTGCTGGACTGGATGCTGCCGCAGATATCGGGTCTGGAAGTACTCAGCATGGTGCGCGGCAAGGGCAACGACGTGCCGGTGATCATGGTCACGGCCAGAAGCGAAGTAGTGGATCGGGTGCAGGGCCTGGATCGCGGCGCCGACGATTATCTGAGCAAACCTTTCGAAATGATCGAATTGGTGTCGCGGCTCAATGCCCTCTATCGGCGCTCGATCGCCCGTGGCTCGAAATCGCTGACACTGGGCAATCTGAACATCGAACTCGACACCTTGCGGGTCAGCATCGGCGACCGTCCGCTGGATCTCACGGGCATGGAATACAATCTACTGGTGGCGCTGGCCGGCAAGGCGAATCAGTTGCAGACCCGCACGGTATTGCTGGGGTTGCTCTACCCTTTCGACAGCGAGCCGGACAGCAACAGCCTGGACGTGCTGCTCAATCGCCTGCGACGCAAGTTGGCTGGGGCCGACGTCGAGATTGAAACCGTTCGCGGCAAAGGGTTGATCCTTCGTGTGGCGTAACCTGGCACTGAACATCAAAATCGCGCTCACGCTGTTCGTGGTTCAGGCGTGTGTGTTGCTCGTCGGCTATGTGTGGCTGAGTCATTGGGTGCAAACCACCCGGCTCGATGAACTGCGGCACCATCTCGATACCCAGTCGGACGTCATCGAGTCGCTGATCAGCGTCGAAAACGCGCAGTTGGTCTATCAGCGCCAGGGTGAATTCGCCTCGGAACTGGATCACGATCACGACCTGTTTTTTGACTTGTCATCGATATCGGGTGAGATGCTGCAAGAATCCTGGGGACCAACGCCGTCAATGCGCAAAGCGCTTCGCGAGGCCATGAGTCAGGTTCGCGCGGGCGACGAAGAGACGTTCCTGTTCGATGTCGGTCACGAGAAATGGATCGCACAGATGGGCGACCTTGAGCGCGCGAGCCCCGAAGGCCCGCTGAAAGCCAGGCTGCTGGTGGCCACCAACGCGCAACCGGTGCTCAATGCGGTCGACGCCTTCAAACGGGTGGTGGCGCTGGCCGCGATAGGGATATTGCTGTTGACGACGCTTGGCAGTTTTATCGTGGTATCGCTCTCCACCCGCAACCTTCGCCATTTCGCTCGACAACTGCGCACCTTGAAGCCGCCGGAATTCACCCGCCGGGTGGTGTTCGAGGCGCACTCGGCGGAAGAAAAACTGCTGTTCGACAGCTACGCGCAAATGGAAGCGGCGGTTCAGGAGGTGCTGGAACATCAACGGCTGTTTATCGCCAACGCCTCCCATGAACTGAAGACGCCGATTGCTGCCGTGACCTCTGCGCTGGAGGTCATTCTGGCGCGGCCACGGCACGCCGAAGATTACGCCCAGACCTGTCGTGATGTGCTGGCCGAAATGCAGGTGCTCAAGCGCCTGTCTCTCGGCCTGTTGGACCTTGCGCAACTGGAGGGCACCGCCGAGATTGCCGGGCAGGCAAGTGGGTTGAATGACAATGCACTCAATGCTGTCGAGCGTTGGCGCAAGGCTGCCGAACTCAAAGGTCTCAGTCTCTCCCTGCATCTGCTGGAGGATTATCAGGCCCAAGTCGCCGGAGGACCGGAACAGTGGGAGGTGGTGTTTGGCAACCTGCTGGACAACGCCATCAAGTACACCCCGGCCGGCGGCGCCGTCGACGTCACGCTGGACGAACAACCGGGCAGCGGTTTGATCATCAGGATCACCGATAACGGTGCAGGCATGTCCACGCAAGAACTCCGGCAATTGGGGCAAGTGTTTTTCCGTGCCGACGCCGCACGGTCGCAATCATCGTCGTTCGGGCTTGGGTTTGCCCACTGCAAGCGGATTGTCGAAAGACTGGGTGGACATCTGACGGTTCAAAGTACGCCGCAGACAGGAACACGCGTGACCATTGCCATGATGCGTTATAAGCCTTGAGCCCGGCGTCACCTCAGACCAGGCCAAAGTTCAGCCAAGGGGCTCAAAGCCACACTCCGATCGAAGATATCGTTTGAAAGTTGCCCACCACCGTGTCGGCTCAAGTTTTCCGTCGACAGTGAAATGACATCTATTTACGATTTTTTTGACGTTTTTTTCTCATTTGGCGCTCTACATTCGCGGCGACTCAAACATGCAAATGATTCGCATTGTTCCAATAATGAATCTGCGCGTGTTGACTAAAAAAACAGGAGCCGTCGACAGAATGATTTCCCGTATCCCCTCGTTCCTTAAAAACGCATTGCTGACCACTGCTTTCCTCAGCGCCGGTCACGTGTATGCCGCTGCGCAGACGGAGGGTATCGTGGTCTACAACGCTCAACACGAAAGCCTGACCAAATCCTGGGTCGAAGGCTTCACCAAGGAAACCGGCATCAAAGTGACCGTGCGCAATGGCGACGACACCGAGATGGGCAATCAGCTCGTGCAGGAAGGTGCAGCCTCCCCGGCCGACGTGTTCCTGACCGAAAACTCCCCGGCGATGGTGCTGGTCGACAACGCGGGGCTGTTTGCACCGGTTGCGCCGAGCACGCTGGAACAAGTGGGCGCGGCCTATCGTCCGGCGCATGGCAAATGGGTAGGGATTGCCGCACGCTCCACGGTGTTCGTCTATAACCCAAGCAAGCTGGCTGAAGCAGACTTGCCAAAATCGTTGATGGACCTCGCCGCACCGAACTGGAAAGGTCGCTGGGCCGCTTCGCCAGCCGGTGCCGACTTCCAGGCCATCGTCGCAGCGGTACTGGAACTCAAGGGTGAAGCCGCCACCCTCGACTGGCTGAAAGCCATGAAAACCAACTTCACCGCCTACCGGGGCAACAGCGCCGTGCTCAAGGCGGTCAATGCCGGTCAGATCGACAGCGGCGTGATCTATCACTATTACAGCTTCGTCGATCAGTCCAAGACCGGCGAGAACAGCAAGAACACCTCGCTGAGCTACTTCAAACACAAGGATCCAGGTGCCTTTGTCAGCCTGTCCGGCGGTGGCGTCCTGGCCTCCAGTCAACACAAGGAACAGGCTCAGGCATTCCTGAAATGGATTACCGGCAAAGACGGCCAGGCGATCCTCCAGAACGGCAACTCGTTTGAATACGCCGTGGGCAAGAATGCAGAGTCCAATCCGAAACTGGTGCCGCTGCAGCAACTCGACGCTCCGACTGTCGACGTCTCGAAACTCGACAGCAAAAAGGCGGTTGAGCTGATGACCCAGGCCGGGTTGCTCTAATTGTTGCCTGAAACGCTACCGGCAGAGGTCGCTGCGGCGTCCTCTGTAAACTTGCGCGCACGCTCTCGCGGCGTCTTCTCGGGCCGCGGCGGCGCCTGGGTGATTAGCCTGTCGGTGCTGATGTCGTTGCTGGCGTTGCTGCCGATTGCTTTCGTGATCGGCGTATCGGTGCAGACTGGCTGGGCGACGCTGGTGACGCTGGTATGGCGCCCACGCGTCGGCGAGTTGCTGATCAACACCGTGCTGCTGGTGGTGCTCACCATTCCCTTGTGCATCGCACTGGGTCTGGCGCTGGCCTGGTTGACGGAACGCACCAACTTGCCGGGGCGGCGCTGGTGGTCGCTGTTGGCGACGGCGCCGCTGGCGGTGCCGGCATTCGTGCACAGCTATGCGTGGGTCAGTCTGGTGCCACCGATTCATGGGCTGTTTGCCGGCGTTCTGGTGTCGGTCATCGCCTATTTCCCGTTTCTTTACCTGCCGATAGCAGCGACTTTGCGCCGGCTCGATCCGGCCATCGAAGATGTCTCCGAGTCGTTGGGGCTCAAGCCCTGGGCAGTGTTCTTTCGCGTGGTGCTGCCGCAGTTGCGCCTGGCCATCTGCGGCGGTGCCTTGCTGGTGGGGCTGCACCTGCTGGCCGAGTACGGTCTGTACGCGATGATTCGCTTCGACACCTTCACCACGGCCATCTTCGATCAGTTCAAGTCCACCTTCAACGGGCCTGCCGCCAATATGCTGGCCGGCGTCCTCGCGCTCTGCTGCCTGGCCATGCTGACGGCCGAGTCGGCTGCTCGCGGCACGGCGCGTTACGCCCGGGTCGGGTCGGGAAGCGCGCGCGAACAAAGGATTGTGCGCTTGAAGTTGCGCACCACCCTGCTCGCGCTGACGCTGCAAGGCATGACCTGTGTGCTGGCACTCGGTGTGCCGTTGATCACCCTTGGCAAGTGGCTGATCGACGGTGGCGCGCAAGTCTGGAACCTGAGCGAACTGCTGCCGGCGCTGGAGCAGACGCTGATGCTCGGGGCCGCCGGCGCGCTCATTACCACATGCGCGGCCATCCCGATCGCCTGGCTGTCGATTCGCTCACCGGGCCCGTTGCAACGTGTGCTGGAAAGCTGCAACTACATTACCAGCGCGTTGCCGGGGATTGTCGTTGCGCTGGCGCTGGTAACGCTGACGATTCATTTTGCCCGGCCGATTTACCAGACCACCATCACGGTGCTGCTGGCGTATTTACTGATGTTTTTGCCCCGCGCCCTGGTGAGTTTGCGCGCAGGCATCGCCCAGGCGCCGGTGGAACTGGAGAACATGGCGCGCAGCCTCGGCCGTTCGCCTGGTCGGGCGTTGTGGCTGATCACTCTGCGCCTGGCCGCACCCGGTGCTGCCGCCGGCGCTGCGCTGGTGTTTCTGGCGGTCAGCAATGAGTTGACCGCCACCCTGCTGCTCGCCCCCAATGGCACGCGCACCCTGGCTACCGGTTTCTGGGCAATGACCAGTGAAATCGACTATGCCGCCGCGGCGCCCTATGCCTTGCTCATGATTCTGCTGTCGCTTCCGTTAACCGGACTTCTTTACCATCAATCCAAACGCACGGCTGGCCGATGAACGCTCTTGAACTCCACTCGATCTGCAAGTCCTACGGTTCTCACCGAGCCCTGGAGAACATCAGCCTGTCGGTGCCGACGGGAAGCCGTACGGTGATCGTCGGCCCGTCCGGTTCGGGCAAGACCACCTTGCTGCGAATGATCGCCGGTTTCGAGTTTCCGGACTCGGGCAGCCTTGCGCTCAATGGTCAAATGCTGGTCGACGGCACCCGCGAGGTCCCCGCGCATCAACGCTTGATCGGCTATGTTCCGCAGGATGGTGCGCTGTTCCCGCACATGACCGTAGCCGCCAACATCGGTTTCGGGCTGGCGGCCAAGGGCGTTGCCAAACAGGAACGTGTCGCCGAGTTGATGGACAGCGTGGCACTGGACTCGAGTATGGCCAATCGTTGGCCGCACGAACTCTCCGGCGGCCAGCAACAGCGTGTCGCGCTGGCCCGGGCCCTGGCGCAACAACCACGGCTGATGTTGCTGGACGAGCCGTTTTCGGCACTCGATACCGGTTTGCGCGCCGCCATGCGCAAATTGGTCGCAAGGCTTCTGGCTGACGCCGGTGTCACGACCATTCTGGTGACTCACGATCAAAGTGAAGCGTTGTCATTCGCCGATCAGTTGGCGGTGATGCGTCAGGGCCGGCTAGTGCAATCCGGACATCCGCTGGACCTTTACCGCTATCCCGCCGATGAACAAACCGCCCTGTTTCTCGGGGATGCCGTGGTCATGCCGGCCAGAATCGAAGCGGGTTGGGCTCATTGCGATCTGGGTCGCATACCGGTCAACAACCACAGAAACAACCGATCAGCGCAAATCATGCTGCGCCCCGAGCAACTTCAGCTGATCAGCGCGCCCCACGGCCTGGAGCAACAGGACGGCTGTCGCGGCGTGGTCACCGAATGCGACTTCGGCGGTAATACCTGCACATTGACCGTGGAATTGCAGACGTTGAACGCTGATGACCGTCCGGGGCGTTCATTGCTGGTGCGCAGTTCCGGCATGCATGCGCCACCCGCTGGGAGCGAGGTTCATGTGTCGACCATCGGCCATGCTCATGTACTGAGCGAACCTTAAGCTTTTGAATCGGTAACGGGCGAGAAACGAAATCGCCCCCGAATATAACAATTCAAAAAAACAACTAAGCAATGCAGCGCAAGTCCATCAAGGCAGACACTTCTGTACGCCTTTCCCTACAAAAAATGCGATGAGCCGGTAGAAGCCTGAACAGTGCCTGTATGGGCTTGAAATAAAACGAATCACCTACCGGTTTTTCATGTTCCTTTCACAAAATCGCGCTTACCCTCAACGGATCACAGATGGCGTCTTGATAGCGTCCAACCCGTCGGGCATGACAAGCAAAGTCAACCGATGTAATTTGTCACAAATTACTGGCAACTGCTTGATGCCGCTTTTGTTTTAGCGTCTACGCTGATGTTGGATCCAACGTTCAAGCCTGATAGTCTAATTTTTTTTCAGTTCCGAGGTGCCCATGAGTCAGGCGTTTCTCCCCTTCTCTCGCCCGAGTATCGGCGATGAAGAAATTGCTGCGGTAGAGCAAGTACTGCGCTCTGGCTGGATCACTACCGGGCCGAAAAACCAGCAACTGGAAGAACACTTCGCCAACTATGTCGGCTGTCGGCATGCCGTCGCATTGTCCTCGGCCACCGGTGGCATGCACATTACTTTGTTGGCCTTGGGTATCGGTCCCGGTGACGAAGTCATCACTCCGTCCCAGACCTGGGTGTCGACCGCCAACATGATCTGCCTGCTCGGTGCGACGCCGGTTTTCGTCGACGTTGACCGCGACACGTTGATGAGCGACCTGGAGAGCATCGAAGCGGCGATCACGCCTCGCACCAAGGCAATCATTCCGGTGCATTACGCCGGCGCGGCATTCGACCTCGATCCGCTCTACGCTCTGGCCGACAAACATGGCATCACCGTCATCGAAGACGCGGCTCACGCGGCGGGCACTTTCTATAAAGGTCGGCATGTCGGCGCCCAAGGCACGGCGATCTTCTCGTTCCACGCGATCAAGAACATGACCTGCGCCGAGGGCGCAATGTTCGTCAGCGACGATGAAGCCCTGGCCAATCGGGTACGCATGCTCAAGTTCCATGGCCTGGGCGTCGACGCCTACGACCGCCTCACCCACGGCCGCAAACCCCAGGCCCAGGTGATCGAACCCGGCTTCAAGTACAACCTGGCCGACATCAATGCCGCCATCGCCCTGGTTCAGCTGGAACGCCTGGACGCGATCAACGCCAAGCGCACAGAGCTGGCCCAGACCTACCTGCAACGCCTTGAAGGCCTGCCGGTGCAACCGCTGGCCATTCCGGCCCATGCGCAACAGCACGCCTGGCATCTGTTCATCCTGCGCATCGACGCCGAACGTTGCGGGCTGGATCGCGAGGCGTTCATGAAGGCGTTGCAGGAACAGAACATCGGCACAGGTATTCACTTCATCGCCACCCACCTGCACACTTACTACCGGCAGCGTTTCCCCAACATCTACCTGCCCAACACCGAATGGAACTCGGCGCGGCTGTGTTCGATCCCGTTGTTCCCCGACATGACCACCGATGATGTCGATCGTGTCGTCGGCGCCATTGAAAAAACACTGGACAGAAGCCTGTGAAACCTTATCCGATCCGTTGCGTATCAATCGTCATCCCGGTCTATAACGAGGAGGACAGTCTGCCCGAGTTGCTCCGGCGCACCGAAGCGGCGTGCCAGCAACTGCACCATGACTACGAAATTGTGCTGGTCGACGACGGCAGCCGCGACAACTCGGCGCAAATCCTCGAGGAGGCGGCCAGTCTCGACGGCAGCCCGGTGGTGGCGGTCATTCTCAACCGCAACTACGGCCAGCACGCGGCGATCATGGCAGGGTTCGAACAATGCAAGGGCGACGTGGTGATCACCCTCGACGCCGACCTGCAGAACCCGCCTGAAGAAATCCCGCGGCTGGTGGCTCAGGCCGAACTGGGCTATGACGTAGTCGCCACGGTGCGCAACAACCGTCAGGACTCGGCCTTGCGTCGCTGGCCGTCGAAGCTGATCAACCTTGCCGTGCAACGCTCCACCGGTGTTGCCATGAGCGACTACGGCTGCATGCTGCGCGCCTACCGCCGCACCATCGTCGACGCCATGCTCGCCTGCCGCGAACGCAGCACGTTCATCCCGATCCTGGCCAACAGCTTCGCCCGGCACACCACGGAAATTCTGGTGACCCACGCCGAGCGTGAACACGGCGAATCCAAATACAGCCCGATGCGCCTGATCAACCTGATGTTCGATCTGATCACCTGCATGACGACCACGCCCCTGCGATTGCTGAGCATCGTCGGCTTCGGCATGGCCGGCCTAGGCGTGCTGTTCGCCATCGCGTTGATTGTGCTGCGCATGGCTTTCGGCGCCGGTTGGGCGGGCGGCGGTACGTTCGTCCTGTTCGCCGTACTGTTCGTTTTCACCGGCGGGCAATTCATTGGCATGGGCCTGCTGGGCGAGTACCTGGGTCGCATGTACAGCGACGTCCGGGCACGTCCACGGTTTTTTATCGAAAAAGTTTTACGTAGCACCCCTTCTGCTCCTGCCCCCGTTGTCACCGTTGACGGTCTCACTTCCACTTCTTCAGATCAGGTTCTCTCATGAGTGCAAAAGCTGTTGTCTTCGCTTATCACGATATTGGCTGTGCCGGCATCGAATCCCTGCTTGCCAGCGGTTTCGAGATTGCAGCCGTGTTCACCCATCCCGATGACCCGAAGGAAAATGCGTTCTATGGCTCGGTTGCGCAACTGTGCGCCCGTAAAGGCATCCCGGTGCATGCTCCGGAAGACGCCAACCACCCGCTGTGGATCGAGCGCATCAGCAAACTCAATCCCGAGTACCTGTTTTCGTTCTACTACCGCAACCTGCTGAGCGAACCACTGTTGGCCACGGCCAGCAAAGGCGCCTTCAACCTGCACGGTTCGTTGCTGCCTCGCTACCGTGGCCGCGCACCGGCCAACTGGGTACTGGTCAACGGTGAAACCGAGACCGGCGTGACCCTGCACCGCATGGTCAAACGTGCCGATGCCGGCGCCATCATTGCCCAGGAGCGGGTAGCGATCGAGCGCGCCGACACCGCGCTGACCCTGCACGCCAAATTGCGCCAGGCCGCCAGCGATCTGCTGCGCGACACCTTGCCTGCCTTGCTTCAGGGCAAAATCAGCGAAACCCCACAGGACGAATCCAAAGCCACAGTGTTTGGCCGTCGCACCCCGGCGGACGGCAAACTGGTCTGGAGTAAACCTGCCGAAGAACTGTTCAATCTGGTCCGCGCCGTGACCCAACCTTACCCGGGCGCGTTCTGTGCCGTGGGCGAGCACAAGTTGATTGTCTGGAGCGCGGATGTCGTCAAGGGCAACGAAGGCCAGGCACCGGGCCGGGTTATCAGCGTCGATCCGCTGCGCATCGCCTGCGGCGAAGACTCGCTGGTGGTCAACGCCGGCCAACGCAACGACAACGGCCTGTACCTCAGCGGTCCACAACTGGCCAATGAGCTGGGGCTGGTCGACGGTTCTGTGCTGCGTGGCGCCGAATCGGGCCGTGCACCGCGTCGCACCCGCGTGCTGATCCTTGGCGTCAACGGCTTCATCGGCAATCACCTGTCCGAGCGCCTGCTGCGTGACGACCGCTATGAAGTGTACGGCCTGGACATCGGCTCGGACGCCATCGAGCGCCTGCGCAGCCATCCGAACTTCCACTTCGTCGAAGGCGATATCAGCATCCACTCGGAGTGGATCGAGTACCACATCAAGAAATGCGACGTGGTCCTGCCGCTGGTGGCGATCGCCACGCCGATCGAATACACCCGCAATCCGCTGCGTGTATTCGAACTGGACTTCGAAGAGAACCTGAAGCTGGTTCGCTACTGCGTCAAATACAACAAGCGCGTGATCTTCCCGTCGACCTCCGAAGTCTATGGCATGTGCCAGGACGCCAACTTCGACGAAGACAGCTCCAACCTGGTGGTTGGGCCGATCAACAAGCAACGCTGGATCTACTCGATCTCCAAGCAGCTGCTTGACCGAGTGATCTGGGCTTACGGCCAGAAAGGCCTGAACTTCACCCTGTTCCGCCCTTTCAACTGGATGGGCCCACGCCTGGACCGTCTGGACTCGGCGCGTATCGGCAGCTCCCGGGCCATCACCCAGTTGATCCTGAACCTGGTGGAAGGCACGCCAATTCGCCTGTTCGACGGCGGCGAACAAAAACGCTGCTTCACCGACATCGCCGATGGCGTCGAAGCCCTGGCGCGGATCATCGACAACGACAACGATGTCTGCAACGGCCAGATCATCAACATCGGCAACCCGGACAACGAAGCCAGCATTCGTCAGCTGGGCGAAGAACTGCTGCGTCAGTTCGAAGCTCACCCGTTGCGCGACAACTTCCCGCCATTCGCCGGTTTCCGCGATATCGAAAGCAAGGCTTTCTACGGCACTGGCTATCAGGACGTGTCTCACCGCAAACCGAGCATCGCCAACGCCAAGCGTCTGCTTGACTGGGCACCCACCGTGGAGATGAAGGAAACCATCGGCAATACGCTGGACTTCTTCCTGCGCGAGGCCATGCTCGAAATCGCGGACAAAAAACGTTGATGCAGGCAGGCCTTCGAATCGATGTCGACACCTACCGAGGCACCCGTGAAGGGGTGCCGCGGTTACTCGAAATACTCGATGAAGCACAGGTCAAGGCGACGTTTTTCTTCAGCGTCGGGCCAGACAACATGGGGCGCCACTTGTGGCGCCTTATCCGTCCGCAGTTTCTCTGGAAGATGCTTCGTTCCAACGCTGCCGGCCTGTATGGCTGGGATATTTTGTTGGCAGGCACTGCGTGGCCGGGCAAACCGATCGGTCGGGACCTCGGGCACCTGATGCGTCAAGCCCAGGCGGCTGGGCATGAAGTCGGCCTGCACGCCTGGGATCACCACGGCTGGCAGGCCAATGCCGGACGCTGGAGCCAGGCGCAACTGATCGAGCAGATTCGTCGTGGCGTCGACAGCCTCAGTGACATCCTCGGCCAAAAAGTCGAATGCTCGGCTTCCGCCGGTTGGCGGGCGGACGAGCGTGTGATCGAAGCCAAGCAAGGTTTCGGCTTTCGCTACAACAGCGATTGTCGGGGCCAGCACCTGTTCCAGCCAATCCTGACCAATGGTAGTCTGGGCGCACCGCAGATTCCGGTGGACCTGCCGACCTTCGACGAAGTGGTTGGCCCGACCGTTGCAGCCAAAGACTTCAACACCTTCATTCTTGAGCGGTTCTCCCCGCAAAAACTCAATGTCTACACTGTCCATGCCGAAGTAGAAGGGATTCTGATGGCCAACGATTTTCGCCAATTATTGGCCGATGCTCGCCAACGTGATATTCATTTCCAACCCTTGGGCAATTTGCTTCCCGACGCCCCCGCCATCTTGCCTAAGGGCCGGGTCGTACGCGGAACTCTTGAGGGTCGCGAAGGCTGGCTAGGGGTTCAAGGCGCATGAGCAAACCCTGGGCATTGCCGTTATTACTGGTCGTTCTGGCGCTGGCGTACCTGCTGCCGCTAGGCTCTCACGGCCTTTGGATTCCCGACGAAACCCGTTACGCCCAGATCAGCCAGGACATGCTCCTGAGCGGTAACTGGGTGTCGCCGCATTTCATGAGCCTGCGTTACTTCGAAAAGCCCATCGCGGGCTACTGGATGATCGCTATCGGCCAGGCGCTGTTTGGCGACAATCTGTTTGGCGTACGTATTGCCTCGGTGCTGAGCACCGGGCTGAGCGTGTTGCTGTGCTACCTGATCGCTCACCGGCTGTGGAACGAGCCGCGCAAGAGTTTTGCCTGTGCGCTGCTGTACATGAGCTTTGCGATCATCGCCGGGCAAGCCGGCTACGCCAACCTCGATCCGCAATTCACCTTCTGGGTAAACCTGAGCCTGGTGGCTTTGTGGTTTGCGCTGGACAGCACCAGCCGTGGCCCGCGTCTGCTCGGCTGGACAGTACTGGGGCTGGCCTGCGGCATGGGTTTCATGACCAAAGGCTTCCTCGCCTGGGCGTTGCCGGTGTTGATCGCCCTGCCCTGGGTGCTCTGGCAGAAACGCTGGCGGGAACTGCTGACTTACGGCCCGGTGGCGATTATCGTCGCCATCGCGGTGAGCCTGCCGTGGGCCTTGGCGGTGCACGCGCAGGAACCCGATTACTGGCGGTTCTTCTTCTGGCACGAACACATTCGCCGCTTCGCCGGGGATGACGCCCAACACGATGCGCCATGGTGGTTCTACCTGCCGCTGCTGGTGGCGTTCAGCCTGCCATGGGCGGCGTTGCTGCCATCGGCGCTGAAACAGGCCTGGCAGACCCGGCGTCAGGCCAACATCGCTTTCCTGCTGCTATGGTTGCTGATGCCCTTGCTGTTTTTCAGCCTGAGCAACGGCAAGCTGCCGACCTACATCATGCCCTGCCTGCTGCCTCTGGCGTTGTTGCTGGGCCATGCCCTGGCGGACCGACTGAAGCTGGAACAAGGCCGGGTGCTGGGGATCAATGGCCTGCTGAACATGACGCTGGGCCTGATCGTCCTGATTGCGCTGGTTTATCTGCAACTGAAAAAACCGCTGTACACCCACGAACTGCACAACCTGGTATTGGTGTTCATCGGGTTGATCGGCTGGATCATGGCCAACCTGCTGCAGGCCTTCCGTCCCTTGCAATGCTGGGCGGCACCGGCTTTTGGCAGTTTGCTGCTGATCGGCGTGCTGCCGGCCGGCATGCCGGATTCGGTGGTGGCTAACAAGATGCCCGACCAGTTCATCCTCCAGCACGCCCCGGAACTGGCGCAGACCGACAAGCTGTTGAGCAACGACCTGGGCGCTGCCTCGGCCCTGGCCTGGCGCTTGAAACGCCCGGAGGTGGCGTTGTACAACACGATAGGCGAATTGAAATACGGCCTCGACTATCCTGATCCAGATGCAATACAGCAGCGGGTCGATCTCGAGCACGTGCAACAGTGGATGCGCGAAGCGCGCCAGAGTGGTTCGGTCGGCGTGGTGATGCGGGTCAAAGGGGATGACGAACTGCAAGAAATCGAACTGCTGCCCAAGGATGGCAAACGTTATGAACAAGGCAACCTGGTGATCCTGATCTTCCCTCGGGATGCGTCATGAGCCTGTTGCTGCTCCTGACCGCCTGCCTGCTGACTTGCCTTGGCCAGATCGCCCAGAAGTACGCCGTGGAAAGCTGGCGTGGCAAGACCTCGGGTTGGGGCGAGAAACTGCGTTCGCCTTGGCTGTGGCTGGCGCTCGCCTCTCTGGGGCTGGGCTTGCTGGTCTGGCTGCTGGTGTTGCAGCGCCTCGAAGTCGGTATCGCCTATCCCATGCTCAGCCTGAATTTCGTGCTGATCACACTGGTCGCCCGTTTCGTCTTTCACGAAGTCATCGACCGCCGTCACTGGTTGGGCGTGGCGCTGGTGATTGGTGGCGTGGCGTTGCTGGGACAACACGCATGAGCCTGCGTCGCGGAATCGCCTTTGCCATGGGCAGCGTAGTGCTGGGCACCGCCGCGCAGTTGGGCATGCGCTGGAGCATGACTCGCTTGCCACATCCCGAACAGTGGTTAGCGGCCTTGAGTAGCGGCAGCGTCGATATGCCCGCTGTGATTGTCGTACTGGCCGCCATCCTCGCCTATGCCGTGTCGATGCTCACCTGGCTCGCGGCCCTGCGGGATGTGCCGCTGGGTCGGGCCTATTCGCTGCTGAGCATCAGCTACGCGCTGGTGTATGTGCTGGCCGCCAGCCTGCCACTGTTCAACGAATCCTTCAGTCTTTCAAAAACCCTGGGAGTGGCGCTGGTCATCCTGGGGGTCATTACTATTAATTCTCGACCTGCTCGCGCGCCCGAACTTAGGAGTGCATCATGAAAATCAGTGTATTTGGTAGCGGTTACGTTGGTCTGGTGCAAGCCGCCGTCCTGGCTGAAGTCGGCCATGACGTAGTGTGCATGGACATTGACGAGAAAAAAGTTGCGTTGCTGCAACAAGGCCACGTCAGCATCTTCGAGCCGGGGCTGGCCAGCCTGGTGCGTGAAAGCCTGGATGCCAAGCGGCTGCACTTCACCTCGGACGAAAAGTTCGCGGTGCAACATGGCCAGGTGCTGTTCATCGCCGTCGGCACGCCGTCCCGGGAGGATGGTTCGGCGGATCTGCAATACGTGTTGTCCGTGGGTGAAGCGGTCGCGCGTCATCGTGAACAGCCGGTGATCCTGGTGGAGAAATCCACGGTGCCGGTGGGCACCGGCGATACGCTGCGCGCCCATATCGACCAGTACCTGCTCAAGGCCGGCCGTCAGCTGCAGTTCGATATCGTTTCCAACCCGGAGTTTTTGAAAGAAGGTTCGGCCGTGGCCGATTGCCGGCGCCCGGACCGCATCATCATCGGCTGTGAAGGCGATGAAGTGCGCGACGTGATGCGCGACCTCTATGCACCGTTCAACCGCAACCATGACCGCGTCATGTTCATGGACCTGCGCAGCGCCGAGCTGACCAAATACGCCGCCAACTGCATGCTGGCGACCAAAATCAGCTTCATCAACCAGATCGCCGAACTGGCCGAACACCTGGGTGCCGACATCGAATCGGTACGGCTGGGCATCGGTGCAGACTCGCGTATCGGTTACCACTTCATCTACCCCGGCTGCGGTTACGGCGGCTCGTGTTTCCCCAAGGACATGCGCGCTCTGATCCACAGTGCCGAAGAAGCCCACTGCAACAGCGACCTGCTGCAAGCGGTGGAAGCCATCAACGAGCGGCAGAAACACAAATTGTTCGAACGCATCAACGCGTTCTACAAGGGTGATTTGCGCGACAAGACCTTCGCCGTTTGGGGCCTGGCCTTCAAGCCCAACACCGACGACATGCGCGATGCGCCGAGCCGGGTGCTACTGGAATCGCTGTGGGCTGCGGGGGCCAATGTACGGGCGTTCGACCCGGAAGCCATGCAGGAAACCCAACACCTTTATCCTGACGAACCGAAGCTGATGCTCATGGGCACGCCGGAATCAGTCCTTTCGGGTGCCGACGCCTTGATCATCTGCACCGAATGGCAGCAGTTCAAGGCGCCAGACTTCGACCTGATCCAGCAACGCCTGAATGCACCGGTGATTTTCGACGGACGTAACCTGTACGACGCAGAGCGCCTGGCCCGCAGCGGCTTCCTGTATTTCCCGATGGGCCGTGGTGAATCCCGCAAATTGCCAATTCCCCTTCAGCAATGGCCATCGGCCTCAGGCGTCGCGTGAGTACGGTATCGCCCGGCATTCGTCGGCAGTCCTTAGGGCTCGGGCTGCTGACGTTCATGCTGTTCATCGCAGGGGTCTATCAGCAAACAGCAATCGGTTTCGATTCGCGGTTCGTGCTGTTCGCCCAGGAGATGCTGCGCCACGGGCCGTCGTTTTTCCCGACCACCTATGGCCAGCCCTATGCCGATTACTCGGCGCTGTCTACGGTGTTTGTCTGGCTGTTGTCCCTGCCGTTCGGTCAGGTCAATAGCCTCACCGCGTGGTTGCCGACTGCCATCGGCGCTGCGGTGATCGTCACGTTGATGTACCGGTTGGTCGCGCCCTGCTCCACACGCTGGGCGCTGCTGAGCATCGCGTTGATGTTGCTCACCAGTACATTTGTCACTGAAACCCGTGCCGTGTCCCAGGACCTGATGCTGGCGGCCGTGGCCTTTTCGGTGTTCTACCTTGGGTACGCCGCCGATCATTTCGCGATGCCCCGTCGGTGGCCGCTGATTTTTGTGCTGCTGCTGTTGGGCTTCGGGATTCGCGGGCCGATCGGGCTGGTTATCCCCACCGGTATGTTGTGCAGCTACTACCTGCTCAATCGCCAATGGTCACGGTTGTTCGGTTTTGGCCTGTTGGCGGCGGTGTTGTTGGTGGTGTGCGTCGGCGCGCTGCTGTGGCTGGCCGAAGCCAGTGGTGGAACGGCCTTCATGCATGACGTGGTGCGCATGCAGTTCATGGGGCGCATGGACGGCAGTGAAGGCGTCAGTGGTTCGCTGTATTACTTCACCGCTTCGTTTGGCAACTATGCGCTCGCTTATCCATTGGCACTGCTGGTATTGGCCGCGGTCTGGCTGACGAACCCACGGCAGGCAGGTCCGGCATTACGCTTGTTGCAATACTGCACGGCGGCCGGGTTGATCGTGATGATTGGCTTATCGATTCCCCAGGCGAAAAAGGCCCGTTACCTGCTGCCGATGCTGCCCATGGCAGCGATCATTGCGGCGTACCCGTTTCAGGTGGCGCAAGGTCGGGTTTTCGGTTGGTTGCGGGGTTTGATGCAAGGGCTGTGGTTGGTGATACCAGGGGTGTTGATTGTCGCATTGCTGATCATTCAGCGGCGTCTGCCAGCACAACCTCCTGCCTTTGTGCCGGTATTGATCGTGCTTGCGGCTCTGCAAGTCATCACACTGGCGGCTTGGTTCCGCGCTCACTGGCGAGCCGAGGTGCTGGCCTGTTGCGCAGTCCTGGCGCTGTGGTCGGTTTATATCCTGGTGTATGAACCGGTCGAACGTCAGCTTTACGACACGCAAGCCTTCAGTCGAGCCGCGTTCGCAGAGATTCAAAAAGCGCCGGCGCCGTTGGTGCTGCACGGCATGGGCAAAGACGCCAAGGCGATCAAGTTCATGGTCAATATCGAGCAGGACTTTCAACCGGTGTTCACCGAATCGACACAGGAACTGGAAGCCCTCTCGGGGCCGGCCTGGCTGATGATGGACCGAAACGACTACAACGCCCTGCAAGGCACTCCGCTGGGTGCCCAGCCACCGGTATTGAGCGGACGTTTCGATAAGAACGATTTCGTATTGCTGCACACGCCGCCCTTGTAGGAACTGCCGTAGGCTGCGATCTTTTGATGGTTTCGATGTTGCTGAAGAGCAAGATCAAAGATCGCAGCCTGCAGTAGCTCCTGCGTATCCATGTATTGTCCTTTAGTTACTGTTAACCACACTTGAACGCCTACGTTTGAGGTTAAACCGGCGCCTTCAAATCCACCCCCAGCGCCTGGGCAAACGCCTTCACCAACGGACTGCGCACAGTGTTGTGGCGCAGGATCAGATTGAACGGCGTGACGATGTTGATCAGGTCCGGACGCACCGCCCGAAACTGTCCCTGAGCCACCAGGTTTGCCGCGTAATGCTCGGGCAGAAAACCGACGAAACGCCCCGTCTTGACCAGCAGCGCCACAGCTTCCACTTGAGTCGCCGAAGCGGAAAAGCTGTCGTAGCGGGCAAAGTTCAGTTTGTCCCGATGGATCGCGTAGCGGTGGTTGATGCACTCGAAATCCTGCAGCACATTGCCGCCCATGTCCGCCTCCGGCACCGAGAACAGTGGATGACCGACGGCGCAATACACATACGAGCGTTCTTCATACAGCGGGAAGTAATCGAACTCTTCTCTTTTTTGATAAACCGGCACGATCCCGGCCACTAACCGCCCCTCGACCACACCTCTTTCCACCTCATCTAACTGGGAGGCCTGAAGTTGAAATCTTACTTTCGGCGATTCTTCATTTATCCTTCTAAGCGCCGCAACTAACGGAGAATTCGAGTCCGTAATTGTATTATCAATGACGCCCACCCCAAGGTCGCCAATAAGTTCATTCTGCGCCGAACTAAGCCGATCACGAAAGTTATCGACCGAGGCAAATAAATCGATCGACGCCTGATACACCAGGCGCCCTTCTTCGGTCAGGTGAAACCCTTCCCGCCCCCGGGTACACAGGCGCATGCCGATGCGAATCTCAAGGTCGGAAATTTGTTTGCTGATGGCCGCCAAGCCCACGTTCAGCTCATTCTGCGCCGCACTGAAGCCGCCAGCCTCGACCACGGCCTTGAATACTTTGAGCAGTTTGAAGTCCAGGCCGCTGAGGGCCAACGGCGCCCGATGTACCGTTTTTAACGGCGGGTTTCCGGAATTGGAAAGTGGGGTTTCCATAATGCTTATTTACCTCTGGCGCCCTATTCAACAACCTGTGTCCAACAACAAAAACAGTGCTGGCTAATAATAATGAACACAGAAAACAAGGCTTGGCAACCGTTAATAAATCCCGCCGATCAGTGCCAACTCACTGATTTCGAACTATTAAAAGCTGACACTTCGATCAGTTCTCGCCCTTTAGCAACTGCCCTCTTGAACACTGCTTGGCCATGACCACACCCGAATAATTTCCGGGAAGTGTTTCAGGCTCTGCACACCGATATCAGTTCGCGTTACCGACGAGGAAAACAACAATGTCTCAAACCACCGACCGTCTCTGGGGTGCCCGCTTCAAGAGCGGTCCGTCCGAAGCCTTGGCGGCGCTGTCCCGTTGCCCCGAGCGCTACTTTCGCCTCACCCCGTACGACCTCGCCGGTTCCAAGGCGCATGCCCGGGAATTGCAGCGCGCCGGTCTTCTGAGTGAGCAGGAAACCCAGACCATGCTCGACGCCCTGCAGCGCATCGGTGATGACTTCCGTGCCGGCAGCATCGCGCCGACCCTGGACGACGAAGACGTGCACACCTTCATCGAGCGCCTGCTGACCGAACGCCTCGGCGCACTGGGCGGCAAGTTGCGCGCAGGCCGTTCGCGCAACGACCAGACCGCCAACGACCTGCGGCTGTTCCTGCGTGATCACGTCCGTACTTTGGCCGTTGAAGTGCTGGCCTTGCAGCAAGCGCTGGTGGAGCAGGCCGAGCAACACGTCGAAAGCATCTGCCCGGGCTTCACTCACCTGCAACAGGCCCAGCCGATCGTCTTCGCTCATCACTTGCTGGCCCACGCCCAATCGATGCTGCGCGATGTGCAGCGTCTGGTGGACTGGGACGCGCGCACCTCGCTGTCGCCACTGGGTGCGGCGGCCATGGCCGGTTCCGCCATCGCTCGCCTGCCGCAGCAGTCGGCCAAGGAAATGGGCTACAGCGGCGTGTGCGAAAACTCCATCGACGCCGTGGCCAGCCGCGATCACGTCGCGGAATTCCTGTTTATCGCCAGCATGCTCGGGATCAACATTTCCCGCCTCGCCGAAGAATTCTGCCTGTGGTCGTCGCGACAATTTCGCTGGGTCGCGCTGGACGATGCCTACGCCACCGGCAGTTCGATCATGCCGCAGAAGAAAAACCCGGACATCGCCGAACTGGCCCGGGGCAAGGCTGGCCGCTTGATCGGCAACCTGACCGGCCTGCTCTCGACGCTGAAATCCCTGCCGCTGTCCTACAACCGTGACTTGAGCGAAGACAAGAACGGCGTGCTCGACAGCGTCGACACCCTGCTGCTGGTGCTGCCGGCCATGGCCGGGATGGTCGCGACCATGAAGGTCAACGTCGAAGAACTGCGCCGTCAGGCACCACTGGGTTTCACCCTTGCCACCGAAGTCGCCGACTGGTTGGCGATGCGCGGCGTGCCGTTCAAGGAAGCGCATGAAATCACCGGCGCATTGGTCCAGGCCTGTGAGAAACACGACATCGAACTGTGGGAAGCCTCGCCGGCGCTGCTGGCCGAGATCGATCCGCGCCTGACACCTGAGGTGCGCGATAGCCTGACCCTCGAAGCCGCCATCGCCGCCCGCAGTGGCTGGGGCGGTACCGCGCCGCAACAGGTGCGCGAGCAGATCGGCCGACTGAAAACCGCCCTTGTCGCGCAGCAAGAGTGGACCGAGAACTATCAGGGCTTCCGCCTCTGATAGACAACGCAAAACCTTGTAGGAGCCGGCTTGCTGGCGATGGTGTGTCAGCTGAATTGATGTCGACTGACACTCCATCGCCAGCAAGCCGGCTCCTACAAGGGGATTGTGCTTGATCTGAAAGAACAGTGTACGGAGAACCAACATGAGCCAGACACAGGCAGAACGACTCCAGGCGGAGCGCAAACTGGCGGAAAACCAGTTCGATATCACCCAGTATCAACACGTGCCACGGCGCTACTACGGGCGGATTTTTTTCGCCACCGTCATCGTGATCGCGATTATCGGCCTGGTACGAGCCTTCGCCGAAGGCAAGATCGAATGGTCGTACATCGGCCAGTTCCTCACTTCGCAAGCGATCATGTGGGGCTTGCTCAACACCATCGTCATGGCGGTGCTGGCGATGGCGCTGGGCATTGTCTTCGGGGTGATCACGGCAATCATGCGCATGTCGGCCAACCCGATCCTGCGCTATGTGGCGCTGACCTACACCTGGCTGTTCCGTGGCACGCCGCTGATCCTGCAGCTGTTGCTATGGTTCAACCTGGCGCTGATCTTCCCCACCATCGGCATCCCCGGCCTGTTCGAAATGGACACCGTGAGCCTGATGACGCCCTTCGTCGCCGCCCTCCTCGGCTTGAGCATCAACCAGGGCGCCTATACCGCCGAAGTGGTGCGTGCCGGCCTGTTGTCGGTGGACACCGGCCAGTACGAAGCCGCCAAGTCGATCGGCATGCCGCGCCTGCAAGCCCTGCGCCGGATCATCCTGCCCCAGGCCATGCGGATCATCATTCCGCCGGTCGGTAACGAATTCATCGGCATGGTGAAAATGACCTCCCTGGCGAGCGTCATCCAGTACTCGGAACTGCTCTACAACGCGCAGAACATCTACTACGCCAACGCCCGTGTGATGGAGCTGCTGATCGTCGCCGGTATCTGGTACCTGGCCACCGTCACCGTCCTGTCCTTTGGTCAAAGCCGTCTGGAGCGTCGTTTCGCTCGCGGCGCCGGCAAGCGTTCTTGAGGAGCCCAACATGAGAAGCATCGTCAAGGCCGTGAGCCTGAACAAGTATTACGACCATTTCCACGCGCTCAAAGACATCAACATCGAGGTCGAGCAAGGTGAAGTGCTGTGCATCATCGGCCCGTCCGGCTCCGGCAAAAGCACCCTGCTGCGCTGCGTCAATCAGCTGGAAAAAATCGACAAGGGCGGCCTGTGGGTCGACGGCGAACTGGTGGGTTACCGGATCGTCGGCAACAAACTGCACGAGCTCAACGAGTCGCAGATTGCCCGTCAGCGCCTGGCCACCGGCATGGTGTTCCAGCGTTTCAACCTGTTCCCGCACATGACTGTGCTGCAAAACATCATCGAAGGGCCGTGCCAGGTACTCAAGCGTTCGCCCAAAGAGGCGCACGAAGAAGCCGTGGAACTGCTCGCTCGCGTTGGCCTGGCCGACAAGCGCAACAGCTACCCGATCGAATTGTCGGGTGGTCAGCAACAACGTGTCGCCATTGCCCGTGCATTGGCCATGCGCCCCAAGCTGATGCTGTTCGATGAACCCACTTCGGCACTCGACCCGGAACTGGTCGGAGAGGTGCTGTCGGTGATGCGCGATCTGGCGCAAACCGGCATGACCATGATCGTCGTCACCCATGAACTGGGCTTCGCTCGCGAGGTTTCCAACCGCATGGTGTTCATGGACGGCGGGCAGATCGTGGAGGCTGGAAGCCCCGAAGAAATACTAATAAGTCCGCAAAACCCACGCACCCAAAGCTTCATTTCTGCCGTTCGAACCTAAGCGCCCTTTGGCGCTCACAACACTCATAAGAGAACGACCATGAAGAACCTAGTAATCCCTGCAGTACTTGCCAGCGTCCTGGCATCCGGTTTCGCCTTCGCTGCCGAGTTGCCGGCCAGCATCAAGGACAAAGGCGAGATCGTTGTTGCGATCATGCCGAACTACCCGCCGATGGATTTCAAGGACCCGGCCACCAACACCCTCACCGGCCTTGACTATGACCTGGGCAACGCCCTGGCCGAACGTCTGGGCGTGAAGATCAAATGGCAGGAAACCGGCTTCGAGCAAATGATCAACGCGCTCACGACCGACCGCGTAGACATGGTGCTCTCGGGCATGACCGACACCGCCGAGCGTCAGGCCAGCGTGACTTTTGTCGACTACTTCACCAGCGGTCCGCAGTTCTACACGTTGCAGAAAAACAAGGACACCAACGAGATCGTCGACTTGTGCGGCAAGAAAGTCGGCACCAGCCGCCGTACCACCTTCCCGGCGGAAATCGCCGCGTGGAGCAAGGAAAACTGCGAAGCCGCCGGCAAACCCGCGATCAACGTGATCGGCACCGAAGGCTCGGCCGACGCCCGTGCGCAATTGCGTCAGAGCCGTATCGACGCGGCCATGCAAGGCAGCGAAACCCTGCCGTACCTCAAGACCCAGGAAAAGGACATGTACAAAACCGTGGGCCTGCCGATCTCCAAGCAGTTCTCGGGCATGGGTGTGAGCAAGAAAAAACCTGAGCTGAGCGAAGCGGTGAAAGTCGCGTTGCAAAGCATGATCGATGACGGCAGCTACCAGGCAATCCTGAAGAAATGGGACCTGGAACTGGGCGCGATCAAGACCGTGACCATCAACGCCGGCAAGTAACACGGTTCGTAGCAGCTGCCTCGCGGGCTCGGCAGCTGCTACGGGTGTTTCAACTATTAATTCTGGAGCGCCATACGATGTCCTCCTCGCTGCAACCCACCTGGCCCGACCAGCACCAGGCCTGCCTCGCCCTGGCCTTCGACCTCGATGGCCCCACCGGCGATGCCATGCTTAACGGCTCGATCTGGCGCAAGCCCGAGTATTTCGGTTTCGGCGGTTACGGCCCCTATCGGGCGCTGCCGCGGATTCTCGATCTGCTGAATGAGTTCCGCATCCCGACCACGTTTTTCGTTCCGGCCTGGGTCGTGGAGAACTGGCCGAAACAGTGCCAGGCGATTGTCGAGCGCGGGCATGAGGTGGCCTATCACGGCTACAAACACGAATCTTTTTACGCCCTGACGCTGGAGCAGCAGAAGGACGTGATGCACAAATCCCGCGAGGTGTTCTGGAAGTACCTGAACATCCGCGCTGAAGGTTTCCGCACGCCGTCCGGCGACTGGCGGGCCGAAACGCCGGCCATGCTGGTGGAAGCCGGTGTGACCTATTCCAGCAGCATGCGCGGCGATGACCGGCCCTACCTGGTCAAGGTGCCGGGCTTCGATACACCACTGGTGGAAATCCCCGGCCGCTGGGAAATGGACGACTACGCCTCCCTCGCCTACACCCGCGCACCGGACTTCCCTTCCGGGCTGGACCGAACCGCCAGCTACGAACTGACCCTCGATAACTGGTGCCGCGAGTTCGATGGCGCCATGGCTGAAGGCCTGTGCCTGACCACCCTGTTCCACCCCAAGATCACCGGCAAACCGGGCCGCATCCTGTTGCTGGAAAAACTCTTCGAACACATGCGCCAACGCGATGACGTGTGGTTCGCCACCTGCCGCGATGTCGCCCACTGGTGGCTGAAGGAGCATCACCATGGCTGATTCCATTGTCTGGCCCAACGGCTACCGCTGCGCCGTGGTGCTGACCGTCGATTACAACGACATCCACGGCATCCTCACCCAGGCGCCGGAAGTCGCCGGGCGCGACAAGACCTTGTCGGTGTGGCGCTACGGCACCCAGCGCGGGGTCGAGCGTTTGCTTGGCGTGTTCGCAGAACTGGGGGTTTCCAGCAGCTGGTTCGTGCCCGGCATCGTTGCCGAGGAAAACCCGCAACACCTCCGGGCGATCCAGGCCGGCGGGCACGAGATTGCCTGCGCCGGCTACCGCCATCAGCACTACGACAACCTGACCCTGGCCGAGCAAAGCGCCGATATCGCCAAGGGCTGCGCGGCCTTGAGCGCGCTGACCGGTCAGCGTCCGACAGGCTTTCGCATTCCCGCCGGCAATGGCGCACCCGGCTTCATCGAGGCGTTGCGCGAGCACGGTATCCGTTGGTCCTCGTCATGGCGCGGCGATGATTTGCCCTTCGCCCACCCGACGGCGCCCGAGGTGATCGAACTGCCGTTGCACTACGAACTGGAGGACGAGCCCTATTTCGCCTTCAACCTCAGCCCGGCGGTGCCACCGGCGCAATCGCGCATCGCCTCTTACAGCCACACCCTTGGCAATCTGAAGATGGACTTCGCCGGGTTTCACCGATTCGGCTTGTGTTACGTGCTGCGGCTGCACCCGGAAATCATCGCCACGCCAGGGCGGATCGGCGTGTTGCGCGAATTGCTGCAAAGCATTCAGCAGCACGATGACGTGTGGATCGCCACCGGTGCCGAAGTGGCTCAGTGGTGGGCAGAGTCGGCGGCGCCGGTGACCGAGGATCACCCGGCCGCTGTGTACGAGCGTCATTATCGGGATTACGGCGTATGAGAGATCAGGATGGGGTTATGCGAATGGCGCGGCTGGCGCAGTTCTGCGTCGATACCCGTTTCGAAGATTTACCCGCCGAGTTGGTGGAGCAAGCCAAACGACACATCCTCGACACCTTCGGCGCAGCCCTGGCCGGGGCCCGCAGCGATGTCGCCAGACAGGCGCATGAGGTGTTCAAGGGGGAAGCCGGCAGCACGTTGGTCTGGGGCACCGGTCAGCGAGTCGGCGCGGCGCAAGCCGCCATGCTCAACGGTATCGCCGCGCATGCCCTGGAGCTGGACGATACCGGCGGCTGCGACCATTCCGGCGCGGTGGTGCTGCCGGCGGTGATGGCGGCGCTGTCGATGTCGACGCTATCGGTTTCTGAAGCGTCAATTGATGGTCGCGAACTGATCACTGCCGTGGTGATCGGCTACGAAATCGGCCGTCGGGTGCTCGAAGCCTGCGGCAGTTACTCGGCCCATAACGGCGCCGGTTGGCACTCCACGGCGACGTGCGGAGTGTTTGGCGCGGCGGCGGCCAGTGCACGGATTCTGGGGCTGGATGCACAACAAACCTTATCGGCACTGGGCATCGCCGGCAGCTTCAGTGGTGGTCTGTGGGCGTTTATCCATGACGGCTCGCAAAGCAAAAGACTCCACAGCGGACGCGCCGCCGAAGGTGGATTGCTGGCCGCGCGGTTTGCTCAACAAGGCATCACCGGCCCGACAAAACTGTTCGATGACGTCTGGGGCGGTTTCCTCAAGACCCTCGCGGCGGACACCGCCGCGCCCGAGGCGTTGGACGCCGAACTGGGCCACGTATGGAAACTCGCGCGCTGCTCGATCAAGCCCTATGCGGCTTGCCGTGGGACCCATTCGGCGATCGACGCATTGGGCCTGTTGCTCGATCAATTGCAGGTCAGCGCCGAGCAGGTCGAGGACGTTCAGGTATCGCTGTGCGGATTCCTTCAAGACATGTGCGGTGGCCAGGACGTCAGCACGTTGCCGGCGGCGCAGATGAGCCTGCGTTATGCCCTGGCGGCCCGGCTGCTCCATGGGCATTGCCGATTGGAAGCCTACGACGATGAACAGCGCCGCCACCCGCGGATTGCGCACTGGATGTCGCGTATTCGCCTTGAAGTCGACCCGCAACTGTCCGAGGATGGCGAGCCTGTGGTCAGCGTGCGGACCGTGGACGGTCGGCAAGCAAGCCTGTGCGTTGAGGTGCCGTTGGGGGCGCCGAGCAATCCGCTGAGTGATGGGGCGCTGGAGGAAAAATTCTTCAGCCTGGCCGGACGGGTGATACCGCTGCAGCAGGCAAAAGAGCTGCTGGAGCAGTTGTGGCGGCTGGAAGAACTGGAGTCGGTTCGGGCGCTTGATCGGTGGCTGAGTTGAGCCTGGCGTTGCGCGTCGAACACCACAGAATCTGAATAAGGACATTTGCCCCACCGTGGCCACTTACTCCCTCGTTATCCGCCGGCTGATGATCTGCTCGCTGACCATCGTCGTCAGTCGCGCCATCACCAGCCCGTTGCTCACGCTGTTCCTGAGCACCAAGCTCGGCCTCAACCAACAGGACGTCGGCCTGCTGCTCGGGATTGCGGTGTTCATCGCCACCCTGCTCGCGCTCTATGGTGGTTACATCATCGACCGCCTCGAAAAGCGTCGGCTGTTGATCCTGGCCATGCTCTCCAGTGCCATCGGCTTCGTGCTGCTGACCTTTGCCGAAAACCTCTACCTGACCACCGCCACCCTAGTGATCACCGAAACCGCCTCGGCGCTGTTTCTGATCGGGTCCAAGGCGATTCTCAGCGACAACCTGCCCATGGGCCAACGCGCCAAGGCTTTTTCGCTGCGCTACACCCTGACCAACATCGGCTACGCCACCGGCCCGATGCTCGGCGTGGTGATCGCTGGCGTGTACCCGATTGCGCCGTTCCTGATCGCCGGCGGCATCGCGTTCTTCAGCATTTTCCTGATGAGCGGCATTCCCAAGGACCCGGCCCAGACATCCGCCATCGGCCAGCCCCAAAGCTTTCTCAAAACCCTGGTCACCCTGAAAAACGACCGCACGCTGATCATGTTCACCTGCGGCTGCCTGCTCAGCACCGTGGTCCACGGTCGTTTTACCTTGTACCTGTCGCAATACCTGCTGGTGACCCACGACTCCAAACGAGCGCTGGAAACCATGGCCGCCCTGCTCGCCTGCAACGCCATCAGCGTGATCCTGCTGCAATACCAGATCGGCCGGTTTCTCAAACGCGAACAACTGCGTTACTGGATTGTCGGCGGCAGCAGCCTGTTCATCCTCGGCTTGATCGGTTTCAGCCTGGCCGACAGCCTGGTGAGCTGGTGCATCGCAATGTTCATTTTCACCCTCGGCGAAATGATCATATACCCGGCCGAATTCCTCTTCGTCGACACCCTGGCCCCGGAAGAACTGCGTGGCAGCTACTATGGCGCGCAGAACCTCGCAGCCCTCGGTGGTGCGCTGAGCCCGGTGATCTGCGGCTTCCTGCTGATGCACACGCCCGCGCCCACCATGTTCTACGCCCTGAGCGCATTGACGGCGATGGGCGGTTTTCTCTGTTTCATGAGCGGTCGACGCGTCGCGATACTGCAAAAATAATGCATTGAAGCTGCATTAATATGAATTTGTCAGCATCGGTAATGACCGGCACACTGTGCGCCGTTCCTCCCCCAATAGTTGGAACCACTTCAAGGGCTTTCCGGGTATCCGGACAAGCCTTTTTTTTGCCCTGGTTTTTGTCAAAGGATCGATGTTCGTCATGCTCGCTCACTGGTTGCCCGCCGCCATCAACACCCGCCCCTCCGAATGGAGCCGTGCCGCCATCGGCATGGCCATGGGGACGATGTTCAGTGTCTGGTTGTGCGGCCAGGTGTTCGGCATCGACGTGGCGCTGCATCTGATAGGTCCGTTGGGCGCGTCGGCGGTATTACTGTTCGCCGTGTCCTCAGGTGCGCTGGCCCAGCCGTGGTCGATTCTTGGCGGTTACCTCTGCGCGGGGGTGATCTCGCTGCTGGTCGCTCACGTACTCGGCCGCACCCTCGGCAGCGCCTGCCTCGCGGCGGGCATGGCGCTGATTCTGATGTGCTGGCTGCGTTGCCTGCACCCACCCGCCGGGGCGCTGGCGCTGCTGATGGTGCTGGCAGACCCGGCGACCATCGCCATGGACTGGAAAGCCCTCGGCCCGGTAATGCTCAGTGGCTCGACGATGCTGCTCAGCGCGTTGGCGTACAACAACTTCACGCGCATTCGTTACCCCAAGCGTCCCGCCGAACCGGCCCCTCTAATGCCCGCGGCCGACAGCCAGGCGATCACCGCCGAAGATCTGCGACGGGCACTCGCCGACATGGAGGCCTTCTACGACGTCACCCCTGAAGACCTCGAGCAGTTGATTCATGCCAGTGAATTGCATGCCAAGCGCCGCAGTATCGGTGAAGTGCTGAGCAGCAGAACCTAAAGGCATCTTTGTGGCGAGGGGGCTTGCCCCCGTTGGGTCGCGAAGCGGCCCCAAAACCTGCTAACGAATTTTTCCAGGCATAGCTCATTGCCCTTATCTGCGGCTGCTGCGCAGTCGAACGGGACGGTGCGGCGATCCGACAAGCCCCCTCGCCACAAATTCAAGGTTGATTCAAAACGGAGTCAGGCTGCCGAAGGCTGCGATCTTTTGATTTTGCACTAAGGTAAAAATGCAGAAAGAACCTGCACGTATCTCGGTTGTACAGGGCAAATTTGCACTGTTACGATCCTGCATCGCTCGCGCGCGAGCTTCTCTATAAAGAACAATAAAAGCAGGGAGTTAGTGATGACTGCTCAGGTTTCATCCCCGGGGACACCGTCCATGGATGCCACGCAAAACGAAGTGTTGGCCGAGGTTCGCAATCACATCGGTCACCTGACCCTCAACCGCCCCGCCGGCCTCAACGCCATTACCCTGGACATGGTCCGCAGCCTGCAACAGCAACTCGATGCCTGGGCACAGGATCCGCAGGTGCATGCGGTGGTGTTGCGCGGTGCTGGCGAGAAAGCCTTCTGCGCCGGCGGCGATATCCGCTCGCTGTACGACAGCTTCAAAAGCGGCGACACGCTGCACGAAGATTTCTTCGTCGAGGAATACGCCCTCGACCTCACGATCCATCACTACCGCAAACCGGTCCTGGCCTTGATGGACGGCTTTGTCCTGGGCGGCGGCATGGGGCTGGTGCAAGGCGCCGATTTGCGGGTGGTCACCGAGCGTAGCCGTCTGGCGATGCCGGAAGTGGCCATCGGTTATTTCCCGGACGTCGGCGGCAGCTACTTCCTGCCGCGCATTCCCGGTGAGCTGGGCATCTATCTCGGCGTCAGCGGGGTGCAGATCCGCGCCGCCGATGCGCTCTATTGCGGCCTGGCCGACTGGTATCTGGAGAGCGCCAGACTGGGCGAGCTGGACGAGCGACTCGACCATCTGGAATGGCACGACACCCCGCTCAAGGACCTGCAAGGCGCGCTGGCGAAACTCGCCGTGCAGCAACTGCCGGTAGCGCCGCTGGCGGCGCTGCGGCCGGTCATCGACCACTTCTTCGCCCTGCCCGATGTGCCGAGTATGGTGGAACAACTGCGTGCAGTGACCGTCGCCGACAGCCATGAGTGGGCCATGGCCACCGCCGACTTGCTGGAAAGCCGTTCACCGCTGGCCATGGGCGTGACCCTGGAAATGCTGCGGCGCGGTCGGCACCTGAGCCTGGAACAGTGCTTCGCCCTCGAACTGCACCTGGATCGCCAGTGGTTCGAACGTGGCGACCTGATCGAAGGCGTGCGCGCCTTGCTGATCGACAAAGACAAGAACCCGCGCTGGAACCCGCCGACCTTGCAGGCGCTGGACGCCGAGCACGTCGCGAGTTTTTTCACCGGGTTTGACCAGAGCGGGAGCTGAGCCATGCACGATATCGAATTGAGCGAAGAACAAGTGATGATCCGCGACATGGCCCGGGATTTTGCCCGCGGCGAAATCGCGCCCCACGCACAAGCCTGGGAAAAGGCCGGCTGGATCGATGACGGTCTGGTGGCGAAGATGGGGGAACTGGGTCTGCTGGGCATGGTGGTGCCCGAGGAATGGGGCGGCACCTATGTCGACTACGTGGCCTACGCGCTGGCGGTGGAAGAGATTTCCGCCGGTGACGGCGCCACCGGCGCGCTGATGAGCATCCACAACTCCGTGGGCTGCGGGCCGGTGCTGAACTACGGCACCGAAGAGCAAAAACAGCAATGGCTGCCGGACCTCGCCAGCGGCCAGGCCATCGGTTGCTTCTGCCTGACCGAACCGCAAGCCGGTTCCGAAGCCCATAACCTGCGCACCCGCGCCGAACTGCGCGACGGCCAGTGGGTGATCAACGGCGCCAAGCAATTCGTCAGCAACGGCAAACGGGCGAAGCTGGCAATCGTTTTCGCCGTGACTGATCCAGAGCTGGGCAAGCGTGGCATCTCGGCATTCCTGGTGCCGACCGAAACAGCGGGGTTCATCGTCGACCGCAGTGAACACAAGATGGGCATCCGCGCTTCCGACACCTGCGCCGTCACCCTGAACAACTGCACCGTCCCTGAAGCCAATTTGCTGGGTGAACGCGGCAAAGGCCTGGCCATCGCCCTCTCCAACCTCGAAGGCGGCCGCATCGGCATCGCTGCGCAAGCCCTGGGCATCGCCCGTGCGGCGTTCGAAGCGGCGCTGGCTTACGCGCGGGATCGGGTGCAGTTCGACAAGCCAATCATCGAACACCAGAGCATCGCCAATATGCTGGCCGACATGCAGACCCGACTGAACGCCGCGCGCCTGTTGATCCTGCACGCCGCTCGCTTGCGCAGTGCCGGCAAGCCGTGTCTGTCGGAGGCTTCACAGGCCAAGCTGTTTGCTTCGGAGATTGCGGAGAAAGTCTGCTCGTCGGCGATTCAGATTCATGGCGGGTATGGGTATCTGGAGGACTACCCGGTGGAGCGTTACTACCGGGATGCGCGGATCACGCAGATTTATGAAGGGTCGAGCGAGATACAGCGGATGGTGATTGCCCGGGAACTCAAGAACTACCTGATCTAAAAAGCTTCGCGGGCAAGCCTCGCTCCTACAGGGGAATGCATATCCTCTGTAGGCGCGAGCGGTGCGGCGATCCGACTTGCCCGCGAAGACGTCCGTGAGGACGCTACATCACTTGCCTTGGAATTCGGCCTCACGCTTGGCAATAAATGCCGCCATCCCTTCTTTCTGATCCTGCGTGGCAAACGCCGCATGGAACACCCGGCGCTCAAAACGCACGCCTTCGGACAGGCTGACTTCAAAAGCGCGGTTGACGCTTTCCTTGATCATCATCGCAATCGGCAGTGATTTCTTCGCAATCAGCGCCGCGACTTTCAGCGCTTCGTCCACCAGCTCATCCGCCGGCACGATACGCGCCACGATCCCGCAACGCTCCGCTTCCACCGCATCGATCAAGCGCCCGCTCAGGCACATTTCCATGGCCTTGGCCTTGCCCACGGCGCGGGTCAGGCGCTGGGTGCCGCCCATGCCCGGCAATACGCCTAGGTTGATTTCCGGTTGGCCGAATTTTGCATTGTCGCCGGCCAGGATGAAGTCGCACATCAGCGCCAGTTCACAGCCACCGCCCAAGGCGAAACCGTTGACCGCGGCAATGATCGGCTTGCGGCGGTTGGCCACGCGATCGCTGTCGCTGAACAGATCATCGAGGTAGATCTGCGGGTAAGTCAGCTCGGCCATTTCCTTGATGTCGGCACCGGCGGCGAAGGCTTTTTTCGAGCCGGTCAGCACGATGCAACCGATGTTCGAATCGGCTTCCAGGCCATCGAGGGCGTGGTTCAGTTCACTGACGATTTGGGCATTCAACGCGTTCAAGGCTTGCGGACGGTTGAGGGTGATCAGGCCGACACGGCCGTGGGTTTCCAGCAAAATCGTTTCGTAGTTCAGCTCTTTATTGCTCACAGACGGGACTCCTTCTCAAAGATTGCGCGAAATGACCATGCGCTGAATGTCGCTGGTGCCTTCGTAGATCTGGCACACCCGCACGTCGCGGTAGATACGCTCCAGCGGGAAGTCGTTCAGGTAACCGTAACCGCCAAGGGTTTGCAACGCCGAGGAACAAACCTTTTCGGCCATTTCCGAGGCGAACAGTTTTGCCATCGACGCTTCGACCAGCGCCGGTTTGCCGCTGTCGCGCAATGCCGCCGCGTAATGCACCATCTGCCGGGCCACGGCGATCTGGGTGGCCATGTCGGCCAGGCGGAACGCTACCGCCTGGTGCTCGATGATCGGCTTGCCGAAGCTCTCGCGTTCGCGGGCGTAGTCGCGGGCCGCTTCGAATGCGGCGCGGGCCATGCCCACCGATTGCGAGGCGATGCCGACACGTCCGCCTTCGAGGTTAGCCAGGGCGATCTTGTAGCCTTCGCCCTCCTCACCCAGTCGATTGGCCACCGGCACTTTCACATCCTCGAAGAGGATCTGGCAGGTATCAGAGGCGTGCTGGCCGAGCTTGTCTTCGACCCGCGCGACTTTATAGCCCGGCGAATCGGTGGGCACGATCAGCGCGGTGATCCCGCGTTTGCCGGCACTCGGGTCAGTCACCGCAAACACAATCACCACCCCGGCGTTTTGCCCGGAAGTGATGAACTGCTTGCAGCCGTTGAGCACGTAGTGATCGCCTTCCAGCCGGGCACGGGTTTTCAGGCTGCTGGCATCGGAGCCGGCTTGCGGTTCGGTCAGCGCAAACGCACCGAGCATCGCGCCGCCGGCCAGCGGTTTGAGGAAACGTTCTTTCTGGTCGTCGTTGCCGAACTTGAGGATCGGCACGCAACCCACCGAGTTGTGCACGCTCATGATGGTCGAGCAGGCGCCGTCGCCGGCAGCGATTTCTTCCAGGGCCATGGCGTAAGCCAGGTATCCGGTGTCACAACCGCCCCACTGCTCCGGCACCAGCATGCCGAAGAAGCCCAGGTCAGCCATCTCGCTGATGGCTTCCTTGGGGAAGCGATGTTCGCGGTCCCATTCGGCGGCGAACGGTTTCAGCCGTTCCTGGGCAAACTGCCGGGCCGCGTCGCTGATCTGAAGTTGTTCGTCGTTGGGGATCATGCCAATTCCTTAAAAATCAAGTTGAAACGCAAGACCTGTGGGAGCGGGCTTGTGTGGCGAGGGAGCTTGCTCCCGTTCGACTGCGCAGCAGTCGCAAAGCTTTTGGGGCCGCTTCGCGACCCAGCGGGAGCAAGCTCCCTCGCCACATAAAACCCACACACAGGTTGCGCCTCATTAGCCTCAGTACAGGCATTCAACGGCCATGGCCGTCGCTTCGCCGCCACCGATGCAGATCGCTGCAACGCCACGTTTCAGGCCTTTCTGGCGCAGGGCCGAGAGCAAGGTCACGAGGATCCGCGCGCCGGATGCACCAATCGGGTGGCCCAAGGCACAGGCACCGCCGTGGACGTTGATCTTCTCGTGGGAGATTTCCAGCTTGGTCATGGTCACCAGGCTCACCACGGCGAAGGCTTCGTTGACTTCGAACAACTCGACTTCATCCAGCGACCAGCCGGTTTTCTTCATCAATTTCTTGATCGCGCCCACCGGTGCCACCGGGAACAGCCCCGGGGTGTCGGCGAACGCCGCGTGGCCATGAATCACTGCCAGTGGTTTCAAGCCTTGTTTCTCGGCTTCGGAACGGCGCATCAGCACCAATGCCGCCGCGCCGTCGGAAATCGAACTGGAGTTGGCCGCCGTCACCGTGCCGCCCTCGCGGAACGCCGGTTTCAGCGAAGCGATCTTGTCCAGTTTGGCTTTCGGCGGTTGTTCGTCGTGGCTGATCAGCACTTGCTGTTTGCCGACCGTCACGGTGAGCGGCACGATCTCGGCGTTAAAACTACCTTCCTCGATCGCCTGTTGGGCGCGGGTGGTCGACGCGATGGCAAACGCGTCCTGATCTTCACGGCTGAAGCCATTGGTCTCGGCGCAATCCTCGGCAAAGGTGCCCATCAGGCGGCCCTTGTCGTAGGCGTCTTCGAGGCCGTCGAGGAACATGTGATCGAGCACCTGGCCATGGCCCATGCGGTAACCGCTGCGAGCGCGGTCCAGCAGGTACGGCGCGTTGGACATGCTTTCCATGCCGCCAGCGACCACCACGTCGGCGCTGCCGGCGATCAGCATGTCGTGGGCCAGGATCGTCGCTTCCATGCCCGAGCCGCACATTTTGTTCAGCGTCGTGCAGCGGGTCGATTTATCCAACCCGGCGCCCAGTGCCGCTTGCCGCGCCGGGGCCTGGCCGAGGCCGGCGGAGAGCACGCAGCCGAACAGCACTTCTTCGACGGATTCAGGGGCGATACCGGCGCGTTCGACCGCGGCACGAATCGCAGCAGCGCCCAGTTGCGGTGCGGTCAGGCTTTTCAGTTCGCCCTGGAAACCGCCCATCGGGGTGCGGACGGCGCTGACAATAACAATCGGATCGTTGGACAGTGTCATGACAAATACTCCTTATTTGGCGGCCATGCGCAAGGCACCGTCGAGACGGATCACCTCGCCGTTGAGCATACTGTTTTCTATGATATGCCTGGCCAACGCGGCGTACTCGCTCGGCTTGCCCAGGCGTGGCGGAAACGGCACCCCAGCGGCCAGTGAATCACGTACTTCCGGGGTCATGCCGGCCATCATCGGCGTTTCGAAAATGCCCGGTGCGATGGTCATCACGCGGATGCCGAAGCGCGCCAGCTCACGGGCGGCAGGCAAGGTCAGGCTGGCAATCGCGCCTTTGGACGCCGAATACGCGGCCTGGCCAATCTGACCATCGAAGGCCGCCACCGATGCGGTGTTGATGATCACCCCGCGCTCGCCGTCTGCATCGGCTTCGGTCTCGGCAATCGCCGCCGCAGCCAGGCGCAACATGTTGAAGCTGCCGATCAGGTTGACGTTGATCACCTGGCTGAAACTGGCCAAGGCATGGGGTCCGGTCTTGCCGAGGATCTTCTCGCCACGCACGATGCCGGCGCAATTGACCAGGCCATTAAGGCCGCCAAACGCTTTGACCGTCGCCTGCACCGCCGCTTCTGCCGCCGCTTCATTGCTGATGTCGGCCACCACGCTTTGCGCGCCAAGACGTGCAGCCTGCGCCGCGACAGCTTCGGCATTCATGTCCACCAGCATCACCTTGGCACCGGCCGCCACCAGCATTTCAGCGGTGGCGGCACCGAGGCCGGAAGCACCGCCGGTGACGAGAAAAACCTTGTTTTCGATCTGCATCATTGTTTCCTTGGATTCAAGCTGAAACGTTCTTCGCGGCGGCCTCTTGAGCCTTGGCGATTTCCTGGTTGCGCAAGATAAAGCGCTGCAATTTGCCGCTTGGGGTTTTCGGCAATTCGCTGACAAATTCGATTTCACGGGGGTACGAGTGCGCCGCCAGACGCTTGCGCACGTGTTGCCGCAGTTCTTCGGCCAGCGCAGGCTCGGCGCGGTATTGCGGGCTGAGCACGACGAAGGCTTTCACCAGTTCGGTGCGCTCCGGGTCGGGCTTGCCGATCACCGCCGCCTCGACCACCGCCGGGTGTTCGATCAGCGCGCTTTCCACGTCGAACGGGCCGACGCGGTAGCCCGAGGTGGTAATCACGTCGTCGCTGCGGCCGACGAAGCTGATGCTGCCGTCCGGGTTCCACTCGACGGTGTCGCCGCTCAGGTAATAATTGCCGACGAACGCTTTGGTCGGTACGCCTTCGTAACCACCGAACCAGCACATCGGCGACTGGGTGCGGTCGATGGCCAGGATTCCTGGCTGGCCGACGCCGAGTTCTTTGTATTCCTCATCCAGCACCACGATACGGTGGCCCGGCGAGGCAAAACCGGCGGCGCCCATGTGGATCGGATGTTCCAGGCCATGGTGATTGCACAGGACCATGCCCAGTTCGGTCTGGCCGTAATGGTCGTGAATCACCACGCCGAGGTTGTCGGCGAACCAGCGGATCACTTCCGGATTCAGCGGCTCGCCGGCGCTGCTGACGATGCGCAGCTTGCCCTTGATCGAACGGGCGAATTCATCGCCACCGGCAATCAGCAAGCGATAGGCGGTCGGTGAGCCAGTGAGGTTGGTAATCCCGTATTTGTTGATCACCCGGCAGGTGCTTTCGAGGGTGAACGGGCCATCGTAAAAGGTGATCGGATGCCCCATCGCCATCGGCCCGGTGACACCGAAATAAATACCGTAGGCCCAACCCGGATCGGCGACGTTCCAGAAGGCGTCCTCGGGGCGCAGGTCTACAGCGTCGCGGGTGTAACTCTGGAACGCAACGATGGCCTTGAGCGGCACCGACAGCGCTTTCGACGGGCCGGTGGTGCCCGAGGTGAACATCAGCAGGAACGGGTCTTCGCCGGTCAGCAATACCGGTTCGCAGATGCTGGAGTAGTTGGCCAGTTCCGCCCAGAAACTGAAATCACCCCGAACAATACCTTGGCCTTTCGCGCCGCCGACGGTGACGATGGTCGGGCAGTCGGCCACTTCAGCCAGTTTCGGGCGATTGACCGCATCGGTGACCACCACTTTGGCGCCGGAACTGTTCAGACGGTGTTCGATGGCTTTGGGGCCGAAGGCGGTGAACAGCGGCTGATAAACCGCCCCGATACGCCAGGCGGCAAACACGGTGATCAGCAATTCGAAGTTGCGGGGCAGCAGGCCTGCGACCTTGTCGCCCTTCTTCACGCCCTGGGCCACCAGAAAGTTGGCGAAACGCGCGGCCTTGTCCTGCAAGTCGCTGAAAGTATAGGTCGCGCTGCTACCGTCGCGGCCTTCCCAGAACAGCGCAATGCGCCCCGGCAAGGCATGCCGGTCGCAACACTCGACGCAGGCGTTGAGCGCTGTCAACGACCCTGTGAGCGCGGCATCGACGGTGTGCTGATAGTTGAACTGTGACGTAGCAGACAAATAATCGCGCATTGCCAGAATCCCTCTGTATTTTTATTAGGTTGGGGGAACCGTAATCAACAGGGAAATACTCGCTCTGCGCGGGGAGCGGGACAATGGTCAAAGCTATCAAGTTGCGTGACTGGTTTGGCCAAGGTTCAAGGGCGTGCCCGCGATGGCGTCAGCCCCCCAGGATCCGGATCAGTCCGCCTCGTTCAGAATCAAACTCCGATAATGCCCAGGATTGGACCCCGACCATTTGCGAAACGCCTTGTAGAACGAGCTGGCATCGGCAAACCCCAAACGGGTGGCGATTTCAGCGAAGCTGATGGCCGGCTCGGCCAGCCAGACGATGGCCAGTTCCTTGCGCACGCTGTCCTTGAGCCCCTGATACGTCTGCCCTTCTTCGGCCAGGCGGCGGCGCAACGTTGAGGCCGACATGCACAGTTGCTGCGCCAGCGCTTCGGTTTCCGGCCAGCGCTCGGCGGGCAATTGCCGCAGATCGTGCTTGATCCGGCTGGCCAGGCTCTCGGGGTCGCGGTACTTGACCAGAATGTTCGCCGGTGCATGGGCCAGAAAGCGCTTGAGCTCTTCAGCGCTGCGCTTGATCGGCAAATCCAGGCAGTCGGCGGAGAAAATCATCCGCGTACGCGGCCGGTCGAATCGCAGGTTCTCGGAAAACATCACCCGATAGTCATCGCAAAAATCCGGCTCCGGGCAACGCAACTCGATGGCCAGGATCGGAATCCGCCGCCCCGCCAGCCAGCAAGCAACGCCGTGCACGATCATCCAGTAAGTGAAATAGGTGAAGGCGCGGCGTGGTTCTTCGTCCTCCTCCAGCAGGACGATTTCCGCCAGGCTTTGCTGGCGAACCAGTTGTGCGGGCAGGCGTTCGAGCATCAACGACAGAAAGCTCAGGCCCGAGGTCAGCCCGACGGCCAGGCTCGGCTGAACCATGGAGCAGCGACAGAGAAACTCCAGGCTGCCGGACTTGAGCTTGCGTGGGTCCATGCCGAAAAATTCATCGTCTCCGCGCCGGGCCAGCAAACGCCACAGACGCGCATAGGCGGCGGCCGGGACACGCGCGTCGGTGCTGTCCAACAGCGCTGGATCGATGCCGACCTTGTTCAACACCTCTGCGGTGGCAGCGCCAGGGGCGCAACTTTGCAACAGTGCTTCACGCACCAGTTGAATGGCGATGGTGTCTTTTTCCGACATTGACCGGGGTGAGCCTTGTTATTGGAGTGGTGGGCATATTAGCGCACCGCTCGCTCCTAAGGGATGGTGGGATCTTCAGGGTTGTTCAGCTTAGGTTCAAGCAATTAGCAATAACTACCATATGAGAATGAGTTTCATCATGTTACAAATTAGCACCCTATCTAATTACTCCCCGGTGCTGAATGCTCGTTCCTTTTCTGATCATGCTGCGCGAAGGCATCGAAGCCGCGTTGATCGTTGGCATTATCGCCAGTTACCTCAAGCAGACCGGTCGCGGCCAATGGATGCCGGCAGTGTGGGTCGGTGTATTCCTCGCCGCCGCGCTGGCCCTGCTGGTCGGCGGTGGCCTGGAACTGATCAGTGCTGAATTCCCGCAAAAGCAGCAAGAGCTGTTTGAAGGTGTGGTCGGTTTGCTGGCCGTCGGCATTCTCAGCTCCATGGTGTTCTGGATGCGCAAGATGGCGCGTTCGATCAAGCATTCGCTGCACGTTTCCCTCGATCAGGCGCTGACCGGCTCCAGGCATCAAGTGACCGCGCTGATCGCCATGGTGTTTTTCGCCGTCGCCCGGGAAGGCCTGGAAACGGTGTTCTTCCTGCTCGCCGTGTTCCAGCAAAGCGAAGGCCCGGCCGCACCGCTCGGCGCCCTGCTCGGCCTGGCCCTGGCGATCATCGTCGGCTTCCTGATCTACACCGGCAGCCTGCGCCTGAATCTCTCGGCGTTCTTGCGCTGGACCGGTCTGTTCATTCTGGTGGTAGCCGCCGGGATTCTCTCCAACTCGGTGCAAGCCCTGCATGAAGCCGGCGTGTGGAATCACCTGCAAACCGTGCTCTTCGATTTCAGTGCCACGCTGCCGATGGACGGCCCGCTGGGCTCGGTGCTGGCCGGGATGTTCGGTTACCAGGACGCACCGACGGTCAGCACCCTCGGGGCATATCTGACTTATCTGTTGGTGGCGCTGGTGATGTTTTTTCTCCCAGCTCCCGTAGCCACGTCTGCGCAAACACCCTCCTCCGTTTCCAGCCAGTAAGGGCCTTCATGTCAACGCCAGTTCCTCCAGTGGCTTCACCTCCGCGCGCCTTGCGCTGGGCGGTAGCCGGCTCGGTGATCGTGATGATCGCCGCCGGCGGCCTGTTCTACTACGCCTCGAAAATGGCCGCCGCCAAGCGCCAGAGCAACCAAGACCAAGTGCTGGTCACCCTTCACCCGCACAGCTGCGAACCGAATGCGCTGACGGTTCCGGCCGGTCGCACCAGTTTCCGTATCGTCAACCGCTCGGACCGTGCCGTCGAATGGGAAATTCTTGACGGCGTGCTGGTGGTCGAAGAGCGGGAGAACATCGCCCCTGACCTGAGCCAGGTGATCAACGCCAACCTGTTGCCCGGCGACTACACCATCACCTGCGGCTTGCTGAGCAACCCGCGCGGCACCTTGCATGTCACCCCGACCGCCGCGTCCGATGCGGCGACCAAGGCGCGTCCGTCGATGGTGGCGTTCATTGGCCCGCTGTCGGAATTTCGCGTGTACCTGAGCAGCCAGAGCACCGCATTGATCAAAGCCGTCGCCGCGCTTGAGCAAGCGATCGAGGCCGGCGACCTGAGCCAGGCACAAGCCTTGTATGTGCCGGCTCGTGCGGCCTATCAACGGTTGGCTCCAGCAGCCCAGCGCCTCGCGGAGCTGGACAACGCGATCAACGCCCGCGCCGATTACTTCGATAAGCGCGAGCAGGATCCGGGCTTCGTCGGCTTCCACCGCCTCGAATACGCGCTGTTCCAACAACGCAACCTCGACGGTCTGACGCCTGTTGCACAACGCCTGAGCATCGATGTCGCCAATCTCAAACAGCAACTGCTGGCCCAGTCGCTGCCACCGGAACAACTGGTGAGCATGCTGGTGCGCAACCTCAACAGCCTCGCCGAGGTACGCGCCAGCAGCGGCGAAGAAGAACGCTACAGCCACTCCGACCTGAACGGTTTCGCCGCCAACCTCGACGCGACCCGCAAAGTCGTCGGCCTGTTGCGGCCATTGCTGAGCAAACCTGCCGCTGAACTACTGGCGAAAATCGACAGCGCGGTCACGGCCTTCGACGCCGAACTCAACGGTTTCAAGGTCAAGGATGGCTACGCCAGCTACGACACTGTCAGCGCCGAACAGCGCAAACGTATCGCCGACAAGGCCAAGGTTCTGGCCGATGCACTCGATGGAATCGATCCCGCCCTTGGCCTTTCCGGCCTGTAAGCAGAAGACCTCAGACAGATGAACGACTCAGAACAGTTTTCAGCACAACGCCGTCGTGTATTGATGGGTATGGGAGCCGCCGGTGTGGCGATAGCCGGTTCGGCCCTGAGTTGCCCGGTCATGGCCGCGACCCCGGCGCAAGTCACCGAAGCACCGAGCAGCGACAAGACCGAGGACCGCCACGCCTTCCACGGCCCGCACCAGACCGGCATCGTCACCCCGCGCCCAACATCCGGCATGCTGGTGTCGTTCGACGTATTGGCCAGCGACCGCGCAGATCTGGAGCGGCTGTTTCGCACGCTCAACGAGCGTATCGCGTTCCTGATGCAGGGCGGTCCGGTGGCGCAGGTAGACCCCAAACTGCCGCCGCTGGACTCGGGGATTCTTGGCCCGGTGGTCACACCGGACAACCTGACCATCACCGTATCGGTGGGCGAGTCGCTGTTCGACGAGCGCTTCGGTCTGGCCGGCGCCAAGCCCAAACGGCTGATCCGCATGGTCGGTTTCCCCAACGACGCACTGGAGGCCGACTGCTGCCACGGCGACCTTAGCCTGCAGTTCTGCTCCAACACCGCCGACACCAACATCCACGCCCTGCGCGACATCGTGAAAAACCTGCCGGACCTGTTGCTGGTGCGCTGGAAACAGGAAGGCAGCGTGCCTCCGCAAGCCCCGACGAAACCCGGTGTGCCGGCGCAAAGCGCACGCAACTTTCTGGGTTTTCGCGACGGATCGGCCAACCCCGACTCCAACGACGCCAAGGCCATGGACAGCATCGTCTGGGTCCAGCCCGGCAGCGACGAACCGGCCTGGGCGGTCAACGGCAGCTACCAGGCGGTGCGGATCATCCGCAACTTCGTCGAGCGCTGGGACCGCACTCCGCTGCAAGAACAGCAAAGCATTATCGGCCGGGTCAAGAGCACCGGTGCACCGATGGATGGTGCGCATGAAACCCAAGTCCCGGATTACGCCAAAGACCCGAAAGGCAAGCTGACCAAACTCGACGCCCACATCCGCCTGGCCAACCCGCGCACCGCCGCAACCCAGGCCAACCTGATCCTGCGCCGACCGTTCAACTACTCCAACGGCGTGAACAAGAACGGTCAGCTGGACATGGGTTTGCTGTTCATCTGTTACCAGGCGGATTTGCAAAAAGGCTTCATCACCGTGCAGACCCGACTCAATGGCGAGCCGTTAGAGGAATACCTGAAACCGGTTGGCGGCGGGTACTTCTTCACCCTGCCGGGTGTGACCGGCGACAAGGACTTCATCGGCCGCTCGCTGCTCAACGCCACACAACCCAAAGCCTCAGTCTGACCCTTACCACTCCACGGAACCGTCCCATGAAAAAGTCGCCCCTCGCGTTACTGCTGACCCTTGGTTTGCTCAACACCCCGTTTTCGGCTTTCGCGGCGACGGCGCCACTGGAGTTGGTGGGGCCGATCTCTGACTACAAGATCTACGTCACCGAACAACTGGATGAACTCGCCAGCCACACTCAGCAATTCACCGATGCAGTGAAAAAAGGCGACCTGGCCACCGCGAAAAAGCTCTACGCACCGACCCGCGTCTATTACGAGTCGATCGAACCAATTGCCGAGTTGTTCAGTGACCTCGATGCGTCCATCGACTCCCGGGTCGACGACCACGAAAAAGGCGTGAAGGCCGAAGACTTCACCGGTTTCCATCGCATCGAATATTCATTGTTTTCAGAGAGCAGCACCCAGGGTCTGGACAAGCTGGCTGACGACTTGAACAAAGACGTGAAAGACCTGCGAACCCGCGTCGCCGGCCTGACCTTCCCACCGGAAAAAGTCGTCGGCGGCGCCGCTGCGCTGCTTGAAGAAGTGGCCGCCACCAAGATATCCGGCGAGGAAGATCGCTACAGCCACACCGACCTCTATGATTTCCAGGGCAACATCGACGGCGCGAAGAAAATCGTCGACCTGTTCCGTCCGCAGATCGAGAAGCAAGACGCGGCATTCATGGCCAAAGTCGACAAGAACTTCGCTACGGTGAACAAGACGTTAGCCAAGTACAAAACTACAGGGGGTGGTTTTGAAACGTATGACAAGGTGAAGGACAGCGACCGCAAAGCGCTGGTCGGGCCGGTGAATACCTTGGCTGAGGACTTGTCGATGTTGCGGGGGAAGTTGGGGTTGAACTGAATATCGGCGTTGTCTGTGAAAAGATCGCAGCCTTCGGCGGCGCCCACAGGCGCGGAGCTGCCGAAGGCTGCAATCTTTGCTTTTGAGCCCTACAAAATCCGATACAACAACCGCTCGATCCGCACCCGACTCACACGCTTGAGAAACTTGGCCACTCCCGCCGGGTAATCCGGCAGCGTTTGCAGATCCAGGTAACGCTCAATACGGCGGGTGTGCTGGAAAATCTCTGCCAGTTCCTTGCCACGCGGCTCCAGCAACTCGCCTTTCGGATCATCAATCAGCAACGCATTTTCCAGGTCGAGACGGAACGCCCGTGGATTGAGGTTGTTGCCGGTCAGCAAGGTGTAGCGCTGATCGATCCACATGCCCTTGAGATGATAGGTGTTGTCACCATCCTTCCACAGATGCAGGTTCAGCTTGCCGCTGTCGATGTTGCGCTGATGGCGCTTGGCGAAACGTCGCAGGCTGATTTCGTAGAGGTATGGCAGCGCCGCGATCACCTTGAACGGCTCGCTGGGCGGGATGTAGAAGTCGTTGGCGGTCTTGTCGCCGACGATGATGTCGATCTTCACGCCGCGAGCCAGGGCCCGATTGATTTCCCGGGTCACCGCCAGCGGCAGGTTGAAGTACGGCGTGCAGATGGTCAGCTGATGCTGCGCACTGGCGATCAGCTCGCAGATGACTCGACTCAACGGGTTGTTCTTGCCCACACCGAGCAACGGACTGACCGATAAACCGCCCTTTGCCGTGCTGCCCGCCGTGGTGTCGTACGCCGCGTGCTTGAGACGGCTGCGCAGGTCGCCGATGTCATGGCGCAGACTGCGGGTGGTCGGCAGGTTCGGCAGGTCTAGGCGATGCACCGCTTTGGAGGTGATCAAGCCGTGCTGGATCAAGTGATGCATCGAATCGGCGAGCGCCTGATTCTGCAGCAGGTGATAACGGTCGAAGCGGTACTTGTCGAATTTGTGCAGGTAAACGTTGTTCAGGCTCGCGCCGCTGTAGATCACGCAATCGTCGATCACGAAGCCTTTCAAATGCAGTACGCCGAACAGTTCGCGGGTCTGCACCGGCACGCCGTACACCGGCACTTCGCTTTCGTGGGTACGGGTGGTTTCCTGATACCAGGCTGAGTTGCCCGGTTGCTTGCCGGCACCGATCAAGCCGCGCTGGGCGCGCAGCCAGTCCACGACCACCACCACGTCCAGTTCCGGATGTGCCAGTTTGGCCGCGTGCAGCGCATCGAGGATTTCCCGGCCGGCCTCATCCTGTTGCAGGTACAGCGCAACGATATAGATACGCCGGGTCGCCTGAGCGATTTTTTCCAGCAGGCAACGACGGAACTCGGCAGCGCCAGAGAGGATGGTGACGGCATCGGCGGTCAGCGGAAAACTGCGCAATTTAGGCAGCAGAGAACGTTTGAAAAGCAACGGCATAGGGCTCGCAAAGGGTCGAATCCGAAGAGCCTGAGAGCTTACACCATGGATGGGTTTGGGTCTTGTTACTGTCTGTAAAGACCTCTTCGCGGGCAAGCCTCGCTCCTACGGTTTTTCGTCGTTTGGAACACAAATCCTGTAGGAGCGAGGCTTGCCCGCGAAGGCAATTTCATAGGCGCTACAAATAACTACTTGACCATGAAGAACGATCATTCTACTGTTAGCCACATGAACGAAATCATTAGCAACGACACACGCGACATCATTCTGGATGTCACCGAAAAGTTGATCTACAAAAGTGGCATCGCTGCCACCGGCATGGATCTTCTGGTGAAAACCGCCGGCGTCTCCAGAAAAAGTATTTACCGTTACTTCGCCAACAAGGAGGAGCTTGTCGTCGCGGCCCTGCAACGCCGCGATGAGCGCTGGATGCACTGGTACCGGAGCGAAGTCGGCAAGGCCCAAACCCCGGCCGAGCGGCTGCTCAACCTGTTTACCGTGCTCAAGGCCTGGTTCGTCTCCGAAGGCTTCCGCGGCTGTGCATTCATCAATACCAGCGGCGAAACCGGCGACCCGCAAGACCCGGTTCGCCTGGTCGCCAAAGACCACAAACAGAAACTGCTCGACTACGTGCGCGAGCTCTGTACCGAATATGGCGCAACAGACCCGGAGACGCTGGCCAGACAGCTGCTGATCCTGATCGACGGTGCCATTACCGTAGCGCTTGTGATGGGTGATCACAGTGCCGCCGATAATGCGCAATGCATGGCGCGAAAGTTATTGGACCTGTAACACTTTAAATAAGCCCGACAACTTGCTTGAACGTTAATTTGATAGGGAGACTTAATATGTCTACTGCCGAAGTTCGTCCGCCATTGCCGCCGTTTACCCGTGAATCGGCCATCGAAAAAGTTCGCCTGGCCGAAGATGGCTGGAACTCCCGTGACCCGGAACGGGTGTCTCTTGCCTACACCCTGGACACCCAGTGGCGTAACCGCGCCGAGTTCGCCCACAACCGCGAAGAAGCCAAAGCTTTCCTGACCCGCAAATGGGCCAAGGAACTGGACTACCGGCTGATCAAGGAACTCTGGGCCCACGGTGACAACCGCATCGCCGTGCGTTACGCCTACGAATGGCACGACGATTCGGGTAACTGGTTCCGTTCCTACGGCAACGAAAACTGGGAGTTCGACGAGAACGGCCTGATGTTCAACCGCTACGCCTGCATCAACGACCTGCCGATCAAGGAAAGCGAGCGCAAATTCCACTGGCCACTGGGTCGCCGGCCGGATGATCATCCAGGTCTCTCCGATCTAGGCCTGTAGACACAATCCCCCTGACCGATCGTTCCCGCGCTCCCGCTTGGGAACGATCGGCTGTACCCGGATAACTTTATGGGTAAGATACCGGCCTTTCCCCGCAGCCCTCTTCTGCGCCCTGCCGAATAAGCCCCATTCCATGCCTTTCGAACTCAGCGTTGACCTCACTACCCTGGCCGTTCTGGCTCTCGTCGCTTTCATTGCCGGTTTCATTGACGCCATCGCTGGCGGTGGCGGTCTGTTGACCACCCCGGCACTGCTGACCGCCGGCCTGCCGCCGCATCTGGTACTGGGCACCAACAAACTCAGTTCGACCTTTGGCTCGGCCACCGCCAGCTTCACCTTCTACCGCCGCAAGCTGTTCCATCCACGGCAGTGGATGCACGCCATCGTCGGCACGTTGGTTGGTGCGCTCAGCGGCGCCATCGTCGCTCATTATTTGCCGGCGGAATGGCTGAACAAGATGCTGCCGGTAATTGTGTTCGCCTGCGGCCTGTACCTGTTGTTCGGCGGCACACCGAAAGCGCCGCTGGACAGCGATGCACCGATCAAGAAAAAGTGGCAATCGAGTCAAGGCTTCAGCCTCGGTTTCTATGACGGCGTGGCCGGCCCGGGAACGGGGGCGTTCTGGACCGTCAGCAGCCTGCTGCTCTACCCCATCGACCTGGTCAAGGCCAGCGGCGTGGCGCGCAGCATGAACTTCGTCAGCAACATTGCGGCGCTGTCGGTGTTCATCTTTTCCGGGCAAGTGGACTGGATTATCGGCCTGAGCATGGGCCTGTCGGTGATGGTCGGCGCCTTCTTCGGCGCGCGCACCGCCATCAGCGGCGGTGCGAAATTCATTCGTCCGGTGTTCATTACGGTGGTGCTCGGCCTGACCGTGCGCCTAGCCTGGCAGCACTGGTTCAGCGTGGCCTAAGCGCCGCGCCACGTAGACGTCGATCAGGTAGCGGGCAATCGAGCGTGACGCCGGCAACGGCGGCAGCTCGTGCACGTTGAACCACTGGGCGTCTTCGATCTCGTCTTCCTGACAGACAATCTCGCCACCGGCGTACTCGGCATGAAAACCGAGCATCATCGAATGCGGGAACGGCCAGCACTGACTGCCCATGTACTGGATGTTCTTGACCTCGATTTGCACCTCTTCGCGAACCTCGCGAATCAGGCAATCTTCGGCCGACTCACCCGGCTCGGCAAACCCCGCCAACGTGCTGTAGACCCCGGTGACAAAACGCGGCGAACGGGCCAGCAGAACCTCGTCGCCACGGGTCACCAGCACAATCATGCTCGGCGAAATACGTGGGTAGCTGCGTAAATCGCATGGCTCGCAGTACATTGCCCGCTCGCGCGGCACCTGGATCATCGCCTGCCCGCAGTTGCCGCAAAAACGGTGCTCACGGGCCCAGGTACCGATTTGCGCGGCATAGCCCAGAACCTTGTAGACGGTGTGATCGCCCTCGAGCATGAACGCCCGCAGGCCTTTCCAGTTACAACCCGGCACGTCGCTGTGACTGCGCAGTTCCAGCAGGTACACCGGTTCGCCATCCAGGTGACCGATGCCGTGCTCGGCAAGAACCGACAAGTCCTGACGCTTGAGCCATTCCCGTGGAAACAGGGCGCCATTGTCATCGAACAAAAAGCCTTCGGGGCTGCGCGCCACGGCCCAGCCGCCGGGTTGATCGGTGTCCAGTACTGCAGTGGTCCAGCGTGAAGTCATGGTTAATCAATCCAGAAATTCGGGTTTCTGTTTGCTCATATGGGCGGCCATGGCCACGCGCAGATCGGTGGACTGCAGCATGGCGGCGTTCCACGTGGCGACGTATTCAAGGCCGTCGTCGATGCGATGGTCGCGCATGTAGCTGATCATCTCTTTGGTACCGGTGATGGCAATCGGCGACTTGCCGGCGATTTCGCGGGCAATCCCCATCACGCCTTCAAGCAGGCTGGCGGTGTCGCTGTAGACGCGATTGACCAGGCCAATGTTACGCGCTTCTTCGGCGCCAAAGGTGCGACCAGTGTAAGCCAGTTCACGCAGCATGCCGTCACCGATGATCCGCGGCAAGCGTTGCAAAGTGCCAACATCGGCCGCCATGCCGATATCGATTTCCTTGATGGAAAATTGCGCATCTTCAGCCGCGTAACGCATGTCGCAGGCGGAAATCAGGTCGATGGCGCCGCCCAGGCAATAACCCTGGACCGCCGCCAGCACCGGTTTGCGGCAGTTGTCGACGGCGTTGAACGACGCTTGCAATGCCAGGATCTTGCGCCGCAGCAGGCGCGCATTGCGGCCGACGTCCTTGCCCAGCTCATTGGCCACACCGGCGAGCATCATCAGGTCGATACCGGAAGAAAAATGCTTGCCGGCGCCACTGAGCACCACCACCCGGACTTCATCGGTATCATCGATCCACTGGAAAATCTCGATGATCTCGCTCCAGAACGCGGCGTTCATCGAGTTGATCTTGTCCGGACGGTTGATCTGCACATGGGCGATGTTATCGGCCAGTTCGACACTGAAGGCGGTGTATTGAGACATGGCAGTGATCCTTTACCGGACAGAAAATGAAGCCCGAACTATAACAAGGCATCTGTGTCGGCAGTAAGGCAGCGGTTCGGCCAAATGCGGGACTGGCTTCTGGATTTTCAGCGTCTGAACGGGCCTGCTCGCGATTGGCCGTACCACCGAAATTGTTAGAAACCGTCTTGGCGCGTGAACACAGTTGTCACTATGCTTGCGCCTGACTTTCCAAGGAGGAACCCTACCCATGCCGATTTCTTCACGCGCTGCCTTACTGGTCATCGACGTACAAAACGACTTCATTCCCGGCGGTCAATTGCCGGTGCCGGAGGGTGACCTGATTGTGCCCCTGATTAATCGTCTGGGTCACCAGTTCAAACAGGTCATCATTGCCCAGGATTGGCACCCGCCCGGCCACGCCTCGTTCGCTTCCAGCCACCCTGGGCACAAGCCTTACGACGTGATTCAGTTGCCTTACGGTGAACAGACGCTGTGGCCGGAGCATTGTGTTCGCGCCACGCCCGGCGCCGAGTTCCACCCGGAGCTGGACCTGCCCCACGCCCAATTGATCATCCGCAAGGGCTGCAACCCGGACATCGACAGTTATTCGGCGTTTCTGGAGGCGGATCGAACCACAACCACCGGTTTGGCCGGGTACCTGAAAGAACGCGGCATCGACACGGTTTACATGGTCGGACTGGCACTGGATTTCTGCGTGATGTTTTCTGCACTGGATGCGCGGGCTGCGGGGTTCAATGCGTTTGTGGTGATGGATGCTTGCCGCGCGATTGATCTGGAAGGGTCGCTGGCGGCGGCGATTGAGCGGATGCAGGTGGCGGGGGTTGGGTTGATTGAGTCAGCCGAACTGCTCGACTGAACTGCAGATCGTTCCCTCACCTGGCTCGTAGCAGCTGCCGAGCCCGCGAGGCTGCGTCCGAGGACGCAGTCCTCGCAAGTCCTGCGAATGCGGTTTTCCTGGAAGAACCGGTTGCCTGGTTTTACGAGTGCTGCGCACTCGAACGCAGCCTCGCGGGCTCGGCAGCTGCTACAACGAATGCGTCAGGCCGAGGTGGGCAGCCACAAACGGAACCGTGCGCCGCCCAATGGTGATGCCTGCGCGGTCAGCGTGCCGCCCTGCGCTTCCAGTGCTCGGCGGCTGATTGCCAGCCCCAGGCCAAACCCGCCTGTGGCGCGATCCCGACTGCGATCCAGCCGATAGAACGGCTCAAAGATCCGCTCCCGCTCTTCATCGGGAATGCCAATGCCATCGTCGTCCACCCAGATCTCACAGCCTTTGGCGCACACCTGCACACCAATCTGAATCCGCTTCTCGCAATAGCGCATGGCGTTGCGCAGCAGGTTCTGGATCGCCCGGGCGGTCAATCGCGGGTCCAGCGAGAAGCGTTCGAGCTGACCGTGCAGCAGCACATCAATGACGATTTCCGGTGACTCAAGCTCTTCATCGACGCTGCCCAAAATACTGTCGATGAATTCATCCAGCGACACCTCGACCTGATCCGGCAGCCGAGCCGGGTTTTGCAATCGGCTGTAGGACAGCAGCTCCAGCACCAGCTCATCCAGTTCGCGAATGTGCGCGACCAGGCCTTGCAGGCGTTCCCGGCTGGTGGCGGGCAAGTCGTCGGACAGCGCCAGGGCCAGGCCGAAATCCAGCCGCGTCAACGGCGTGCGCAATTCGTGGGACACGGCGTTGAGCAAGTCGCGCTGCTGGTTGAGCAGGTTTTCGATGTCGCCGGCCATGGTGTCGAACACGTTGGCCAGGCTGCCGATGTTGGAGCTGGGGGAAATCTGCGTGCGCTCGCTCAGGTGGCCCTTGCCGAAGCGTTCGGCGGTGCTTTTGAGACGTTCCAGGTCGCGCCAGTGCGGGCGCAGCCACAACAACAGGCAGGCCAGCATCGTCGCACCGATCAGCACGTTGATGCTCCAGTACAACCAACTGACATCCGTGGGGTCCGGTGGTACGACCATCTCCACCACCATCTGCTCGTTCAACGGTGTCACCGCCAGGGTGCGCCAGCCCCAGTCGCCGATGCGTACCACGTTCTCCCCGCGCTGCAAGCGTTCGCGCTCATCCAGGGTAAATTCGGTATCGTCGTTGCGGGTCAAAATGATGTGCAGCGGCTGGAACTCCTTGTCCATCTCCGCCGCCAGCGCCGGCCACTGCTCGACAGGCACCGTACGAAACTGTTTGACGATCAGCGTTTGCAAACCTCGGGAGTAATCGAGGTTGTAGGTCACAAAACGCTCATGGAAGACCTTGATCACCAGGTCCGGCACCAGGTAGATCGCCGCGCTGAACGAAACGATGGTCACCAGATACAGACGAAACAGGATTCTGAACATGGTTCAGCATTCCCACTCGGAGCGGCTGAACAGGTAGCCCTTGCCCCACACGGTCTTGATCTTGCGCGCCTCGCCGGCGTGGTCGTCGAACTTGCGTCGCAGTTTGGAGATGGCCACATCCACTGAGCGGTCGGTACCGTTGAATTCGATACCGCGCAGGCGTTGCAGAATCTGATCGCGGCTCAGCACTTCGCCGGCATGCCGGGCCAGCACCACCAGCAAGTTGTATTCGCCGCTGGACAGCTCGACCAGTTGCCCGCGCCAGGTCACAGTGCGCTCGGACAGGTCGATGCACAGGTTGCCCATGAGAATACGGTCATTAGCGGTCTGCGGTTCGCTGAGGCTGCTGCGACGCAACAGCGTGCGTACGCGGGCCAGCAACACACGGGGCTCGCAAGGTTTGGTGACGTAGTCGTCTGCGCCCATTTCCAGGCCCAGCACCTGATCGTGGCTGTCGTCACGGGCGGTGAGCATCAGGATCGGCAACGTCGCCGAATCGGCCCGCAGCAAGCGGCAGACCTGCAAGCCGTCGAGCCCCGGCAGCATCAGATCGAGAATCACCAGGTCCGGCGGACTGACCCGCGCGCGTTCGCGTACATGATCGCCGCGGCTGATCACGCTGACGGAATAACCGTTGCGTTCCAGGTAGCTGGCAATCAGTTCCGAGAGTGCGGTGTCGTCTTCGACCAGGAGGATGTTGGGCATGGGTGTTTCCAGAAAGTGCTGTGGCGACTGGCGGGGCCTCATCGTGGGCTTGCCCGCGAAGGCGGCCTGACCGTCGCAAAAAGTTTCAAGCTGCGAAGGATATACGCCCTCATGCATACGCGAGCAAAACCCTTACACAATTTCACACAGCACCAACAAAGCTTCACCGCTACCCTCATCGACTCCCCGTAGGATGCGGGTAGTCATTATTGGGGTATTTCCATGTCAAAGAACCTGCTTGCCACGCTCAGCCTGATTGCCCTGGCGTTGGCGCTGAGCGCTTGTGACCAGTCTTCGACCGCCGAAGAATCGGCACCGCTGGCCACGGTGCGCATCGAAACCGTCGAAGCTCGTCCTCTGTCAATCAGCAGTGACTTGAGCGGGCGGATTGCCGCGCCACGAATTGCCGAAGTGCGTGCCCGGGTTGCCGGCGTGGTGTTGCAGCGGGTCTTCCGCGAAGGCAGCGACGTGAATAAAGGCGACGTTCTGTTCCGTATCGACCCGGCCCCCTTCAAGGCCGACCTGGACAGCGCCGAAGCCGCGCTGCGCAAGGCCGAAGCCAACGCGTTCCAGGCCAGATTGCAGGAGCAGCGTTACGCCCAGTTGATCGAAGGCAACGCCATCAGCGCTCAGGATTACGACAATGCCCGAGCCAATGCCCGGCAGACCGCCGCCGATGTCGCCGCCAACAAAGCCGCGGTAGAGCGGGCGAAACTGAACCTCGGTTATGCCACCGTCACCGCGCCGATTTCCGGGCGCATCGGCCGCGCGCTGGTGACTGAAGGCGCGCTGGTGGGGCAGAACGAAACCACGCCGCTGGCGCTGATTCAGCAGTTGAACCCGATCCACGCCGACCTGACCCAATCGACCCGTGAACTCAACGACCTGCGCCGGGCCTTCCGTTCCGGCCAACTGAAGGAAGTGGGCCAAGGCCAGGCCAAAGCCACACTGATCCAGGACGACGGCAGCCTTTATCCATTGCCCGGCAAGTTGTTGTTCACCGACATCACCGTCGACCCGGGCACCGGTCAGATCATTCTGCGCAGCGAGTTCCCCAACCCGGACCTCGACTTGCTGCCGGGCAGCTTCGTTCGCGTACGTCTGGAGCAAGCGTTCAATCAGCAAGGCATCAGCGTGCCGCAACGGGCCATTCAGCGTGACAGCGCCGGTGTCGCCCAAGTGCTATTGCTCGACGCCGAACAGCGGGTCGGCCAGCAACCGGTAGAGCTGGGCCCGGTGCAGAACGATCGCTGGATCGTCACCCGCGGCCTCAAGCCCGGTGACCGCATCGTCACTGAAGGCCTGCAACACGCGCGCCCCGGTGAGAAAGTCCAGATCGACAACACCCCTCTTCCACTTGCCCAGGTTTCTGGCCAGTAAGCAGGACGCTTTTTATGCCGCAGTTCTTTATCGATCGCCCGGTGTTCGCCTGGGTGGTTGCCCTGTTCATCCTGCTGGCCGGTGCGTTGGCCATTGGGCAGTTACCCGTGGCGCAATACCCGAACGTTGCGCCGCCGAAAGTCGAAATCTACGCCACCTACCCCGGCGCTTCGGCGCAGACCGTGGACGAAAGCGTGGTCAGCCTGATCGAGGGCGAACTCAACGGCGCCGACCATCTGCTGTACTTCGAATCCCAGAGCAGCCTCGGCAGCGCCACCATCACCGCGACGTTCCAGCCGGGCACCAATCCGGAAATGGCCCAGGTCGATGTGCAAAACCGCCTCAAAGCGGTTGAGTCGCGCCTGCCTCAGGCGGTCACCCAGCAAGGTTTGCAGGTGGAGAAAGTCTCCGCCGGTTTCCTGTTGCTGATCACCCTCACCTCCAGCGACGGCAAGCTCGATGACGTGGCGCTCAGCGATTACCTGGCGCGCAACGTGATGAACGAGATCAAGCGTCTGGACGGCGTCGGCAAGGCCCAGTTGTACGGCGCCGAGCGGGCGATGCGGATCTGGATCGACCCGCAGAAGCTGATCGGCTTCAACCTGACCCCGGCTGACGTCAATGCCGCCATCGTTGCGCAGAACGCTCAGGTTTCCGCGGGCAGCATCGGCGACTTGCCGACCCGCACCACTCAGGAAATCACCGCGACCGTTCTGGTCAAAGGCCAGCTGTCGACGCCTGAAGAATTCGCCGACATCGTGCTCAAGGCCAATCCTGACGGTTCTACCGTGCGCATCCGTGATGTAGCGCGGGTCGAGATCGGCAGCCAGGAATATCAGTTCTCCACACGCCTGAACGGCAAACCGTCCACCGCCGTCAGTGTGCAACTGTCGCCGGGCGCCAATGCCCTGAGCACCGCAACGCTGGTGCGGGCAAAGATGGACGAGCTGGCGCGCTATTTCCCGGCCGGTGTCGAATACAAGATCCCGTACGACACCTCACCCTTCGTCAAGGTCTCGATCACCAAAGTGGTTTACACCCTCGGCGAGGCGATGGTGCTGGTGTTTGCGGTGATGTTCCTGTTCCTGCAGAACATCCGCTACACGCTGATCCCGACGCTGGTGGTGCCGGTGGCGTTGATGGGCACGTTTGCGACCATGCTCGCGCTGGGCTTCTCGATCAACGTGCTGACCATGTTCGGCATGGTGCTGGCGATCGGCATCCTGGTGGACGACGCGATTGTGGTGGTGGAGAACGTCGAACGAATCATGGCCACCGAAGGCCTGTCGCCCAAGGAAGCCACGCGCAAGGCGATGAAGCAGATCACCGGCGCGATCATCGGCATCACCCTGGTGCTGGTGGCGGTGTTCATTCCGATGGCGTTCATGCAGGGCTCGGTCGGGGTGATTTACCAACAGTTCTCGCTGTCGATGGCCACGTCGATCCTGTTCTCGGCATTCCTCGCCCTGACGTTGACCCCGGCGTTGTGTGCGACGCTGTTGAAGCCGATTGCCAAAGGCGAGCATCACGAAAAAGCCGGACTCTTTGGCTGGTTCAACCGGCGCTTCGAACAACTGACCGAGCGTTATCAGGGCTGGGTCGCCTATGCGTTGAAACGCACCGGTCGTTACCTGTTGATTTATGGCGTGCTGCTAGTCGGCCTGGGACTGTGTTTCAGTCGTCTGCCCTCCTCGTTCCTGCCGGTGGAAGACCAGGGCTACACCATCACCGACATCCAACTGCCACCGGGCGCGAGCAAGAATCGCACAATAAATGTGGTGGAGCAGATCGAAGCACACAACGCCACCGAACCGGGCGTCGGCGACAGCACAGTGATTCTCGGCTTCAGTTTCTCCGGTAGCGGGCAGAACGCTGCGCTGGCGTTCACCACGCTCAAGGACTGGTCGGATCGGGGCAGCGACGACTCGGCGAGTTCCATCGCCGATCGCGCCAACATCGCGCTGAGCCAGATCAAGGATGCCATGGCTTTCTCGGTGCTGCCGCCGCCTGTTGACGGTCTCGGCACCTCCAGCGGTTTCGAGTTCCGCTTGCAGGACCGTGGCGGCCTCGGCCATGCCACGCTGATGCAGGCGCGTAGCCAGTTGCTGGCGGCCGCCGAGAAGAGCCCGATCCTGATGAACGTGCGCGAAAGTGCCCTGGCCGAAGCGCCACAGGTTCAGCTGATCGTGGACCGCAAGCAAGCCAACGCCTTGGGCATCTCCTTTGCCGACATCGGCAACGTACTGTCCACCGCTGTGGGTTCGGCTTACATCAACGACTTCCCCAACCAGGGGCGAATGCAGCGAGTGGTGGTCCAGGCCGAAGGCGATCAACGCAGCCAGGTCGCCGATCTGCTGAAGATTCACGTACGCAACAACGCTGAAAAAATGGTGCCGCTGTCGGCCTTCGTCCGGGCCAACTGGACCCAGGGCCCGGCGCAATTGACCCGATACAACGGCTACCCGGCCATCAGCATTTCCGGTGAACCGGCGCCCGGTTACAGTACTGGCGAAGCCATGGCGGAAATCGAACGGCTGGTGGCGCAAGGCCCGGCGGGGTTGGGTCAGGAATGGACCGGGTTGTCGTTGCAGGAACGCTTGTCCGGCAGTCAGGCGCCGATGCTGCTCGGTCTGTCGCTGCTGATCGTGTTCCTGTGCCTGGCGGCGCTGTATGAGAGTTGGTCGATTCCGACCTCGGTGCTGCTGGTGGTGCCGCTGGGTGTGCTCGGCGCGGTCCTGGCTGTGACCCTGCGCGGGATGCCCAACGACGTGTTCTTCAAGGTCGGGCTGATCACCATCATTGGCCTGTCGGCGAAGAACGCAATCTTGATCATCGAGTTCGCCAAAAGCCTGTATGACGAAGGTCATGACCTGATCGATGCCACGCTGCAAGCGGCGCGCCTGCGGTTGCGGCCGATTGTGATGACATCGCTGGCGTTCATTCTTGGGGTGGTGCCGTTGGCGATTGCTACCGGAGCCAGTTCCGCAAGCCAGCAGGCGATCGGCACCGGGGTGATCGGCGGGATGATCACGGCGACATTGGCGGTGGTGTTTGTACCGGTGTTTTTTGTGGTGGTGATGAAGTGGGTGCGCAAATCCGCCAAACCCCACTGACTCCACCTGTAGGAGCTGCCGCAGGCTGCGATCTTTTGACTTTGCTTTTAAAGATCAAGATCAAAAGACCGTCCGAACGCGGCCCGAGCCTTCGGCAGCTCCTACAAAAGCGACGTCGCGTGCGCTATGGTGCTGGAACGCACCATCAAAGTGAGTCTCCATGCCCTTCCTCGCCCGCACCCACCCTCGCCTGTCCGCCGCCGCCACCCTTGGCGTCGCGGCAGGCATTCTGGCTCCGGCCGATTCGATCCTCGGCAAAATCCTCATCGGCTGGAATGCCGGGGTCTGGACGTATCTGGCCCTGATCATCTGGCTGACCATGCGCTCCAAAGCCGACGACGTGAAACGCATTGCCGAAGTCGAGGACGAAAACGCCGGGCTGGTGCTGTTCACCGTGAGCATGGCTGCACTGGCCAGCCTCGCCGCCATCACCCTCCAACTAGCAGGCAGCAAAGATCTGGACACCTATCACCGGCTGTTGCACTACGGCTTTACCGGGATGACCGTGATCGGCTCGTGGCTGTTGATCGGGGTGATTTTCAGCGTGCATTACGCCCGGTTGTATTACACCTGGGAAGGCAAGGAACCTGCGCTGCGATTTGCCGAAGGGCTGACAACCCCCAATTACTGGGACTTCCTGTACTTCTCGTTCACCATCGGCGTGGCGGTGCAGACCGCGGATGTCGGCGTGGCCACGCGGGAGTTGCGCAAGATCGTGCTTGCGCAATCGTTGATCGGGTTTGTGTTCAACACGGCGATATTGGGGTTTTCCATCAACATTGCCGCCGGTTTGTTCAGCTGACGACCGCACCCTGCTCTGTTCAGCCTGGATACCAGCGTTTTGTGCCTGCATGCTGAGGCCATCCATTCACAGATTTTGACAGCTGTAACCTGTCAGGTTTGACAGTTTACAACCCGTCAGGAAAACGCTTCCATGGTGCATCCAGAGTTAGGGTCGGACGGCCTTTGGATACTTCCTTTTAGTGAACGGAGATCCTATTCATGAACGCTGTAATCAAACAAATCAGCTTTGCCCCAGGTAACTATGTTACTGCGAAGGCTTACGCCAACACTGGTACACCCTTCGAGGATTTCATTGCCACTTCCCGACTGATAGACCAGGTAAAAGTCGGCGTTCAACAACTTGATGCCGTACAGATTACGGCCATCGATCGACCCGCTTCGAATACTAAAGCCAAAAGCTATCCGGCACGTGAAATTATCATCATCCTCCCCAAGGACTTCCCGGTGGGCAAACATGCGATCAAAAGCAGTCCCGATGTGGCACTCAGCTTTAAAGACGACACCGTGGTAAGTGAAGCCATTTCAGGCGAAATCGAAATCGAACCGGCTGTCGACAGCGCTAACGTCAAAGCCAGGTTCAAGGTGGTCGTAGAGAATGCCGACGAAACTACATTTCAGCTCAATGGTGATTTTCAAGTTTTGAAATATTAACCGCTGTGTAAACCTTATTCAGGACGGGACACACAGTCAAAAAAAGGGAAGCCAGCGCTTCCCTTTTTCATTCGCGTCAGAACTTGTAATGCGCCCCCATGTTCACGCCAAAGTCCTTGGTAACGCCATCGCCCTTGCTGGTATCCAGTTCCGCGTGTAGCTGCCAGCGGTCATTGAGGGTCCAGGATGCTCCGGCGGCAACCTCCAACTGATTGCCGGACAAGTTATTGTCGAATTCATTGTTATTGACGCGCACCTTATTGGTCTTCACGAACTCATGAACGCCAGCAACACGCACATGAGGTTGCAGGACGCTGCCGTCAGACAGCGTCATGCCACGTCCCAGCGTTACACCCGCCTTGCCAAGCACGGAACGTGTGGTGTCGGCGTCGACCTTCAGGCCATTGTCCAGACTGAAGTCCTTGCCTTGCACGGAGGCTGCCTGCCATTGAGTGAACACCTCTGCGTAATAGCCGTCCTTGAAGTCGATGCGCTTGCCGAACTCGACCGATGCACTGGCCCCCAGATTGTTGTAGTTGCCTTTGGTTTTGGTGTTATCGCTCAGTGCCACATTGGCTTCATTGCGGAAGTGATTGAGCTTGGCCACCGTATCCAGGTAATAGCCACTATCACCCAGCCAGGTGCCATAAACGCCGAGGGATGTACTGCCGATTTCACCGGAGCTGCCACGGCTCAGATCGAGATCGGACTTGCTGTAACCGGCAAACACACCCAGCAACACGCGCTCGCCCGCGATCTCCACCGGGGTATCGACCCCCATCGACAACCCGTACTGCCGCTGGCTATAGCCGTTCCCGTAGGCATTGTTGCCGATGCTGTACCGACTGCCGAAAGACCGGACCCATCCGCCGGTTTGCCCGCCATTGACACGTAGATCGCCCATCCGGTTGTTCAATAGAGCCATTTCGCCGTAGGTCACCGCAGGCGTCGTGCCGGTAATCGCCAATATCGAGCGGGTCGGTGTGCTGACGACTTCCTTGTCGGGCTGCAAGTACCAGTCATTCCCGTCCTTCACCAGTCTATAGGTGAACGCCCCGACATCGACCTGGTTGTTGACGAGGCCGTATTGCGCGTTTGAAGCAACGCTCTGCACCACCTTGATCGAAGCATCATTGACCGGATCGAAACCCGAACTGCGAACCAGCAACTGATGATTGCCGGCAGCGCTTGCAGTGATATTCAACAAATCACTGATGCCCTGGTTGAAATCGGTACTCATCCTGAATGTACCGTTGCCCGCCAGGTTGGCCACGTTCAGTTGAAAATATTCCTGATTAGTGCCTAATCGGACTCCGCCGCCATTGCTGAGTGTCAGGTTGTTCACCGACTGGCTGCCGGTCATCTGCCAGAGCGCCTGATTACTGATGGCGAAATTGGCGACGTTGTTCACTTGCCCCGTCAGGCTCGCCCCGTTATCCAGTGTCAAGCCAGAAGCACTGCCCGTCGCAGCGTTGACGTTGCCGGTCATGATGCTCTGGTTGTTGATGGACACGCTGGCGACATTGTCCAGGTTACCGCTCAGTGTCGAACCATTATCAAGCGCGACACTTGAAGCACCCAGCACGTTACCGGTCATACGTGCCTGATTATTTAACACGGCGGTCGTGACGTTTTGCAGGTCCCCGGTCAACGATGCATTGTTCTGCAGCGTGACGTTGGCGGAACTGCCGGAAGCCACCGTTACATTACCGGTCAATGCGCTGTTATCCACAAGGAAACCAGCCGAGGCGCCTCGCCTGACTTCCAGCAACGTATTGTTGCCTGAGACCAGGCTCGAGCCATTACGCACTTCGATGTTGGCCACGGTCGGAAAGTTCGGCGCGTTGATGCCGACCACCAACGCCGACCCTGTCTTGCCTTCGACACGGGTAGCGTCCAGAACGATGGTGGTTGGAATGACAGTCGATACTTGCGTGTCGGTGCCCACCGTCACGCCATTGAGGCCGCCGGTGATCGTACTTCCGGTGGCCGACAGTGAACCCTCCAGCATCCGAATCCCGAAACTGGTGGCGCCAGTCCCTTCAACAGTGGAATTTCGCAGATTGAGGACGCTGAACCGGTTGCCCGCGATACCTCCTTGCGAACCTCGAACGACAGACCCATTGCGCAATGTCACATTCGAACCACCGACGCTGGCGACGTTTCGTACCGCAGAGATGCCGATGCCGGTGGCACTGTTGACGCTCGAGTTGTCCAGGTTGGCGCTGGCGTTGGTCAGGGAAATACCTGAACCCGTTGCGGCGCTGACGTTTGAGCCAGTCAAGTTGAACACACCACCAGCAGCACTGGTCATCTGCAGTGTTGTGGCATTGGTGGCGTTCAACGTAGCGTTGCTTTGAAGCTACCAGGTTTGCAGGGGTGTCGTGGCGTCGATGGCTTGAGTGGTGCCCGCCGGAACAGTGGCAGCCTGAGTCATCGATGAATTCATCAGAAGAGGCATCAGGGTTGCCACCCAGAAGCTGATCGATGATTTCAAAAAAGGAAATTGCGACTTTGGCAACATAGTTGAGTCCTACTCGATTGCATTCCATCAGGAACGAGTTTCCGACTCAAACGGTGTGCGAGCCGGACTAAAACGGTCGCCAGACTACGGATAACTTTCCCGGGGATATGTAGGATCAATCTCCGTCTTTGTACGATTTATCCCCTTGCTTCGTAAGCTCGTACGTATCTGACTTCACCTCCTCGGATGAGGACGACAATTGCTGTCGCCCTTATCCTCGGAAGTTTCATTCGAAGCGCTGCTGATCCGTTATCAAGGACGGTTCTGCTCGCAATACACCAGGCTCGAGTTCAAGAGCGCCACGGGGACGATGACCTCGGAAGTGATTCCGTTGACCGTATACGCGATGCGCGCAAAACGGGTGGCAGGTCGCTGACCCGGGCCGGGGCTTGGCAGCTGGATCGTCCTGATGGCGGTGTAGTCCGTCAGGTTGAATTCCAGCACTCCGGTCGCTGGCATAGGCCTCGAATCCGTGATCTGAGTGCCGGGAATTGCAGCCCCACCCGCCGTGTTGGTGACCCGGCCCTCAAATTCCAGGTTCACTATTGCGCCTGTAGGGATATTGGGATCGCGCAGGATCCTGATCCGCAGGCTGCGCGCCGCGTAAGGCGGCATCGGCCCGTTCGCTACAGTCGGGTGATCCATGCTTGGACAGTTGATGGAAGTCGCGACACGCTCCGGCACCAGGGTCCCGGTGGCTGTTCTGAAGGCTGAAACAATGATCTGTGGCGCCGGGAGATCGATCACGACCGCCGTTACGTTAACCGGGGTCACCGGTGTCTGCGTCATCACGTTCGCGCTGCCAGGGTATCCGATGGTGATGTAGGCTTCTCGCGCCATTGCACCGCTGCCATTGCCTTCGGCCAGGATCGTGTCCCAAGGCAATTGCGTGGTGACCGTCGTATCCCCAGCCTGCACGCCCACCGGGCTCCCTACTTGCTTGCCCTGGTAGTAGAACGTCACGATTTCACGCCCTGTCACCAGTCGGTCTGGATCTGTCCACAATGTCCAGGTCATGGTGGCGGCAAGCCCTGCCTGGGCCGGGCCGAGTGTGTTCGGAGCGGGCACCGGAGCGCCTGCGCCCTGAACCACCACCGGCACAATGTTGGGGTTGGTCAGATCTGGCAGGTTCGGTTGCTCAGGCCCGGCGTACGAAAAATCGACAACGCCAAATTGCTGCGGCTGCGAAACCGGGTTGACCGGAATCGTAGGGCGACTCAATTCGTACCAATACTCAAACTGCTCCTCGTCCTGTCTGTTGGGGTTACCAAAAACTTGCGCCCAGAAGTCGTAGTCAATCACGAACGTCAATGGACCTGGTGTACCGGCAGGTGGAATTTGCTGTTCAGGCAGATCGTAGACATTACCGTCCGAATCGGAGATATGCGGGATGATCCGGTCACCTGGACGCGAGTTGAGCGGGAAATCGATTTCCATCACGGCTTTGGAAGGAGGAGGTGCCACCGTCGCAAAAGTGATGGGCGTTTGCCCGTTGGGGCCGGTGACCGGGATCCTTGGAATGCCCAGTACCGGGGCGGGGGCACTTACCCGACTGAACAGCAACGTGATGGCCGAGTTGTTGCTGATATTTCCTGGCGCATCCTTGAGGTTATAGGAATAAAAGTACGAACCATCCCTCAACGCCTGCAGATCGGCCAGAGGAATGTTGATGACCCCGCCAACCGGCAGCGGAAAATCGATGACAGAGGCTCCGTTGACGTCGCCCTGCATCCCTGTAAATGTTGTTTGCGTAGAAACATAGATACTGACGCGATCGGTTAACGCTTCGAATTTTGTATAGCCGGTAGGAATGGGCAAATCGAGACCGCCGGCGTTGGCGGGATCCGCCAGCCAGGCGTCGTCAATCCTCGTAGGCAAGCCAGTCTGGCTGATCAACACAGGCCGTGTGCCGGTGCCGTTGCCCGTACCGGGTTGGCGCTGGTAAGGCGCGGTCAGATCGACTTTGAACTCAAGAGGTGGATCAGATATATCGGGGTTGGTGTGGGCGTCATAAATAATGAATGTCGCGCCGTATTCCGCGTATTCGCCGTTCATATCAAACCTGTCGACCAGTCGATCGAGTGCAGCTCCAGTCACGTCAAAATCGATCGGAAACGTCCAGTCAGCCGCTGGCTGATTGGCTTTCAACAACTCCAAAACCACCCATGTCGGGTCGAACTCTATGGGCTTGACCCCTTTCGGGTGCACGTGAAGTTCGATTCTGTGAGCGCCTTCAGGCGTTTTGTCATCGACATCGGCCAATTGAAATTTGACCCGTCTGTCGACTTTCAGTTGTTGATAGGGAATTCGGCCATCAGGCAACACACCGACAATAGTCGGAGGCAAGGCAAGGACACCGCCAGATTTAACCTGCATATTCATGTTTGTATGCTCCATGGATGACCCAGATCGCTGGAGACGTCCTGCAATTCAGGTAACCCCACAAGGTTGCGTTGGGAAAGACCGGTTCCTTCAGGTTGACCGGGACCGGGCGTTTGAGGATGAACACCTGCGCCACCGAGTCATCCTCGTTCTCGGTATCTCCAGACGTCACCTTGTAGGTCAGAGTGATTTCACCTATCAGTTGCAGGAACTGCGAGGGCAAGTGGATCGAGGTCGGAAACACCACCGGGACGGGAAAAAGGTTGTTGTAAAAACGAGTGTCGGACGTTGCCCCAGGCTCTCGAATCCAGATCTGCAGCAAATCACTCTTGCCAGGTTCGAGCGAAGGTGCGAGCCAAGGGGGGATTCGCAGTGTCACGCCATTGAGGTGCGCGTCCGGCGGAAGCACCTTATCGGCACCGACACCGTCAATGCTTAATGGCGCGGCGAATATTCCGATGGGTGTCGTTGTGCTCATTCGCCGTTCTCCAGAGGCCTTGAAAACCCTTTGCTTCGGGAGAAATTAAACGCAGTAATCGCGATCTCGCCTACTGTCAGATCTGACAGGTTTAACTACCGCTGGTCGGAATACTCCGGCCCTGTCGTCGGGTTCAGATCTTTTCAAGCTTGACGAGCCGATGGGTTATGCGGTTACCTGAAACCGGTTTCAGACCTTGCGGTCGCCCCTGAATAATTCCAATAAGAAGGCTGTCTATCCGTGAACGACTTCTCCGCCGCCCAGCGCAGCCGCGTCACCATGCTCGACGTCGCCGAACACGCGGGCGTCTCCAAGGCCAGCGTCTCGCGCTTCATCGGCGATGACCGCGCCCTGCTCTCCGATGCCACGGCCCTGCGCATCGAGCAGGCGATTGCCGAATTGGGCTACCGCCCTAACCAGATGGCCCGCGGCCTGAAACGTGGGCGCACGCGTCTGATCGGCATGTTGGTGGCCGATATCCGTAACCCTTATTCGATTGCTGTGATGCATGGCGTGGAAACCGCCTGCCGTCGGCACGGCTACAGCCTGGTGGTGTGCAACACCGATCGCGATGACGAGCAGGAACGTCAGCACCTGGCGCTGCTGCGCTCGTACAACATTGAAGGCTTGATCGTGAACACCCTCGGCCACCACGTGGATGAGTTGCGCGAATTGCAGCAGGAAATGCCCATGGTGCTGGTGGATCGCAAGGTCGAACAGTTCGATAGCGATCTGGTGGGGCTAGACAATCCTGCCGCCGTTGAAATGGCCCTCGCCCACCTGCAAGAGCGCGGTTATCGCGATGTGCTGTTGGTGACCGAGCCGTATGACGGCACCAGTTCACGGATCGAGCGGGTCAGCAGTTTCAAGGCGCAGATTGCGCAACGTCCGGCGCTCTCAGGCGCGGTAGTTGAAACCGGCGGTGATCTGACCAGCCGCTTGAAAACCTTTCTTGAAACCCCTGGCCCTGGCCCGAAAGCGCTGTTTTGCGCCAACGGCATCGCTGCGCTGGCCAGCACCCATGCGTTGCGTGAATTGAAGTGCAACCTGTTTGAGGATATCGGGCTGATCGCCCTGGATGATCTGGATTGGTATCCGTTGGTGGGTAGCGGGATTACCGCCCTCGCCCAGCCGACCGAGGACATTGGCGCAAGTGCGTTCGAGTGTTTGCTCAAGCGTTTGCGCGGGGATGGCGGGCAGGTGCGGACTTTGGATTTTGCGGCGCGGTTGATCGTGCGGGGGTCGACTCTTGGGCATTTTCGGTGACTGAAAGAACGGCATCGACCACTGATATTTCTTTGAACATTTTTTTTGAACAGAAATGAAACCGGTTTCAGAGGTGATAACAATGAACAAACCACCCGTTTCCATCAGCCTGTCCAGCTACGGCGCCGAGCTTGTGCGCCAACGCGGCCAGGGCAGTTTTGTCGAGGTGCTGGCCGCTGCCGGCGCCACGCACATTGAATGGCGCGAAGAGCTGCTGACCCTTGAAGACCCCGCGCAATTGGCCGACGCTACGCAATCCCGGGGCCTGGAAAGCGTGTATTCCTCGCCGCTGGAGTTGTGGCTGGCCGGGCAATCGGCGCCCAACCCTGAATTGCTCTCGACCCTGCAACGCGCCGAGGCATTCGGCGCCCAATGGCTGAAAGTCTCCCTGGGTTATTTCACCGATAACAATGACCTGCAAACACTGGCGCATGTGTTGCAGCAGAGCCCGGTGCAATTGCTGGTGGAAAACGACCAGACCTTGCACGGCGGCCGCATCGAGCCGTTCCAGCGTTTCTTCGCCGACGTCGAGCAGCATCCGTTGCCAATAAAAATGACCTTCGATATCGGCAACTGGCAATGGCAGGACCAGTCCGCCGCCAGCGCCGCGCGCATGCTCGGTCGACATGTCGGCTACGTGCACTGCAAAGCAGTGGCGCGTCGGGTCGACGGCAAACTGGTGGCGATACCACCGGCGGCCAGTGACTTGCACCTGTGGCAACAATTGCTGCGGCACATGCCCCAGAACGTGATGCGCGCAGCGGAGTATCCGCTGCAAGGCGATGACCTGGTGCAGTTAACCACCGAACACGTTGCTACCCTCGCCTGCCTCGGCCAATCCCGCCTGGAGCCTGCGCATGTCTGAGATCGAGATTCTGTCGTTCGGCGAGACCATGGCGATGTTCGTTGCCGAGCAGAACGGTGAACTGGCCGACGTCGGCCACTTCCACAAGCGCATTGCCGGGGCCGACAGCAACGTCGCCATTGGCCTGTCGCGATTGGGCTTTAACGTCGCCTGGCTGAGCCGGGTGGGCGCCGATTCTCTCGGCCGTTTCGTCATCGATACGCTGAAGAAAGAAGGCCTGGATTGCAGCCACGTCGACATCGACCTGGCCCACCCCACCGGGTTTCAACTCAAATCCCGCGCCGATGACGGCAGCGATCCGGTGGTCGAATATTTCCGTCGCGGTTCGGCGGCCAGTCACTTGTCGGTGCAGTCGATTTCCCCGTCGCTGCTCAACGCCCGGCACTTGCATGCCACCGGCATTCCTCCGGCGCTATCCGCGTCGGCCCGGGCAATGTCCTTCGAACTGATGACCCGCATGCGCGATGCCGGGCGCAGCGTGTCGTTCGACCCCAACCTGCGCCCGAGCCTGTGGGCCAGCGAACAGCAGATGATCAGCGAGATCAACCGCCTCGCCGCCCTCGCCCATTGGGTACTTCCGGGTTTGAGCGAAGGACAGTTGCTGACCGGTTTCGAAGACCCCGCCGATATCGCGGCGTTTTACCTCGACCAGGGCGCCGAAGCCGTGGCGATCAAGCTTGGCCCGCACGGTGCGTATTACCGCACGCATCAGGATGAAGGTTTCGTTGCAGGCGTACCCGTGGCAACAGTGGTCGATACGGTCGGTGCCGGTGACGGGTTTGCCGTCGGCCTGATCAGCGCCCTGCTGGAAAACCACAGCGTTGCCCATGCCGTACAACGTGCCAACTGGATCGGCAGCCGCGCGGTGCAGAGCCGTGGGGATATGGAAGGCTTGCCCACCCGGGCCGAAATGGATGCTGAATTTGAGGACGCCGTTCGCGGGCAAGCCTCGCTCCTACAGGGTTCGGGGTGTACGCCCGTAGGAGCGAGGCTTGCCCGCGAAGGGGCCCTCACCATTAACGTAAAAATTTGAATCAGACTCCGTTACCTGCTGCGACAAAAACAACAAGCTCAGGAGCATCACTATGAAAACCGCAACACTGGCCACCCGCCGCTGGTGGTACATCATGCCCATCGTGTTCATCACCTACAGCCTGGCGTATCTGGACCGCGCCAACTACGGGTTCGCCGCCGCCTCCGGGATGGCCAAGGACCTGATGATCACCCCGGGGTTGTCTTCCCTGCTCGGCGCACTGTTCTTCCTCGGCTATTTCTTCTTCCAGATCCCGGGCGCGATCTACGCCCAGAAGCACAGCGTGAAGAAACTGATTTTCGTCAGCCTGATTCTCTGGGGTGCCCTGGCGACCTTGACCGGGATCGTCTCCAACGCCTACTGGCTGATCGTCATTCGTTTCATGCTCGGAGTGGTCGAAGCTGCGGTGATGCCGGCGATGCTGGTGTACCTGTGCCACTGGTTCACCCGTGCCGAACGCTCGCGCGCCAACACCTTCCTGATCCTCGGCAACCCGGTGACCATGCTCTGGATGTCGGTGGTCTCGGGCTACCTGATCCAGCATTTCAACTGGCGCTGGATGTTCATCATCGAAGGCTTGCCGGCGGTGTTGTGGGCGTTTATCTGGTGGCGTCTGGCCGATGACCGTCCGGCCCAGGCCAAGTGGCTCAACGACCAGGAAAAGCAGGACCTGGAAAGTGCCCTGGCCGCCGAACAGGTCGGCATCAAGGCAGTGAAAAACTACGCCGAAGCCTTCCGTTCGCCAAAAGTCATCATCCTCGCCTTGCAGTTCTTCTGCTGGAGCATCGGCGTCTACGGTTTCGTGCTGTGGCTGCCATCAATCCTCAAGGCCGGCGCGCAAATGGACATGATCGAAGCCGGCTGGCTGTCGGCGTTACCCTACCTGGCGGCAGTGATCGGCATGCTGCTGGTGTCCTGGGGCTCGGACAAACTGCAGAAGCGCAAACGCTTCGTCTGGCCTCCGCTGCTGATCGCCTCGATTGCGTTCTACGGCTCCTACGCGCTGGGCGCGGAGCATTTCTGGTGGTCCTACACCCTGCTGGTGATTGCCGGTGCCTGCATGTACGCCCCGTACGGACCGTTCTTCGCCATCGTTCCGGAAATCCTCCCGGCCAACGTGGCCGGTGGTGCCATGGCGTTGATCAACAGCATGGGTGCGCTCGGTTCGTTTGGCGGCTCTTATCTGGTCGGTTACCTGAACAGCTCCACCGGATCGCCCGGTGCGTCTTATCTGCTGATGAGCGGCGCGTTGCTGGTGTCGGTGGTGCTGACGATTTTCCTCAAGCCCGGCGCCAGTGACCGGGTCGTGGCCAAAACCGCCGCGCCCCGGCCGGTGCCGGCTCATTCCTGAATGGATGTTGATATGAAAAAGCAGGTTTTGCTGTACAAGAAACTCTCGCCGCTGCTGATGGCTCGCTTGCATGAGCAGACCGAGGTGACGCTGATCGACAGCCTCGACGCCGAAGGCCTGGCCAAGCTGCGCCAGGCCCTGCCCCGTGCCCAAGGGTTGCTCGGCGCCAGTCTGAAACTCGATGCCGGGTTGCTCGACCTTGCACCGAACCTGGAAGCGATTGCCAGTGTGTCCGTCGGCGTCGACAACTACGACATCGACTACCTGACCGAACGGCGGATCCTGCTCAGCAACACCCCCGATGTGTTGACCGAGACCACCGCCGACACCGGTTTCGCGCTGATCCTGGCCACCGCCCGACGCGTGGTGGAACTGGCGAACATGGTTCGCGCCGGCCAGTGGAACCGCAACATCGGCCCAGCGCATTTTGGTAGCGATGTACACGGCAAAACGCTGGGCATCATCGGCATGGGGCGGATTGGCGAAGCGCTGGCGCAGCGTGGGCACTTCGGCTTTGGCATGCCGGTTGTGTATCACAGCCATTCCCCGAAACCGGCGGTGGAGCAGCGCTTCAATGCGCAATACCGCAGCCTGACCGAGTTGTTGCAGCAGGCCGATTTCATTTGCCTGACCTTGCCACTGACCGCTGAAACCGAAAAGCTGATCGGCGCCAGGGAGTTCGCCTTGATGCGCCCGCAGAGCATCTTCATCAACATTTCCCGGGGCAAAGTGGTGGACGAAGAGGCGTTGATCGAGGCGTTGCAGCAGAACCGGATTCGCGCTGCCGGACTGGATGTGTTCGAGCGCGAACCGTTGCGCCATGACTCGCCGCTGTTGCAGTTGAACAATGTGGTGGCGACGCCGCATATCGGCTCGGCGACCCATGAGACACGGGAGGCTATGGCGACTTGTGCGGTCGAAAATTTGTTGGCGGCGTTGGCGGGTGAGCGGCCAGTGAATCTGGTGAATGCCGGAGCGTGGAAGGGTTAAGGGATTGATCGTTCCCATGCTCGCGTGGGAACGATCATGAAATGGCGCGATCAGGCCCGTCGCATCTGCAGCAAATCCGCCGCACAGGACGCAATCCGCCGACACGCTTCCGCCAGCTTCACCTGGTCCACCACCAGCCCGATGCGTATGTGCCCCGCCGCACTCGGCCCGAAGGCTTCGCCGGCCAGCACCGACACGCCATAACCTTCCAGCAGCCGCTCGGCAAAATCCTGGGCGCCGAGCCCGGTCTGGCGCACATCGAGCATCACAAACATCCCGCCATCGGGCTTGATCGGCCGGATACCGGGGCAACCGCTCAACCTCGCGCACACCAGATCGCGTCGCTGGCGATACTCCTCACGCATCAGCGCCACTTCCGGCAAATCCTTATCGAGTGCCGCTTGCGCGGCTTTCTGAACGAAATCCGGAATGCCGAACAGCATGCACAACGACAGATGCATCACATGATCGGCCAGTGGTTTCGGGCCGATCATCCAGCCTACCCGCCAGCCAGTCATGGCATGGGATTTGGACAAACTGTTGAGGGTCGCGGTGCGCTCGGCCATACCCGGCAGGCTGGCCGGGCTGATGTGCTCGCCCTCATACAACAGGTCGCTATAGACCTCATCGCTGATCAGCCAGAGGTCATGTTGCACACAGAGCGCCGCCAGTTCCTGCCAGCTTTTCAAGGAAAGGCTGGCACCGGAGGGATTGTTCGGACTGTTGAGCAGAATGACCCGGGTTTTAGCGGTGATCAGCGCTGCGACATCCGCCGGCTCGACCCGAAAGCCGTTCTCCGGACGCACCGCCACAGGCACCACGCTCGCCCCGCAGGCACCGAACACGCCTTCATAAGTGACGTACATCGGTTCAGCGATGATCACTTCGTCACCCGGGTCGAGCAGGCACTGGGCAACCGAATACACCGCGCATTGAGCGCCGGGCAACACGATCACATGGTCGGCGTCCACCTCCTGGCCGCAGCGCTGCTGGTGACGGCTGGCGATGCTGCTGCGCAATGTACGGGTGCCGCGCACATCCGAGTAATGGGTGTCGCCGGCCAGCAGGCTGTCGATGGCCGCGTGGACGACCGGCAGCGGCGTATCGAAGTCCGGGTCGCCGACCGACAGCAGCAGCACGTCGACGCCCTGCTCGCGCAATTCCAGCGCTCGATCGTGAATCTTCCAGGCTGCCGCTCCATCACCGTCGATTCGTTGGGTCAAGGCTGAATAGCGCATGTACTTCTCCTAACGCGCGAGTTCCAGTTTCAACCCTATCTCAAATCACGAAACGCGCCACCATTGCATTCAAATCTACCGCCAGTCGTGACAGTTCATGGGTGGCGGCGCTGGTCTGGTTGGCACCGGCGGCCGACTGGGTGGCCAGGTCGCGGATGTTCACCAGGTTGCGGTCGACTTCACGGGACACCTGGGCCTGTTCTTCCGAGGCGCTGGCGATCACCAGGTTGCGTTCATTGATCAGCTGAATCGATGAAGTGATCTGTTCCAGGGCGACACCCGCCGCACGGGCCATTTCCAGGGTGCTTTGGGTGCGCTGATTGCTTTGCTGCATCGACGAAACCGCTTCACCAGTACCGTTCTGAATGCCGGCCACCATTTTCTCGATTTCCTGGGTCGATTGCGCAGTGCGATGAGCCAGCGCCCGGACCTCGTCCGCCACCACCGCAAAGCCACGCCCGGCCTCCCCGGCACGGGCCGCTTCGATGGCAGCGTTGAGGGCCAGCAGGTTGGTCTGCTCGGCAATGGCGCGGATCACGTCCAGCACTTTGCCGATGTCGCGGCCCTGAGTGGCCAGCCCCTCGATCATCAGTGCAGTGTTTTGCACGTCGTGGGTCATGGTCTGGATCGCGTCGACGGTTTCCACTACTCGGTCACGACCTTCACGGGCGGCCGCGGTCGACTGGTTCGAGGCTTCGGACGTCGATACCGCATTGCGTGCCACTTCTTCCACGGCGGCGGTCATTTCGTTGACGGCGGTGGCGGCCTGTTCAATTTCGTTGTTCTGTTGTTGCAGGCCACGGGACGCTTCTTGGGTCACGGTGCTGAGTTCTTCGGCGGCGGCGCCCAGTTGCGTCGCGGAGCCGGCGATCTGTTCGATGGTCTTGCGCAGGTTCGTCTGCATGGTGGCCAAGGCGCCGAGTAAACGCGCCGGTTCGTCGTTGCCATCGACTTCGATGACCTTGCTCAGGTTGCCGCTGGCAATGGTTTCGGCCGCAAGCACCGCACGGTTCAGCGGCGTGACGATACTGCGGGTCAACAGCCAGGCCAGCAGCACGGTCATCAGGGCAGCGACCGCCGAGACCACGATGATGCCATTGGTGGCAAAGGCAAACTGCTCTTTGGCCTGGGCGTCGGCCGCAGTCGCGCCAGCCTTGTTGATGGCAATCAACTTGTTCAACTGCTCGCCCATCTGATCGGTTCCATCCTTGATCCGGGTGTTGATCAGGTTGAGCATTTCATCCAGTTTGTTCTGCCGCGAAAGCTCCATCATCTCGCGCACCGCTTGCAGGTATTTGTCCAGCGTGGCCGAGAATGTCTTGAATAACGCCGCTTCCTCATCGCCGGCCGGCAATGCCCCATAAGCAGCCTGTGCCTGCTTGACCTTGTCCACCAGTACCCCGATCCGGGTTTCTGCTTCTAGCAGGCTCGCGGGCTCACGGTTCACCAGAACCCGGAACGAGAGAATTCGCAGACGCAGCACGTTTTCGGTCATGACACCCAGGAAGCCGACGCTGGGTAGCTGATTGCTTTCCATATCCACAGAGGCCTGTCGGATGATCGACATGCGATTCGCCGCAAACACACCCAGCACGATGACCAGCAAGGCGATGAAAGCGAAACCGAGGAAAGCTCGAGGCGCGATTTTCAGATTACGCAGTGACATAGGATGATCTCGGTAATTGAGGCGGCGAGCATCCTTGCCATGATCACTGGCGGGCGGGCGATGGCGCGCACCTTTCAGTTTGGCGCCACTGTTGTAATTGGTTTGTGTACGCCTATTGGCTGTATCGGCCGGGGTTTAGGATTTTTGCAGGGGTCTGGAGAAATATTTTTCAAGGGCGGCAGAGTGTTTCAGCGGTGAAACAGATGTTGCGCGGAGGTCGGCTTTGCGCAGTAGCCTTTGTGGCGAGGGAGCTTGCTCCCGCTGGGCTGCGTAGCGGCCCCAAAAAATTTACGGCTGCTGCGCAACCGAGCGGGAGCAAGCTCCCTCGCCACAGAGATTTCTTTTTACTGAAGACAGTGTCAGGCCTTGCGGGCGGCCACTCGCCACACCCGCGCGATATCACTGGCGCGCTCACGCAACAATCGCGGCGCCTCGGCGCAGGCCTGTTCCAGGGTCATCGGCCCGCTCGCCAATGCAAAAGCCGCATCAATGCCATGCTCGTACAGCGCCTGATACCCCTCGCCCAAGGTGCCGGCGATGACGATGACCGGCACGCCCTGCTGCCGGGCAATGCGCGCCACGCCAAACGGGGTTTTGCCGCGCAATGTCTGGGCATCGAAACGACCTTCGCCGGTGATCACCAGGTCGGCGCCGTTGACCGCCTCGGCCAGCCCCACCAGTTCGGCGACCACTTCCACACCGGCCTGGAATTGCGCGCCAAGAAATGCCTTCGCGGCAAACCCCAGACCGCCCGCCGCGCCGCTGCCCGGTTCATCGCGCACGTCCTTGTCCAGTGCTTGCGCGCAGAGCTCGGCAAAGTGCCCGAGAGCAAGGTCCAGTTGCTGGACTTGCTCGGGCGACGCACCTTTCTGCGGGCCGAAAATCGCTGACGCCCCCTGAGGACCGCACAGCGGATTATTGACGTCGGCGGCGATGTCGAAACGCACGCCGGCCAGACGCGGATCAATGTCGCTCAAATCGAGACGGGCCAGTTGCGCCAGCGCCAGACCACCCGGCGCCAGGGTTTGGCCCTGGGCATCCAGCAGTTTCACCCCCAAGGCCTGCATCGCCCCGGCGCCGCCGTCATTCGTGGCACTGCCACCAATCGCCAGAATCACTCGTTGCGCCCCGGCATCGAGCGCAGCGCGGATCAGTTCGCCGGTGCCGAAGGTGCTGCTGGTACAGGCATCGCGCAGGTCAAGCGGCACCAGTTGCAGGCCACTGGCCTCGGCCATTTCGATGATCGCGGTATGACTCTGCGGCAACCAGCCCCAGGCGGCATCGACCGTGGCGCCCAACGGCCCGCGAACACGGGTGCGGCGCAGTTCCCCATCGCACGCGGCCAGAATCGACTCGACCGTGCCTTCGCCACCATCAGCCATTGGGCACTTGAGCAATTGCGCGTCTGGCCAAACCTGCGCCAACCCCAGCGCTATGGCCTCGGCCACACCCTGGGCACTCAGGCTGTCCTTGAACGAATCGGGGGCAATGACGATTTTCATGCGAATTCTCCAGTTCCAATGCGTCCATGCTGCCAGCAGGCCTGAACAATAACGCCGGTCCGCTGCACAAGCGGCCATGTGGATTATTGTTCATTTCCACAAAACCCTTGTCCGCACTGTTCGTCGTAGCAGCTGCCGAGCCTGCGAGGCTGCGTTCGGCGGCGAAGCCGTCGTGAAATCATGCGGCGCGGTGTGTCAGGTAAGCCGTATTTATAGAATTTACGACGACTGCGTCGCCGAACGCAGGCTCGGCAGCTGCTACGGAGCGGTGGTCGGCAGCTCGGTTTGTGGCAGGAGCTGGACGCCAAGGTACAGTGCGAGCATTCCGTCGAGCTTCAGCGGGTCGACGCCGCTGAGTTCGGCGATCCGCTCCATGCGATAACGCAAACTGTTGCGGTGGATGCCCAGGGCATCGGCGCAGGCCTGGCTCTGGCCGTCGTGTTCGCACCAACTGCGCAGGGTGGCCAGCAATTGCCCGTTACCGTCCTTGGCGATGACTTTACGCAGCGGCCGCAGCAGTTCATCCAGCGCATCATCGTCGCGGTGCCGCCAGAGCATCACCGGTAGCCGATAACGGTTCAGGATCAGCAAGCGCGAATGCGGCAACACATCGCGCCCGTAGGCCAGCAAATCGCCGACCCGTCGATAGCAGCGACGCAACCCCGACAAGCCGTCGGCCTGCCCGCCCACGGCAATGCGCAAAATGTTCCAGCCCAGGCCATCGAGCTTTTCCAGCAATCGTTCGTTCTCGACCGCAGGCGTCGCCGGGCGGCACCAGAGCAACGAAGATTTGGCCGAGCTCACGCACCAACTGTCCGGGTAGCGCGACATCAGCCAGGCGCTGAGCGCTTCGACGGTCTGGCTCGGGCCGTGTTCGATGCCCAACTCGAACAGATACGGCACTCGTGTCAGCTGCGGCTTGAGCCCCAGTTGCTGCGCTTCATCCAGCAACCGTGGCGAATCCCCTGCTTCGCTCAACAGCAATGCCAGCAGATCGTCGCACCGTTGGCGCCGCCATTGCTGCTCGGCCTGCTGATTGCGCTGGGCCACCAGCATCTCGGCGGTCATGCGCACCAGTTCGGCGTAGGTGCGCAATTGCTCCGGTTCGCCAGTAATGCCCAGCACGCCGATCAAGCGCTGATCGAGCAACAGCGGCAGATTAATGCCCGGCTGCACGCCTTTGAGATGAATCGCCGTTTGCGCGTCGATCTCCACCACGCGCCCGTTGGCCAGCACCAGTTGCGCGCCTTCGTGACGGGTGTTGATGCGCTCCGGCTCGCCGCTGCCAAGAATCAGCCCCTGACTGTCCATGACATTGACGTTGTAGGGCAGGATGGCCATCGCCCGGTCGACGATGTCCTGGGCCAGGTCGTGATCGAGTTCAAACATAGCGGGGATCCTTGAAAGCGTGATGGGGCGGCTTGTTCAGCCGCACAGGCCAGGGTCGCAAACCCTGTGCTCAGGCACAAAGACAACCACCCAAAGGGTGGCCGAGACTCACCGGGCGATCAACGTTACCCTTGCGTCGCAAAAAATCATAATAAAGAGAGAGCCCGCCATGTCACAGAGCGCCACCGCTACCCTGGCCAACGCTGACGACAAGAACGCCGTCTACAAACGCATTACCTTGCGTTTGATCCCCTTCATCTTCATCTGCTACCTGTTCAACTACCTCGACCGGGTGAACGTCGGGTTTGCCAAACTGCAGATGCTCGACGCGCTGAAATTCAGCGAAACCGTGTACGGCCTCGGTGCCGGAATCTTCTTTATCGGCTACGTATTGTGCGGCGTGCCGAGCAACCTGGCCCTGACCAAGTTCGGCCCACGACGCTGGATCGCGTTGATGATGATGACGTGGGGCACGCTCTCGACGTGCCTGCTGTTCGTCACCACACCCACCGAGTTCTACACCCTGCGCCTGTTCACCGGCGCCGCCGAAGCCGGGTTCTTCCCGGGCGTGGTGCTTTACCTTTCGCAGTGGTTCCCAACGTTCCGCCGTGGCCGCATCATGGCGCTGTTCATGTCGGCGATCCCGGTATCGGGCCTGCTGGGCAGCCCGTTTTCCGGCTGGATCCTCAACCACTTCGGCGCAGGCCAGGCCGGTTTGGCCGGCTGGCAGTGGATGTTCCTGCTGCAAGGCATTCCGACCGTGATCCTCGGCGCCCTCGCCTATTTCCTGCTCAGCGACAGTTACGCCAACGCCAAGTGGCTGACCCCGTACGAGCGTTCGGTGCTTGAAGCCGACCACGCCGAAGACCTGGCCAGTAAACCGAAAACCACCACTGACTCCTTGCGGGCAGTGTTCAAGAACCCGGCGATCTGGGCGTTCGGCCTGATTTATTTCTGCATTCAGAGCGGTGTCTATGCGATCAACTTCTGGTTGCCGTCGATCATCAAGAACCTGGGTTTCAGCGATAACCTGGTGATTGGCTGGTTGAGCGCGATTCCGTACCTGCTGGCGGCGGTGTTCATGTTGATGGTGGGCCGCTCGGCGGACCTGCGCAAAGAACGTCGCTGGCACCTGGTGGTGCCGATGCTAATGGGCGCCGTCGGCCTGCTGATCGCGGTCAACTTCGCGACCACGCCAGCTCTTGCGATTCTCGGCCTGACCCTCGCCACCATGGGCGCCCTCACCGGCTTGCCGATGTTCTGGCCGGTGCCGACGGCGATGCTCAGCGCCGGTGCGGCGGCCGGTGGCTTGGCGTTGATCAACTCCATGGGGCAGATGGCGGGGTTCCTTAGCCCGTATCTGGTGGGTTGGGTCAAAGACAGCACCGGGTCGACCGATGCGGCGTTGTACCTGCTGGCGGGTGTGATTGTGTGCGGGAGCTTGCTGGCGTTGCGCATGACGCGGACCTTGCGGGTTTAAGGTGCAGCGAAAACAAAAGCGGCCCTCCCGGGCCGTTTCTCATTCCATGCATTCGCAATTGCTTCTGTGGCGAGGGAGCTTGCTCCCGCTGGGTTGCGAAGCGACCCCAATCCCGGTGATCGCGGTTTTTCAGACATACCGCATGCCCAGGCTTTGCGACTGCTGCGCAGCCGAGCGGGAGCAAGCTCCCTCGCCACAAGGAGTGCTCTCACTACAGACTTTCGTCAGCCTTGCGGATCGAGGTTATCCAGCACTCGGTTGACGGCCAGTTCCCCAAGCATGACCACCGATTGAATCCCCAACATCATGTTGCGATGCGGCATGTCCATCAATCCGGCGAATTCAGTGAGCATCATGCTCGCTGACGCCAGGGATTCGCAGGCGTTGACCAGCAGGGTTTCGTTATCGACTTTCTCACCGACATGGTAAATGGTGCTGGGTTTGCGCTTGGTAGTTTTGGGGGTGGGTGGTTTGAGGTAATGATCGAGGGCGCGCTCGGCGGCTTCGTTGAGTTTTTTGGAATCGGGGGTTTCGTAGGGGGAAACGTCGTCCGCTTCTGGTGGATTTGGCGTTGGTTTGAACATAGATGAAACTCCTAAAGCGCTTAAAAGGAGCCATCACCCTCGCTACCAAACGATGGGTGGAGGCCATACGCAGGTTGGTAGACCGGGCTCTAGGAAAACGGCGCACCCGAAGGTGCCCTGCGCATGACCACCATAAAGACGAGACGAAAAGGCTCGGCAAAAGGCAGTGCTTTGCAATTAGAGACCCGGGCTACCAAACCCGATCGCTGTTTTTCAGCGACGGGGAAACGATAAAACCCAGGCCCAAGGCGCACAAGCCGGCGGATTCTGGCGCAGTCGTAGGCAGCGGCGCAAGAATATGTAGCCTTAGTGAGTATCTGGAAATGTCTTTTAAACATCGTCCTTAAACGCCCACCAGACTCCCCGCCTTGGCATCCAGCTCAATCAGCAACCCACCCGGCATCTGCACGAAAATCTGCCAGATCCCGTCTTCCGGCACCTGCGCCACCTGATACCGCAAACCGCTGGCCTGCACCCGCCGCAACACCGTGGCGGCGTCCTCATCGGTGCGAAAGGCAATGTGGCTCAACGCCGTTTCATCGAACGCCGGCTGTTCGATTACATGCACCAGCGCCTGCGCATCCTGATACAACCAGCGTCCGGGGAACGGGAATGGCGGGCGGCGTCCCGGCGCCAATCCCAACAACGAACCGAAGGCCTCCTGCAACGGTTGCCCGTCGGGGGTGTTGAAGGCCAGATGATCAAAGTGCCAACTCATAGCAACCCTCCTCCGTCGACGTCGATGACGGTGCCGCTGATAAAGTCGTTTTCCATCGCCAGAATAAACGCTGCCGCCAGATCTTGTGGGGTGCCGACCCGGCCCACCGGCAATGCGGCGGCGGTACGGGCAAACATCGCGGCGCGTTGCGTTTCGTCCATTCCGGCGTAAGCCTCGGTGTCGGTCACGCCAGGGCTTACAACGTTGACCCGGCGCGGTGCCAGTTCCTTGGCCAGTTGCTTGCCCAAAGCCTCCAGCGCCGCATTCAAGGTGGTTTTGATGAACTGCCCGGCGACAAATTTGCGCGATAACAAACCCGAGGTCAGCGTGATGCTGCCACGTGCGCTCAGGTATGGCAGCGCGACCTGGATCGCCCGCAGCGCGCCCCAGAATTTGACATCGAAGGCCTGTTGGGCGTGCTGCAAATCGCTGTCGGCCAGCGGTCTGGCACTCACACTCGGACCGGCCGTGATCACCAGATGATCGAAAGGGCCGATACGCTCGAACAGCTGTCGCAACGACGCTTCATCGGTGACGTCCGCCGCTTCGTGTCGAATCTTTGCATCATGGTCGACCGCTGGCTGGCGGCGACTCACCGCGACTACACGGGCTTCACGCTCGGCTGCGGCCCGGACGACGGCGGCGCCTATTCCACTGCTGCCACCGATCACCACGACGGTCTGATGGTGCAAGCAAGCGTTGAGTTGTGTCATGAGCTGATCTCCGGTCGGGTTAGGGAGATTCAATCTTCTCCGGTTGCCAATCGAAGAAAAATCCCGGTAAATCAGAAGGATCTTTAAAGGATTTTTACCAATGAGCTCGATTCTCGACCTGGAGATCTTCGTCCGCACCGCCGACTCCGGCAGCATTTCCGCCGCCGCCCGCGCCCTGGAGCTGACTCCGGCGGCGGCCAGCATCGCCCTCAAACGCCTGGAAACCCGTCTCGGCATCCGCTTGCTGGCCCGTTCCACGCGAAGCATGCGCCTGACCGAAGAAGGCCGGCGCTATCTGGATAGCGTGCGCCTGGCACTGGCCGCGCTGGCCGAAGGTGAGCAGGCGTTGAAGCAACAGACCCAAGGCTTGAGTGGTGTACTGCAATTGGCGGCGCCGTCGGACTTCGGGCGCAATGTGCTGTTACCGTGGCTAGATGATTTCAAGCGCCAACACCCCAACATTCAATTGCAACTATTGCTCAACGATCGACATGCCGACCTGTTCCGCGAGACGGTCGATGTGGCCCTGCGCTTCGGTGTGCCGAGTGACTCGACGCTGGTGGCGCTACCGATTCTGCCGCAGCATCGGCGCGTGGCCTGTGCCAGCCCCGAGTACCTGACCCGCCGTGGCACGCCGCAGCATCCCGAGGAACTGGGCGAACACAGCGCCCTTCTCTACCTGCGCAATGGCCGACCCTACAACCATTGGCGTTTCAGCCGTGGCGATGAGGTGCTGGAGGTTGATGTGCATGGCGACTATCTGAGCGATGACGGCGAAGTTGCCCGCCGCTGGGCCCTGGCCGGGCATGGCATCGCCTACAAGGCCTGGCTCGACGTCGCCGCCGATGTGCAGGCTGGGCGGCTGGTGACGCTGTTCGATGACTGGCAAGGCGAAAGCGTGCCATTCAATTTGCTCTGCCCGCATCGGGTGCAGGTCTCGGAGCGGGTCAAGGTGTTGCAAACGTTCTTGCAGGAGCGTTGTGAGGCACTGCGTCGATAATTCAGATTGCTCCGCGCAGCGGTTCTGGTATTTGATTAGGGCTTTCTGACCGGTAAAAGGATTTCGTCATGAGCTATCGCACGCTGGGTCATTCGGGTTTACAGGTGTCGACCCTCACATTGGGCACCATGATGTTCGGCGAACAGACCAGCACCGAAGATTCCCTGCGGATCATCGGCAAGGCCTGGGACCAGGGCATCAACTTCATCGACACCGCGGACGTGTACACCAACGGCCGCTCCGAAGAGATCGTCGGCGAAGCGATCGCCAGCCACCGCCACGAATGGGTGCTCGCCACCAAGGTCGGCTTCGGTCCGGTGGACGGTGTGCCGAACCGCAGCGGTTTGAGCCGCAAGCACCTGTTCAATGGCATCGACGCCAGCCTGACGCGGTTGGGCACCGATTATCTGGACATCTATTACCTGCACCGCGAAGACCACAACACGCCGCTGGAAGTCACGGTGTCGGCCATCGGCGATCTGATTCGTCAAGGCAAGATCCGCTACTGGGGCCTGTCGAACTACCGTGGCTGGCGCATCGCCGAGGTGATTCGTTTGGCCGACAAACTCGGCGTCGACAGGCCGGTGATCAGCCAGCCGCTGTACAACATCGTCAACCGTCAGGCGGAAACCGAGCAGATCACCGCCGCGCAAAACTATGGCCTCGGCGTGGTGCCTTACAGTCCGCTGGCGCGCGGTGTGCTCAGCGGCAAGTACGCGCCGGATGTGACACCGGACGCCAACAGCCGCGCCGGTCGCCAGGACAAACGCATCCTGGAAACCGAATGGCGGGTTGAGTCTTTGCGCATTGCCCAGCAGATCCAGCAATACACCCGGGACCGTGGCGTGGGCATCGTCGAGTTCGCCATCGCTTGGGTGCTGAACAACAGCGCCGTCACCTCGGCCATCGTCGGCCCGCGCACCGAAGAACAGTGGGATGGGTACACCAAGGCGCAAGCGGTGAAAATCACGGCGGAAGATGAAGCCTTTATCGATTCGCTGGTGACACCGGGGCATGCATCGACACCGGGGTTCAATGATGTGAGCCATTTTGTGCCGGGACGCAAACCGCGTTCGGCTTGAGATTTATCGCGGGCAAGCCCGCTCTCACAGGTTCTGTGTCGATCTGCTGACTATGCTTCGACGAAGTTACTTTTGGGAGCTGGCTTGCCCGCGATAGCGATTCAACATCCCTCGCGATGTTGAAAATATCGATCACTTGGCCAATATTCAGCACAAAAACCACGTATCCTGCGCGCCCCGTTTGACCTTCAACCCGCGAGGACAGTTTGTCTAAAGGTATCGCTCTATCGGTCACAGCCTCGATGCTGTTTGCCGTCATGTATTACTACACCTCACTGCTCTCCCCCTTGAGTGGCGTGGAGATTTTCGGTTGGCGGATGTTGCTGACCGCGCCATGCATGACCGTGTTCATGGTGGTGTCCGGCGAATGGAAACGCGTGGTCGAGATTCTTCGGCGGCTGGCCGCCAAGCCGAAGTTGCTCATCGCCCTGATCGGCTCGGCAGTGCTGCTGGGCCTGCAACTCTGGTTGTTCATGTGGGCGCCACTCAACGGCTATAGCCTTGACGTGTCGCTGGGGTATTTCCTGTTACCGCTGTCCATGGTCCTGACCGGGCGAATCGTCTATGGCGAGCGCCTTTCCTATCTGCAGAAAATAGCCGTGTTCTTCGCCAGCCTCGGCGTGCTCAACGAGTTGTATCAGGTCGGCGGTTTTTCCTGGGCGACGTTGCTGGTGGTGATCGGCTATCCGATCTATTTCATCCTGCGCAAACGCCTGGCCACGGACAACCTTGGCGGGCTCTGGCTGGACATGGCGTTGATGCTGCCGGTGGCGTTCTGGTTCGTGCAGGGAGGTGAACAAGGTTTTGGCGTGTTCGATCAACATCCCTGGCTGTCGCTGTTGATTCCCCTGCTCGGGGTGATCAGCGCTTCGGCGCTGGTGGTCTACATCATTGCCAGCCGGCTGCTGCCGTTCAGCCTGTTCGGGTTGTTGAGTTACGTCGAGCCCGTGCTGTTGCTGGGCGTTGCGTTGCTGTTGGGGGAAAGCATCAAGGCCGGCGAATGGCTGACTTACATTCCGATCTGGCTGGCGGTGGCGGCGTTGGTGTTTGAAGGGTTCAAGCATCTGGTCCGGCAACGACGCCGGCCAATGTAATTGCATGATTCAAAAAAAAGCCCGGCCAGCATTGCTGCTGACCGGGCTTTTTCACATCAGGAACGGCTTAATCGGTGGAAAGCACACCGCGACGAACCTGATCGCGCTCGATGGATTCGAACAGAGCCTTGAAGTTGCCTTCGCCGAAACCATCGTCGCCTTTACGCTGGATGAACTCGAAGAACACCGGCCCCATCAGGGTTTCCGAGAAAATCTGCAGCAGCAGGCGCTTGTCGCCAGGTTCGGACGAACCGTCCAGCAAGATGCCCCGTGCTTGCAGTTGATCGACCGGCTCGCCGTGGTTCGGCAAACGGCCTTCGAGCATTTCGTAGTAGGTGTCCGGCGGCGGCGTCATGAAGCGCATGCCGATTTTTTTCAGGCGGTCCCAAGTATCGATCAGGTTATCGGTGAGGAACGCCACGTGCTGGATGCCCTCGCCGTTGAACTGCATCAGGAACTCTTCGATCTGCCCGGCGCCTTTGGACGACTCTTCGTTCAGCGGGATGCGGATCATGCCGTCCGGCGCGGTCATGGCTTTGGATGTCAGGCCGGTGTATTCGCCTTTGATGTCGAAGTAACGGATTTCGCGGAAGTTGAACAGCTTCTCGTAGAAGTTGGCCCAATAGGCCATGCGACCGCGATACACGTTGTGGGTCAGGTGGTCGATGATCTTCAGACCGGCGCCGACCGGGTTGCGGTCAACGCCTTCGATGAACACGAAGTCGATGTCGTAGATCGAGCTGCCTTCACCGAAACGGTCGATCAGGTACAGCGGAGCGCCGCCGATGCCTTTGATCGCCGGCAGGTGCAATTCCATCGGACCGGTTTCGATGTGGATCGGCTGGGCGCCGAGTTCCAGGGCACGCTTGTAGGCCTTTTGCGAATCCTTGACCCGGAACGCCATGCCGCACACCGACGGGCCGTGCTCGGCCGCGAAGTACGAGGCCACACTGTGGGGTTCGTTGTTGAGGATCAGGTTGATCGAGCCCTGGCGATACAGGTGCACGTCTTTGGAGCGGTGGGTCGCGACCTTGGTGAAGCCCATGATCTCGAAGATCGGCTCCAGGGTGTTCGGGGTCGGCGATGCGAATTCGATGAACTCAAAGCCCATCAGGCCCATTGGGTTTTCGTATAAATCTGCCATTTTGGCGCCTCATCATGCTTTTAGAATTAACGGATCGTTAGTTGCTAGCAATGCTGAGACCGGCGGGTGGCGCGCAGGAGATGCCCCTCACGCTGCGGGCGAGGAAGTCACCGTAGATCAATTGGAACCCAAATATCTTCATTGTCGACCCAAGGCTCTTGCGGGCGAGGCTTCTGCTGCCAGAAGACGATTATTCTTATATGCGTAACCGGATTCTACACAGCGTAAATCAGTTTGTCCGCCTTCTTATACAATCCCCTTTTTCGTGGCCTGCGCAAGCGGTTTGTTGCACAGGAAAATCCCCGCCAGGATCAGCCCGCCGCCCAGGCACATCGCCAGTGTCAGCTGCTCGCCCAGCAACAACGCGCCGAGAAGAACAGCAGTCAAAGGGTTCAAGGCGATGAACACGCCCGAGCGCGTCGCACCGATTTTGCGGATGCCGTCGTAATAACCAATGTAGGCCAATGCCGAACCCAGCACGCCCAGGTACATCAGGCTCAACCATTGTTGCGCGCCGAGCCCGGTGAGCGCCGCGACACTCAACTCGCCCCGCACGGCGCTGGTCACCCAGAGCATCAGCGTGCCGAGCCAAATCGAGTACGTCACCGTCTGCACCGGCCCCAGTGTTTGATTCAGGCCTTTGGAGAACAGCGAATAAATGCCCCAGCCGAGCACGCAGCCGAAGATCAACAGATCGCCGATCCAGGCATCGGCATTGCCGTCCAGTAACTGCGGATTGCGGCTGACGATCACCAGGCTGGCGCCAGCAATGCAGATCGCAATACCAGCCACTTTCGCCCGACTCAGCCGCTCCTTGAACAACAGCCAAGAAGCCAGGCCGATCACCGCCGGGTTCAACGCCACGATCAAAGACGCCCGGGACGCGTTGATGTAATGCAGCCCGTAAAAGAAGCACAGGTTGTAGAAGAAAATCCCGAAGAATCCCAACAGCGCCAATTGCAACCATTGCCTGGGGCTGGGTCGCACCAAGGGCACCCGCGCCAGCAGCAGGAACACCAGCAACGCCACGCTCGCCAGCAGGAACCGCAGACTCGCAGCGAATAACGGACTGAGGCTGTCGGCCAGAAACCGCCCGGCGACGAACGTCCCGCCCCAGATCATGGTGACCGCCGCCAGTTTCAGATAAACCGGCACATCCGAAGAGTTCGCAAGGGTCTGTTCACACGTAGTCATAAGTCTCCACCACCAGAAATCGGGCATGTGGCGTATCATTCGACTAATGATCGATCATCGTAAAATGAGTAAAAGCTCATGACCCTCACTCAACTCGAGATTTTCTCGCTGGTGGCCGAACTGCGCGGCTTCACGGCGGCCGCCCATCGTTTGGAGATTTCCCAGTCTGCGGTCTCCCACGCACTCAAGTCGCTGGAGCAGGAGTTGGGTGTCGAGCTGCTGCGCCGGCATCAGTCCCAGGTCGAGCTCAGTGATATCGGCCAGCAGCTATTACTGCGCGCTCGGGCAATGCTCGGGCTGGCCAACACTTTGCGCCAGGAGGCGGCCGATTCACGCGGGATGAAAACCGGAACTCTGCGTATCGGCTCGTTCGGCCCGACCTCATCGATCAAGCTGTTGCCCAGGATCTTGCAGCACTACCGCGCCTCGCATCCGGGCATCGAGGTTCATATCGATGAAGGGCCGGATCGTCAGGTGATTCAGTGGCTGGAAGAACGGCGTATCGACATCGGCTTCGTGGTGTTGCCCCAAGAGCGTTTCGACACCGTGGCCTTGATCGAGGACCAGATGGTCGCGCTGCTGCCTGTCGACCATGTACTGGCCGGTCGCGGCAGCTTGCGCCTGAACGATTTGTGCCACGACCCTTTTGTGCTGACCGAAGCCGGGTCTTCGGAGCTGGTATCGCGCCTGTTCAATACGGCGCGATTGACGCCGAACATTCGTTATCGCTGCTCGCAGTTGCTCAGCACATTGGACGTCGTAGGCCGTGGCGATGCCTTGACTGTCGTCGCCGAAAGCTCACTGCCTGACGACAACGACAACCGCTACGTGAAAAAACCGCTGTCGCCCCCCATCAGCCGCCAAGTCGGTCTGGCGGTGCTCGATCAGCGTCAGTCATCCCCCGCGACGCTGGCCTTTATTAAACTGGCCTCAAGATTGATTAAAGGTTGAGCGGCATAAGGGCCGATAGCCAACTATCATGGCTGAACTCTTTTGGGAGGCATGTCGACCTGCCAACCTTTGAGAGCCCTCTTTTATCGCGATGGATTTGCGAATGCCACTGAACGTCAAAAGTCGCCGCAAGCGTGGCACCCGAATCACTGTGACTGTTTTGAGCGGATTGCTCCCGGTGTTGCTGGGAGTCGCCATTCTCTATCTGCAGGCTGAACGTACCCTCAAGCAAAGTACTGAACTGACTGGCGAAGAATCCATTCGCCAGTTCGAACTGATGCTCGACAACACCGCCCAAGCGGCGCAGGAGCTCCTGCCGCTGGCTGGCAAAAACTGCAATGACGTCAAACTGGCCTTGCGCGAACAAGTTACGCGCCGGCCCTTCGTGCGCTCGACCAACCTGGTGTGGGACGACAACCTCTATTGCAGTTCGTTGTTCGGTGAATATCAGGAAAAGGTTAATCCCGGCGACTACACCCAAGGCCAGTTATGGCTCATGAACGGCAACCCGGTCACGCCCAATACCGCGCTGTTGGTGTACCGGCTCAGCGAAGGAAATAAAGGGGCATTGACCACGCTGAACGGTTATCACCTGAGCAATGAATTGCGCCTGATCGGCCGCAAGACATTACTGTTGCTACAAGTCGGTCCCAACTGGATGTCTGCCGACGGCAAAGTTCACGAGGACGCCCTGCCCGCCTTGCCAGTAGCACAAAGTACGCTGACGTCCTCGCGTTATGCCTTTACGGTGGCCGCAGGTTTCCCCGAAGGAGAAACCTGGCGTTACATGCGTAGTGAGTACCCGCCACTGTTCAGTCTGTTGATGTTCTTCGGCGTGGTGTCAGGTTCGATCGGGCATGTGCTGCAGAAGCGCTCGATGTCGCCCAGCCGTGAAATGCAGCGGGCGCTGGAGGCAGCAGAATTCATTCCTTACTTTCAGCCCGTGGTGCATGGCGACAATAAGCTGTGGTCCGGCACCGAAGTATTGATGCACTGGAAACATCCCAGGGAAGGCCTGGTGCGTCCGGATCTGTTTATCCCGTTTGCCGAACATTCCGGTCTGATCGTGCCGATGACCCGCTCGCTGATGCAACAGACCGCCACATTGCTGGCGCCCTTGTCGGCATCGTTCGAGGGGCCATTCCACATTGGCATCAACATCACCGCCAGTCATTGCCGGGATCTTGCGCTGGTCGAAGACTGCCGAGAATTCCTCAGTGCTTTTGCACCGGGCAGTGTCCATTTAGTGCTGGAGTTGACCGAGCGCGAACTGGTCGAACCGACAGCCATCACCCTGCAGTTGTTCGAACGGCTTCGCGCGCTGGGCGTGATGATCGCCATCGACGACTTTGGCACCGGCCATTCAAGCCTCGGTTACTTGCGTCAGTTCAATGTGGACTTCCTGAAAATCGACCAGAGCTTTGTCGCCATGATCGGTGTCGACGCCCTCTCCCGGCACATTCTGGACAGCATCATCGAACTCTCGGCCAAACTCGATCTGGGCATCGTCGCCGAAGGGGTGGAAACCGAGGAGCAAAGTGACTATCTGACTGCCCATGGCGTGAACTTTCTGCAAGGTTATCTGTTCGGCCGGCCGATGCCCGGCGCAGAGTTCATTAGAGCATTAAGTGATCATTAACTAACCACGTTAAGCGCCGGAATCATGATGATGCGCGCCAAATTGAATCAAAAGACTACTCTTGTTACATGAAGAAAAAGTCAGGATTTACTCTTGGCCAATTAACTACTACAATTTTTCATACCTGTGCAAAATCGGCAGGCGTGCCATTATCACCGAGTCGCTTCAAGGCTCTTGGCTTATAGCTTTGTTTGCGGTTGGTTTCAGCCAAACACACTATTGGAGTAAAGATATTGTCCAGACTCGCTGAATTCCGTGCAGCTGAAAAGGCCCTTCAAGAACAGCTCAAGCAGTTGGAATCTTTGAAGAACGATGCCGGTCTCAAAAAAGAAATCGAATTCGAAGAAAAGCTCCAGGGGCTGATGAAAACCTACGGCAAGAGCTTGCGCGACATCATCGCCATCCTCGACCCGCACCCGGCGAAATCCGGCCTGCAGCAGGCAACCGCCCCTAAAACCCGCCGCGCTCGCGTGGTCAAGGTTTATCAGAACCCGCACACGGGTGAACTGATTGAAACCAAGGGCGGCAATCACCGCGGCCTGAAAGCCTGGAAGGAACAATACGGTGCAGCCACCGTTGACTCCTGGCTGCGTGCCTAAGCGCTCACGGTAATAAAAAAGCCCTGCCAATGCAGGGCTTTTTCATGGATGCCGTCTAAAATGCGACGATAGTCGCCGATCAACTCGCTATAGACTGACTAACTTTGTGCTTAATCCGTTTGGCTATCTAAAAATCCGGGCCATGCTCAAAAGCGTGGGTACAGAAACCTTAAACTAAAGTTTCAAGCTGTTTCGAGCTGCCTCTATGTCGCCCTGACTTGCCTTATAAACCTCAGCCTGCCCCGCGTAGGAAAGAACATAGGCTTTATCGCCGTCCACTGCGGCGACCAATGTTTGAGACAACACATGTCGACCGTTCTGGGTAATGGTGCAGGTAGTTTCCAGCGCCGATAACCGGCTCAAGGCAGTCGGATGAATTTTGTTGCAGACGCTCTGATAGCCGCCCTGAAAAAAGTCTTTCTGCACGGACTTGCGCATTTCCAGTAACACACCTTCCAGATTCACCTGATGACCGCTTTCCACTTGAGTCATGGTCAACTCCATCACCATTACCGGTGTCCCGTCCTGGTCGTTTTTTACCCCGCGCTGGCGGGAAACCTGAGGTTTGGCCTCGTCTTGCGGCACGGTCTCGACAGTCCATCCATTGGGCCAGGTCACGACCGGAGCTTCTGCATCAGCACGGGTAACACCTGAAAGCAGACACATAAGGACGAACATCAATTGACAGGGTCGGATCATTGTAATGAACACTCACGGATTGAGCCGCGAAGTCTGAGCTTCACCCGCCCGGCAGGCAAGCCTGCGGTTTTGGTTTGGCGATGCCAGGGCCCTTGCGTATCATTGTGAGCATTCTTGGAATTTCCGGAGGGCCCATGAGCCTGCACGAACTCAATACATTTCCTGGTGTGACCGCCCAACCTGACACCGCCACCCAGAAGTTCGTCTTCAACCACACCATGCTGCGGGTCAAGGACATCACCCGGTCGCTGGATTTCTACACCCGCGTCCTGGGTTTCTCGCTGGTGGAAAAGCGTGATTTCCCGGAAGCCGAGTTCAGCCTGTACTTCCTGGCGCTGGTCGATAAAAACCAGATCCCGGCCGATGCCGCTGCCCGCACCGAGTGGATGAAATCGATCCCCGGCATTCTCGAACTGACCCACAACCACGGCACCGAGAACGACGCGGATTTCGCCTATCACAACGGCAACACCGACCCGCGCGGCTTCGGCCATATCTGCATCTCGGTCCCAGACATCCGTGCCGCGTGCGAACGTTTTGAAGCGTTGGGCTGCGATTTCCAGAAACGCCTGAACGACGGTCGCATGAAGAGCCTGGCGTTCATCAAGGACCCGGATGGCTACTGGGTTGAGATCATTCAGCCGGCACCGTTGTAAAACGATCGCAGCCTTGATCGTTCTCACGCTCTGTGTAGTAAAGATCAGTGCAAGACACAAAAAACCCCATGATCGCTCATGGGGTTTTGTGTTTTCAGCTTCGGCGTTTATGCCGGCGCCGAGGTGCGAATCAAGTGATCGAATGCGCTCAGGGAAGCCTTGGCGCCCTCGCCCACCGCAATCACGATCTGCTTGTACGGCACGGTGGTCACGTCGCCGGCCGCGAACACGCCGGGGATCGACGTCTCACCACGGGCATCGACAATGATCTCGCCGCGCGGCGACAGCTCGATGGTGCCTTTAAGCCAATCGGTATTAGGCAACAGACCGATCTGCACAAAAATCCCTTCCAGCTCGACAGTGCGCAGCTCGTCCGACTGACGATCCTTGTAGCGCAGGCCGTTGACCTTCTGGCCATCGCCGGTCACTTCAGTGGTTTGCGCACTGGTGATCACGGTAACGTTCGGCAGGCTGTGCAACTTGCGCTGCAGTACCGCGTCGGCGCGCAGTTGCACGTCGAACTCCAGCAGGGTTACGTGGGACACGATCCCCGCCAGGTCGATGGCTGCTTCGACGCCGGAGTTACCGCCACCGATCACCGCCACACGCTTGCCTTTGAACAGCGGACCGTCACAGTGCGGGCAGTACGCCACACCCTTGTTGCGGTATTGCTGCTCACCCGGAACGTTCATTTCACGCCAGCGCGCGCCGGTGGCGAGGATCACGGTCTTGGCTTTCAAGGACGCGCCGCTGGCGAAATGGATTTCGTGCAATTCACCGTTTTTTCCCGGCACCAGCTTGTCGGCGCGTTGCAGGTTCATGATGTCCACGTCGTATTGCTTAACGTGTTCTTCCAGTGCCACGGCCAGTTTCGGCCCTTCGGTTTCCTGCACGGAGATGAAGTTCTCGATGGCCATGGTGTCGAGCACCTGGCCACCAAAACGTTCAGCCGCCACGCCGGTGCGAATGCCTTTACGAGCGGCGTAAATTGCCGCTGAAGCACCGGCCGGGCCACCGCCGACGACCAGTACGTCGAAGGCTTGCTTGGCGCTGATCTTCTCGGCCTGACGCTCGATGCCGCTGGTGTCGATCTTGGCGAGGATTTCTTCCAGGCCCATGCGACCCTGGCCGAAGTTCACGCCGTTCAGGTAAACGCTTGGCACGGCCATTATCTGGCGCTCGTCAACTTCGGCCTGAAACAGCGCGCCGTCGATGGCGACGTGGCGGATGTTCGGGTTCAGCACAGCCATCAGGTTCAGCGCCTGAACCACATCCGGGCAGTTCTGGCAGGACAGCGAGAAGTAAGTCTCGAAGTTGAACTCGCCTTTGAGCGAGCGGATCTGCTCGATAACGTCGGCACTGGCTTTCGATGGGTGGCCGCCGACTTGCAGCAAGGCCAGCACCAGGGATGTGAATTCGTGGCCCATCGGGATGCCGGCGAAACGCAGGCTGATATCGGCTCCCGGGCGATTGATCGAGAACGATGGTTTACGCGCATCGTTACCGTTGTCGAGCAAAGTAATCTGGGTGGAAAGACTGGCAACGTCTTTGAGTAACGCGAGCATTTCCTGGGATTTCGCACCGTCGTCGAGGGATGCAACGATCTCGATCGGCTGAGTGACCCGTTCCAGGTACGATTTCAACTGGGCTTTAAGATTGGCGTCCAACATACGGGCGATTTCCTTAGATGCTGTTTGAATAGAGAGCAATCAGACATAAAAAAACGCCCGAGCGAATCTCGCCCGGGCGTTTTATGGGGCGGTGCAGCTTACTTAGTAGGTGCGGAGCTCCGCCCTGATGAAGCGCGTCACAGACTTAGATCTTGCCGACCAGGTCCAGGGACGGAGCCAGAGTGGCTTCGCCTTCTTTCCACTTGGCTGGGCACACTTCGCCCGGGTGAGCGGCGACGTATTGAGCGGCCTTGATTTTGCGCAGCAGCTCGGAAGCGTCACGACCTACACCGCCATCATTGAGTTCAACGATTTTGATCTGGCCTTCAGGGTTGATCACGAAAGTGCCACGGTCAGCCAGGCCAGCTTCTTCGATCAGCACGTCGAAGTTGCGGGAGATGACATGAGTCGGGTCGCCGATCATGGTGTACTGGATTTTGCCGATCGCTGGCGAAGTGTTGTGCCAGGCAGCGTGGGCAAAGTGGGTATCGGTGGAAACGCTGTAGATCTCGACGCCCAGTTTTTGGAACTCGGCGTAGTTGTCAGCCAGGTCTTCCAGTTCGGTCGGGCAAACAAAGGTGAAGTCAGCTGGGTAGAAGAAAACGACAGACCACTTGCCTTTCAGGTCAGCGTCCGACACGTGTACGAAGTCGCCGTTTTTGTAGGCGGTAGCTTTGAACGGTTTAACTTGGCTGTTGATGATAGGCATCGGTGACTCTCCGTCAGGGGTTAAGAAGTTGATGTGGTGAATCCTACCCACCCGATCGCCAGTTGGCTCATTGGCAAACCTGATGTTGCTGATTTGTTTTCGCTATTAGCTGAGCGTATTAATAGAAGAAAACGTGATCTACAGCGCCAACGGCTTTTCAGCGATTCGGGTCATCCCGAGAAATGGGCTGGCTTCAACATAGCGCATGGCTGACTTCACATCCTTCCAGCCCACGTAATTCATCAACGACTTCAAATCCCAACCGCTCTGATGGGCCCAGGTGGCGAAGCCACGACGCAGGGAGTGACTGGTGTAGTGCTCGGCCGCAATGCCGGCGCGCTCCAGTGCCTGGCGCAACAACGGGATAACGCTATTGGCGTGCAAGCCCTCCTCGCTCAAATGGCCCCAGCGATCGATGCCACGAAACACGGGGCCACGGACCAACGCGGCTTCGGTAATCCATTCGATGTAGGCCTGTACCGGGCACAGGCGCTGCAAGGCGGGTGTCTGGTAGGTCTGGCCGAGGTTCTCGCGATCGCCCTTGCTGCGTGGCAAGTAGAGGGTAATGCCTGAACCGGCGCTGGCTTGTACATGCTCGATCTGCACGCGGCACAACTCATCACTACGAAAACCACGCCAGAAGCCCAGCAGGATCAGTGCGGTGTCGCGCTTGGCTCTCAGCAATCCCGCGCGATCGCCCTGCGCCCTGGCGGATTGTGCTTCCTGCTCCAGCCAGGCGATCACTTGCTCCAGATGTTGAAGCTGCAAGGGTTCAGCCTGTTTTTCCTGGGCCGGGTGCAGCGCGCGAATGCCTTTGAACACCTTGCGCACCACCGGCGCCTTGGTCGGATCGGCGAACCCCTGGCTGTTGTGCCACTGCGCCAACGCGGACAAGCGCAACTTCAAGGTATTGATCGACAGCACGCCCGCATGTGCAACCAGGTACCGCGCAACGCTATCGCTGGTCGCCGGGAGGAACCCACCCCAGCTGACTTCGAAGTGCTCGATGGCCGCGCGATAGCTGCGACGGGTGTTGTCGCGGGTAGCGGCTTGCAGGTAGCGATCCAGATCGGTCATGGGCTCAGTGCTCGAAAACGTACCGCGTTGGCGATTGAAAACCCGGTCTACAGCTCATCACACGGGGTAATACCAGTATATCCCGCATTAGTTATCACAAGTTTTTAACTTTATTCACGGCATGGTACATTGCTCATATTAGTGGTACGTACCACAGTATCAAATCGTAGGAGAACACATGGCACGTGGCGGCGTAAACAAGGCACTGGTGCAAGCGGCACGCTCGGCAATCCTCGCCCGGGGCGAACACCCGAGCATCGACGCAGTGCGGATCGAAATGGGTAATACCGGCTCGAAAACCACGATCCATCGCTATCTGAAAGAGCTCGATGACGGCGCCGAACCCGCGCCAGCACCTTCCGAACCGATCGATGATGAGCTGACAGCGCTGGTGGCGCGACTGGCGCAACGCCTGAAAGAACAGGCGCAAGAACCCATCGACCAGGCACGCGCGCAGTTCGAGCAACAACGAAAAGAGCTGGAAACCCAGCTGCACGAGGCCCGCGAGGCCAATACCGAATTGCAACAGCAATACGAAATTCAAAGCCTGGCGCTGACCCAGGAATCGGCGGAACTGCACGACACCCGCTCGATGCTGCAAACCGAGCAAACCCGCAACGCCGGGCTGAACCAGGCACTGGCCGATTTCGAATTGCGCTTGCAGGACAAGGACGAGCAGATCCGCTCACTGGAAGAAAAACACCTGCACGCCCGCGAAGCACTGGAGCACTACCGCAACGCCGTCAAAGACCAGCGCGAGCAGGAACAGCGACGCCACGAAGGCCAGGTGCAGCAGATTCAGATGGAGTTGCGTCAGGCCCAGCAAAGCGCACTGGTACGCCAGGATGAAATCACCCAACTGCATCGCGACAATGAGCGTCTGCTGACCGAAAACCGTGGCACGCTGCGGGAGTTGAGCCTGTTGCAGGAGCAACTCAAGCACACCAACAGCCGACAGGATCAGTTACTGGAACAGGTCACCCGCATCGACAGCGAACGCACCCTCCTCCAGGAACGCTTGCGCATTGCCTTGCTGGAAAGCCAGTCTCTCAAGCAGAACATTGACGAGCAGTCGCACATCAACAAAGCGCTGGAAGTTGAACTGATCAAGTTGCAGGCAAGCCTGGATGAAAGCGTGCGCCTGGCCGCTGTCGTTGCGACAGCGCCAGACGCATCAGCGCCACAGAAGAACGATTAACCCGCGACTGGCGTACGCATGGTGACGAACTCTTCGGCGGCCGTCGGATGCACACCTATGGTTTCGTCGAAGTCGCGCTTGGTCGCGCCCGCTTTCAGGGCAATCGCCAACCCTTGCACGATCTCGCCAGCGTCCGGACCGACCATGTGGCAGCCCAGGACCTTGTCGGTCTTGGCGTCCACCACCAGTTTCATCAAGGTGCGTTCCTGGCATTCAGTCAGGGTCAGCTTCATCGGCCGAAAACGGCTTTCGAAGATCACCACATCGTGCCCAGCCTCGCGCGCCTCTTCTTCAGTCAGCCCGACAGTGCCGATGTTCGGCAAGCTGAACACGGCGGTCGGGATCATCTTGTAATCCACCGGGCGATATTGCTCAGGCTTGAACAAGCGCCGCGCCACGGCCATGCCTTCGGCCAGAGCAACCGGCGTGAGTTGTACCCGACCAATCACATCACCGAGGGCCAGGATTGACGGTTCAGCGGTTTGATACTGTTCATCGACCTCGACAAAACCTTTCTTGTCGAGTTTGACCCCGGTGTTTTCCAGCCCCAGGTTGTCGAGCATCGGACGCCGACCGGTGGCGTAGAACACGCAATCCGCCTCCAGCTCACGACCATCCTTGAGCGTCGCCTTCAGGCTGCCATCGGCCTGCTTGTCGATACGTTCGATGTCGGCATTGAATTGCAGGTTCATGCCGCGCTTGGTCAGCTCTTCCTGCAAATGTTTGCGCACTGCGCCGTCGAAGCCACGCAGAAACAGATCACCGCGGTACAGCAGCGTTGTCTCGGCACCCAGCCCGTGGAAAATCCCGGCGAACTCCACCGCAATGTAACCACCACCGACCACCAGAACGCGCTTGGGCAGCTCTTTAAGGAAGAACGCCTGGTTGGAGCTGATGGCATGCTCGTGCCCCGGAATCTGCGGGATCTGCGGCCAACCACCGGTGGCAATCAGGATGTTTTTGGCGGTGTAACGCTCGCCATTGATCTCAACCTGATGCGGATCGACGATTTTCGCGTGACCTTCATGCAAGGCCACACCGCTGTTGACCAGCAGATTGCGATAAATGCCGTTCAGGCGATTGATCTCGCGATCCTTGTTGGCGATCAGCGTCGCCCAGTCGAACGTCGCTTCACCCGGAGTCCAGCCAAAACCTTGCGATTGCTCGAAGTCTTCGGCGAAGTGCGCACCGTAGACCAGCAGTTTTTTCGGCACACAGCCAACGTTCACGCATGTACCGCCCAGGTAGCGGCTCTCGGCCACGGCGACTTTCGCACCAAAACCGGCCGCGAACCGCGCAGCCCGCACACCGCCAGAACCGGCACCAATCACATATAGGTCAAAATCGTAGGCCATTACTATCTCCTCGGCAGGACACCAGCATACCTGCGAGCGCCCTTTGGGCAAGCGTTGCAAACTATTTGGGGCCGAAAAATGAAAAAGCCACCCGAAGGTGGCTTTTCAATACAAGCAGCTCAGGCGCTATCAGTAAGCCTTGCCAGTCTTGTAGAAGTTCTCGAAGCAGAAGTTGGTTGCGTCGATGTAGCCTTCGGCGCCACCGCAGTCGAAACGCTTGCCTTTGAACTTGTAGGCCATGACGCAGCCGTTTTGCGCTTGCTTCATCAGGGCGTCGGTGATCTGGATTTCGCCGCCCTTGCCTGGCTCGGTCTGTTCGATCAGGTCGAAGATGTCCGGGGTCAGGATGTAACGGCCGATGATCGCCAGGTTCGACGGTGCATCTTCAGGTTTTGGCTTCTCGACCATGCTGTGAACGCGATAGATGTCGTCGCGAATCATCTCGCCGGCGATCACGCCGTACTTGTTGGTTTCCTGAGGATCGACTTCCTGGATGGCCACGATCGAGCAGCGGAACTGCTTGTACAGCTTGACCATCTGGGTCAGTACGCCGTCGCCTTCGAGGTTGACGCACAAGTCGTCCGCCAGTACTACGGCGAAAGGTTCGTCGCCAATCAGTGGACGGCCGGTCAGGATTGCGTGGCCCAGGCCTTTCATTTCGGTCTGGCGAGTGTAGGAGAACGAGCACTCGTCGAGCAGTTTACGGATGCCGACCAGGTATTTTTCCTTGTCAGTGCCCTTGATCTGGTTTTCCAGCTCGTAGCTGATGTCGAAGTGGTCTTCCAGGGCGCGTTTGCCGCGACCGGTAACGATGGAGATTTCGGTCAACCCGGCATCCAGTGCTTCTTCGACGCCGTACTGGATCAGTGGCTTGTTTACCACCGGCAGCATTTCTTTGGGCATGGCTTTAGTCGCTGGCAGGAAGCGAGTACCGTAACCGGCTGCTGGGAACAAGCATTTCTTGATCATATAAGTCCTTGAAAGGGCTGTGTGTACGAGTTTCGGCGCAGTCTAATCAGGCGGCGTGCACCTTACAATGCCCCGCACTGGCTAACCGACGCCATCATAGAGAAATATTCTGATGGATAGTTCCGCAGATAAGCTGCACAACGTCTTATAGATAGCAGAGATCGACGACCTGCGCGGCCATCAGTCTAGCGACAATCTGCCCCACCCTACACCCATCGGCACCCGTTGAGGGCATTTGGCGCTATCATTGCGCACCTGAACCAGCCAACGAGGCAGATAGATGTCGGCAGCAAAAAGCGTCAACGGGTACCTGATCAATCAGGCGAAAGACGGCCAGTGGTGGATAGACAGCGTCGGCGGCGAGAATATTGCCGGGCCGTTCCCTACAGAAGCGTTGGCGATTGAAGTGGCATCGGTGTTGCAGGATCAACCCACAGCACCCAAGCGGCGCGGCAAGGACAAGCCTTGAGCTGAACCTGGCGCGACCGCAGCCCTGTCTTTGCGCAGGGCTTTTTTGTGAATGCCTGCAACGAAGTGGCCAATCGCTATAACCTTTCGTTGCAGCCGCTGTCATAGCGTTTAGCCCCCATCACTGACGACGACCACGACATGAAAAGATTCTTGCCACTGATTGCGGTACTGGCCCTGAGTGGCTGCGCCACGTCAGAAACGACTTACCTGAAAAATGGCGAGCAAGGCCTGACCATCGACTGCTCCGGGGAAGCCAACGCCTGGGCCAGTTGCTACGAAAAAGCCGATGCCTCTTGCGCCGGTACCGGCTATCGGATTGTCGGTACCGACGGTACACCTTCGACCAAGGAAAGCGACAAAACCCTGGGCGTCGACGTCGGCAATTACAAGAACCGCAGTGTGGTGGTGGTCTGCAAGTAGGGCACCCATTGCCCTACATATGGATTTCGGCGAACTTGATCCCGAGCCCGCGTACCGTCTCGATCAAATCGTCGAGGCGGCTGAAGGACTCGACTTCATCGTTGTCATCCACCAGGAAAAAACTGCGCCCGGCGCTTTTCTTGAAAAATACGATCCACTCCCCCGGATTCGCCGGGTTCTGAATCACATGGGTGGCAGAGATATGACCCTCTGCGTGGCGCTCCCGCACCTGCTCTCGTTTCATGCTCGACTCCAGAAATGACAATGCCGTCAAAGTGCGACTTTGACGGCATCGATGCTGACCGGGGGTAGTCTATCAGCCGGAAATGCACGCGGTGGCGGCATTGCGTACATCCCATGGGCGCAACGGCACATTGGAGATGCGCTCATGCAGTTTGATGCTGCTGCCACCGGAGCGGTCTTCAATGTCAAACACCGCTGCCGGCCCCGAGGAAAACTTCTGCGGCACAATCACCCGCATGCCATCCTTTTGCGGCTCGACTTGCAAGGCCCCACGGCTACTGGCCAATTTCTCGACCAGGCACTGGGCGTACTCATGGGGTTTCTTGCCTGAAATCACGTTCATGGTAGGCAACGACGCAGTGATGTCCGAGACCGTCGCACATCCACCCACTGCCAATACAAACGGCACGACCAGAACACCCCATTTCATATGAAACCTCCGATAAAGACCCTCCGACAGCACAAATGCTGTTTTTCTCCAAGGCTCCCTGCATTTATCGCTCATAGAATTCCAAATAACTGTTTTTAATTGTCAAAGCGGACCCCGACAGCCAGATAATAACCTGTTCGGGCTGATAAACTGCGCCAATCGCCCATGCTATCGTTTTGATTTTGTAGAAAAAGCCCTTCTGGAGGCGCCTCATGAAATTTATCCACCAGCGCGAGCACCTCAACGAAGACGACATCGTCGTCATTCAGTGCTCCCAAATGTGCAACATCCGCTTGATGAACGACGCCAACTTCCGCAGCTTCAAGAACGGCGGCCGTCACACGTATCACGGTGGCGCATTCGATACCTTCCCGGCCCGGATCACCGCGCCGAGCACCGGTTTCTGGAACATCACCATCGACACGGTCAACCGCCGGCCGATCAGCGTGACCCGCAAACCGACCCTGACGCACTCGATCAAGATCATCCGCCGCTCCAGCTCGAAGCTGAGCTGAACCCACACCAGAACAGGCAGGTATGACCGTGGCCCAGACGACCAAATACGTCATCAAATACAAACTCAACGGCGAACGTCGCTTCGAATTCGCCCAGCTTGAAAACGGCACTGCAGAAGAAGCCAAGGCTGCGCTGGACAAGCTGCATGGCCAGAGCGAAGACGTCATCAGCGAGATCAGCGTCAGCAAAGCGCTGTAACGCGATCTGGAGCGACAACATGGACGTCTGCTCCCCTCTCGCGAATTCGACCGCAAGCGCCGGAGTGCCCGCTCCCGCAACGCTCTCTAAACTGGCCGCCTCGACCTTTTGGTCAAGGAGTCAGAACCCTTGCTTACCGATCCGATTCACCACGATGCCCTCGACTGGGGCAAACTTACGCAGCAACTGGACCAGGATGGCTGCGCGATCATCAAATCGCTTTTAAGCCATAAGACCTGCGATGAAATAAGCGCCCTGTACGACTGCCCCGAACCCTTTCGCTCGAAAGTGGTGATGGCGCGCCACGGTTTTGGCCGTGGCGAGTACAAATACTTCAGATACCCGCTGCCGGATCCGGTGGCCCGATTGCGCAGCGCGCTCTACCCTCGACTGGTTCCCATCGCCAATCGCTGGTACGAATGCATGGATTTGCCGACCCGTTTCCCCGAATCCCACGAAGCGTTTCTGCAACGCTGCCATGCCGCCGGTCAGGAACGCCCGACACCTTTATTGCTGCAATACGGCCCGCAGGACTACAACTGCTTGCATCAGGATCTGTACGGCGAACACGTGTTCCCGCTGCAAGTGGCGATTCTGCTGTCAGAACCGGGAGAGGACTTTACCGGGGGCGAATTTGTGCTGACCGAACAACGCCCACGGATGCAATCGCGCCCGCAAGTCATCGGACTGAAGAAAGGTGACGCGTTGATTTTTGCCGTGAATCAGCGCCCGGTTAAAGGCGTTCGCGGCTATTACCGAGTGACCCTGCGTCATGGGGTGAGTCGCCTGCACAGTGGAAAACGGCATACCCTTGGAATCATCTTTCACGATGCGTTATGAGCCCATGAACCCGATTACCTTCGATCTGTTTGCCGACGCAGAACCCGAGCAGCAGCCCAGGCGCGAGCAGATCGGCGAACAATCCTACGTCCTGAGGGGCTTTGCCCTGCCCTGGCTTGACCGGTTACTACCGGCGCTGGAGGCGGTTCTGACAGCGGCGCCGTTTCGGCAGATGGTCACGCCCGGTGGCTTTACCATGTCGGTGGCCTTGAGCAGTTGCGGCACCTGGGGCTGGACCACCGACCGCAACGGCTACCGATACACCCGCAACGATCCGCAGACCGGCGCGCCCTGGCCTGAAATGCCCGAGGTGTTTTTCGAACTGGCCCAGGCGGCGGCGCGAGAAGCAGGGTTTATGGCGTTCGTACCGGATTCCTGCCTGATCAACCGCTATGTTCCCGGGGCCAGGATGTCGTTGCATCAGGACAAAAACGAAAACGCCTACACCGCCCCCATCGTGTCGGTGTCTTTGGGGTTGCCGGCGACGTTCCTGTTCGGCGGCTTCGAACGCAGCGCCAAAAGCCAGCGAGTGCCGCTGTTTCACGGTGATATCGTGGTTTGGGGCGGTGTGGACCGTTTGCGTTACCACGGCGTATTGCCGATCAAGGAAGGCCAGCATCCGCGGCTGGGCGAACAGCGGATCAATTTCACTTTTCGTACTGCGCAATGATGCAGTCGAATTCGACCGCAAGACCCGGAGTGTGGCGTCGGTGCCGGCTGGTTAATCTGCATGAAACGGGTCAACGGACATGAAGCCATGACAACTCAATCGCCAACAATCGCCACCGAAAACGATCCTCGCTGGGCCGCCGTGGTGGCGCGCGATCCACGTGCCGACGGGCAGTTTGTGTATGCGGTGAAAACCACCGGTATCTACTGTCGCCCCAGCAGCCTGGCACGCCTGCCGAAACCGCAGAACGTCGAATTCTTCGACACGGCCGAGCAAGCTCAGGCGGCGGGTTATCGCCCCAGCAAACGGGCCGCGAAAGATCACAGCGACGTCGCCGCGCAACATGCCGCGACCGTGGCTGCCGCGTGCCGTCAAATCGAATCCGCCGAAACGTTGCCGGCGTTGAATGAGCTGGCGGATGCAGCCAGTTTGAGCAGTTTCCACTTCCACCGCGTGTTCAAGGCCATCACCGGCCTGACGCCCAAGGGCTACGCCACCGCCCATCGTTCACGCAAGGTTCGCGAGCGCCTGACCGATGGCGGCACGGTTACCGATGCGCTGTATGACGCCGGATTCAATTCCAACAGCCGTTTCTATGAGGCAGCGGATCAATTGCTCGGCATGACACCCGGGGACTATCGCGCGGCTGGACAGAACAACGACATTCGCTTTGCCGTCGGCCAGTGCTCTCTGGGAGCGATTCTGGTGGCACAAAGTGAGCGCGGAGTCTGCGCGATTCTGCTGGGCGACGACCCGCATCAACTGGTCTGCGACCTGCAGGACAAGTTTCGCCGCGCCAACCTGATTGGCGCCGATCATGAGTTCGAGCAGTTGATCGCCAAGGTCGTCGGCTTTATCGAAGCCCCGGCCCTCGGCCTGGATTTGCCGCTGGATGTACGCGGCACAGCGTTTCAAGAGCGGGTATGGCAAGCCCTGCGGGAGATTCCCGCCGGTAGCACCGCCAGTTACGCCGATATCGCTAAGCGCATCGGCGCGCCGAAAGCCATGCGCGCCGTGGCCCAGGCCTGTGGCGCGAATAGTTTGGCGGTGGCGATCCCTTGCCATCGCGTGGTGCGCAGCGACGGCAACCTGTCGGGCTACCGCTGGGGCGTGGAACGCAAGCGTCAGTTGCTGGAACGTGAAAACGCGTCCGGGTCCTGAATGCCGATATAGACCGCCACGGACTCAGGCCCGGTGTAGACCTCGAAGTCCGTGGCGAACTTGCGGCGAACCAGCGGGTTGTCCTCGAAGTAGGCCCAGATAAAGCCCCAGGCCTGAATGACGCTATCGGGCATCGCCCCTTTGGCGCTGAACACCAGGTAATCGCCGCCCTCAACCTGAATTTGCGCAAAGCCCTCGGAGGGCGCGGTGACTGCCACTCCCGCGGTCACATCGAAGTGGCCCGACGCGTCGGACTCGTAGTTGGAATACACGCCGTACATAAAGGAATCCGGTTGCTTGTGGGCGATCTTGTCGAAAATATCCTCGACGAAAAACCGTTCCCACATAGGGCCGATACGTGCGGTATCCGGCTGCTGCTCTGCTGCATTGCGGGTTCGCACCTGCAAACCCGAGACGCTGAAGGGCTGCACTTCGCGCAGTTTTACATCCATTGGTCGATATTCCTTGTCGCTACAGTTTGTCTGTTTGATTGATTGATTGATGCTGAAACGATCAACGATTGACGTCGACCACCACCCGGCCGCGCAACTGCCCGGCAAGCAAGCGCGGCGCGGCGTCGATGGCTTCGCTCAAGCCAATTTCGTGGCTGATCAGCGGCAGCAAGGCGAAATCCAGGTCCTTGGCCAGGCGATTCCAGGCCAGTATCCGCCGGGCTTTGGGTTGGGTCACGCTGTTGATCCCGGCCAGGGTCACGCCGCGCAATATGAACGGTGCGACGGACGCCGGGAAGTCCATGCCCTGGGCCAGGCCGCAGGCGGCGACGGTGCCGTTAGCCTTGGTGCTCGCACAAGCGTTGGCCAGTGTGTGGCTGCCGACCGAGTCGATCACCGCTGCCCAACGCTCCTTGGCCAACGGTTTGCCCGGCTCCGATAACGTGGCGCGATCAATGATTTCACTGGCGCCCAATTGCTTGAGGTAGTCGTGTTCGGAGGTGCGGCCAGTGGAGGCCACCACCCGGTAGCCGAGCTTGCTCAGCAGCGCGATGGCGAAACTGCCTACACCGCCGTTGGCGCCCGTCACCAGTACGTCGCCCTGTTCGGGACTCACGCCGTTGTGCTCCAGCGCCAGGATGCTCAGCATCGCCGTGTAGCCGGCCGTGCCGACGGCCATCGCTTGCGCGGCGGTGAATGCCTTGGGCAACGGAATCAGCCACTCGCCATTCAAGCGAGCTTTCTGCGCCAATCCGCCCCAATGTCCTTCGCCGACGCCCCAGCCATTGAGCAGGACTTGATCACCGACCTTGTAGTCCGGATGACTGCTGACTTCGACGGTGCCCGCCAGATCGATCCCCGGCACCATCGGGAACTTGCGCACCACCGGGCTGCTGCCGGTGATCGCCAGGCCATCCTTGAAGTTCAGCGTGCTGTACGCCACACGCACCGTCACATCGCCCTCGGGCAATTGATCGTCAGCAATCTCTTGCAGCGTGGCCCGGTAACCGCTGTCATCTTTGTCGATCAGAATGCCTTTGAACATCACTGCCTCCTGGTGGAATCGTTCAGTTGTCGTGCTGTTGAAATAACACAGGGAACCCCATCACCGTACCCGACTTTAAGCCAATCCCCATCGGCTGGCGCCTTGCGGATCATCCTGTACGCATTAAAAACTCGACTGGCCTTGCGCCAGGCATTACTGATACAAACTTGCTTCTACCGTCCCTGCCCTGTTTCTACGTCGGAGAACACTGCACATGAACCAATGGCCAGACACCCGCATTCTTGACCTGCTCAGGATCGAGCTGCCGATCATCCAGGGCCCTTTGGCCGGCGCGACGACTTCGGCCATGGTGATTGCTGCGTGCAACGCTGGTGGCCTGGGTTCGATGCCTGCCGCGATGCTGAGCATCGAGCAGTTGCGCGAAGAACTGAAGACGATTCGCCAACACACCCAGCGCCCGTTCAACGTCAATTTCTTCTGCCACCAACCTCCGCCGCCGGATGAGCAGCGCGCCCGGGAATGGAAGAATCTGCTGGAACCGTACTACCGGGAATTGGGCGTCGACTTCGACGCACCGACGCCGGTGTCCAATCGCGCGCCGTTCGATAACGCGGCCTGCGAAGTGATCGAAGAGTTTCGCCCCGCAGTGGTGAGTTTTCACTTCGGCCTGCCGGAAAAGTCGCTGCTGGATCGGGTAAAAGCCACCGGAGCGAAAGTTCTCTCCTCAGCGACTACGGTCGAAGAAGCCATCTGGCTGGAGCAGCATGGCTGCGATGCGATCATTGCGATGGGTTACGAGGCTGGCGGCCACCGGGGCATGTTCCTCAGTGATGACTTGAGCAGCCAGGTGGGTACTTTCGCGCTGGTGCCGCAGGTCGTTGATGCGGTGAAAGTGCCAGTCATTGCGGCGGGCGGGATTAGCGATGCGCGTGGCGTCGCAGCGGCTTTCATGCTGGGCGCATCGGCGGTTCAGGTAGGTACGGCTTATTTGTTCACGCCAGAGGCCAAGGTCAGCGCGTCCCACCACAAGGCGTTGCGCACGGCCAAGGAAAGCGAGACAGCGGTCACCAACATTTTCACCGGGCGCCCGGCGCGCGGGATTCTCAATCGGGTGATGCGTGAACTCGGGCCGATGAGCGCCAAGGCACCGGCCTTCCCCTTGGCGGGCGGTGCGCTGATGCCATTGCGGGCTAAAGGGGAAGCGGATTTCAGCAACCTTTGGGCCGGGCAGGCGTTCACCCTGGGCGTTGAACTGACTTCGGCAGAGCTTACCCGGCGTTTGGCGGATGAAGGATTGGCCAAATTGCTTCACCGCTAGGACGGGGGCCCGTAGCAGCTGGCTGCGCCAGCTGCTAGAGGGCGCGCGTGAATTCCGACGTGCACATCCCATTCGTTCCGTTTACAGGCATTTCGCTATATATTCTGATATATAGCGTATCACTCGCCTACCACGGAGCCGTTTCATGACCATGCGTGCCTCACGTTTTGCCCCTGTGTGCCTGTTCAGCGTGTTCGCTTTCGGGTCCGCCCACGCGGATGAAGTCCAGGTCGCCGTTGCCGCGAACTTCACCGCGCCGATCCAGGCCATCGCTGCCGATTTCGAGAAAGACACCGGGCACAAACTGGTCACCTCCTTTGGTGCAACCGGCCAGTTCTATACCCAGATCAAGAATGGCGCGCCGTTCGAAGTGTTGCTCTCGGCGGATGACACCACGCCACAAAAACTCGAGACCGAAGGCGACACCGTCAAGGGTTCGCGCTTCACCTACGCTATCGGCACGCTGGCGCTGTGGTCGGCCAAGGAAGGTTATGTCGACGCCAAGGGCAAGGTTCTGAGCGACAACCAGTATCAGCATCTTTCCATCGCCAACCCGAAAGCCGCCCCGTACGGTCTGGCTGCCACTCAGGTGCTGGCCAAGCAAGGCCTGACCGACAAGGTCAAAGGCAAGATCGTTGAAGGCCAGAACATCACCCAGGCTTACCAATTCGTGTCCACCGGCAACGCCGAACTCGGTTTTGTGGCCTTGTCGCAGATCTACAAAGACGGCAAAGTGACCAGCGGTTCGGCCTGGATCGTTCCGGCCAACCTGCATGATCCGATCAAACAAGACGCGGTGATCCTCAACAAGGGCAAGGACAACCCGGCCGCCCAGGCATTGGTTGACTACCTCAAAGGGCCGAAAGCGGCCGCCGTCATCAAGTCCTATGGTTACCAACTCTAAATGACGCTATCGAGTGCCGATTACTCCGCGATCTGGCTGACCCTGAAACTGGCGTCCCTGACCACGGTCATCCTGCTGATCATTGGCACTCCGATTGCGTTATGGCTGTCGCGTACCCAATCCTGGTTACGCGGCCCGGTCGGGGCGATCGTCGCCCTGCCCCTGGTGCTGCCACCCACGGTGATTGGCTTTTATTTACTGTTGGCGCTTGGCCCGAACGGGTGGATCGGCCACTTCACCCAATCGCTGGGACTCGGCACCCTGACCTTCAGTTTTGCGGGGCTGGTGATCGGCTCGGTGCTGTACTCGATGCCGTTCGTGGTCCAGCCGCTGCAAAATGCCTTTTCCGCCATCGGCACTCGCCCATTGGAAGTGGCCGCCACCTTGCGCGCCAACCCCTGGGACACGTTCTTCAGCGTGATTGTGCCGCTGGCCCGTCCCGGTTTCATCACCGCGGCCATTCTCGGTTTCGCCCACACCGTCGGCGAGTTCGGCGTGGTGCTGATGATCGGTGGCAACATTCCCGACAAAACCCGCGTGGTCTCGGTGCAGATCTACGATCACGTCGAAGCCATGGAATACGCCCAGGCCCATTGGCTGGCCGGGGCAATGCTGGTGTTCTCCTTTGCAGTGTTGCTGGCGCTCTACTCCAGCCGTAAAACCAAAGCGGCCTGGAGCTGACCCATGATTCAAACGCGCTTGAAACTGAGCTATTCGGGATTTGCCCTGGATATCGACCTGCAATTGCCCGGCCGTGGAGTGACTGCGCTCTATGGTCATTCCGGTTCAGGCAAAACCACTTGCCTGCGCTGCATCGCCGGTCTGGAACAGGCTGAGCAGGGTTTTATCCAGATCAACGATGAGGTCTGGCAGGACAGCGACAAGCGAATTTTCGTCCCGCCGCATAAACGCGCCCTGGGTTATGTTTTCCAGGAAGCCAGCCTGTTTCACCATCTGTCGGTGCGGGCCAATCTTGAATTCGGCCTCAAGCGCATCCCTCGCCAACAGCGGCGGGTCGACATGGCGCATGCCACGGAGTTACTGGGGATTGGCCATTTACTCGACCGCAATCCGCAGAATCTTTCAGGCGGTGAGCGCCAGCGTATCGGCATCGCCCGTGCCCTGCTCACCAGCCCCAAACTGCTGCTGATGGACGAGCCACTCGCCGCGCTCGATACCCAGCGTAAAAACGAAATCCTGCCTTACCTGCAACGATTGCACGATGAGCTCGACATCCCCGTGCTGTACGTCAGCCATTCCCAGGATGAAGTCGCGCGGCTTGCCGATCACCTCGTCCTGCTCAGCAACGGCAAGGCTTTGGCCAGCGGCGCCATCGGCGAAACCCTGGCCCGGCTCGATCTGCCGCTGGCGCTGGGCGATGACGCCGGCGTGGTGATCGAAGGGCACGTCAGCGCCTATGACGCCGACTACCAGCTGCTGACCTTGCAACTGCCCGACACCGACCTGAGCATTCGGGTCGCCCACGCGCCGATGACCAAGGGCCAGGCATTGCGCTGCAAGGTTCAGGCGCGGGATGTCAGCCTGAGCCTGCAAGGCGTCGAACAGAGCAGCATCCTCAATCGCCTGCCGGTCACGGTGATCAGTGAAATCGGCGCCGACAACGCTGCTCACGTACTGATCCGCCTGAATGCCGCCGGCACACCGCTGCTGGCGCGAATCACCCGCTACTCCCGGGATCAACTGGGCGTGCACCCCGGCCAGCAACTCTGGGCGCAGATCAAAGCGGTGGCGGTGCTGGCCTGAACCCGTCGCCGAGACGTATTCAAGGGGGCACTGAACCGACGAACGACCCACCAGTTTTTTGCATGATCGCAACGGGCTTCTATGCTTGATCTGAACACGAATAGCTTCGGTGACGCCATGGAAGACATTTTCGTTGTGAAACGCTGCAACAAGATCATCGTTCATGGCCGCCGGGCCGGAGAAACCGGTCACCCACCGCCCGACGCCGCCGTCTGGTATCGCATCATCGATACCCGTACTCGCGGCTTTATCGGTGACGGTTACGATCTTGAAGAGGACGCCAGGCGCGAATGTCGCAGGCTTAACGAGGCCAGTTCGCCGGTCTCGCACGGGTTGGCTTGACGCCGGCCACTTTCATTTTCCGGGTCTATACTTGAAGGAGCTGAAGGACCAGCGACCCATCGGCAGAAAGCTCGCTCCCCCGCGGGCTTTTTGTTGCCCTTTAGCCGATTTCCTTGAACGGAGGTGATTGTCATGTCCGAGAAAGAGTCTATCGCCACCCTGCTCACCCTGCTTGACTCCCGTCAGGCCCGCCTTGCTGCTGCGTGCAAGGAGATCGCCGACTGGGTCGATCATCAAGGGGGGCATCCGACAGCGCTCAGGATTCGTGACCGCTTGAACGACATCGAGAAGGACACGCCGCAGATTCGCAGCGCGTTGTCTGCACTCAAACATGTCGAGCCGCCACTGCCTCGGTTCAAATCAGGCGACCGCGTTATTTGAGCCAGGGACAGAGTCCAATTCAGCACACCTGAGCGGTGACCTCTTCGTCACCGTGGTTATGCCTGCCTGCCAGACTCGCGCTACATCCCAACCCGGCCCAGTTTGCCGGGCTTTTTTTATACGTGCCTTCGGCCATTTCACACCGTCTTCACAACCGAACTCCTACAGTTCACTTGCTCCTTTGAAAACATCCCCTGGCCCGCCCGCATGCGGGCCATTTTTTTGCCTGCCGTAACGCGAACGAACGCCCTCACCCGCCAGGTGTCGAACGCTTACACATCACGAAGGAGTATGTCCCATGGTCACTCACTTCAAAGTCGGCGGGCACCTGGCCTGCGGGCACAAAGGCAGCAACCTGACTTCCAGCAGCATATTGAACCGGGTGAAATGCAGAAGCTGCCGCAACACCGATGCGTACAAGGAAGCACGCAAAGCCGAACGCAACGCCGCACGTCGGGCCGCACGCAAAGCCAAAGCCACCCATGCTGCCAATGACTGGCGCACAGAGTGGACCCAACGGCTGATCGAGATGCCCGGACTGCAACGGCTACCGCGTGGCTTTACTGGCCAGCCATTTGTATAGCTGACACGCCAGGCGTGAGGATTTCCTCTAGAAAATCGATAAACACATTGATCCGGCTAGAGCCCCGGTGATTGGGCAAGTACAGCGCATTGATGCAACTGCTTGCACTGCCGGGGTTGACTTCGTAATGCTCCAACAACCGTGTCAGCCGGCCTGCGGCGACATCGTCGCGTACCAGCCAGTCGGCCAACAGGGTCACCCCGCCGCCGGCGATTGCCGCTTCGCGCAGGATGTCGGCGTTGTTGCTTTGCAGGCGGCCGTGCACATTGAGCTGGATGGTTTCCTTGTCGCCCTGGAACGTCCAGCACTGGTGCGAACCAGCGTAATCAAAGCGCAGGCATTGGTGCTCGAGCAAGTCGCGAGGATGACACGGCGCCGTGTAGCGGCTCAGGTAATCCGGGCTGGCCACCACCCAGCGCTGGAAGGCCCCTACCCGTTTACTGACGATGTCTTCACTGACCACCGACGATCCCAGACGCACCGACACGTCGATCTGTTCGCTCAGCAGGTCGCTGACCTGATCGCTCAACGACACGCTTATTTCCAGTCCCGGATGGCGCTCGAGCAATCGGCCCAGATGCGGCGCGATGATCCGCCGACCAAACTCGACGGGCACACTGATCCGCAGGCGTCCTTGCGCCTCGCTGCCACGGTCGGCAACCACGGCATCGGCTTCGTCGATGGCGTCAAGAATCGCCACAGCCTTTTCGAAATAGGTTTGCCCGGCGACGGTCACGCTGGTGTTGCGTGTCGTGCGGTTGAGCAGGCTGGCGCCGAGCTCGTTTTCCAGCCCCGCCACCTGGCGAGTGACCGAAGACGTCGAGATGCCGAGCTTGCGCGCCGCGGAGGAATAACCGCCGCAACGCACGGTTTCAACAAACATCTTCAGTGCCAGCAACTTGTCCATAAGCGGAATCCGGTCAAAAAGAAACGGTGATGATAGTGCATCACCGTTCGCCAGCCGTCTTGTATGACCGTGCTTCACCGGACTCCCCCGCACCCGGCGCTCAGGCAATGGCCTTGCGGCCGAGGAACATCACCAAAGCCAGGGTCGGGAGCAATGCCACCGATGCGGCAGACAGGTTCCAGCCGAAGTGCTCGTAGAGCGGGCTCGCCACCAGCGATCCCAAGGCACCGCCAACGAAGATACTGGTCATGTACACGGCGTTGAGGCGTGCCCGGCTGTGCGGGTCGATGGCGTACACCTCGCGCTGGCCCAGCACCATGTTCAGTTGCACGGCGAAATCCAGCAGCACCGCGCACACCACCAACCACAGGTAGCTGCTGCCGGGCAGCGCAGCGATCAACAATGAGGCCGGTGCCAGCAGCAGTGCGACCCGTGTTCCGCGGTGGCCGTGGCCGGCATCGGCCAAGCGCCCGGCAATCGGCGCAGCGACTGCACCTACCGCTCCGACCAGGGCAAAAATCGCCACCTGCGCCTGGCTGAAACCGTGGTGACGCATCAGCTCAATCGGCGCAAGCGTCCAGAACAGGCTGAAGCTTGCGAACAACAATCCCTGATACAACGAACGTTGACGCAGCACCGGATGGCGACGAGCCAGGGTAAACACCGAGCCGATCAGCGCGGCATAAGTCGCCTGATGCGTCGGCACACGGCGCGGCAGCGCAGCCGCGGTGATCAGGGCGATGACGGCCATCAGTGCCGCCGCGCTGTAAAACACCCCGCGCCAGCCGAACACTTCCACCAGCAGGCTGGACAGCGGACGCGACAACAGAATGCCCAGCAGCAGCCCGCTCATGATATTTCCCACCACACGACCGCGCGTGGCTTCGGGTGCCAGATGCGCCGCCAATGGCACCAGAATCTGCACCGCAACCGAAGTAAGGCCGATCAGCAATGAAAACACGAGGAACATCGACGGCGAGTGTGTCAGCCCGGCACACAACAGCGTAACGCTCGCCGCGAGGGTGAAACCCACGACCAGACGCCGGTTTTCCATCAGGTCGGCCAGCGGCACCAGCAACAGCAGACCCAGCGCATAACCAAACTGTGTGAGTGAAACGATCAGGCTGGCATTGGCGCTGGACAGGCCGATCTGCGGCGCGATCAATTCGACAATCGGCTGGGCGTAATAGAGGTTGGCCACGACCGCGCCGCAGCAAAATGCCAGGAACGCGACCATCAGGCCGGAGAGTGAAGCAGGCTGTTCGGCCTTGGCCGCTGCTGCGGGGTTACCCGTGAGCATGATGACACCTCGTTGAGTTCGGGAAAGTGATGCAAAGGCTAAGGGCTCGGGTCGATGCAGAGAATCCGTGCCCCCGGCAACGGAGTGATGCGCCATCCGCAACGGTGCCGGCGTTGCTGTTGGCGCAATGCGCTATTGCGCGACCTGGCAATACTCCGGCGCTTGCGCTTTCTCTAACCTTGGGCACTTGGCGCAGGGCTCTCCATCAGCGCCCTTCCCCGGTTGCTCAAGGAGCTGTTCATGATCCCGAATCCCTCATCGATGCGCATTGCGCGCCTCTCGCGTTGCAAATCCTCATGAAGGGCAACTTCCTGAGATCCAGCCTCCTCTGGATCAGCACGGCCGTCCTCGCTTCGATAGGCGCAATCGGCGCAGCGATGCTGATGTGGCGCCCGGCGATAGCACCGATTGAGCGCCCGCGAACGTTCGATGCCGCGCAATTGCAGCGCGGTGCGCGGGTGGTCGAAGCAGGCGATTGTGCGGTGTGCCATACGCGTCCGGGCGGTCAATACCTGGCGGGCGGGCTGCCGCTGGTGACGCCGTTCGGTACGCTCTACAGCACCAACATCACACCCGATCCGCAGACCGGTATCGGCCAATGGTCACTGCCGGCGTTCGAGCGGGCGATGCGTGAAGGGATCTCCCGCGATGGCCACTTCCTGTACCCCGCCTTCCCGTACGTGCACTACCGGCGCATGAGCGAAGGCGACATTGCCGACGCGTATGCGTACTTGATGAACGGCCCTGCCGTGAACTCACCGGCCATGCAAAACCACATGAATTTCCCGATGAACATCCGGCCACTGGTGTCGTTCTGGAATCTGCTGTTCCTGCATGCAAAGCCGCTGACACCTGTGGCGCAGCAATCTGAAGCGTGGAATCGCGGACGTTATCTGGTTGAAGGCCCCGGCCACTGTGCGGGCTGCCATTCACCGTTGAACCTGATCGGTGCCGAGAAGTCCGGCGAAAGCCTCGCGGGCGGAGAGGTGGATGGCTGGGAGGCGCCTTCGCTGCTCGGCATGGCCCGTCGCGCAAACCCGTGGAGCACTGAGCAGTTGGTCCACTATCTGCGGGCAGAAGTGGTGGACGGGCACGGCACAGCCGCGGGCCCGATGCGCCCGGTCAGCCTCAGTCTGGCTCGCTTGCCGGTCAGTGACGCCGAGGCGATTGCCGAGTATGTGCTAAGCCTGCAAACCAGGGCTGCGATCACCGAAATCCAACCCGGCGCCGGGAACGTTGAGACCTTGGACCAGACCAGCGGCGCCCTGCTGTTCGCCAGTGCCTGCGCCGGTTGTCATGCCCCTGCGGCGCCGATGCGCGAAATCGACGGGCGTCCGGGGCTGGATCGCACCTCGGCACTGCAAGCCCCAAGCGCACGCAACTTCCTGAAAACCGCGCTCGAAGGCGTGCCAGCAATGCCGGGCGTGCCCGGACCGGTCATGCCGCCGTTTGCCGCCAGCCTGGACAACGTTCAACTCATCGCCCTGGCGTCATACCTGCGCCAGCAAGCCAGGCCTGACCAACCCTGGACAGAGCTTTCTTCCACTATTGAAGCGATCCGTCAGGAGACGAAATGACCCAAGTCACGCTCAACGTCAACGGCTCGGCCCAAGCCTTGGAGCTGGAACCTGACATGCCGCTGCTCTATGCGCTGCGCAATCATCTGGGGCTGAACGGCGCCAAGTACGGGTGTGGCTTGGGGCAGTGCGGCGCCTGTACGGTCATCGTCGATGACAAACCGGTCTTTTCTTGCGTGACGCCCTGCGCGGGCCTTGAGGGCAAGAAGGTTCGAACGGTTGAAAGCCTCGGTTCTGCCGAACGTCCCAGCCCTTTGCAGAAAGCCTTTATCGACAAACAGGCGGCTCAATGCGGCTACTGCATCGCCGGCATGCTGATGCGCGCGCAGTCATTGCTGGAAAGCAATCCGCACCCGGACGAGCAGACCATTCGCGAGCACATGGCAGGCAACCTGTGTCGTTGCGGCACCCACCTGCGGATTATCGAGGCAATTAGCCTGGTGGCCGGGCAAAACGGGAGCGCGACATGACCGTGGAGAAAAAAGTCGACCACAGTCGCCGGGCTTTCTTGCGTGGAGGCGCCTTGCTGGTGGCGTTTACCCTGGTGCCGGCGGCGCGTCGTGCATGGGCCGACACCGAAGTGGATACCCTCGGCACGGTGGTGCTGGCGCCTGATCTGCCCGGCAGCCTGCGCACCAATCCCTACCTCGATGCGTGGATTCGCGTGGGCCCTGAAGGCATCACCGTCTACACCGGCAAGGTCGAATTGGGCACTGGCGTCAAAACAGCCTTGCTGCAAATTGCCGCCGAACGTCTGGAGGTTTCGCCGACGGCGATCAACCTGCTGACGGCCGACACTGCCCTGACGCCCAACGAAGGCTACACCGCCGGCAGCCATAGCATTTTCGACAGCGGCACCGCGCTGTTCAACGCGGCGGCGCAGGTGCGTGAGTTATTGCTGCAGTCGGCCGGGCGCAGCTGGGAGGTGGCACCGCCACTGTTGACGACACAGGAAGGCGTCATTCACGGCCCTGCCGGACAACGAATGTCCTACGCTGACGCCGTCAAAAACGTCGATCTGCACCTCTATGCCAAGTCCGAATCGCCGGCAATGCCCGCGACGGGCTTCAAGCTGATCGGTCATTCGCTGCAACGACTGGACATTCCGGCAAAAGTCAGCGGCGGCCCTGCATTTGTTCAGGACATTCGTCTGCCGGGCATGCTGCACGCTCGGGTCATTCGCCCTCCTCGTCCCGGCTGTACGCTGGAGGCCTTCGACGCGGAGTCGATCAAAACGTTGGCCGGGGTTGTGCAGGTGATTCGCGACGGCAATTACCTTGCCGTGGTGGCGCGTGATGAATGGCAAGCGATCAAGGCCATGCGCAGCGGATATGAATCGGCGCGCTGGAGCGGTGGACAAGCGATACCCGAGTCACGGGACATCCACACATTGCTCGAGCGCCTGCCTTCACGCCGCTACCCGATCAGCCATGAGGGCACCCCACAGGTGGCGACCGACAAGAGCTATCGAGCGCGCGTGACCAAGCAATACCTGATGCACGGATCCATCGGCCCGTCCTGCGCCGTGGCCTGGTTCAAGGACGGCACCCTCACCGTCTGGACCCACACCCAAGGCGTGTATCCGCTGCGCGCCGGGATCGCCGAAATGGTGCGGCTACCGCCCGAGCGCGTTCGCTGTATCCACACCGAAGGGTCCGGTTGTTACGGCCACAACGGCGCAGACGATGCAGCGGCCGACGCGGCGTTGATTGCCATGCGAATACCGGGCACGCCGGTGCGAGTGCAGTGGATGCGCGAGCAGGAAAATCTCTGGGAACCCTACAGCTCGGCGATGGTGACTGAAGTGCAGGCCAATCTTGATGCGCAAGGTCGACTGCAGGACTGGAACTATGAACTGTGGACCACGCCGCATAACGAACGCATCGTCAACGCGGGCCGGTTGCTGCCGGCGCGACTGCTGGCCCGACCGTTCATCTCTGCGCCTTCGGTGCCCATCGCTCAACCTGAAGGCGACGGCGATCGCAATGCCGTGCCGCTGTACACGCTGGCATCCACGCGCATCAACATGAACTTCGTCACTGAGATGCCGTTTCGCACCTCTGCCATGCGCTCGCTGGGCGCGCACATCAACATCTTCGCAATCGAGGCGTGCATCGATGAGCTTGCCGCCAGGGCCGGGAGCGATCCGGTGGCCTTGCGCCTTGCGCATCTGGCAGATCCCCGGGCGCGGGCCGTGGTGGAGCGCGTGCGCGACGCCATCGGCTGGCCGCAAAAAAGCAGCGAACCTGGCGCGGGCATCGGCTTCGCGTTTGCCCGCTATAAAAACATCATGGGCTATTGCGCGATCGCGGTGCGCTTGCGCGTACATCCGCAGACCGGCGAGGTGCAGGTCGATCAGGTCGTCACGGCGGTAGACGTCGGGCAAAACGTCAATCCCGATGGCCTGCGCAACCAGGTGGAAGGCGGGATCGTGCAGTCCACCAGTTGGACGCTGTATGAAAAAGTCGCCTATGACGCCGGGGGCATACGCAGCTACGACTGGAGTGGCTACCCGATCCTGCGCTTTTCGCAGGTGCCGAAAAAGGTCGACGTGCACCTGCTCGACCAGCCGGGACAGCCGTTTCTCGGCGCCGCCGAAATCGTCCAGGGACCGATGGCCGCCGCCCTCGGCAATGCCGTGGCGAACGCTACCGGCCGACGCTGGCTGAACCTTCCTTTGACCCGCTCGGAGCAACCGTCCTGACCCTGCGCAGCGTTGCGTTTCACGCAATGCAGCGTAGAGGCTGATGCGGATTATCAAGCGGCATGCAGCGGATTAACTTACGGCCATACGGTGCCTGGCCAAACGTCCATCGCCGCCCTGCTCCCTCTTTTCGAAATCTGGAGAAACTCTATGACGCAGCAACTGTTCCAACCCATCGCATTGGGGCCGTACACACTCCCGCACCGAGTGGCGATGGCGCCGCTGACCCGCTCACGCGCCGGGCAACCGGGCGATGTCCCGACGGCCATGAACGCCGAGTATTACCGTCAGCGTGCGAGTGCCGCATTGATCATCACCGAGGCGACGCAAATCTCCCGACAGGGCCAGGGCTATGCCTGGACCCCGGGCATCTACAGCGATGAGCAGGTACAGGCCTGGCGCGAAGTCAGCAGCCAGGTGCACGAGGCCGGCGGTTTGATCTTCATGCAACTCTGGCACGTGGGCCGCGTGTCGCACCCAAGCTTTCAGCCCGACAACGCCCTCCCGGTGGCCCCGAGCGCATTACCCGTGCCGGGCAAGACGTTCATCGTCGACGCGGATGGCAACGGTGTGTGGGGCGATGTGCCGGTTCCGCGGGCACTGGAAACCTCGGAGATCGCTGACATCATCAACGACTACCGCCGGGCCGCGCGCAATGCGCTGAACGCCGGGATGGATGGCGTGGAAATTCACGCAGGCAACGGCTATCTGTTGGATCAGTTCATCAACAGCAACAGTAACCAGCGCAAGGATAGCTACGGCGGCAGCCTGGAAAACCGTGCGCGCCTGTTATTGGAAGTGGTGGCGGCCGTCGTCGACGAAGTCGGTGCGCAGCGCGTGGGCGTACGCCTCACGCCGATGGGACGCTTCATGGGCATGGGCGATGAGACGCCGCAAGCTACGTTCAGCCACATCGTGCGTTCGTTGAACCAGTGGAATCTGGCCTACCTGCACCTCGTCGAGCCTGCCGTCGTTGGCACCGTCAAGGACGAGAACTTCGATCCGCGCTGGGATGCAATCATCGGCCAACTGCGTGCAGCGTGGGACGGCGTGCTGATGATCGCCGGTGGCTACGACCCCGAGACGGCGGAACAGGCCTTGATCGACGGCCGCGCGGACATCATCGCGTTCGGCAGACCGTTTCTGGCCAACCCTGATCTGCCACGACGAATTCGCGACGGGTTGTCGCTCAATGCGCCGGATCCGAGCACCTTCTTCGGTGGCGATCAGCGTGGATACGTGGATTACCCGGCTCACTCCTGACAGGTGAATCCAGACCATCAATGCACCTTGGCGCGCCCGTGGGCGCCTCGTCCGACGGGCAGGAGCGCCGCGCCAAGGAACTGATGCTGCGTGCAATCAGCCGCAGCGTTTGCATCAGCGAACTGGCTGAACAATGCGCTCTAGCACAACCTCCAGTGGATGGCGCAATTGCGTGTTGGCGAAGCGCTTCACCTGACTGCGGCAGGAGTATCCCGTCGCCAGCGCCTCATCCTTTTTGTCCAGCTTGCCGGCCCATGACTGCTCGAAAATGGTCCGCGAGGTGTCCTGGTTCCGGGCTTCATGACCGTAGGTTCCAGACATGCCGCAGCAGCCGGTCGCCTCAGTCGTCAACTTGAGCCCGAGCCGGGCAAAAACGGTTTCCCATTGCGAAGTGCTGGCCGGGACATTGGTTTTCTCGGTGCAGTGCGCCAACAAACGGAAGGTATCAGTCGCCGGATGCGGATTTTCCGGTAACGCATCGCAGAGCCATTCCTGGGGTAGCAGGACCTTTGGGCAATCGTTGAGCCCCGGTACTTTCTGATATTCCTGGCGGTAGACCAGGGTCATCGCCGGGTCCAGCCCCACCAGCGGCACTCCACAGTCGGCGAGCGTCTTGAGCTGATGGGCGTTGCGGATCGCCGCCTTGGCGAAGGCACCGAGGAAACCCTGCACATGCAAAGGCTTGCCGTTGGCGCTATAGGGCGCCAGAAACACCCGATAACCCAGCTGATGCGCCAACTGGATGAAGCTCGCCAGCAACGGGGTTTCGAAGTACCGGGTGAAGGCGTCCTGCACCAGCACCACGCTGCGCTCGCGTTGCGCGACAGTGAGCTCGCGCAAGGCTGGCACACTGGCGACAGCGACCTTGCAGCGGGTCAGCGTGGCCTGCAGGTTATGGCGATTGATCAACGGACTGTCGAGCATACCGACCTGTCGCTCTAGCAGACGGCTCACCCATTTCGAGCTCATCACCGCGTTGTACACACTTGGCGCGTAGGCCATGTAAGGCAGGGTGAACTCCAGCGAGCCGATCAAATAGTCGCGCAGCGGGCGTTGATAACGACCGTGGTACAGCTCCAGAAATCGCGAACGGAATTCCGGCACGTTGACCTTGACCGGGCATTGTCCCGCACAGGATTTACAGGCCAGACACCCCGCCATCGCGTCGTAGACCTCATGGGAGAAATCCGCCTCGCCACGCGAGCGCGCCAGGTTGTTGCGCAACCGCGTTGGCAACCCGCTCAGCCACGACAATTTGCCTCGGGCCGCTTGCAGTACATCGATATTGGCCGCGCCTTGCAGACGCAACCATTCGCGAATCAATGAGGCCCTGCCCTTTGGCGAATGCTGGCGTTCACGGGTGGCTTTCCACGACGGGCACATCGCATCGTTGGGATCGTAGTTGTAGCAGGCGCCATTACCGTTGCAGTGCACGGCGGAGCCGAAGCTTTGCCACACGCGCTCGTCGATTTGCCGGTCCAGGTCACCACGCAGCGTGACTTCGTTGACCTTGAGCAAGCCTTGGGCGGCGTCCGGCGGAGTGCAGATTTTGCCGGGATTGAGCTGATTGTGCGGGTCGAACGCGCCCTTGAGCGATTGCAGCGCCGGGTACAGCTCGCCAAAAAACTCGGGGACATATTCCGAACGCAATCCTTTGCCGTGCTCACCCCACAGCAGCCCCCCATAACGCCGGGTCAGCTCGGCGACGGCATCGGAAATCGGCTTGACCAGAGCGGCCTGCGCCGGATCTTTCATATCCAGCGCCGGACGTACATGCAACACACCGGCATCGACGTGACCGAACATGCCATAGGCCAGGCCATGGCTATCCAGCAAGGCGCGGAACTCAGCGATGTAGTCAGCCAGTTTCTCCGGCGGCACGGCGGTGTCTTCGACGAAAGGCTGCGGGCGAACCTCGCCGTCGACGTTACCCAGCAACCCGACCGAGCGCTTGCGCATGGTGTATACGCGAGTCACGGCTTCGGCCCCTTCGGCCAGGGTGTGGCCCAGTCGCTCAATCGTCGTGTCGGCCTGCAGATGCTCCACGAACGACGCCACGCGAGCATTTACGTCCGCCAGGTCTTCCCCGCTGAACTCCACCAGGTTGATGCCCAGCGTCGCGCGCCCGGCGTCCGTCGGGAAGTACTCGGCGACGCTGTGCCAGACGATGTCTTTCATCGCCAGCATCAACACTTTGGAGTCCACGGTTTCGATGGACAACGGCTTGTGCGCCAATAACGCATTAGCGTCGCGCAACGCATCCATGAAGCTGCTGTAGCGCACGTTCACCAACACCGAATACTTGGGAATCGGCAGCACGTTGAGCTTGGCCTCGACGATGTAACCCAACGAACCTTCCGCACCGCACAGCACACTGTTGAGGTTGAAACGCCCGTGCTCGTCACGCAGGTGCGCCAGGTCGTAACCGGTCAGGCAGCGGTTGAGTTTGGGGAAGACCGACTCGATCAGGTCGGCCTGGGTTTCCTGAATGTGCCGCGCCGTCCGGTACACCTCGCCGATGCGGCCGGATTGCGTGCATGCCACTTCCAGTTCCGCGTCGGACAGAGGCCGGCTGTGCAGACGCTCGCCACCGAGCAGCACACTGTGCAGTTCCAGCACGTGATCGCGGGTCTTGCCATAGGTGCAACTCCCCTGGCCGCTGGCGTCGGTGTTGATCATGCCGCCGACGGTGGCGCGGTTGGACGTCGACAGCTCCGGGGCGAAGAACAGCCCATGGGGTTTGAGCGCGGCATTCAGCTGGTCCTTGACCACGCCCGCCTGCACCCGCACCCAACGCTCGGCGACGTTGATTTCCAGGATGGTGTTCATGTGCCGCGACAAGTCGACCACGATGCCATCGGTCAATGACTGGCCGTTGGTGCCGGTGCCGCCGCCTCGCGGGGTCAGCTTGATCTGGCGAAAGCGTGGTTCGGCCATCAAGGTCGCGATGCGTGCGATGTCGTCCGCGTCCATGGGGAACACCGCCGCTTGCGGCAGGCGCTGGTAAATCGAGTTGTCGGTCGCCAGCACGGTGCGGGTGGCGTAGTCGGCGCTGAGCTGGCCACGAAAGCCGCTGGCGCGCAGGGCCTGAAGAAATTCCGGGTAGTCTGCCGCGAGTGCAACGGTGGGCAACTGAGCGATCATCGCAGGCTGTTCTCTTGTCGGTCTAATCATGGGAAAAATCAAAACACTTGTCGCCTGAGCATTAATGGGTCAGCCTCAGGTCGTCGGCTACGCCAATGATCCTGTAGGCTCTGGCGCCGGACAAACGGATAATCCTGCCGCTATCGATGACTTTTACGAATGAATTACCGTCACCTCACGCCCTCGATGTCGTTGCTGCTGGCCTTTGAGGCCGCCGCCCGCCATGAAAGCTACACCCGCGCCGCGATGGAACTGTCACTGACCCAAAGCGCCGTGAGCCGGCAAGTCCAGGCGCTGGAACAGCAACTGGGCCTGACGCTGTTTCGCCGTGAAGGCCGGCAAGTGCAGTTGACCGATGTCGGTCGTCTCTACCAGCGGGAAATGAGCGAAGCCCTCGGACGCATCCGCAGCGCCACGTTGCAAGCCATGGCTTATCAATCCGGCAGCGGCACCTTGCGCCTGGCCACCTTGCCGACCTTCGGCTCGAAGTGGTTATTGCCGCGCCTGCATGACTTCTACAAAACCCATCCCGGCATGCTGGTGCACATCAATTCCCGGATCGACGCCATCGACTTCGAAACCAGCGGTATCGATGCCGCGATCGTCGTCGGCAATGCCGATTTGCCGGGTCTGATCAGCCATCGCCTGCACACCGAAGAACTGATGGTGATCATTTCTCCAGAAGTGGCCGAGCTCCACGACGCCTGGACGCCGGAGCGCATTGGCGCACAGACACTGCTCAACGTCGCAAACAACGCCAACGTCTGGGGCGAGTGGTTCAGCCACCACGCCCTGCCCCATCGAATGATGCGGCTGGGGCCGAGTTTCGAACTCACCTCGCACTTGATCCAGGCCGTCAGGGCTGGCATCGGCATCGGTTTGGTGCCACGTATTCTAGTGGCCGACGAGTTGGCCAACGCAGAGCTGATCAGCCTCGACCAGCCGTTCGCCAGCCAGCGCAGTTACTACCTGACCTACCCGCCGCGCAACGAGATGTTGCCATCGCTTATCGCGTTCCGTACCTGGCTGCTGGAACAGATCTGAACGAGCGCGAAGAACAGGCTGTCCACTTTGTTCTTCTATGATGTCCATCAGTTGCGCGCGCAACTGCAGGATTTTTGATGCGTTGGTGGCAAGGGAATTGAGGAATCCATGACTGACCGCGAACAACTCCATCGAGATGGCTTTGCGCTGCTCCGTCGAGCGATCCCGGCCGAGTGGCTGGGTGACCTTCGTGCCGTGTTCGATGCGGGCGTGAAGCCGGCGGACCAATGGCCAGTGCCGCGTGGCATGGATTGGCGCCATTCGCTGCTGGATTCTGATTCGAAGATTCAGGCGGTGTGTCGTCTGCCGGAGCTGCTGACGGTGGTTGGTGAGCTGATCGGAGAGCGGTTTTTCCTCTCGCAGGTGGAGGGTCGCGAGCCCCTTGCAGGTGGCGGTCATCAGCAGCTGCACCGCGACTTGTCGGCCCAACGGCCCGGCGACATTGTGAACGCCATTGCTTACTTCGACGATTATGGCCCCGAGAACGGCGCAACACGTATCGTCCCCGGCAGCCATCGCCCTGACCAGGAAGCGCCGCCATTCGACTTCAATGACGAGTCCCGGTCCGTGCAGCTTTCAGGCTCCGCGGGTGACATCCTGGTGTTTGATGCCGATTTAGTGCATGCGGGCAGTCTGAACTCGATCGGCGCACGCCGGCGCTCCATCCTGATCAGTTATTTTGCAGAGACGTTATACGCGTCACACCTGGAAACGGTGAGCCTGCGCAGTATCCGGATGGACACGACCGATCGGTTCGACCCTTCGGACTTTACCTGCTCAAGCCATCAAAAATAGCGGACCGAAAACCAACAAGGAGTGCCTGCTATCAATGGCAGCCCCCACCACACCCGTCCAACTGACAATCGGACGGGTGTGGTGGCCTTGATGGATTCTCCAGGGGGGATCCACCCCTACAGCTGGGACTTTTTTTGTGTCCGCCACTTTCCTGGGGGCATATTGAATTTACTGGAGAACATTCGGGTGAAATGGGCTTGATCAGCAAACCCGCACTCCAACCCCACTTGAGAAATAGAAAAATCAGTTTGCTCAAGGAATTCTTTCGCTCGGGTTAATCTTGCAAGCTGAAGCCAATCACGTGGGGAGTGGCCCGTAGCATTCTTGAAAGCTCGGGAGAAGTGACTTCGTGACAAGGAACACTCCTTGGCTACGGCCGAAACCTGAATGCCGCAATCAAGGTTTTCCATCATGACTTCTTTTGCTTTTCGCTCCTGCCAATAACTCAGTCTGCCCGGCCCGTTATTGGTCGCTATGAGTCGCAGATTGGCGCATGCCATCGTCATGATCGGCTCAGCGCCAAGCCCGGCGGCACCGATTGCGATGGATACCCGTTTGTCGCCTCCCTGGCTGGACTTGAAGACTTCTACAACGTCCACGTCGTTCATTGTGACCTCTCAATGTTGGAGACGAGGTCTATTGTGGCCAGCATCATTTTGGCGGAAGCGCTTGATCGGGCCGTCCATGCGCTCGTTTGGGCCAGATCGTTAGCGGGGTTTGCGTAGCCCGCTTGGGGTTAGGCCCAGGTGGCGCTTGAACAGTCGAGCAAGGTATGAGGGGGAGTCCAGGCCTACCGCGAGGCTGACTTCGAGGATCGATAGTGAAGTGCATGAAACAAGCCGGGCGGCCGTTTCCACTCGGGTGCGGTTGGTGAAATCCAGCAGGGTTTCGCCCGTAATGTCTTTGAAGATACGAGTAAGGTGACGCCGTGACAGGTGGAACTCATGCCCAATCGACTCAATATCCAAATCTGTTTCCAGATTCTCCTGAATGTAGCGCTGTATGTCGCGAACCAGCGTCGCCTGCTGCTGATGTTCACTCGGCTGCGGCTGAGTCTGCTGACAAGCGATAACCCGAGCGCACTCCTCGAAGAGCAGATGATTGAGATGGGGTAATTGGCGCTGAAAGGCCTCCGCAGATGCACTGCCTTGCAGTTGGTCGTACAGGCGCAAGATACTTTCCAGCGTCTCTGTTCCTTGCCAGATCCCCGATCGATTTACCTGTTTGGCGAAACCGCTGTAACCGTTCATCTGTCCTTGATGCTTGATGTAAGAGGGATCGACATACAAGGTCATATGTTTCTCCCGCCCCGGAGCCGCTTGGGTTGCGTGTGCAAAGTCTGCCGGCACAAAGGAAAACAACCGGGGCGAAACGTGAGAAGTCTGGCTGCTTTCGGTCGACAGGAATAGCCCACCCTGGCGTGGTAACAGCAGCATATGACAGTTATGGGCGTGCCAATCCACGGCGTAGCCACCGGTGTCGCTAGTCTCCAAGTGAAACACTTCGGGCGACTGACCACTGAGCTTGGACGACATGTAGGCCATAAAATAGACCCCTTAATACAAGTGCACCGCTGCAATAGCCTCGTCGGGGCGGTTCTGAGCGGCGGATGGGGACCATCGGTAACAATAGATGCGTCATCATACATACCTTCCCAACGCCGCACGACCAGACCAAAGCGTCCCTCCCCCCCCTTGACTTGCGCCCGACCCACGCGCACTGCCGATCGCTGTGGATGACCCGGATCATCTCTCCATCAGGCAATACGCTCGAATAGTCAAAACATGGGTAACAGCCATTGGACTTGATCCGACGATGCAATTTTTTGAGGTATGCATTCCCTTCAGGAATGCTCCACATAAAATTAATGAATTTTTATTATTGCTGTGTCTGGCGTAGCTTGATTTCAGGACATGGAGAACCGCCTTGAAATCATCCCCTCTCAACTCAGAAAAATTTGATACCTCACGAGCCAACGAGTACGGACGACAGAGCCGTATTGCGCTAGCAGGATATGACGCCTGCCAAGACTTGGCGGCGTGCATGCTGGCGGCAAGCCTGGGCACTGCACGTTCGGCAAAAATACTTGTAGTTGGCGCTGGCGGTACGGCGCAGGAAATTGTTGCTATGGCCAAGCTTGAGCCGGGTTGGCGCTTCACGGCCGTTGATCCGTCCGAGCCGATGTTGGAGGCTGCAAAGCAGCAATTAGAGGCAAACAACTTGCTTGAAAGAACGGCCATGCATCTTGGGCATGTTGAAGACCTGGCAGCAGACGAGTCATACGACGCAGCGACCTTGATCGGGGTACTCCATCATCTCGATGGAGATGAAACCAAGCGACAAATTTTACGATCCATTCGGGCTCATCTAAAACCGGGGGCGCCGTTGATTGTCGCGGGGAATCAATACGCTTATGCCAGCCAGCCGCTACTGCTTGCGGCTTGGGGGCAGCGGTGGCGGCAGCATGGAGCCAGCCCGGATGAAGTGAAGGTCAAGCTTGGGAAAATCCTTCAAGGTGCTGATCCTCCACATTCCGAGGCGGCGGTTCAAAAACTCTTGCATGACGCCGGATTTGGAGACGCTACCCGTTTCTTCAGCAGCCTTTTCTGGGGGGCGTGGTTGACGTGCAAAGTGGTCTGAACATGATTGAAAGTATTAGATATACGTCGACCGTAACAGACCAATGGCGGGAAATCTATAATCACCAACGTCCACACCAAGCTCCGGATTTTAACGTTCCTGCCTCCCGGCATCGGCAAAGTGAGCTGTGCTATCAGGAGGTACCGGCGGAACTGGAGTACGGCGATGATGACGAAGTGCGAACAGTGCAAGCCAACGGGGAGCTCAACTGGTGAGGGTAGGAGCTCAAGCTGGGCCCGGGCGTTTACCGGTGAGCGTGTGGGCTTGCGCAGGACCTTGGAGGACGGCAAGCACGATGTCTACTGGGTAGGCATCGCGTTGCACAAATTGAGATGAACGCCCGATCCGTAATATCAGGTAAACGGCTTCGTTAACTGTCCACTATGTCTCCGAACATGTGTCCACCATGTCCCCCGGTCCAAACAGAACGCCCCGCAGGAATCACCCTGCGCTTTCACAGAAGAGCGTTCAAGCGCAAGGGCACTGTCCTTCGGGGCATCACTCAATTTCGATGCAACAGGGTATTGGGCGCAACGCCAAATGCTTTGCGAAACGCATGGCTGAAATGGGAGAAGTCAGAAAACCCGAAGTCCAGCGCCGCCTGGGACACACTGCGCACCTGACCGCGCTCGATCGCTTCACGGCTGGCATTCAGGCGCTCTTTCCAGATTTCTGCCACGGGGGTCTTCTGGTAGCGGGCGAAGGCTCGGGTGACGGTGCGGGTGGACACATTGTGGGCCTGCGCGATGACTTCAATCGACAAGTCCGGCTCGGTCAAGTGCCGTTGAATGTACTTCATGATGCGGCCGTAGAGATCCAGCTCATCGTGACTGATCTTCAAGTCCTGGAGTTCCAGGCTGATGACAAGGAGGTCGAGCAAAGCGCTGGAGTAACGGTTCGAGATGGCCTCATCCTGCAACGATGCCGGCGCACTCGCGGCCTGACGCAACATTTCACGCAATGGAATGACTCCCGGACGCCGCTCGTCGAGAACCATCGCGGTGTAATCGGCGATACGTGGCAGGCGTTCGACGAGCAAGGCTCGCGGAATGCGCACCAGGTGGTTTTCAGTGCCACCGAAGCTGAATCGAAACGCCTGAGTTGCGTCATAAAGAAACAAATTGCCCGCCGCCAGGTTGGCTTTTCTGCCGCCTTGTTCAATCTGGCCGTGGCCATTTCGAGAGAACCCCAACCATAAATCTTCGGAAGGACCACTGCGCAGATGCTGCTCGGAGCGTTCCCAGTAATGCAGGGGTGCAGACAGCGAACAAATGTCCAGATCACCCACGGTATTGACTGCAAGCGAGCCATCAAAACTGCTCTGGGACAAAGGTTTGCTATCGGCCGCCAGGCAATGGCGGCAGACCACTTCCTTCCAATAATCAAAGCGGCGCGGGGCCGCGACAGCGAGGGTCGAATATTGAGTGCTTGGGTTCATGCCACGGACCTCAGTACAACCTTGCAGTAAGAGCGCGAGAAGTTCTAACGGCTTTATCGCAGCAATTAACAGGCCAAGCGCATTCATGCCGATCCTGAAGGGCTCTGCGAAGTGACTGCCATCGAGGTTTTCGCCCGGCCAACGTGACGCGAGAACACCTCAAAATCCCCACTTAGAGGCAGAGTGCCTGACGTATTCGGCGTGGGTGCACCAATGCCGATCATGGCCGCGCCGCGTGTGTCGGCGTTGTCTTTTACAACCAAACGGTTGTCCTGACGAACAAAGCGGCCTATCGCCGTCCAGCCTAATTTTCACCTCACAGCAGCTCATCCCCCTGCTGATGAGGCCTCCCATGGACCGACAATATTCAAAACAATTGCCTGACTCATCCTGGCTTCTGCACATGCGCGATCTCGTGCCTGAGGAGTCGGTTTACTGGTTGATTGAATGGGGAGCCATGAAGCTGCTGCATCGACGGCAGGTCGCCAAGCGCACCCCGCCGCCGAAGCGTGAATCCAAACCGCTTGCCTGAAAAAAAAACGAGGAGCTCAAGATGGAATCTGCAATCGACAAACATCTCAAATGCCCACGCACCCTGTCCCGCCGCGTGCCCGATGAGTATCAGCCGCCGTTTCCGATGTGGGTGGCACGCGCTGACGAGCAACTGCAACAAGTAGTGATGGGGTACTTCGGCGTGCAGTATCAAGGCGATGCACAGCGCGAGGCCGCGTTGCAGGCGATGCGTCATATCGTCGGCAGTTTCAGCCTGGCCAATGGCCCGCAGAACCACGACTTGACCCACCACACCGACAACAGCGGCTTCGACAATCTGATTGTCGTCGGGTATTGGAAAGACCCGGCGGCCCACTGTCGCTGGTTGCGTTCACCGGAGGTGAATGACTGGTGGGCTTCGTCGGATCGGCTGAGTGATGGCCTTGGCTATTTCCGTGAAATCAGCGCCCCGCGCGCCGAGCAGTTTGAGACCCTGTACGCCTTCCAGGACAACCTGCCCGGCGTCGGCGCGGTAATGGATACGACCAGTAGTGAAATCGAAGAACACGGCTACTGGGGCTCGATGCGCGACCGCTTCCCGATCTCCCAGACAGACTGGATGATGCCCACCAGCGAGCTGCAAGTGGTCGCGGGTGATCCCGCCAAGGGTGGCCGGGTGGTGATCATGGGGCATGACAACCTCGCCTTGATTCGCTCAGGCCAGGACTGGGCGGACGCCGAGGCTGAAGAACGTTCACTGTACCTCGACGAGATCCTGCCGACCCTGCAGGACGGCATGGACTTCCTGCGTGACAACGGCCAATCCCTGGGCTGCTACAGCAACCGCTTCGTGCGCAATATCGACCTGGACGGCAACTTCCTCGACGTGAGCTACAACATCGGTCACTGGCGCTCGATCGAGAAGCTCGAACGCTGGGCGGAATCCCACCCCACCCATCTGCGAATTTTCGTGACCTTCTTCCGTGTCGCGGCGGGCCTGAAGAAATTGCGGCTGTACCACGAAGTGTCGGTGTCGGACGCCAAGAGCCAGGTGTTCGAGTACATCAACTGTCACCCGCAGACCGGAATGCTGCGCGACGCGCAATCGCCTGCATCCTGAACCTGGCCGGCGTCTAAAACCCCGAATTTCTGCCGTTTTGCCGCCCTGCCCGGGCGGCACGGCCTTGCCGTGCAAGGAATAAAAGATGAATAAGATCCGTCTGCTGACACTCTCCACGCTGTTGCCCGTACTCCACGCGAACGCTGGCGAGGTGGCCCCTGGCGATTACGAGCAATACCCGGTCGGCGCTACCATCGGCGCGATTTACTACCAGCACTCCACCACAGACTCGGCCTACGCCAATGGCCATAAGGCCAGCTCGGACTTCAGGTTGAGCTCGGACGTCGGCATCCTGCGTCTGCTCCATGTGTACGCGCTGAGTGAAACGGTCACCATCGACCCGCAATTCCTCCTGCCCTTCGGGCACGTTTCCACTGGCGGCGATGCCTCGACACTCGGCAGTACCCGGGGCGTCGGCGACTTGATCCTCACCGCGCCGGTCAAGTGGCGGCTCAATGAAGCCCGCGACACCCTCAGTATCGCCCCCTATGTGTATGTCCCTTCCGGTACCTACGACAAGAACGACGCGCTCAACCTCGGTGAGAACCGCTGGAAATTCGAGCTGCAGAGCGCCTACGTCAAGCACTTCACGGAGAAGTGGGCAATGGACCTGGTCGGCGGTGCCACCTGGTATGGCGATAACACCGATTACGGCGCCAATGGCGACCGCCTCAAGCAGGACGTGTCCTACGCTGCCCAGGTGATGGGCCGTTACATGCCAGACCCCACCACGGCATTCGGCGTCGGCTTCGGGCGTACCTGGGGCGGTGAAACCAGCGTCGCGCGTGTCAACCAGGACGACGAAATGGGCACCACCAACTTCCGCCTGACAGCCACCAAATTCGTCACCCCCCAGGACCAGCTCCAGCTGCAGCTGGGCAAGGACCTTTCAGTGGATAACGGCGCCAAAGAGGACTTCCGCATGAACCTGCGTTACGCGCACGTGTTCTAGCCAACCGTCCAGCAGACAGCCGCCGGACACCCTTCCTGCGCCTGGCGCAAGGATGTCCGGCTCAACCAAGTCGGTGTCTTTTTCAACCAAGCCACCGCGCAGAGGCACGGATTATCTTGAACCCCAGGCCACCACGATAAGGACAGCCCCACCATGGCAATCGTTCGTCCCACCCTTGAACACTTACTGGACATCGCGAACGGCCTGCACATGCAGCTCAGCCGTGAACAAGCCAGTGAATACCTGGCCCTGATGCAGTCGAGCTTCGACGCCTACGACCTGATCGACGAGCTGCCCGATTGCGTGCCGCCCGTCCGTTACGAGCGCAGTTCCGGCTACCGCCCTTCGGCGGCCCACAACCCCTTGAACGCCTGGTATTACCGCACCGAAGTCAACGGCGCACCGCAAGGCAAGCTGGCGGGCAAAACCGTCGCGCTCAAGGACAATATCGCCCTGGCCGGCGTCCCCATGATGAACGGTGCCGCGCCACTCGAAGGTTTCGTCCCGTCGTTCGATGCCACCGTGGTCACGCGCTTACTGGATGCGGGGGCGACCATTCTCGGCAAGGCCACGTGCGAGCACTACTGCCTGTCCGGTGGCAGTCACACCTCTGACCCCGCACCGGTACACAACCCCTATCGTCAGGGTTTCGCCTCCGGTGGTTCCTCTTCCGGCAGCGCGGCACTGGTGGCCGCCGGCGAAGTGGATCTCGCGGTCGGCGGCGATCAGGGCGGCTCCATTCGGATTCCTTCGGCATTCTGCGGTACTTACGGGATGAAGCCGACCCACGGCCTGGTGCCCTACACCGGGATCATGGCGATCGAAGCGACCATCGACCACGCCGGGCCCATCACGGCCAACGTGCGCGACAACGCGTTGATGCTGGAAGTCATGGCCGGCGCCGACGGCCTCGACCCACGCCAGGCCGCGCCCCGGGTCGACACCTACAGCAATTACCTGGACCGTGGCGTGCAAGGGCTCAGGATCGGCATCCTGCAGGAAGGTTTCCAGCTGGCCAACCAGGACCCGCGCGTAGCTGCATCGGTGCGTAACGCCATCGCCCAGTTTGAGCGGCTCGGCGCGCATGTCGAGGAAGTCTCTGTGCCAGAGCACAAGATCGCCGGCTCGCTGTGGCTCCCCATCGGCTGTGAAGGCCTGACAATGCAGATGATGCACGGCAATGGCGCCGGTTTTAACTGGAAAGGCCTGTACGACCTCACGTTGCTGGACAAGCAAGCCGGGTGGCGCGAGCAGGCGGATCAGCTGTCCGCGTCTCTCAAGCTGTGCATGTTTGTCGGTGAATACGGCATCAAGCACTACAACGGCCGTTTCTACGCCAAGGCGCAGAATCTCACACGCATGGCCCGGGCCGGTTACGACGCGGCGCTGGCGCGCTACGACTTGCTGGTGATGCCGACCGTGCCGATCATCGCCCAGCCTCATCCGGAACCCGGTTGCTCGATCACGGAATACGTGGCCCGGGCGCTGGAAATGATCGGCAACGCCTCAGCCCAGGACATCACCGGCCATCCGGCCATGTCGATTCCCTGCGGGCTGGTGGACGGCCTGCCGGTCGGGCTCATGCTGGTGGGCAAGCACTATGCCGAAGGCACGATTTACCAGGCGGCCGCGGCGTTCGAAGCGTCCGTTGACTGGAAAAACAGTTAACCGGTCGGTCCCCGCGCAGCGCACAGAAACAAACACCCCAGGCGCTGCTTAAACGCTCAACGATGAGGAGTTAACTGATGAACACCGATGAAAAAACCACCTCGACCCCAGGCGAGCGAGCCCGCGCCCTATTCCAGGTGCTCAAGCAAAAGGAGCTGATTCCCGACGGCTATATCGAACAGCTGACCCAACTCATGGCCCACGACTGGAGCCCGGAGAATGGCGCTCGCGTGGTGGCCAAGGCCTGGGTCGACCCGCAGTTTCGTGAACTGCTGCTCAAGGACGGTACCGCTGCCTGCGCGCAATTCGGCTATACCGGCCCACAAGGTGAATACATCGTCGCCCTGGAAGACACTTCCACGCTGAAAAACGTGATCGTCTGCAGCCTGTGCTCCTGCACCAACTGGCCCGTCCTCGGCCTGCCGCCGGAGTGGTACAAGGGCTTCGAATTCCGTGCCCGCCTGGTCCGCGAAGGGCGCACCGTTCTGCGGGAACTGGGCACCGAGCTGCCAGAGGGAGCCACCATCAAAGTGTGGGACACCAGTGCCGAAAGCCGCTATCTGGTGCTGCCGGTACGACCCGAGGGCAGTGAGGGCATGGATGAAGAGGCCCTGCGGGCCCTGATCACCAAGGACGTCCTGATCGGCGTGGCGCTGCCGCAGGTAGCGTAGCCAGGGCGCTGGGTTTCTTTCACTTTTCAGAGGTGTTCACAATGGATGGCTTTCACGATCTCGGCGGTTTTCAAGGCTTTGGCAAAGTCCCGCACACCATCAATAGCCTGAGCTACAAACAGGTGTTCAAGCAGGACTGGGAACACCTGGCCTACAGCTTGATGTTCATCGGCGTCGATCACCTGAAAAAATTCAGCGTCGACGAAGTGCGCCACGCCGTCGAACGCCTGGATGTTCGCCAACATGTCGGCACGCAATACTACGAGCGCTACATCATCGCCACCGCGACCCTGCTGGTAGAAACAGGCGTGATTACCCAGGCAGAACTTGATGAGGCCCTAGGCTCTCACTTCAAGCTGGCGAACCCCGCCCACGCGGGGGGTCGCCAGGCGATCACCGGTCGGCCCCCCTTCGAGGTGGGCGATCGGGTGGTCGTTCGCGACGAATATGTGGCCGGGCATATCCGCATGCCGGCCTACGTACGCGGCAAGGAAGGCGTGATCCTGCACCGCACGTCAGAACAGTGGCCCTTCCCGGATGCCATCGGCCATGGCGATGTGAGCGCGGCGCATCAGCCGACCTACCACGTCGAATTTCGTGTGAAAGACCTTTGGGGCGACGCGGCGGACGATGGTTTCGTGGTGGTCGATCTTTTTGAAAGCTACCTCGACAAGGCGCCCAGCGCAAAAGCGGTGAACGCATGATTGACGGCGCCCAGGCGGACCGACTGCCGGTGACGGTCCTTTCGGGCTTCCTCGGTGCCGGCAAAACCACCCTGCTGAACCATATCCTGCGCAATCGCGAAGGCCTGAGAGTCGCGGTCATCGTCAACGATATGAGCGAAGTCAACATCGATGCCGAAGCGGTGCAGCGCGACGTGTCGCTGCACCGTGGTCGCGATGAGTTAATCGAGATGAGCAACGGCTGTATTTGCTGCACACTGCGCGCCGATTTGCTGGAGCAGATCAGTGATCTGGCACGTCAGCAGCGTTTCGACTACCTGCTCATTGAATCCACCGGGATCTCCGAGCCGATGCCGGTGGCGGAGACGTTCGCCTTCCTTGACACCGAAGGCTTCAGCCTCAGCGAACTGGCACGCCTGGACACCTTGGTGACGGTGGTCGATGGCAGCCAGTTTCAGGCGCTGCTCGAGTCGCCGGATACCGTGGCCCGTGCGGATGCCATGGAAGACGCGCCGGAGCGCCATCTGGCCGACCTTCTGATCGAGCAGGTGGAGTACGCCAACGTTATTCTCGTCAACAAACTGGACCTGATCGATGACGCCGGTTACCAGGCACTGCACGCCATTTTCGCCGGCCTGAACCCCGGCGCGCAGATCCTGCCGATGACCCACGGTCAAGTCGCGCTGTCGAGCATCCTCGGCACCCATCTGTTTGATTTACCCAGCCTTGCCGCGTCGCCGGGCTGGATGAGGAAAATGGAGGCGACCGACGCGCCAGCCTCCGAAGCGGACACCTACGGTGTGACATCCTGGGTCTACCGTGAGCGGACACCCTTTCACCCACAGCGCTTGCTCGACTTTCTCCAGCGCCCCTGGCGCAACGGACGGCTGTTGCGCAGCAAAGGCTATTTCTGGCTCGCCAGCCGGCACCTGGAAACCGGCATGCTGGTGCAGAGCGGCGGGCAGTTCCAGTGGGACTATGTCGGCCACTGGTGGAACTTTATCGATCCGTCGCAATGGCCATGGGATGAATACCGGCTCCAGAGCATCATGGCCAAGTGGGACAACGTGGTCGGTGATTGTCGCCAGGAATTGGTGTTCATCGGCCAGGGCCTCGACACCGAGGTTTTACAGCGCGAGCTTGACCACTGCCTGCTCAGTACCCGGGAAATCGCCGCCGGCCCACTGGCCTGGCAAGCCCTGCCGGGGGCGACAGTGTTTGATTCGCAGTCGTTGTCGGTACGTCCACCGCAGCCCCTGGCGGCTGACATCACTTCACTCAGGTAGAGGTGCTCCATGTTTTTTTCAGCCGGACAACCCACTGGTTATTGGCTCCGCTCGCCGACAGACTGGACCAGCCTGACCAGGCGAGCACGCCGTTGTCGTCGAACAACCCGTTGTTGCGACGCATCCTGACCAGCGTCGAGCAATTGCTGCAAGAGCGTCGGATGCAGAAAGACGAGGTGCGCGCACTGAGCCTGGAAGTCGCCGAACTGAACGAGCGCCTGGCCTGCCGCGACAGGCTGTTGCGCCAATGGGAGGCTCGCCAACAGCTTATCGCTCAAGGCGCCTTGTCCTGGATCTTTCCATCGGTTTGACACAGCCAATTGCCGTCGGCGTCAACGCGCTGCTGGGCGACCCGCGCCATTACCTCGCCGACTTCTATAGCCCGATTGGGCGTCCGTCGAAACGGCAGGCGTCGATTCAAGGCTACCTCCTCAACCCTAACAACCGCGCCGCATTCCCATAAAGCAACTTATCCAGCACCTGATCCTTGAACCCCAGCGCCTGAAAATCCTCGATCGACTGGCGGATCGGCCGGAACGGGTAGGACGAGCCAAACAACAGTTGGTCGCCCAGAAAGCCATTGGCTGCTGCGACAAAGGCCTCGCTGCCCGGCAGGAACAGGTACATGTCTGGCACGGCGAAGATGTTTTCATAGCGAAAAGCTACGCCCAGCAGTTGCGCCACGTTCGGCCAGTAGCCGTGGTAACAGACTATTTTCAGTTCGGGAAACGCTCGTGCCACCGCTGCCAGGCGGCCAGGGTCGTTGAAGGCCGGATCCGGCGTGGTCGGTCCGCTCATCAGGAACAGCGCAATGCCACGGCGCGACAAGTGTTCGTAGAGGGGAAAGTACAGCGGGTCATCCGGATGCCGTGCCGGCACGGCGAAACCCGGCTCCAGGCCGATACCGACCAGACCGAGTTGATCAATCACCCGGTCGATTTCGGCAATAGCGCCATCGATACCCTGCAACGTCGGGTCAACCCCGGCGATACCCAGCAGCTCCTGATGGGGATGGGTGATTTCGTGGATGAAATCATTCGGCAGGTGTTGCCCAGGGGTGTGTCGCCCCACCACCACCGCCTGGCTCAAACCGGCTTCTCGGACTTCGGCAATAAAACCCTCTGGCGTCAGCGAGCAGGCAAAATGCTCGTCGCTGCCGCGAGCTCCGACGCGGCGATTCAGCCAGCGTGCGGTGGCGTAGCCCGCCGAGCCCGGGTTGGCGCCAAAGAAATCGTGCAGATAGGCCGGCCGGCAGCGCATGTCGATCACTTTCATACCGCGGTTTCCTCTTGTTTGGTCTTGGCTCGCACATCGAAGGCTCCGCCCGTGAGCACCTCATTGACGGTCACCGCCTGTTTACCGGGCAACGACGGGAACACCAGTTCGGCGAAGCGGTAGGCCTCTTCCAGGTGCGGATAACCTGAGAGCACGAAGCTGTCGACGCCGAGGTCGACGTATTCCTGCAGCCGGGCGGCGACGGTCTGAGGGTCACCGACCAAGGCAGTACCGGCACCGCCGCGCACCAGGCCGACACCGGCCCACAGGTTGGGACTGACTTCCAGCTGATCGCGACAGCCACCGTGCAGCGCAGCCATGCGGCGCTGGCCTTCGGAGTCCATGGTCGCGTAGTTGGCCTGGGCCTGGGCGATGGTCTCGTCGTCCAGGTACTGGATCAGTTCGTTGGCAGCGGCCCAGGCTTGCTCGTTGGTTTCACGCACGATCACGTGCAGACGTACGCCAAAACGCACTGTGCGGCCGTGCTTCGCGGCGCGGGCACGTACATCGCCGATCTTCTCGGCCAGCGCGGCCGGTGGCTCGCCCCAGGTCAGGTAGGTGTCCACGTGTTTGGCGGCCAGCTCGTGGGCGGCCGGCGAAGAGCCACCGAAGTACAGCGGCGGATAGGGCTTCTGCACCGGCGGGAAGAAATTCTGCGCCCGCTTCACATGGATGTGCTTGCCCTCGAAGTCGACCGTTTCACCCTGCAATACCCGACGCCAGACGGTGAGGAACTCATCGGCGGCCTCATAGCGCTCATCGTGCTTGAGGTACACGCCCTCGGCGGCCAGCTCGGCCGCATCGCCACCGGGGACCACGTTGAGCAGCAGGCGCCCACCCAGGGCCTGGTCGAGGCTGGCAGCCTGACGTGCCGTTACGGTCGGGCTGCTGATTGACGTGCGCAAGGCCACCAACAATTTAATCCGGCTGGTCACTGGTACCAGGCTGGCAGCGGTGACCCAGGGATCAAGACAACTGCTGCCGGTGGGAATCAACAGGCCGTCGTAGCCAAGGCTTTCCGCAGCCACAGCAATCTGCCGCATGTACTGGTTGGTGGCCGGGCGGCCGGACTCGGACTTACCCAGGTAGCGGGTGTCACCGGAGGTGGGGAGAAACCAGAAAATATCCAAATTCATGGTACGGGCCTCAGGGAGTGATACAGGGCTGGATCACAAGGCGCACGGCACATCGGCCGGCAGATATAGGAAGCGAGCACTCTGTGGCGCCCTGATCAGCACTGTTGCTGGAGAGTCAGGTGCCTGAGCAAGAGCCATACCAGAAGCCCTGAAACCCTGCGTTGCGGGCTGCAGGCAGCGTGCACAACCACCTGAGCGGCGACGGTGGAAGGTGAATGCCATGCGCTTTGGTCCACCCACTGTTGCCCACCCAACAGTGATGTTGAACCGCTATTGTCTGAGCAACACTTGGCCGATTCGAGAGGCATTACCCACTGATTTCGGCCGGCTAAAGCCAGCCAAAAGCTGCTCGCCTGGCACTGACAGCCCGACAAAGCCTTAAGCTAATAACCAAAAAGTATTTATTAGATGTTTTTTAGATCACTTACATTCAATTCATGGATACCACAGTGTTGCCCGACAAACAGCAGCGCCATTGCTGCTCACGCAACAGTCGCTCAACAGTTAGCTGCCCAGACAACAGCAGTCGAGACCAAGCAACAGACTAACTTATTGTTTTTCATAGCTCTTTTAACCATGGAACAACTCTTGCTCTGATGGCTGCACATCCCGCAACTCGAACAGGAACAGACCCCATGAGCACTCCACTTAAAGTCGTCGCCGTTTCCGGTGGAGCCTATCGTCCGTCGCGCACCCTGGTACTGGTCCAAGCCATCGTTGCTGAGCTGAGCCAGTACCTGCCAATCGAAAGCCGCATCATCGAGCTGGGTGACATTGTCCGCCCGCTGGGCAGCGCCATATCCCGTCGGGAGCTGCCGGAAACTGTTGAGTACGAGTTGAATGCGATTGAGTCGGCGGACCTCTTGGTGGTGGCCGCACCGGTCTACCGTGGTGCCTACCCGGGCCAGTTCAAGCACCTGTTCGACCTGATTGGCCAGGACGCATTGATCGATACCCCGGTGTTGCTGGCCGCCACCGGTGGCAGCGACCGGCATGCGCTGGTAATCGATCACCAGTTGCGCCCGCTGTTCAGCTTCTTCCAGTCGGTGACCCTACCCCTGGGCGTGTATGCCTCGGAGGCCGATTTCACGAATTACCAGATCAGCAGCGAAGCGCTGAAAACACGCATCCGCCTGGCAGTCGAACGGGCCGCTCCGCTGTTCACCGCCAATGCCGCCGACCTGCGGAAAACAGCCTGAGGAACAGCCTGTGACCGCTATCCATACATCCAAACTTGAAACCCCGCTGCAGATCGCTCGGACGCTCGCCGCCGAGTTTTCCCGAACCGCCGCCGAACGCGACCATCTGGGCGGCACGCCGAAAGCCGAGCGCGACGAGTTGCGCCGTAGCGGTCTGCTGGCGATGAAAATTGACCAGCAATACGGTGGCCTTGGCGCCAGCTGGAGCGACACCCTGGAAGTGGTGCGCGAATTCGCCAGGATCGACAGCTCGATCGCCCACGTGTTCGGCTTCCAGCACTTGATGCTGGCCACGGTGCGGCTGTTTTCCCGGCCCGAACAGTGGCAGCCCTGGTTCGAACAGACCGCGCGCAACAACTGGTTCTGGGGTAATGCCCTTAACCCGCTGGACACCCGCACCCTGTCGAAAAAGTTTGCCGGCTATCGCGAGTTTTCCGGGCGCAAGAGTTTCTGCTCCGGCTCCGCCGATTCGGAAATGCTGATTGCCTCGGCGCTGGATGAATCCACCAGCGGCAAGCTGTTGATCGCCGCCATTCCCAGCCACCGCACCGGCATCACCTTGCACGGCGACTGGGACAACATCGGCCAACGGCAGACCGACAGCGGCAGCGCCACCTTCGAACGGGTGCGCGTGGAAGAGAATGAGCTGCTGCTCGATCCCGGCCCGCTGAGCACGCCCTTTGCCTGCCTGCGCCCGCTGATCGCCCAACTGACCTTCGTCAATATCTTCCTCGGCATTGCCGAGGGCGCGTTCGAAGAGGCCCGCGATTACACCCTCAAGGAAACGCGCCCCTGGTTCAAGGCCAACGTCAGCCAGGCCAATCAGGACCCCTATGTCCTGCGCCATTACGGCGAATTCTGGGTCGGGCTGGAAAGCGTGCGCCTGCTCACTGAACGAGCCAACGCCCTGCTCGACCAAGCCTGGAGCAAGGAGCACCAGCTCGCCGCCGAGGAACGTGGCCAACTGGCCCTGGCCATTGCCACCGCCAAGGTCGCCGCCACCCGCACCGGCCTGGACCTGACCAGCAGCCTGTTTGAAGTGACCGGCGCCCGCGCCACCCATGCCGCGCTGCGCCTTGATCGTCACTGGCGCAACCTGCGCACCCAGACCCTGCACGACCCCGTGGACTACAAGCTCCATGAACTGGGTGACTGGGCGCTCAACACGGCGCTGCCCACTCCGTCCTTTTACTCATAGGCCCGACCATGCAACTACTCACGCTGCCGCCCTCACCAGCCTTGGCCACCTCCATACGCGCCACCGCGCAAGTCTTCGAAGACCCGAAATCACAGGCGCTGCTGGCGCACCTGCAACAGGTTGCGCCCAGTGATGCCAGCGTGTTGATCATCGGCGAAACCGGGACCGGCAAGGAGCTGGTGGCCCGTCACCTGCACAACCTCAGCGCTCGTCGCAACAAACCGTTTATCGCGGTCAACTGCGGCGCGTTTTCCGAAAGTTTGGTGGAGGCCGAACTGTTCGGCCACGAAAAAGGCGCCTTCACCGGCGCCCTGAGCGCCAAAGCCGGCTGGTTCGAGGAAGCCAACGGCGGCACGCTGTTCCTCGACGAAATCGGCGACTTGCCGATGCCAATCCAGGTCAAGTTGCTGCGGGTGCTGCAGGAGCGTGAAGTGGTTCGCCTGGGTTCACGCAAAAGCATCCCAATCGATGTACGGGTGCTGGCTGCGACCAACGTGCAGCTGGAAAAAGCCATCAACGCCGGGCACTTTCGCGAAGACCTCTATTACCGGCTAAACGTGGTCAGCCTGGAACTCAGCCCGCTGCGCGAGCGACCGGGCGACATCCTGCCGCTGATCCGCCACTTCATCGCCGAGTACAGTCGTCGGCTGGGCTATGGCGAAGTGGTGCTGGATACCGAAGCCGAACAGAAGCTGGTGAATTACTCATGGCCGGGCAATATTCGCGAGCTGGAAAACGTCATTCACCACACCTTACTGATCTGCCGTAACAATCTGATCCGCGTCCAGGACTTGCACCTGTCCAACCTGCGTATCGAACGCCTGGACGCCAGCAATACCGTCCAGGACGACAGTGCCGACGCCCTGTTGCAGCAAGCCTTCAAGAAGCTGTTCGAGGAAGAAAGCGGCGCCCTCCACGAGCGGGTCGAGGAAGCGCTGTTGCGCGCGGCCTATCGCTTCTGCCACTACAACCAGGTGCACACCGCCAGCTTGCTGGGGCTGAGTCGCAACATCACCCGCGCGATGCTGATCAAGGTCGGTGAACTGGTGGTGAACAAACGCCGCCCGGTACAGGACGCCCAGACGGTCAAAGTGGTCAATCTGTCGATCTGACTGGTGGCGGTCAAGCAGCAGCTCCTTTACCCGCTGTCCCGCCCCCCAGGTAGAAGTCCTGAATATCACTGCGCGCGGCCAACTGCCCGGTCGTGCCTTCGCTGACAACCCGGCCGCTTTCCAGCACGTAGCCGTACTGGGCGTAACGCAGGGCCAGGTTGATGTTCTGCTCGGCAATCAGGAAGCTCACGCCGTCGCGCTGATTGAGCTGCTGGATGATCTCGAAGATCTCCTCGACGATCTGCGGTGCCAGGCCCATCGAAGGTTCGTCCAGCAATACCAGCTGCGGCCGGGCCATCAGCGCCCGCCCGAGCGCAACCATCTGCTGTTCACCGCCGGAGGTGTAGCCGGCCAGGCTTTTGCGCCGCAGCTTGAGGCGCGGAAACTGGCTGTAGATACGCTCAAGATCGGCCTTCAGTTGCCCGCGGGACACCTGACGCGCAAAGGCACCCGTCAGCAAGTTTTCTTCCACTGTCAGTTGGGCAAAGCAATGCCGGCCTTCCAGTACCTGCACCAGGCCGCTGGCCACCAGGCTATGGGGCGTGCTACGAGTGACATCCTCGCCTCGATAGAGGATCCGCCCCTGCACTACCTCGCCCCGCTCGGCGCGCACCAGATTGGAGGCGGCCTTCAAGGTGGTGCTCTTGCCGGCACCGTTGGCCCCCAGCAACACCACGATCTGCCCTTGCGGTACCGCCAGCGATACCCCGCACACCGCGAGGATGGCCTGTTCGTACAGGACTTCAATCGCGTCGATCCGCAAGATCGGTACTTGGTTCATACGCCTATCCCCATGCTCTTCAATTAATAAAAGCTTGAAACAAGTGACTTGTGGCGAGTGACTTGCTCCCTCGCCACGGGATGTGTATTGAGCAGACATTGCCTTAACGGAAAAGCATTGGGGACGCCTCCCCGACCCGATTCACATCTCAGCTGTCCTGGCTGCAATCGCGCGGTGTGATGCCTTTTTCCTTGGCGTACTGGTGCGACGAGGCTTCGATGATCGGCCTGAGCAAGGCACGGTCGGCCTGTACCCAGTCACTGATCAGTTTCCACTGGCTGCCATCCCACTGCTGGAAGCGCACGGCACCGCCCCCTTCATGGTCCGAGCACGACAGCTGCAATGGTTGCACCAAGCCCAGTGCACCCAGCTCCTTGAGGCGGGCATCGTCCAGTTTGAGGTGCTCGAAGCCCCAGCGCACCTGCTCGCCGGTGAGCGGTTGCTTGCCGAATTTCTCCTGGGCAATGCGCACCGCTTCGACATTGAGAATGCCGTTCACCACACCGAGGTTGTAATACACGGTGCCGAAGCGTTTCGGATCGGCCAGGTCACCATTGCCCCTGGCCACCACCTGCTGCTGGATGCCTTGCAGGACCGGGAAATCGGTGCCCGTGGGGTGCGTGGTGATCGCGATAAAGCCTTTGGCGGCGGCACCGGCCGGTGCGGCATCGTCCTCGGAGTTACTCCAGATGTTGCCGATGATGTGATCCGCCGGGAAGCCGACTTTCTGCGCGGTTTTCAACGCCACCGGGTTCATCACGCCCCAGCCTCGCAGAATCACCCAGTCGGGTTTTTCCCGGCGAATGTTGAGCCATTGCGACTGCTGTTCGTTACCCGGATGGGGCACTTCCAGCAGGGTCAGCTTGAACCCGTACTTGTCGGCCAGGGTCTGCAACACCTCATTGGTTTCCTTGCCGTAGGGCGAGCCATGATACAGGGTGACTATCTTCTTGCCCTTGAGCTGGTCCAGCCCCCCGGCCTGCTGGCCGATGTAGTTGATGATCGCCGAGACTTCGGAGTACGGGTTCAGCTGCAACGGGAAGACATAGGGGAAAACGCTGCCGTCAGTGGAGTCGGTGCGGCCGTGGTTGATGGTGATCAGCGGCAGTTTGTCCGCGGTCGAGCGCTCCAGGGTGGCATAGGCGATTCCCACCGACAGCGGGTTAGTGGCGGCAGCCGGCGCACCATTGAGGCCTTTTTTCAGACGCTCGTAGCACTCCACGCCCTTCTCGACCACGTATTCGGTTTCGCACTCGCTCCAGGTCAGCTTGACGCCGTTGACCCCGCCATTGGCATTGACGTACTTGAGGTAGTCGATAAAACCACCAAAAAACCCGGTACCACCGGCGGCATAAGGACCGACCCGATAGCTCTGCAGCGGGAAGTACTGTTCGTTATCCGCCTGCGCAGTCAATGTGGCAACGCTCAGGCTGACGGCCAGGGCGAGGCTACTGAGTAGAGATCGTTTCAACATCGGTATTTTCCTTATCAATGATTCAATCGCACGTTTGCCGCAGGAGGATCGAAGCGCAGTCCATGCCTGCGCCGGTTTGCTCAGAAGCGCAGGGGCCACAACCGAGCGCGCTCGCGGAACTTCTGCCAGAGGCGCGCCAGGCCCTCCGGCTCCTTGACCAGGAACACAATGATCAGGGCGCCAAATGCCATCTTCTGCAGGTTTTCTATCTGCCCGGCATCGATCAGCCCGGCCGGCAACAAGGCCACCAGGTTCGACAGCAGCACCGGAAACAGCACAATGAACGCCGCGCCCAGGAAGTTGCCGAGGATGCTGCCCAGGCCACCGATAATGATGATGAACAGGATCTGGAAGGACCGATTCAGATCGAAACCGTGGGGCTCCACAGTGCCCAGGTAAGTGAAGGCCCACAGCGCTCCGGCCACCCCGAGAAAGAAGCCGCTGATGGCAAACGCCAGCAGCTTGGTCTTGAGCAACGCAATGCCCATCACTGCAGCGGCCGTGTCCATGTCACGCACGGCCATCCAGTTGCGTCCCAGTTCACTGCGCACCAGGTTCTTGCCCAGCCAGAACAACGCCACCACCACCCCCAACGTCAGCAGGTAACGGCCCACCGGTGAGTTCAAATCCACCCCGAGTATCTCCAGGCGCGGTGCACTGATCACCCCCGAGGCGCTGTTATTGGAGAACCAGCTGAAGCGGGTCAGCGCCCAGGTCACAAAGAACTGTGCCGCCAGGGTCGACACCAGCAGATAGAAGCCCTTGATCCGCAGGCTCGGCAGGCCGAACAGCACCGCCACCAGCGCTGCCACTCCCCCGCCCAGGGCCATGCTGAGCAATAACGGCGAGCCCGGCACCCGCAGTTCAACGTTGTAAGTAGCAAAGGCGCCCACAGCCATGAAGGCCGCCGAGCCCAGCGACAACTGCCCGGCATAGCCGGTCAGCAGGTTCAGCCCCAGCCCGGCCAGTGATAGCACCAGAAACGGAATCAGAATGGCGCTGAACCAATAGTCGTTACCCAGATACGGCACACCTACAAAGGCCAACAGCAGCAAGGCAACCAAGCCGTAACGGTCCTGCCGCAGGCGAAACACCCGGCGGTCCTGGGCATAGCGAGTACTGAACTGACCAGCTTCCTGATAAAACATCACGCCTCTCCTTAAACCCGCTCGATCGCGCGATCACCAAATAGCCCGGCCGGCCGCACCAGCAGGAACAGCAACGCCAGCACATAGGGAAACCAGTTCTCGATACCGCCGCCGATGACGGGGCCCAGGTACACCTCGGCCAGCTTCTCCGAGGCGCCGACGATCAAACCGCCGACAATCGCCCCGCTGATCGAAGTAAAACCGCCGATGATCAGCACCGGCAATGCCTTGAGTACCACCAGCGACAGCGAAAACTGCACCCCCAGCCGCGCGCCCCAGAGCAGGCCGGCCACCAGACCGACAAACCCGGCCACCGCCCACACCAGCACCCACACCCGTTGCAGGCGGATGCCCACGGCCAACGCCGCCAGCGGGTCATCGGCCACGGCACGCAACGACAAACCGATACGGGTCTTGTTGAACAGCAGCGACAGCGCCAACACCAGCAGCGCGGCGGCCACGGCGGCAAAAATGTCGAACTGCGACAACAGCATGCCGCCCAGTTCCAGTGGCTCGTCACTGATGCCCAGTTCCAGGCCATGCACCTGGGCACCCCACAGCGCCTGGGCGCCCCCTTCGATCACGTAGGACAAGCCGAGGGTGGCCATGAACAAGGTGATTGGCGAGCGGTTGACCAGCGGACGCAATACCACCCGCTCCACCGCCAACGCCAGCAGCACCATCGCCGCCAGGCTAATGACAAACGCCAGCCAGAACGGCACCCCGCGTTCCAACAGGCTGACAAAGGTCAGCGCCGAAAACAGCACCATCGCCCCCTGGGCGAAGTTGAAGACGCCGGAGGCCTTGTAGATCAGGACAAAACCGATGGCCACCAGGGCGTACATCACCCCGGCCAGCAGCCCACCGATCAACACCTCTAAGAAAAATTCCATGGGCCTTCCTGTTTTGCGGGCAAAGGGTTCCTGGCCACCAGGCGGCTGGCGGCGCTATCGACCAAGGGGTTAGTGGCGCATGCCGAGGTAGGCGGCGATCACCTCGGGGTTTTGTCGCACTTCTTCGGGTGGGCCGTCGCCGATCTTGCGGCCGTAGTCGAGCACCACCACGTGATCGCAAATGCCCATGACCACGCCGATGTCGTGCTCGATCAACACCACCGTAGTGCCCAACTCACGGTTGATGTCGACGATGAAGCGGCTCATCTGCTGCTTCTCTTCGGCGTTCATCCCGGCCATTGGTTCGTCCAGCAACAGCAAACGCGGTTCGGCGGCCAGGGCACGGGCGAGTTCCACCCGTTTCTGCAAGCCATAGGGCAGCTTGCCGACAAGGGTGTCGCGCCAGGGCTGGATGTGCAGAAAGTCGATTATCCGCTCGGCGGCCTCACGTTGGCGGTCGTCCTCGCCAGCGGCGCGGCCGATGCGCAGAGCCTGCTCGATCCAGCTGCTGCGACGCTTGAGGGTGCGTCCGGTGAGCACGTTGTCGAGCACACTCATGCCTTTGAACAAGGCGATGTTCTGAAAGGTGCGGGCAATGCCGCGCACCGCCGCATCATGCGGGCTCATGCGCCGGCGCCCTTCTCCGGCAAAGCGGATGCGCCCCTGCTGGGCCTGGTACACGCCGTTGATCACATTCAGCAGTGAGCTTTTACCCGCGCCATTGGGGCCGATCAAGGCGCAAATCTCGCCGGCGGCCACGGCAAAGCTGATGTCGGTCACCGCCTTGACGCCCTTGAACGACAAGCCAATATTTTCCAACACCAGCAGATGTTCAACCTTTGTCGCCTGTGTCTGTGCCATGAGTCATGTCCTTGTCAGGCCGGTTGCGTGCTGTCTTCGATCCAGCCGTTGACCAACGGGGCTGGCCAGCGCGCGGGCCGGTGCCACTGTGCCGGGTCAGGCCAGGTGCGTACTTCAATCGCCAAGGCCTGGAAAAACGCCTGGGTGTGTGGCGCCAGCGCCTCGCCCACCACCAACGGCGCGCGGGTGCGGGAAAAGCCGAGGATGTCGCGCAACGGCCGGCGGATCAGCCAGTACCCCAGATGCCGTTGCAGCGCACCGGGGTGTGCCACCAGCGCCCAGTCCACCAGACGCCGACGCCAGCTGCCTGGCTCCGGCAAGCGGGCCAGGACCTGGGCATGCAGGCGCTCGTAGGTTTCCCGGGTGCCGGCCACCAGCGTCGGGCCCAACTCGCGACGGTCCTGGTCGCGAGTCGCCAGGTTCTCCGGAAAATTCAGTCGAAAGCCGGCAATCAACCAAGGCGCCAGCAAGTAACGCGCTTGACTACCCGCGGCAAACGCTCGCGCCGCCAGGGCTTCTTCCTGCCGCCCCAGCTGCTCGCTGTGCACCAGGCGCCGGCCTTCCTTTAGCAACTCGGCGTGGCTAATGCGCTGCTGCTCGATGCGCTGCCCCGCACCCAAACGGTAGAAGGTAAAAGCTGTGCGCTCGGCTCGGGCCTGGGGTTCCAGCCGGTGATCGCTGCCCAGCAGCAGTTGTGCGAACGCCAGGGTATCACCGGCCTGACTCACCTCAGCCATGCCGCGGCCGTCGGCGTAAATCAGCAGCCTGGGCGCCAGTCCGGCGGCGCGCAGGCGCTGAATCTCCTCATGGCCTTCGGCGAACACCCATTCACTGTGCAGCTCACGCAACAGCGGCACCTGTGCAGCCGCAGCCTCCAGCGGATCCAACAGCGCGGCCACCCCGCCCAACCACTGTGCCGCCAGTACAGCAATCAACGCCTCCGGCCGCGGGCGGCTGACAATCACCAAGCTCGCGCCAGGCACAAAACCACGCACCTGCAAGGCCATTGCCAGGTGTTCAACCTCAGCGGCCAGTTGGCGCCAGGTTCGCACCTGCCACCCCCCCAGGCGCTTATGTCGCAGGGCAATGCCCGTCCCTTGCTGACGTGCCTGCTGTTGCAGCCACTGCGGCAAGGTGTCGGATTGCGTGTTATCAGTGAATGTCGCCATGACCTTTCCCGTCCTTTAGGCGAGCGCCGCAGCCTTGGCCGCGACCGCCTCGCGCTCCAGCTCACGCACCAACGGCAACACCTTGCGGCCGAAGTACTCCACTTCTTCATGAAAGTGCAGGAAGCCAGTGAGCACCAGGTCCACGCCCACCGCCTTGAGGGCGACGATGCGTTCGGCAATCTGCTGCGGCGTACCGATCAGGTTGGTCTTGAAGCCATCGTTGTACTGCACCAGGTCTTCGAAGGTGGACTTGGCCCAGTTGCCTTCGCCTTCAGGGCTGGAGGCGCCGGCGTTCTTCGCCTCGCTGCCGAAACCGTTGACGGCCTCCGGATCGGCCTTGGCGATAATCTCCTGCAATACCGCTCGGGCTTCAGCCTCGGTTTTGCGGGCAATGACAAAGGCGTTCACCCCAACTTTCACTGAGTGGCCATTGATCGCGGCCTTGGCCCGAATGTCGTCGACCTGGGCCTTGATGCCTTCGACGCTGTTGCCGTTGGTGAAGTACCAATCGGAAACCCGCGAAGCCATGTCCCGCGCCGCGCGCGAGCTGCCACCCTGGAAGATTTCCGGGTGCGGTTGCTGCAGTGGCTTGGGTTTGAGGGTGTAGTCATGGAAGCGGTAGAAATCGCCATGAAAACTGAAGTTGTCCTGGGTCCAAATGCCCTTGAGCGCCTGGATGAATTCTTCCGAGCGACGATAGCGCTCATCGTGGTCCAGCCACGGCTCGCCAATGGCCCGGAACTCGCCCTTGAACCAACCCGACACGATATTCACCGCGACCCGACCGTTGGTGAACTGGTCGATGGTGGCCAGCTGTTTGGCCGCCAGCACCGGACTCCAGGGCCCAGGCAGGATGGCGGCGATCACCTTGAGCTTCTCGGTGGCGGCCAACAGCGCGTGGCTTATGGTCACCGACTCGTGCTGGTTTTCGGCGCCATAACCGGCGGTAAAGCGGATCTGTGACAAGGCGTATTCGAAGCCGGCCTTTTCGGCGATTTGCGCCAGCTTGCGGTTGTAATCGATGTCCCAGCTGGTGTGCTGTTCGATCTTGCTGACCACAAGGCCACCGCTGACGTTGGGAACCCAATAGGCAAACTTGATGTTGTCCTGGCTCATTGTACGTACTCCATTGACTCGTTGAAATGAGGGTTGACCCGGGACGTCAGGCAGCGCTGGCATCCCGGTGAACTTTCGGATTGAGGCTCAGGACCGCCGACTCGACAGCGCGCTCGATGCGTTCGAGCAACTGGGGGCTGGTGATCTGGTAGTCGGTGAAATCGGCTTCGGCGGCATACACACCGATGGGCAAGCTCAGGGCCTGGAAGAAACCAAACAGCGGGCGCAACTGGTGATCGATGATCAGGGCGTGGCGGTCCGAGCCACCGGTGGCGGCCAGTAACACTGGCACGTTGTTCAACGCCTGGTGATGGACGAAATCGAACAGGTGCTTGAACAGTCCGGTGTACGAGGCGCGGTACACCGGGCTGGCAGCAATCAGCAGGTCGGCCGTTTCAATGGCCTGCAGATCGGCCTCTACCGCAGCGGGCAAGTCTTCACGGCACAGCACCCCGGCAAACTGCGGGCCGACCTCGGACAACTCGATGAGGTGCAGCGCGATCGGCAGCTGTTGCGCAAGACCGGCGACCAGAGCCTTGAGCAGCACCAGGGTGCGCGTAGGCCGCTGCACGCTCCCGGATACCGCGACCACTTTCAGTGTGTTGCTCATTGCCCGTCCTCATGGTGGCAGAGGCCACCGCGGCACCTGCACAAGGAATAGAGCAGCAACCGTGCCATCTCTATAATTCAATATAAATCAATAAGTTATACGGTTTTTCGTAAAACGCCGCAGTGTCGTCCACCGGGCAGGCTGTTGATCAACTGTTGCGCTCACAACAGCTGCCTCTCTGCCCATGCCATGCAGCGCGCCCAGGTCGCTGTTGCCGGGCAGTCAGCGCTTCAGCAAGTTGCCCGGCAGACGACAGCAACCACCCTGGCGAACAGCCCTGCGCGCCCGATTAAACGGCTTTTGCAGTGCCAGGCACGACCTGTGCACTGGCAGTAGTACGCAACAGATCGACTGCACTGTTGCTTCTCTTGCCTTCCATAAGGAGCTGCACCATGACTGTCCAGCAACAGCACCTGCCACACCCCCTCTCCAGCGGTACCGACTACCAGGCCCTGGCCGAGCGCTTCCGGCCGATCTTTGCACGCATCGCCGCCGGCGCACTGGAGCGCGAGCAAACTCGCAGCCTGCCCTTTGAACAAGTGAAGTGGCTGAAGGAATCCGGCTTTGGCGCCGTGCGCGTGCCGGTGCAGTACGGTGGCGCCGGCGCTTCCCTGCCCCAGTTGTTTGAGTTGCTGATCGAACTGGCCGAAGCCGATTCCAATCTGCCGCAGGCGTTGCGCGGTCACTTTGCCTTTGTCGAAGACCGCCTCAACGCCCATGCCGATGCGCCCCAGGACACCTGGTTCAAGCGTTTTGTCGACGGCGATCTGGTGGGCAACGCCTGGACCGAAGTCGGCAGCATCAAGATCGGCCAGGTTGGCACCCGTGTCTCGCGTCTGGGTGAACAATGGGTGGTCAACGGCACCAAGTACTACAGCACCGGCAGTATCTTCGCCGACTGGATCGACCTCTATGCCCAGCGCGATGACAACGGCGCCGATGTGATTGCCGCCGTTCGCGTGCAGCAACCGGGTATTGTGCAGAGCGACGACTGGGATGGCTTTGGTCAGCGCACCACCGGCAGCGGCACCTCGGTATTCGAGAACGCCGTGGTGGAGCCCGAAAACCTGCTGGACTTCACCACCCGCTTCAAATACCAGACGGCCTTCTATCAACTGGTGCTGTTGGCGGTCCAGACCGGTGCCGGCCGTGCCGCGGTGCGCGACATCACGGAAGAAGTACGCAAGCGCACGCGCATCTTCAGCACCGGCAACGCCAGCCACGTCAGCCAGGATGTCCAGGTGCAGCAAGTGGTGGGCAAGGCTTCAGCGCAGGTCTATGCCGCACACGCCACCACCCTGCGCGCCGCGGCTGCCTTGCAGGTGGCCTACGAAAGCCGCTTCGCCCATAACGACGAAGCCGAACGCGATGCCAACATCGCCGCCGAACTGGAATCCGCCCAGGCCCAAGTGGTGATCGCCGACCTGGTGCTACGCGCCACCAGCGACCTGTTCAACGCCCTCAGCGCCTCGGCCACCAGCACCGGCAAAGCCCTCGATCGTCACTGGCGCAACGCTCGCACCGCGGCCTCGCACAACCCGCTGATCTACAAGGAACGCATCATCGGCGACTGGGAAATCAACGGCACCGAACCGCCCTACGTCTGGCAGATCGGTGGAGGATCGAAGTAAGTCGACATCACGCGGGTGCCAGATACCCCGGCACCTGATCGGCCAGCGACGAAGCACGGGCCAGCAACGCGCCTGGCCCCTGGCTCGTCGCTACGCCCAGGAGTCAACGTCCCTGGGCGCGGCTCTGGATACGCTCGATCCCGCCATGCAGCAAGCTGACCTGCCCACCCAGTGCCTGGGCGATGCCCAGCAGATCGGTCGCCACGGCCGGTGACACCTCGTGTTGCGGGTCACCAAAAATCTGCCACACCTCGCCCTGCTCCACGATTCGCCCACGGTCCAGCACCAGGCACGAGCGACCTGAGATAAGCTGACGGCTGACCTGTCTGTAGCTCAAATCTGCAACTGTCGCCTTTGCAGGATCCACAGACTCTACTGCTGACGCACATCGCCTCACTTCCAGCGTTATCGCGCTTGCTCAGTGTGCACCAGCAGAACGCACTACAACGTGTAGGAAATACCGACTTGCACGGTTCGTGGCGCACCCGGATAAGCGTAAACATTGCCGAACGCGCCTTCTTCATAATCGCGATCAAACAGGTTTTTCACGTCAAGATTGAGCCGCACCTTGTCATTGATCTTGTAGAAGCCAAGCAAGTCGACAACGGTGTAGCTGCCCATCGAAAACGCAGTGTTGGCGGTTTGTCCGGCGCGCTCGTCGACGTACTTGAATCCGGTGCCCAAGCCCAATCCCTTGAGGGTGCCGTCCTGGAATTCGTACATATTCAGCAGGCTGAAGCTGTTTTTCGGGATGTTCAGCAGCCGCGTGCCAGAGCGCAGTACGTTGTCTTTGGTCACTTCGGCATCGACATAGGCGTAGCCGCCAATCACGCGCCATTCGGGAGTGAGGTTGCCGGCAACGTTGATATCGAAACCACGGCTTCGCACTTCACCGGCAGCAACGCTGAAGGTGGAATCGACAGGGTCGGTGGTCAGCACGTTACGCTTCTCGATCTGATAGATCGCCGCATCGACACTCAACCGCTGATCCAGTGCTTCCCACTTGATACCCATTTCGTACGACTTGCCCTTCTCCGGCGCAAACCCTCCCCCGAGGCGGCTAGCGCCGGTGTTGGGCTTGAACGAGCGCGCGGTGTCGGCATAAACCGCTAATGTCTCGGTCAAATCGTAGGTCACGCCGATGCGCGGAGTTACTGCGTTGTCACTCGCCTGCCAACTCTTGCCGCCCGGGACAAAGGTTTCGTAGTCATGTTCGAAGCGTTCGAAACGCGCCCCTGCCAGCACCTTCAGTTTGTCGGTCAGTGCCAATTGATCCTGCACAAACGCGGCATAAGTTTTGAGGTTTTCCTTGTCGTGGGTCGGCGTGCGAGTCAGTGCTGGACGCGACTGGCCGTACACCGGATCGAAGATGTCGATCGGATACGCATCGACAGCACCGCTGGAGCGTTGAATGATCGACTTGTAGTCATAATCTTCGTACTCGATACCGGTGAGCAACGTGTGCTGCAAACCAGCGGTATCGAAATGGCCGGTCAGATTGAGCTGGGTATCCTTGTCGGTCCACTCCAGCTTGCGATAGTTGAAGTTGCGCCCCAAGGTGCGGCCGTCAGCGGCAATACCGTTGGCCTCGACTGCGTTGCCCTTGAGCGAACCATCGAGCCACTGGAAGCCACCACCCAGCGTCCAGTCGTCATTGAGCATGTGCTCGAAACGCAGCTGCGCCATGTTATTGTCGTTATGCAGTTTGCCAGCGTCTTTTTCGCCGAAAAAACTGTCGCGAGAGGCGGTACCCGTCTGCCTCGGGTAACGTGTAACGCCTCGATCCAGAGGCGCGTTGTTACGCATGAAATCGCCTTCGAAAATCAGCTTGGTCGCGTCGGTTGCCTGCCACGTGAGCACCGGCGTGATACCGTAGCGCTCGGTTTCGACGTGATCGCGGAAGGTGTCGCCGCCCTCGCCCACTACGTTCAGTCGATAGGCCAGGCGCCCTTCTTCGTCGAGCGGGCCGGAAGCATCCAGCGTGCCACGCTTTATGCCCTGATCGTTCAGTTGACTGCCCAAGGTGACGGTGCGCTCGGGCAACGGCTGTTTGGAAATCACGTTGAACGTGCCGCCAGGATCACCCCGACCGTAGAGCATGGTTGCCGGACCGCGTAGCACTTCGAGTCGCTCGATAGTGTTGGCATCCGGCATGTTCGGATAGCCGCGGTTGATCGGAAAACCGTTGCGATAAAACTCGCCAGTGGTAAAGCCACGAACGGTAAACGTGGTCAGACCCTGTCCACCAAAATTGTTCGCCCGCCCCACGCCCCCAGCGTAGTCCAACGCGTCCTGCAAACGGGTGGCTCCCAGATCCTCGACCGCATCTTTCGAGACCACACTGATCGATTGCGGGGTTTCGTGGATCGACGTGTCGGTGCGTGTGGCGCTGGCCGAGCGCGTAGCCAGATAACCCTGCACCGGGCCGTCCGCCCTTTCGTAATTCGCAGTACCGATAACATCGGTTGCGTCCAGCTCAAGCGTTGAGGGTGACACCTCCGTTTGTTCAGCCCATGAGGTAGACGACAATGCTTGCAGCACACAAATGGAAAGCAGGGTTCGACGCATGAAGAGAAAAACCTTTACGAATAGGCCAATGCAGGGAGTGAAACCGCCAAAAACTGCGGCGCATGCTATACAAAACCATTCGTAATTAACACTGATTCCCATTAACAAAAACAGTCTTCGATAAAGTCATCACTTCATTCAAGCAATGGCCATTGCAGCATCATCCGCGCCACGGCCGAGATCATCCAGCGCTGCCGACCTTGGCGGTGTAGCCGATGACGCCGAGCATGCTCCGGAAGTGGTTTGATAATGCCCCGAAGTTTGCCGGCATTCCCAAGGCTGATTTTCAAATGCGCGTACGGACGAAGGCCGCGACGGATAAGGAAGAATCGACACGCAACATTCGTGCTGCACGCGATCAACTTGGGCACACCACCGTAGGCATGACAGAGAAGTACATTCGAATGCGTAAAGGGATGAAAGTCACGCCCACAAAATGACCAGTGGTAGCGAATTGCGGAGCAGAGATAGATTTTTGCGGTGGTACTCGATGCTCTGCCCCGCCGCGTCGGTAAAACAGATCATCAGGCCGCGCTCGTCGTATTCCCAAGCACTGGTTTTGCCGGAGCAGTCGGTATATTTCACGAGTTGGCCAGCGTCGTTGTATTCGAGCTCTTTCTCGTTGCCGTTTGCATCCTTAATAACGATCACCAACCTGCCGTTCGTCTTCAACCAGGTGATGGTGCTCGGCGACCTGCCGATCCGTGCCGCGAAGGCGCTCTTGTACAGGTAGTCGAATACGCTTAGGAGCTCTCCTTTTCAGCGGCTTCTCAATGAATCCTTTCAAGATTTCAGTGATTGAAATTTCAGTAAGCTGGCAGGCCTTCCACTAACAAGATCCCGCGGGTTTCCGACCCCGTGTCCTTTGCAAGTCCCCAGGGGCCCCGCCGGTTTTCTGCCTGGCCGGCTACCGAAGCCGGACAGGTCTGACAGTTCAAGCAGTGACATAGGAGGGCGTGGCCTGTTCATGGGCTACCTAATACTTGAAATACTGGCGCGTTGTAGGTATTGGTCGAGATCAACTCAACGCAAGGAGCGAGACAGTGATCAAAATTCGAGAGGCGACCATTGAGGATATCCACACACTTAGTGATATCGGTATAGAGACGTATCGAGACCACTTCTCCGACATATGGACCCCCTCAGGCATGCAGCATTTCTTGAGTGAAGACTTTTCAGTCCTGGCGCTTCAGGAATCGATAGGGGCACCCGCACGTCACTGTTGGCTCATAGCACTCGATGAAGACGACAGAGCGGTAGGGTTCTCAAAGGTTAACTGGTCGAAGCCGATGCCTATTTCCGGCAAGGCCGGTGCGGAGCTCCAAAAAATTTACTTCCTCAAGACCCAAGCAGGCAAAGGCTACGGGAAACAGCTTCTGCAATTCATCCGTCAACTGGCCGAAGATCGTAAAGAGCATTTCATTTGGCTCGACGTACTCAAAACCAACGCCAGTGCGAGGCGTTTCTACGAGGGCTTCGGCTTCGAAGTACTAGGCGAGATCCCATTTGCCACCGACAAGACCGAGATCGGAATGGTTGTGATGTGCTGCGACATTTCCCGGTAGGCGCACTCGATCGACTCCCAGTTGCTTGGTTGTCATATTTCGTTACCTGTTAAGCCTAAAGCAGGGATTGAACTAGCGGCGTGTTGCCGATATTGGTGCTGACCCAACTCAAACCAAGGAAAGCAACATGTCAGACTTCTCTAAGTACACTTTAAACGCGTCGTAGTATCAGAATGAGGGTCCAGCCCTCTAGAAACGATCGAACCTCTGCACGTTCGCCAGTACCTAACCTGGCGCAATTCAGCGCCGGTCCGAGCGAACCGTGAAAAGCCCCTCCTCAGGGCGATCTGGAACTACGCGCGGGACAAAGGCTACACATCGCTGGCCAATCCTTGTGCCGGCATCAAGGGCAATAAAGAAACTGGACGAGACACGTACGCCGAGGGGCAAATTTGGATTCTGCAGGGGAAAACAAAGGCGAAGCGCCGGATTGAAGTCACTGGCGAGCTGAAGTTTTGATTGATCGAATCATGCCCCGAAAGTCAGAAGGTCCGCTCGACACGGCTGATCGTTACAGAGGATGGCACACCAATGACGGTGGCGATGTTACGGAGAAGGTTTGATTTGACCAGAGAAGCGGCCGGCGTCCAGAAATCTGAATTTCAGATGCGGGATTTACGCGCCAAAGCAGGTACAGATAAAGCCGAATCCATCGGTGACATCTTACAGGCGAGAGATCAACTTGGGCATACGACGGTGGTGATGACGGAGCAATACATCCGTCATCGCCTTGGCAAGAAAGTCACTCCTACCAAGTGAATTGCGGAGCAACTCCAAAATAGCGGACCAGAAACAAACAAGGGTTTGCATTAGCTTTCGCCCGCAAACCCTTGATTTTAGATGGTGCCGAAGCCGGAATCGAACCGGGAATGCGACGCGCCTATGAGGCTTACTCAGCCTTGAAGCAATACGCGGCCAGCTTGTTACCATCCAGGTCTCGCGCGTAAGCCGCATAGGCATTGGGGGCCCAGCCTCGCGGACCTGGCGCACCTTCATCGGTGCCTCCACTGGCCAGTGCTGCGGCGTGGAAAGCATTGATGGCGGCACGATTCGGTGCTTCGAAGCTGACGGTAACCCCGTTACCCACGCTGGCCGGTGCGCCGTTCGCCGGCTTCAGTACGAAGAAAGACGTGGACATCAATGGGACTGTCGTTGGGTTTGCCAATTTCTATCGAGCTGAACGCAATGGCGTTTGCTGTATTGGCAATGTCATCGTCTCGCCGAGCGCTCGGGGCGAAGGAGTGGCCACGTTTATCGTAGAGACGATGACTGGCTTGGCGTTCGGGCGTTACGGAGCCAACGAGGTCGATTGAGGAGAGACCATGACAATGTTGGGCTGGCATTGCAGGCTTATTTGAAGCGTACTTATCAGGATATTGAGGTGCTCACACGCGAAACAAGCACTTTGCGCATCTGCAAGGGTATCTATGTGGAGGAGCGATCGCACCTTGTGAACGGCTCATGGAGTGACCGTACCGCCATCAACAAGCATATTTTGGATCACGTCATGCGCTGCTTTAACTCCGGCAGCTTCGTCGGTGTGGCCACGCACGACGCTGCACTGATCGAGCAAGTTATTGCTCTGGCCCGAGACAACCGTATCGACAGAACCCAGTTTGAATTCCAGATGCTGCTAGGCGTTTGCGAACCCTTGCGTGACAAGGTGTTGAAAATGGGATTCAGCGTGCGCATTTACGTACCTTTTGGTATGGATTGGTACGGTTACAGCACGCGCAGACTGAATGAGAATCCTAGTATCGCGGGCCATGTCGCCAAAGCGCTTATCGGTCTCTGACGACCTAGTAAAAGTACACAACAGGATCGCTGCATTCAGTAAGTGAACTCCTAGGTTCGATCAGTTTGATTTGAGCAGAGATCATTTCCTGACGTAATTTGTGATGGGATGATTCCCTCCAGTGAAAACTGGAGGGAGGCATCGCTTTTCGTGGAGGGGTTTTGTGAGCATCTGCCCATCACGCCAGCTATATGAAAGAGGTAGTCCCAACCAAAGCCCATGCCACCCAAAAGGACAACGCGCGCGAACTGAAAAACCTACTGTCGTTCTTCAACGATCCGCCCGCCCCGCTTGAAGCAATCGAACCAAAGCATGTCAGTCAGTACCTTCGTCATCGGGGTAAAACAGCACCAATTCGCGCGAATCGAGAAAAGGCGTTACTCAGCTCCATTTGGAACTTTGCTCGCGAGAATGGTTACACATCTCTGGCGACCCCTTGCGCCGAGATAAAGGGCAATAAGGAAACTGGTCGCGACGTATATGTCGAAGACGACGTACTTGCCAAAGCCTATCAATATGCCGATCAACCATTGAGAGATGCCCTGGGCCTGTTCTATCTGACAGGTCAAAGGGTGGCTGACACATTGAAGATGGATGAGCGAGACATAAAAGACGGAAAGCTTTCCGTCCAGCAGGGGAAGACTGGTGCGAAACGAAGGATCGAGATTATTGGAGAGCTCAAAATCGTAATAGACCGAATCATGGCTCGAAAGGCTGGCCACAAAATCAGATCAACACGCCTGGTGGTAATCGATTCTGGACAGCCGATGACGACGAGCATGCTCAGGAAAAGGTTTGATGACGCCAGGGAAGCAGCCGGGATTCCGAAAGCAGAATTTCAGATGCGGGACTTACGAGCAAAAGCGGCAACGGACAAAGAGGAGTCAACAGGGAGCATCCGCGAAGCTCGGGACCAGTTGGGACATACAACCGTTGGGATGACAGAGCAGTACATCCGAATGCGAAAGGGCTTGAAGGTAACCCCTACGAAGTGACTGACGGTCGCGAATTGCGGAAAAGTTTTTTTGATTGCGGAAAAAAGAACTAAGGGCTTGCATGAGGTATGTCATGCAAGCCCTTGATATTCATGGTGCCCGAAGCCGGAATCGAACCGGCACGCCCTTACGAGCGGGGGATTTTAAGTCCCATGCGTCTACCAGTTTCGCCATTCGGGCGGTAGCGCGGTAAGCAGTCTGAAGACTATCCAAATAACGATCTGGCAGTTCTGACGCTTGTGCAACAGAGGGGGAAATATATACATCCCGCCCCGGTGAAGCAAGTTCGCAAATCCCCTTTTCAAGACTAAATCTTGCAGGACTGCGAAAATAAAAAAGCTCCGTAGATCATGGATCTACGGAGCTCGTTTAAAGTGGAGGCCGAAGTCGGAATCGAACCGGCGTAGGTGGATTTGCAATCCACTGCATAACCATTTTGCTATTCGGCCTCAAACATCTGATGTTCAGTAGCGCAACATCAAACGTGTAAACTCGTATCTGGAAACAAGATTCTAATCTAGCTTCCAACCCTTTGAAATCTAAGGGGTTTTCGTGTTCCTGAATCAGGAATGGACGCAATTCTGGACTGGTTCGAAAGGCATGTCAAGAACTGGAAGAAAATAATTCCAGATGCGCTAACGCCACTACCCGGTTGCTTTCGAGACTAACACTTCAGCGCCACAGAAAGCGCTACCCACCGCAAGATGCGCGCTGCAACCGCTGCCGATACTCGCTGGGTGTCTCATGCATTTCATGGCGAAAGTGCCGATTGAAATTCGACAAGTTGGCGTACCCCACCTCAAAACAGATATCGGCAACGCTGAAACTGCTTTGCGCCAGCAAACGGCAGGCGCGCTGGACTCGTAGTTTGCGCGTCAGGTCGACGAAGGTATGGCCGGTGGCGCGCTTGAAGAATTTGGAGAAGGCCGGCTCGTTCATGTCCAGCCGCTGGGCGATGACCGACATCCGCAACTCGTCAGCGAGGTCGTTCAGGATGTAGTCGAAGACAATGCTCATGCGCTGAGCCGTCAATGCGTCGAGCATGGGCGCGTATTGCAGGCTGGCGAGCGTCTGTCTCTCGCTGTCGGGGGCCGATGCCAGCAGTTGCAGCAACGACAGGAACAGGCACAGTCGCTGCAAGCCATGGCACTGGCCGATCTCTTCCAGCAGTCGGGCCGCCTTCTTGCGGGTGTTGCCATGAAATTCGATGCCCTGCGCCGCCTGGCGAAACAGGCTTTGTAACTCGCTGAGTTCCGGGACCTTGTCACGCAGTTGCATCAGCATCTGGCCATCGAACTGCAAAACGACGTCACGGCCGGTAATCACCTCGCCTTTGCCCAGATCGCTGATCCAGTCGTGAGGCAGGCCCGGGCCGATGAGGGCGACATGCCCGGCTTCGAATACGCCGATGTAGTCACCAGCCAGTAGCCGACCGCTGCCTTCGCGGATCAGGTGGATCTCGAACTCCGGATGATGGTTCCAGCGCGCCAGGTCGAAGGGATAGTCGTGCTCATACCAACGAAAGCTGTGCTGGGGCTCGTTGAGGATGACTTCAAGCGCTGGTGGCTTGTCTGCGGTTACGTGATGGTTCATCACCCTGGCGATTCCGTTTTTGTTGGTTTTATCAAGGTACCGCGAAGCCCGGGACGAGTCGAAGTCTCGGGACGCTGACATGAGACTCGCACTAACGACGCCCGGCGCCTAGCGCGTTACATGGCGCCCACTGATACTTTTTTCCACGGTCAAAAAAGTATCAGCGGCGCGTATGCCATTCATTTGTTCGCTGCTTGGGTAGCTGCAATTCTGTAGTCAACCCGGTGCGGCTATGACCCGCCTCGTGGATTACAACAACAATAAAGCTTCTGCCGCCCCAGGCGCAGAGCGGAGATCACGATGAAGATCATTCCAAGCGCGCTTTTTCTGTCCGCCGGCCTGGGCTCTGCCCTGCTCTGCCAGGCAGGTGAAACGGTGACCATCGCCACCGTGAACAACAGCGACATGATCCGCATGCAGCGACTGTCCAAAACTTTCGAACAGCTGCACCCCGACGTGAAGCTCAACTGGGTGGTGCTTGAAGAGAACGTGTTGCGTCAGCGCCTGACCACCGACATTGCCACTCAGGGCGGCCAGTTCGACGTGCTCACCATCGGCACTTACGAAACACCCTTGTGGGGCGCCAAGCATTGGCTGGAGCCAATAAAGGACCTGCCCGCCAGCTATGACCTCGAAGATATTTTCCCTGCGGTTCGCCAAGGGTTATCGGTCAACGACACGCTCTACGCCCTGCCGTTCTATGGCGAAAGTACCGTCACCTATTACCGAACCGACCTGTTCAAGAACGCCGGCCTGAGCATGCCCGAGCACCCGACCTGGACGCAGCTCGGCGAGTTCGCCGGCAAGCTGCACCAGCCGGATAAAGAACAGTATGGGATGTGCTTGCGCGGCAAGGCCGGTTGGGGTGAGAACATGGCGCTGCTGACGACCATGTCCAACGCCTTTGGCGCGCGCTGGTTCAATGAGCAGTGGCAGCCGCAACTCACCGGGCCGCAATGGACTGCTGCCGCCAACTTCTACGTCAACACCCTGAAGCAGTACGGCCCACCGGGTGTGTCGAGCAATGGCTTCAACGAGACGCTCGCCCTGTTCAACAGTGGCAAATGCGCAATCTGGGTCGATGCCAGCGTCGCCGGCTCGTTCATCACCGATACAACGCAAAGCAAGGTGGCCAATGATGTTGGTTTCGTCGCCGCGCCAACAGAAGTCACCGACAAAGGCTCGTCCTGGCTCTATGCCTGGTCACTGGCCATCCCGGCGACATCCAAACACAAGGAAGCCGCCAAAGCCTTTGTGACCTGGGCCACCTCCAGGGAATACATCCAACTGGTTGCCGAGACGGATGGCATCAGCAACGTACCACCGGGCACCCGCATGTCGACCTACAGCGACGCCTATTTGCAGGCTGCGCCCTTCGCCGGTGTCACGCTGAAAATGATGCAGAACGCCGACCCGGCGCACCCTTCGGTCCAGCCTGTGCCCTACGTCGGTATCCAATACGTGACCATTCCCGAATTCCAGGCGATTGGCACGTCGGTCGGCAAGCTGGTATCCGCGGCGCTCACCGGGCAGATGCCAGTGGAACAGGCCCTGGCCTCCGCGCAGCAAAGCACCGAACGCGAAATGAAGCGCGCCGGTTATCCCAAGTAACAACGGCGTGGCGCGATCACTGCGGGGGCTTCGCAGACTAACGACCATTTTTAATGCCCTCAACGGGCAACTCTTTAGCTCTTACGATTGGATGGGAACAATGAAACGTCTAGAAGGAAAAAGCGCCCTGATTACCGGTTCCGCCAGAGGAATAGGCAGGACATTCGCGCAAGCCTACATCCGCGAAGGCGCTACGGTCGCGATCGCCGACATCAACCTGGAGCGTGCCCAAGCCACGGCAACCGAGTTGGGGCCCAATGCTTATGCAGTCGAGATGGACGTGACCGATCAGCAATCCATCGACGCTGCCATCGCCACGGTGATCGCCACCACAGGCAAGCTCGACATCCTGATCAACAACGCGGCGCTGTTTGATCTCGCGCCGATCACAGAGATTTCTCGCGACAGCTACGAACGACTGTTCTCGATCAATGTTTCCGGCACCCTGTTCACACTGCAGGCCGCGGCCAAGCAGATGATCCGCCAGGGCCACGGCGGCAAGATCATCAATATGGCCAGTCAGGCCGGTCGGCGCGGTGAAGCGCTGGTCGCGGTGTATTGCGCGACCAAGGCGGCGGTGATCAGCCTCACGCAATCGGCCGGTCTCAATCTCATTCCCCATCGCATCAACGTGAACGCCATCGCGCCGGGGGTGGTGGACGGCGAGCATTGGGACGGCGTCGACGCGCTGTTTGCTCGCTATGAAAACCGCCCGCTCGGGGAAAAGAAAAAACTGGCGGGACAGGAAGTGCCGTACGGGCGCATGGGCACGGCGGATGACCTTGTCGGCATGGCGATCTTCCTGGCATCGGCCGAAAGCGATTACATCGTGGCGCAAACCTATAACGTCGATGGCGGCAACTGGATGAGCTGACTGGCCCTGATATCAGGGCCAGCCAATGCCTCAAAGGCGAAACCGATCCACCGACTGCGAGAGCTGTCCGGCCAGGCTGGACAGTTCATCGGTGGTCGAGGCGGTCTGGTTGATCACCTTGCTGTTGCCTTCGGACATGCCGGCAATCATTTCCACCTGATGTGCGATTTCGTTACTGGCCAGGCTCTGTTCGCCGATCGTGCGGCTGATGTCATTGACCAGCTCCGTGGTATTGAGCGTGGCCTGGAGGATTTCGCGGATGGCGCGCTCGACGTCGGCGGTCACCGCCATGCCCTTGTCGACCTGCGCGACGCCCGCCTCCATGCTGCTGACCGCCTCGCGGGTGCTTTGCTGGATACGCGCGACCATGGTGGCGATTTCCTGGGTGGAGGCGCTGGTGCGGCCCGCCAGACTACGCACTTCATCGGCGACGACAGCAAAACCACGGCCCTGCTCACCGGCACGGGCGGCCTCGATGGCGGCGTTAAGCGCCAACAGGTTGGTTTGATCGGCGATGCCCTTGATCACCTGAATGATGCTGAAAATCCCCTCGGACTCCTTGTCCAGGGTGCGGATCACCTGGGCCGACTGCTGCGCCGAACGGGCAATCCCGTCCATGTCGCTGACCACTTGATGAATCACCCGACCGCCGTCCTTGGCCAGTTCCTCGGCCTGGTTGGCCATGTTCAGTGCACGCTCGGCATGCCGGGTGATTTCCTCGATGCTCGCAGTCATTTCGCTGGCCGCCGCGGCCATGGTGCTGGCGGCAACGCTTTGCTGCTGGCTGCTGCCCGCGACCTGATGGCAGCCGCTGCTCAACTGCTGGCTCATGCCACTTACGCCGTGGGCGTTGCTGCGAACCACTTCAATCATGCCGCGCAGGTCACGCTGCATGGTTGCCAGGCTGCGAATCAAGGTGCTGGCTTCATCCTTGCGGGTGGGTTCGACGATAGCCTCGCTCAGGTTGCCATGGGCGATGCTGTCGGCAATCCGGCTGGCGATCTGCAACGGCCCCATGATGCTCAGGATGACCGAGCGTCCCAGGGCGAGCAGCAGCAACAAGCTGGCAATGAGTACGACACCGAGGGTGAAGTTGGCACTGCTGATGGTTTGCCGAGTGCCCGCGCTGGTCTGTTGAGTGTTGGTTTCGATCAGCTCACTAAGGGTGGCCATCTGGCTTTCCAGTTGGCTGAACGCGTTATTGAACGTGCCCAGTTGCTGTTGTGCGGAATCCGGATTATCCAGCGCCAGCCCGACAATGCGCTCGGCGGCACTGATGTACGTATCGAGGCTTGGCTTGATCTTGTCCAGCGCGGCCTTGAGGGTGTCGTTGACCGGCAGCTTGAGGTTGTCACCGAGCATCTCGCGAAAATGCGCGGCATGCTCATTGAGTGAACTGCGCACCTCGGCCTTGCTGCTGGGGCTCTTGCCCAACCCTACCAGCATCGCCGACAGCACATCGGCGCGCAGTGCATCGTGCATCATGTCGGCTTCGAGGTGGTTGCGCAGCGCGGTCATACTGACCTCGTTGTCACTCACCGCTTCAGCCATCCGAGTGTTACCCACATAGCTGACCAGACTCACGATCAGGGCGGTGAGCAAGCCAGTGCCGATCAACAAGATCAAACGTAATTTTATGGACACTCGATGGTTCCCCTGTCGGCAGGTGCGCGGTCGGCTAATTGCCTACTGCTGGGGTTATCGACTGTTCCAACCGGTTACTTAGGTTTATTTCCACGCCAGCCGATTTTTGCGACCTACGGTATGCGCGGGCTCAATGCCCGCGAATGTAGTGCTCAAGTTGCCGTATCAAATCGGCCTACTCGACGATGGCTTCCTTGACCAGATCGCCGATCGACAGCAGCCCGATCAGTTCCCCGCCTTCCAGCACCGGCAGATGACGCAAATGGCTGTCGGTCATGACCTCCATGCAGCGCTCGATGCTCTACAAACTGTCGGCAGTCACCACCGGTGCGCTCATGATCTCGCGCACCGGCGTGCCGACAGAAGAACGCCCCTGTAGCACTACCTTGCGCGCATAGTCGCGCTCGCTGATGACGCCGACCACCTGCCCTTCTTCGATCACGGGCAGCGCGCCGACGTTCTTCTCGGCCATCATTTTCAGGGCGTCGAGCACCATCTGATCCGGTGCGATGCTGTGCACCTGCTGGTTTTGCACGATCTTCAGTTTCAGCAACTGTGCGGCTGTTTTCATCAACGTTCTCCGATACGGTCCAGGGCGACGGTCAAGCCGCCGCGACTTCCACGACGCCGGCGTTCAGACGCACCGGCCACACCCGCAGGCGCTGTTCGGGGTACTCCAGGCAGCTGCCGTCTTCAAGACGAAAGTGCTGCTTGTAGATCGGCGACGCCACCACCAGATCACCCTTGAGACTGCCGATCAGTCCGCGGCCAATGACGTTCGCGCCAGATTGCGGATCATGGTTGTCGATGGCGTATAGGGTGCGGCCTTCGGCTTGTGGCAGGTAGAACAGCGCGACCTGGGCACCGTCGAGCCAAACGACGACGCCGGAGTTGCTGACCAGATCCTGCTGGCTGCACACCGCCTGCCAGGCTTGGGCATTGGCTGCGGTGGCAAGGGCATCGACACGCTGGGTATTGGACTGGCTCATCAGGCATTCTCCTCGGTGACAGGGATAAGGTTGAGTTCGGCGGCCATGATCGGCCGGCGCTGACCGCGCTCCTGGACAAAATGGATGTCCGGGTCCGGGCGCTGATCGTTGACGAAGGTGCGGAAGCGCTTGAGTTTTTCCGGGTCTTTGAGGGCATTGGCCCATTCGCATTCGTAGCGGTTGACCACCAGTTGCATCTGCGACTCAAGTTCTGCGCCAAGCCCCAGGCTGTCGTTGATGATCACGTCCTTGAGGTAATCCAGCCCGCCCTCCAGGCTTTCGCGCCACACCGAGGTGCGCTGCAATTTATCGGCGGTGCGGATGTAGAACATCAAGAAACGGTCGATGTAACGGATCAGGGTTGCATCGTCCAGGTCGGTGGCGAACAACTCGGCGTGACGCGGACGCATGCCGCCGTTGCCGGCCACATAGAGGTTCCAGCCGTTCTCGGTAGCGATCACGCCCACGTCCTTGCTCTGCGCCTCGGCACATTCACGGGTGCAACCGGAGACGGCGAACTTGAGCTTGTGCGGCGAGCGCAGGCCTTTGTAGCGATCTTCGAGGGTCAGGGCCATTTTCACGCTGTCCTGCACGCCGTAACGGCACCAGGTGCTGCCCACGCAAGACTTCACGGTACGGGTCGACTTGCCGTAGGCGTGCCCGGTTTCGAAACCGGCCTCGATCAGCTCGGACCAAATGTCCGGCAACTGATGCAACTGCGCGCCGAACAGGTCGATCCGCTGGCCGCCGGTGATCTTGGTGTAGAGGTCGTATTTCTTCGCCACCACGCCGATCGCGATCAGTTTGTCGGCAGTGATCTCACCGCCAGCAATGCGCGGCACGACCGAATAGGTGCCGTTTTTCTGCATGTTGGCCATGAAGGTATCGTTGGTGTCCTGCAACGGCACCAGCGAGGCGTCCATGATCGGCTGGTTCCAGCACGAGGCGAGGATCGAGCCCACTGCCGGTTTGCACACGTCGCAACCGGTGTGTCCACGGCCGTGCTTGGCCAGCAGCTCTTCGAAAGTGATCACCCCTTCTACCCGCACCAGCGCATAAAGCTCCTGACGGGTGTAGGCGAAGTGTTCGCACAGGCTCTTGTCGACGCTGACGCCACGGGCAATCAGTTCATGCTCGAAGACTTGCTTGAGCAGCCCCGCGCAACCGCCGCAACCGGTGCACGCCTTGGTCTGCGACTTGAGCAGGCCCAGGTCGGTGCAGCCGCCATCGATGGCCGAGCAGATCGAGCCCTTGGTGACGTTATGGCACGAGCACACCGTTGCCGACTCGGGCAACGCGCCCGGGCCCAGGGTTGGCGCGCCGGCGGACGACGGCAGAATCAGGCTGGCCGGTTCCGACGGCAAGGCAATGCCGTTCTGCATGTATTGCAGCAAGGTGTCGTAATAGCTGTTGTCGCCGACCAACACTGCGCCAAGTACACGCTTGCTGTCGGCATCCACCACCAGGCGGCGATAGCTGGCCGTCGCTTCATCGATGAACTGATAACTGCGCGCGCCCGGTGTCTGCGCATGGGCATCGCCGATGGAGCCGACGTCAACCCCGAGCAGTTTGAGCTTGGTCGACATGTCGGCGCCCTGGAACGGCTCGGCGGCTTGATTGCACAGCAGCGACGCCACGCCACGGGCCATCTGGTAACCGGGGGCGACCAGGCCGAAGAGGCTGCCATTCCAGGCGGCACACTCGCCGATGGCGTAGATGTTCGGGTCGCTGGTCAGGCACTGGTCGTCGATCACCACGCCGCCGCGAGGACCAATGTCCAGCGCGCATTGGCGGGCCAATGCATCTTGCGCACGGATGCCGGCGGAGAACACGACCAGGTCGGCTTCAAGAAATTCGTCGTTGGCAAAATTCATCCGGTAGCAGTACTGCTCGCCGGCACTGATCGACTGCGTGCCACGGGACAGGTGCACACCCACACCGAGCCGCTCGATTTGCGCCTTCAGCGCCAGACCGCCCTGCTCGTCCAGCTGCACCGGCATCAGGCGCGGGGCGAATTCCACCACATGGGCTTCCAGGCCCAGGCTTTTCAGGGCGTTGGCGGCCTCCAGACCGAGCAGGCCACCGCCAACCACCACGCCACGCCGGGCATTGGCCGCCGCAGCACGAATCGCGTCGAGGTCTTCAAGAGTGCGATACACCAGGCGCGAGTCGCCTTCGGCACCTTCAATAGGTGGCACGAAAGGATAAGAGCCGGTGGCCAGAACCAGTTTGTCGTAGGCGACGCAACCTTGCGCGGTAATCACCTGGCGCCGGGCGCGGTCGATTTCCAGCACCGGCACACCCAAATGCAGGGTGACGCCCGGCGTTTGATACAGGGAGGCTTCGCCCAGGGCCAGCGATTCGGCATCGCGACCGCCGAAATACTCGGACAGATGCACACGATCGTAGGCACGCATCGGCTCTTCGCTGAAGACATGCAGGCGGTAATGGTCGAGGGCGCCGCGCTCGATGAGCTGCTCGACACAATGATGTCCGACCATGCCATTGCCGATCACGATCAGCGTTTGCAGTTTGTTCAATGCGGCAACATTGGAATTCATAGTAAGCACCCAGCCAAAGCCAATCACGGATAAAAAAGCAAAAAAAAACGCCTGAAACCTCTCGGTTTCAGGCGTCTTTGCCTGTTCTTCGCGGTGTTCGACCTGGCGCCTTCGCCTGATCCACCGATGTTGCCCACGACCTGCCCGGCCGGTCGATCTTCGTTGATCGAGTGGGCTGCCCCTCTTTTTCAGATGAGGCTGAAGGGAGAATGCAGCCTTTGTGCCAGTCCGTAGCGCATGACTTCCTCAGTTCTGGAAAACCGCCGGCTGAACGATGGGAGAGTTTGATAAAGACCGCGCCCCGGGCGGGTCTCATCAGGCGCGAGTCAACTTTGCAGCCCCCCGCGAGCGGGTGGGCGGACGTTGGGACTGAAGGAAGGAACAGCTCAGGAAACCGCTTCGCACTGGTGCATGTTGTCAGGCGTGGCTCTTTAAAAGTGCATGCGCTACACCCTGCCGGGCATTTCCCGGTGCCATTCGGGCAAGCGTCAATGCCGATCTGTAGCAGCTGCCGAGCCTGCGAGGCTGCGTTCGGCTGCGCAGCAGTCGTCAAATCAGTAATTGCGGTGTGTCAGGCAGACCGCGTCAGCCGGACTTACGACTGCTGCGCAGCCGAACGCAGCCTCGACAGCTGCTACAGCGAGCTCGTCGCTGCTCAACTTACCGGCCCGGGCAAGCGTTGCCTTCAGCAGCATCGCGTATTTGTATTTTCAGATATATCGAGGCCGCGACCTTTTGGCGCATGCCGCCAAGCCATCGATTAAGCGTCACAGGGCAACAGTTTGTTAACATCCATGCGCTTTTTTTCGTCTGATTGATCAGCCACTGTAGATTCCCGGTCGCTACACAGGATGCTTTTGTTCATGAGTACGTTGTATACCCGTCGCACGGTCCTGCGCGGCATGAGCCTGCTGAGCCTCGGCCTGCTCGCTGGCTGCGATGACAGCAGCAAGCTGTCGTTCAAGTACGGCAAGGACCTCAGTGACAAGATCATGGGGCGTACCTTCAAGCTCAAGGACGCCCAGAGCGAATCCCGGATGCTGACCAGCTATCGGGGCCTGATGCCGATGGTTTTTTTCGGTTTCACCCAATGTCCGGCGGTCTGCCCGACGACGCTGGCCCGTGCGGCACAGGCGAAAAAACTGATGGGCCGCGATGGCGAACGCCTGCAAGTGATCTTCATCACCCTGGACCCCGAGCGCGATACGCCACAGATGCTCGACGCCTACGTCAAGGCCTTCGATCCGAGTTTCGAGGCACTGTACGGTACGCTGGAAGAAACCGCCGCCACCGCCAAGGAGTTCGGTGTGTTCTATGAAAAGATCCCGAGCGGTTCGACCTATACCCTCTCCCACACCGCGACCAGCTTCGTTTTCGACTCCCGAGGCAATTTGCGCCTGGGGCTGTCCGCGTCCCTTACCGCTAAAGAGTGTGCAGAAGACCTGCTCACCGTCATGGAGGTCTGCTGATGACTTCGATTTGCGCACCACGTATTAAACAGCTGGGTATCAAGCAACTGGTCCTGGGTCTTTCCCTGATTGGCATGGCCTGGCAGGTGTCCGCTCAAACCCAGGTGAGCGACGCCTGGGTCCGCGCGACGGTGGCCGGTCAGCATTCGACCGGCGCCTTCATGACCCTGCAGGCCGACAGCGATAGCAAACTGCTCAGCGTGCAGTCGCCGGTAGCGAACACCGTGCAAATTCACCAATCCAGCATGAAAGACGATGTGATGAGCATGAGCCAGGTCGAGTCCGTCGCGCTGCCGGCCGGCAAACCGGTAAGCTTCGATCCCCATGGCTATCACATCATGTTGATGGATTTGACGGCCCAGGTTAAGGAAGGCGGCAAAGTGCCCCTGACCCTGACCGTGGAAAACGCCAAGGGCGAAAAAGAGACGATCACGGTTGACGCCGAGACTCAGGCGCTCGGCATGCCTGATCACAGCAAGATGCATTGAGAGCTCGATCCCAGCCTGTCTGATCGCTGGCTGGTGTTCCGGTGGCGTATGCCTGCCCTCACCTGATAGCCTGAGCACCCTGCCTGCATGTCTCTGATGGATCATCGGCGCGTGAAGACGCCGCGATGATCACTTCACCCCCATTCAATCAAGACAACGGTGACTCTCTTGATCAGCAGCACCCCCACATTTGCCCGCGATATCGACGGCAAAGCCATTTCTGCCAAGGTTCTCGACGAGGTCCGGGAAGAGGTTCTGGCCCTGGCTGGCCAACAGATCTACCCCGCCCTGGCGGTCTTGTTGGTCGGCGACGACCCGGCCAGCCATGTGTATGTGCGCAATAAACTGCTGCGCGCCAAGGAAGTCGGTATCCGCTCCCTGGAATACCGCCTGCCGGAAACCGCCAGCCAGGCCCAGGTCCTGGAACTGATTGCACAACTCAATGCCGATCCCACGGTGAACGGCATCCTGGTGCAACTGCCCTTGCCGGCCCCTATCGATGAGCAGGCAGTGATTCATGCCATCGACCCGATCAAGGACGTGGACGGTTTTCACCGGGAAAACGTTGGCGGGCTGGTGCAAGGCATCGAAGTGCTGACTCCGTGCACGCCCAGCGGCTGCATGCGCCTGTTGTACGAAACCTGCGGTGATGACTTGAGTGGTTTGCACGCGGTGGTCATCGGCCGGTCGAACATCGTCGGAAAACCGATGGCGACCTTGCTGCTGCAGGCCAATTGTTCGGTCAGCGTGGTGCACTCGCGCAGCGTCGATGCCCCGGCGTTGTGCCGGTTGGCGGATATCGTGGTCGCGGCGGTGGGCCGGCCAGCGTTGATCGATGCCAGTTGGCTCAAGCCCGGCGCGGTGGTGATCGATGTCGGCATCAACCGCATCACCAGCGAGTTCGGCAACCGTCTGGTGGGCGATGTCGACTACGCCAGCGCCCGCACCGTCGCCAGCGCGATCACCCCGGTTCCCGGTGGCGTCGGGCCGATGACCATTGCCTATCTGTTGAAGAACACCTTGATCGCCAGCCGGTTGCAACGCGCGGCACAGGCTCGCGGGCAGCAGCCTGAGGACGATCTGGCGTTGAACTGAGCATTGATCTGACCCCAAAATCAGGATTGGTGTCCAACTTTTGGGGGCAGATCAACCTGTAGGAGCGAGGCTTGCCCGCGAAGCTTTTGGCGTACTTGAGAACGCCTTCGCGGGCAAGCCTCGCTCCTACAGTGGGCCGTGTCGGTCTGGCACATCCTCTTTTTATTTCCCCGCGTGCAACACCTGCGTTTGCGGCATCGCCGAAGAGTGGTGGTTGAGAATCTTCCACTGACCGCCCACCTGCTCATAAACGAAGGTGTAACGCGCCTGCACCTGACGGGTCTTGCCATCGGCTTCGGTCAACGTAAAGGTGTAGACGCCACTGTCCATGGCCACGTTGGCGCCCAATGGGCGGATCTCACGGAAGTTGATCAGCCCTACCGGCTTGAGCGCCATGAAGTGATCGAAGTAGTCCTTGATCTGTGCCGGCGTGGTGCGCACCTGATTGGAAACCGTCGGTTGCAGCACCGCGTTCGGCGCATACAGGTCGACCACGCTCTGAACATTGCCACTCTTCAACGCGCTGTTCCAATGGTCAAACAGGGCGGCGATTTCACGATCCTTCGCGCTGGTCGGTTGCTGCGCCACGCTGCTGTAAACGTAAGGCACCGCTTCCAACGCCTGAGCCAACGGGGCGGTCAGGGCGAATAACAGGGCGATGGTCGAGGTCTTGAATTTCATTGCGCTATTCCAATGATGGTCGATGGGCACACTGTGCCGCCCTGAACGCGGCCCGCCATCGGCCAACCGGAGCCATCTGCCTATGCCATTCGGCAGATAGCGCCCTGCCCCGCTAACAAGGTTTAATGACGCCCCTGCCCGAACGGGCGTGCCGGCGCCGGAACCTGCCCCCATGCAAAACCCTGATCATGACCCCGGTAGCGCCCTGGCCATTCGCACTCAATATCGGCAGTCGCAAAGTCGCGCCGCGCGGCTGCGGCTGCTGGTGGATACCGGCCAGGAGCTGACCCAACTGGCTCCCGAGGCCATGCGCCAACGGGTGCTGCAACGGGCCTGCGCCTTCCTGGCCATGGACCACGCGCTACTGCTGGAATGGGACGTGGATGCGCAGGTCCGGACCACCGCCAGTCACGGCAGCCGTGATCGTTTGCACAGCCTCGAGCACCTCGCCGACACCGCGATGTGCGCACCGCAATGGCAGGAACAGCCGAGCGCGGATCTGCCCAATGTGTTGCGGGTGCCTTTACGCGGTGGCGATGGTGCCGCCTTCGGTGCGTTGGTGCTGGCCAACAGCGTCAGCATCAGCGCACCGGACACCGAAGACCTCGAATCCCTGCAACTGCTCGCCACGCTGCTCGCCGCGCACCTGGAAAACCAGCGCTTGCTCGACGCATTGGTGACCCGCGAGCGCACCATGTCCGATCTGGTCCACCGACTGTTCCGGGCACAGGAAGACGAACGCAAACGCATGGCCTACGACCTGCACGACGGCCTGGCACAAACCCTCGCCGGGCTGCATCAACGCCTGCAAGGTTTTGCCGGCCGCTGCCCGCCATTGCCCGACGAACTCAGTGCGGACTTACAGACGATTCTTCAACTGGCCCAGCATTGCGTCGGTGAAGGCCGGCAATTGATCCGTGGCCTGCGTCCGACGGTGCTCGACGACTTTGGCTTGCTGAAAGCGGTCGACAAAGAGGCCGATCGCCTGCGCGAGGCCGGGATCAAAGTGAACTGGAGTGCACGTTGCGAAGCACGTTTGCCCAGCCAGGTGGAGATCGCCCTGTTCAGGATCGCCCAGGAAGGCATCAACAATATTCTCAAACATGCGCAGGCCAGCCACGTCGTGCTGGCGCTGCAACTGCATGACGGACACGCCTCGCTGCGGGTGGACGATAACGGCCAGGGCTTTGCCATGGAACAACCCCTCGATACCTGCGGCGCCCGGCACCTGGGGCTTGCCGCGATGCAGGAACGCGCGAGCCTGCTGGGCGGCGAGTTCACCTGCATCAGCCATGCGCACGGCGGAACGCAACTGCGCGCCACCGTCCCCTCCGGCCTGAATGGAACCCCTCAATGACTGACGTTATACGACTGGTGGTCGCGGACGACCATGAAGTCACGCGCACCGGCTTCGTCTCGTTGCTCGCCGGCCTGACGCAATTCGAAGTGGTCGGCCAGGCGTGCAATGGCCAGCAAGCACTGGACTTATGTGAACGTCTTTTGCCCGACATCGTCATCCTCGACATCCGCATGCCGGTGCTCAACGGGCTGGGCGCCGCACGCCTGCTTCAAGAGCGCCTGCCGAACCTGAAAGTGATGATGTTCACCATGGACGACAGCCCCGATCACCTTGAAGCCGCCATGAACGCCGGCGCCGTGGGCTATCTGCTCAAGGATGCCAGCCGCCACGAAGTAATCGACGCCTTGCAACGTGTCGCCGCCGGCGAGCAAGCCCTCAACAGTTCTGTCAGCGCGCAGTTGCTGCGCCGCCTGACCGAGCGCAACGCCAGCGGCGCCGCCCCCGTAACCCTGACCCCACGGGAACGCCAGGTGCTGGGGCTGGTGGCCAGCGGCATGAGCAACCGTGAAATCGGTGCAAAACTCGGCATCACCACCGGCACGGCCAAAGCCCATGTGGAACGGGTCATCGGCAAACTCGGCGCCGCCGACCGCACCCAGGCCGCTGTGCGTGGTATTGCGCTGGGTCTGGTGACCCAGTCATGAAAGTGTCAAACGCCCGCCGCTGGGCCGATCTGCCGTTACGCGGCAAAGCCCTCGTGGTGATTTCCCTGCCGTTGGTGATTCTGTTGCTCTCGCTGGTGCTGATCTACACCACCGAACGGCAGACCGCACGCGCGGAAGAGGACGTGCGCCGCGTGTTGCTGGTGCAAGGCGATATTCAGGCGGTGCACACCCTGCTCGCCGAGGCCGCCGCCAGCGTGCGCGGCTATCTGCTGACCCATCGCGAGGATTTCCTGCCAGGTTACCGGCAAGCCAAGCCCTTGATCGAATCGGCCCTGCAGCGGCTCGACCGCAACGTTCGCGATCAGCGGGTGCGTAAACATCTGGAGGCGATCACGCCGCTGATCGACACCAAGGTCGAAGGGCTGGTTGAACTGCTCGATGATCGCAACGCAACCCCAGAGTCGATCACCACGATCCTGATCAACAACAAACATGTCCTCGACGAATTACGCGAACGCATCAGCGCCATGCGCACCCTCGAGGACACCCTGCTGGCCGAGCGCACCGCAGCGGCGGCCTCCACTCGACAGCGCCTGTTGTTCTCCACCTTGCTGGCCGCCGTTTGCGGGTTGTTCGGCGCCATTGTCGCGGTGCTGTTTCTGTCCAAAGGCATCGTCGCCCGGGTGCAGCAGGTTCAGCGTAACGCCCAACGGCTGGCACTCGGTCAGCCGTTATTGCCGCAACCGCCGGAGAACGATGAGATCGGTCAATTGGGCACGCGCCTGGTCGAGGCCGGGCTGTTACTGGCCGAACGAGAACGAGCCTTGCGCGACAACGAAGAACGCTTGCGGCTGATCATCGACGGGGTGAAGGACTACGGTATTTTCGCCCTCGACACACGCGGCTTCGTCACCAGTTGGAATGCCGGCGCCGAACGGATCAAGGGCTACACCGAACAGGAGATCGTCGGCCAGCATTTCTCGGTGTTTTATCTGCCGCAAGAATGTCCGCAGCATCCCGACATGGCGTTGCGCGAGGCCACACGCAATGGTCATTACATGGAGGAGGCCTGGCGTTGCCGCAAGGATGGCAGCCGATTCTGGGCCAGTGTGGTGATTACCGCGCAGTACGACAGCAGTGGCGCCCTGCGCGGGTTCTCCAAGATCACCCGCGACATCACCGATCGCCGTGTTGCCGAGATCGCGCTAAGTACTGCGCGGGAAGAAGCGGAACGCGCCAGCCGCGCCAAAAGCGAGTTTCTGTCGCGCATGAGCCACGAACTGCGTACTCCGCTCAACTCGATTCTCGGCTTCGCACAACTGCTGGATATGGATTCGCCCAAAGGGCAGCGGGCGCAGATCGGTCACATCCTGCGGGCCGGGCAACACCTGCTGACCCTGATCAACGAAGTGCTGGACATCGCCAAGATCGAAGCCGGGCGGCTGCCGCTCAACGTTGAGGCTGTGCCCCTGGCGGTGGTGCTGCAAGAAGCCCTGACGCTGGTGTCGCCCATGGCCTGCGACGCCGGCATTCAACTGGTGGAACTGCCGATGCTGGCCGCCGACAGCGGGATCGTCGCCGATCGGCAACGGCTGGTTCAGGTGCTGCTGAACCTGTTGTCCAACGCGATCAAATACAACCGGCCCCAAGGTCAGGTGCACATTGAAGTCAGGGTTCATCAACAACGAATTGCGGTATCGGTCTGCGATACCGGCAAGGGCATTGCGGCTGATCGGCAGGACCAACTGTTCAAGCCGTTCGAGCGCCTGGAGACCGACCCGAACGTGGAAGGCACGGGCCTCGGCCTGGCGTTGAGCAAGAGTCTTCTGGAAATGATGAACGGCAGCCTGACCGTCAAAAGCCAACCCGGCAACGGCTCCAGTTTCACCCTGGAGCTACCCTTCGAGCGATTGCCGTCAACCACTGAGCCACCCGCGGCACTGATCAGCCCGCCAACCGCAACGCCCGCCCTCGCCGCCCCCGATTACCAGGGCAAAGTGCTGTGCATCGAAGACAATCTGTCGAGCCTGGCCCTGATCGAAACCCTGCTGCAACGACGGCCACACATCCAGTTGCTCTCAAGCATGCAGGGGCAAATGGGCCTGGACCTGGCCCGGCAACATGCGCCGCAGCTGATTTTGCTGGATGTGGCGCTGCCGGATCTTGATGGTTTCAACGTTCTGCAGCGCTTGCGTCTGTCCTCCAGCACCCGCGCCACGCCCGTGCTGATGATCACCGCCGATGCCAGCGACCTCACGCACCAGGCCTTGCTGGAAGCAGGAGCGACCGCGGTGCTGACCAAGCCGATTCATATTCCTTCATTCCTCGCCCACCTTGACCAGCACCTACCGGAGCCCGTGTGAACACCGACCTGCGTATTCTGATCATCGACGACCAACGACCCAACCTCGATTTGATGGAGCAGTTGCTGGTCCGCGAAGGCCTGACCAATGTACTGAGCAGCACCCAGCCGCTGCGAACCCTGGACCTGTTCAACAGCTTCGAGCCGGACCTGGTGATTCTCGACCTGCACATGCCGGAGTTCGACGGCTTTGCCGTGCTCGAACAGCTCAACCGGCGCATTCCAGCCGGCGAATACCTGCCGATCCTCGTGCTCACCGCCGACGCCACCCGCGATACCCGCCTGCGCGCGCTGGCCCTGGGCGCCAAGGACTTCATCAGCAAGCCATTGGACGCCCTGGAAACCATGCTGCGGGTCTGGAACCTGCTAGAGACCCGCGCACTGTATAAAGCCCTGCGCACGCTGGTCCCTGCGGATCAAATCGAGTTGCTGCGTCAGTTAAGGCCGCAGCCAGTTAGCTGATTGCAGGGGCGGAATCACTGACGATTTGCCGCTGAAAGCCGGATTGCGTAGCTGGCTTGGCGTCTTCACGACTGGCGGCTGCAGAAAGCCCAGCAAGGCCCGCTGCGTGTCATGCCAGGCCGTGGGGTGTTCCATGTCAAGGAAGTGCCCGGTGTTCTCGATGGTCTGAAACTGCGCCTTGGGGGTATGCGCCGCAAACAGACGGGCGTCTTCCACCGAGGTGTACTCATCCCATTCACCGTTGATAAACAGCAGCGGGACTTCGATGGCATCGGCACAAGACACGTAGCAGTGAGTGTCCTGGGTCAACACCTCATTGACGTGAAAATGCATCTGCCGGTATTCGTGTTCGTCCAGGCTGCTGACATGGCGCTCATTGAAACGCTTGAACAGCGACGGCAGGTGTTTGCCGATCGTGCTGTTGATCAAACGCCCGACGTTGCGTCGATCGCAGGCATGGAGAAAGTGCCTCCCGCTCTCCAGATACTCACGCATCGGCGTGTTGATCCGCGCGGCGAATGAACTGATCACCGCCTTTTCGATCCGGCGGGGCCGCTGGGCCAGCGCTACCAAGGTCGCCGCGCCGCCCCAGGAAAAGGACAGCACATGCTGGGCGCGAAAGTGCTCGATCAACTCCAGCAGTATTTCGGCCTCGTCTTCCTTGCGGATCGGTTGGTCATGCCGGTTGTGTTGTTTCGATTGACCGGCGTAGGGCTGATCGTAGAGAACCACATTGAAGCGTGGCCGCAGGTAACGCACCGTTTGCGCAAAGGATGCGGTCGTTGCCAGCGAGCCATTGACCAGAATGATCGTCTTGTCAGCAGCGGCGTTGAGATAGTGCTCGGTATAAACCTTGTACTTCTTACCAATCTCGACGATGGCAGTTTTCGGCATCATTTCATTCTATTCCTTGAACAAATTGGACCAGACACACAGCGTGGTCAACTGTCCGGCTTCCTCCGGACAAGCCTGACAGCACAAACCAGCGACAACGGTACAAGGGCGCTGAGATGAACGCCATGACCAATGAGTCACAACCCGACCAGCGGTTTCCAGTTAAGCAGGAATTCTCCCGTGTGCAAGCTCACAAGCTCGAAAGCATCTGCCCAGACGCTTCGCCGGCATCAGCCTATGCTTGTTGATTGCCCCACCCTTTTCATCTGCCCAACAAGGAGTTGAAAAATGTCGCTAACGCTTTACTACCATCCGCTGTCGTCGTACTGCCACAAAGTGCTCATCGCGCTCTACGAAAACGGCATCGAGTTCGACAGAAGAATCATCGATCTCACGGACGCCGCCGACCGCGCAGAGCTTCAGGCATTGTGGCCCATCGGAAAATTCCCGGTACTTCGCGATCATGCTCGTCAACGTAATCTGCCGGAGTCCAGCGTCATCATCGAGTACCTGGATCGCCTGTATCCAGGTGAACAGCGCCTGGTTCCGGACGATTGGGAGACCGCGTTGGAGGTGCGCTTATGGGACCGGTTTTTCGACAATTATCTACAAACGCCGGTCCAACAGATTGTCAGTGATCGACTACACGCGACCAACGGTGATTTGACCAGGGAACGGGCCACACTTGCGACGGCGTACAGCATGCTCGAGCGCCGAATGGCGTCCAGGATCTGGGTGGCCAGCCCGGACTTCAGCCTGGCCGATTGTGCCGCCGCCCCGGCGCTGTTCTATGCCTGCACACTGGTGCCGTTCCCCGACGACTACCAGCACTTGAGCGCCTATTTCGACCGGTTGATCCAGCGACCGTCATTCCTGCGAGTGATCGACGAAGCCAGGCCCTGGTTTTCGTTCTATCCGTTTGCGGATCGCCTTGCACAACGGTTTCGTGAGGCGCCGGATAATGCATGACCAGTCATTGGCCGCAATGCGATCTGTAGACAACCCGGCGTTTGCGATGTTGCTGGAGGGGATTCGCAAGGCTGTGCGGGAGGGATGGGGGTCGTAGGAACGGCCCCTGCGACCGGCGGTTTACCGTTGCGCCAACTCATGCCGGATGCATTGCTCATAATACGTTTGCTTGATGCCGGCAGGCTTGAGACGCGAAGGGCTGTTATAGGTTTGCTCCGTGATGCCCATGGCCGTCATGCGCATCCACGGCCGGGGAAACTTGCGCGATTGCAGCTTCTTGCGTGCTCCGTAAAGCGTAAGCCCGGAAAGTTTCGAGGCTTGCGCGCCCTCGGCTATTTCCGAGCCCCAGCTGCATACATAGCGAGAGTTCTTGCTCAGTTCCTTTGCCTGGGCTCCAAACGAAATAGCCACCAGGACAAACGTTGCAGTCATCCATACCAAAGTCCGCATATCGCCAATGCCTAACCTGCTGAAAAGAAAGCAAGTTTGACAACGAACCGAAGATCGGGGGGCCAGCAGTTTGCCTCATTTCATCATTGATTCTCTCTGCCAGGCCCGATGTAAAAGATCAATGACCTCTTCATCCGACGTCTGAGTGAAGTCCGTGTACCAATAGCCGATCGATACCAGCCAATCGGGGGTGAGCGGGCAAATCAGCTCGTCCACTTCGTCGCGCAGTGCCTCTGCCGTTTCCATGGGGGCCACCGGCACGGCGACGACGATGCGCGATGGTGCTTGCAAGCGCACGGCCTGTATCGCGGCCATCATCGTGGCCCCTGTCGCCAGGCCGTCGTCGATCAGAATCACCACTTGATCCTTGAGTGCCAAAGGCTCGCGGGATGCCCGGAATAGCTGCTCGCGACGCAACATTTCCTGCGTTTCCTTCGCCACCACAGCGTCGAGCGTACGCTGGTCGATGCCATTAGCCCGCAGCGCATCGTCATTGACGATTTGAATGCCACCGCTGGCGATAGCGCCCATGGCGAATTCCTGGTGGGACGGCACGCCCAGCTTGCGGACCAGCATCAGGTCCAGGCGAACCTCCAGGGCCGTGGCCACTTCATAGGCGACCGGCACGCCGCCACGGGGTAAGGCCAGGACGATGACATCGGCTCTTTTGGCGTATTTAAGCAACGGTTCCACCAGGCTTCGGCCGGCATCAACCCGGTCATGCAAGATGGTTTGCAATGAAGGACTGTGATTCATCTGAAAACCTCCCTGGGGCGGGAACCCCGAAACGGGCAAGTCAATTTCGCCAAGGATGCTTGCGACTACACCGCCAGAACGCTGCAAGGCACCTGGTACAGAATATGTTCGGTCGTGCTGCCGAGCAGTTTCTCCAGGCTGCCGTACTGCGTTCTACCCATCACGATCACATCTATCTGGTGTTCGTGGGCGAACTCACTCAGCGCCGACACCGGATGCCCTGTGATGAAATGCCGGCATTCAGCGGGCACGCCGAACCGGGCGGCCAACTTGAGGAATGAGGTTTCCAGGTCCTTGCGCAATTCCCGGGTAAGCTCCGATAGCGTCAGGCCACCGCCCAGATCCGCCAGAAAAGCAGCCGGAATGTCACACGCGTACAGCAGATGCAACTCGGCATTGCATTGCAGCGCAAGGGCAGACGCCTGCAGGATGATCCGGTCATTGAGTTCGCTGTTCGAAGGCTCGGTATCGCCAACATCAACCGCGGCCACCACCTTCTGCGGCAAGGCATGGCTTTCGGCGCCCACCAGATAGACCGGCACCGGACAATGGCGCAACAAACGCCAGTCCAGCGGCGTAAAGAACGCGCGCTTGAGCACTGGCTCATGCTGGACTTGCTTGATCAACAGATCGGGTTGCATTTCCGTGACGTGATCAAGGATGTCCTGGCGCATGTTGTCGGCCCAGGCGACCTCGGTTGTCACCTCGATCCCCCTGCCCTGCATTTTTTCCGCCTGTTCCTTGAGCCAGTCGCGGTGTTCCTGCAGGTAGTTCGCCCGAGCCACTTTCCGGTCGCCCTCTTCGAGCAACGACAGAATGTCCAACGAGGGGATCAGCGCCGCAATATGCAAACTCGCCCCGCTGGCCTTGGCCACGGCAGCGGCATGGTTGAGCGCGGGAGACTGGCGCAGGAGCGGGTTGATGATCAGTAATAACCGTTGATACTGGCTCATGATCTGACTCCAGACAGCGATAGCGTTTTCGCCAGGTCAACACAACCCGGCTTCAGCCCAGACTCCCCCCTTAAAGTCTCTTGGGCCTTGATATATATCAATCCCCTGTGGGCGTCATTGAAGGTGCCCACTTGGGAAAGAATAGTTCACAACGGTGTTGTGGAAATGCCCACCGGATGGTCGATGGCTCGGGTTTGTTTGTGACTCAAGAATCGGTCACCCAGTCCCAAGAACAAACAACTCCAACATGGCCTCGACAGCATGCACCCGCAAAGACTGACCCTGCACAATGAGTTGCACGCGCGCCCTTCGCTGTATTTCGACGAGCCCGCCCACGTGTTTCATTTGGCGTTTCTGGCTAATGACGGGCAATGCGACACCCTGCTGAGTCGCTGCTGCCCCGGCCCCGTCGACCCGGATGCGGCACAGGGCATCACCAGGTTGGAGGGGCATGCCTTGAAGTGGGAGCGGCACGCGGAGTTCCTGACGCTGACACTGGTGGTGCCCTCCTCCAGTCAGGAGCCTGACTGGAGCCAGCCCCCCAAGACCTTGATGGACCGCGTCGAACCCTTCATGCAGCACGTGATCAACGCCGTGCAGATTGTGGTGCGCAACGATGCGTCGCTTTCCGGCGATCTGTCGGCTTATGGATTCAAAGACCCTTGCGGCTCATGCATCGGCGGTGGCGATGCGACGGTCTGGAGCGATTTTCGCCTGAGCGAGGACGGCACTAACCGTTTCCTGTTCGTCAACAAGCGCCTGAATGCCTATCGCCAAGGCCGGATGATCCGCCGCCTGCTGGAAATCGAAACCTACCGCATGATGGCGTCGCTTTCCCTGACCACCGCGAAAACCTTGAGCGCTCAGCTCAACGTCTTCGACAAGACATTGGTCAACCTTTCGGAACGTAACGCCGGCCCCGATACCGGCAATGCGAAAGCGTTGTTGACCGACATCGCCAGTCTGTCTGCGCAAGTGGTCAGCAGCACCGCGAAAACCCGACACCGCTTCAGCGCCACCCAAGCGTATGCCCAGCTGGTTTTCGAGCGTTTGGGCGAACTCAGGGAAACTCACGTGGGCGATTGCCAGCGACTCGGGATCTTCATCGAAAGACGCTTCAAACCTACCGTCAGGTACTGTGACGTCACCGAACAGCGCCTGGAGCAGCTGGCCAAAAGCGTGGCCAACCTCGGGGATCTGCTGCAGGCGCGGGTGCAGGTTGAAATGGAAGAACAGAACTCGGAAATCCTGAGCAGCCTGAACGCTCGCGCCGATACCCAAATCAAAATCCAGCGCGCGGTCGAAGGCTTGTCGATTATCGCCATCACCTATTATTTGCTGAGCCTGTTCAAGCTGTTCTACTCGGGCCTGCACACCCTGGGCGCGGACATTTCCGCGCGGGACGCCATGCTGGCCATGACCCCGCTCGCGCTGTGCATCCTGCTGTTTATTTTGATCAGGATCAGAAAAGCTAAAGAACATTGATCGATCGGCTGGCGGCGTTCAAGGCTTGCGCAACAGGTAGGTATCCATGATCCACCCGTTGGCCAACCGCGCCGCCTTGCGCACCCGCTCAATTTCATCGGCCACGTCTTTGAGCTTGCCGCTGATCAGGATTTCATCCGGCGTCCCCAGATAGGCCCCCCAGTAAATGTCTGTCTCCTGATCAGCCACGTGATGGTAGGCATCTTGCGCATCCAGCATTACCACCAGGCTGTCGGCATCGCTTACCTGGCCGGCCGCCAGCCGTCGGCCGGTGGTGATTTCAATCGAGCGGCCGATGCTGTTCAGCGGCACCTTATGCTGCGCCGCCAGCGCCTGCACGCTGGTGATGCCGGGGATCACCTCGAACTCGAACACACAACGACCTGACGCCAGAATCGCCTGCAGGATCCGAATGGTGCTGTCGTACAACGCCGGATCGCCCCACACCAGAAAACCGGCGCACTGATCGTCGGTCATTTCCTCATTGATCAACCGCTCGAACGTCTGCTGCTTGGCACGGTTCAGGTCTTCGACGCTGGCGTTGTAGTCCACATCCCCGCGCTCACGCTCCGGGCTGTGGGCTTCAACGAAGCGGTAGTCGCGGTCGGTGATGTAGCGCTCGCAGAGCTCGCGGCGCAGGTCGATCAGTTTGTCTTTGCTCTGGCCTTTGTCCATGAGGAAAAACACGTCGACCCGGTTCAGCGCTTTCACCGCCTGCATCGTGATGTAGTCGGGATTGCCCGCGCCGACACCGATAACCAGAAGTTTTTTCATCACAGCACTCCTTCAGGGTCCATGCCCGTCAAGCGTAACCGCCAGCGACCGTTGAACCGCAATTCGATGGCCGACAACGGTTCGACGTCGATCTGGTTGAACGCCGCACCCTGCAACACCTGCATCAGCGCGGCGCGAATGACAAACGGATGGGTGATGGCAACGATATGCTCCGGTGTCGCCTCCAGGGTCTTCAGCCATGCGGCTACCCGCTCACCGAGCTGCGCCACCGATTCTCCACCGTGGGGCGCCGACGTCGGGTCACTGAGCCAGGTCTGAAGCGTCTCGGGTTCGGATGTTTGCAAGTCGTCGATCGACGTGCCTTGCCAGCGTCCGAAATCGCAATCCCCCAGTGCCGTGACAATCTCCACGTTGTCGCCAAACAGCTCAGCGGTTTGCCGGGTCCGCAGTTCAGGGCCGCAGAGTAAACGGGGGGCTCGCTTGAACAGACGACAGCGCGAGCCCTTCGCCGATTGCCAATCCATTTCCACGGGTTCATTCGTAGGAAAACGCGCCAGTTTCTGTGCGACGGTTCGAGCGTGGCAAATCAGGGTCAAGCGGGTTGCCTGCACGAAGGTTCTCTCTGTCGATGGGATGAAAGATGGCACGATGCCGCGAACAATCGGTTCATTGTGCCGCAAGAAACGCACTCTGGGCGCCTTCCTTGTAGCAGCTGCCGAGCTCGCGAGGCTGCGTTCGGCCGCGTAGCGGTCGTAAAATCAGGCACTGTGATCCGTCAGGCACACTGTGCACTCAGGGTTTACGACTGCTTCGCAGCCGAACGCAGCCTCGCAGGCTCGACAGCTGCTACCAGCGAACGCAGCCTCGCGAGCTCGGCAGCTGCTACGGCGTGGGCTCACAACGCCCATTTTATTCCTGAGCTGGGTCGATATCTCACACCTCTATGGGCGATGTCCTACAAAGCCTGTCGACATCCACTCAGCCCCGCACGCACGGGGGTTTTGCCCCATTTTAGTGCTTTCAAAATCCGCACAAAAATTAACTAGACATGTAGCACACGTTACATAAATACTAATTTAGCGTTTTATGAAATGAAACCGACATACCCATCCAGCAGGAGCCCGGATGCCCCCTCTCAGAGACCTGATCACCGAGCCCGGCCTGGACTTCACGCCGTCGGAACGCAAAGTCATACGTGCCTTGCTGGACCAGTACCCGCGTAACGGACTGGGCCCGATGTCACGCTTGGCCGAACATGCCGGTGTCAGCGATCCGACCATCGTGCGGCTGGTAAAAAAGCTGGGTTTCAGCGGTTACGCCGATTTTCAGGAAGCCTTGCTCAGTGACATGGATCACCGCCTGCGCTCCCCCAGCACCCTGTTGCAGCCCCGCGCCCAACTCAAGAAAGATGACCCCTGGAGTCATTATCTGGCAGACAGCCATCGGGCACTGGTAGAAACCCAGGCGCTGACCCAGCCCGAAGATGTGCGGATTCTGGTGGAGTGGCTGCTCGACACCCGCCACCAGGTCCACTGCTTTGGCGGTCGCTTCAGCAGTTTCCTCGCCAACTATTTGCTCAATCACCTGCGCCTGTTGCGGCCCGGCTGTTTCGCCCTGGAAGACAACGCCCAGTTACCGGACCGGTTGTTTGACGTGCAGCGTCAGGACGTATTGCTGGTGTTCGACTATCGCCGCTATCAGTCCCAGGCCCTGCGGGTCGCCAATGCCGCGAAGAGCCGACATGCGCGCGTCGTGTTGTTCACCGACATCTACGCATCACCGCTGCGGGAAATAGCCGACCTGATCATCAGCGCACCGGTGGAATCGGCGTCGGCCTTCGACTCGATAGTGCCGGCGCTGGCCCAGGTTGAAGCACTGATTGCCTGCCTGACCCTGCGCAGCCCCGATCTGGCCGATCGCCTGGAAGGCATCGATGCCCTGCGAGCCGACTTCGACACTCACCTGCTGGAGGATAAATAAGGATGTTCATGCTCCCCCACCATTCGCCCCGGGACTTGCCGTTTGCCGCCGACCACACCGCGCTGTTGCTGGTGGACATGCAACGTGCCTGGCTCGAACCGCAGTTCGACCCACACCTCAACGAACCGGATGCCGACTACTTCCTGACCCGCGCCCGCACGCAGGTGGTGCCCAATCAACGCAGGCTGCTCGATGCCTTTCGCAGCGCCCGGCAAAACGTGTTGCACACACTCATCGAAAGCCTCACCGCCGATGGCCGCGACCGTTCGCTGGACCACAAACTCTCGGACATGCACCTGCCCAAGGGCAGCCCGCAAGCGCAAATCATCGAAGAGCTGACGCCGACCGAAAACGAAATCGTGCTGCCCAAGACCTCTTCCGGGGTGTTCAACTCCACCAGCATTGACTACGTGCTGCGCAACCTTGAAACCCGCCACCTGATCATCGCCGGCATCGTCACCGACCAATGCGTCGACATGGCCGTGCGCGACGCCGCCGACCGTGGCTACCTGGTAACGCTGGTCGAAGATGCCTGCGCCACCTACACCGAACAGCGGCATCACGCCTGCCTGAACGCCATCAAGGGCTACTGCTGGATCACCGACACCCAGACTGTGCTTGGCCGGTTGCAGGAGATGCAGCCATGAGCGAACGCCTGTCACCCCTGCCCATGACCACCATTGTCACCACCGACCTGATCGGCGTGACACGCGGCCGTTCCTTCCCCACCGACGAACTCGATGCCTATCAAGTGGCCGGTTGCGGCTGGGTGCCGGCCAATAGCGCCCTGACCCCGCAAGACATCATCGCCGCCAGCAACCCTTGGGGCGCTTATGGGGATTTACGGCTGATTCCAGACTTGAGCAGCCGGGTGACCGTCAACAACGGCCCGGATGCCGACGCCCCGGCGCTGGACTTCATTCACGGCGACATTCGCGAAACCGATGGCCGTCCGTGGGGCGCCTGCCCTCGTACGCTGTTGCGCAACGAGGTGGCGCGCTATCGCGATGAGCTGGGGTTGCAGGTCAACGCCGCGTTCGAACACGAATTCAACCTCGACAGCGGCGCGACGGAGCACCTGGCGTTCTCTCTGGAAGCCCAGCGCCAAGGCGCCGAATTCGGCGGCTGGCTGCTCAGTGCACTGCGAGCCGGCGGCGTCGAACCGGAAATGTTCCTGCCGGAATACGGCAAGCACCAATACGAAATCACCTGCCGCCCGGCCCTTGGTGTCGCCGCCGCCGACCGCGCGGTGAACGTGCGCGAGATCACCCGTGAGATTGCCAGGCAAATGGGCCTCAGCCTGAGTTTCGCCCCCAAGACGGCCGAGCATGCCGTGTGCAACGGCGTGCATTTGCACGTGAGCCTGCAAGACATGGCCGGCCAACCGGTGATGTATGACGCTGGCACCGCCAACGGCCTGTCGACCCTCGGCCAGCATTGGGCCGCCGGCGTTCTGCATTACTTGCCGGCGCTCTGTGCGTTCACCGCCCCAACGCCGGTTTCCTATGAACGCTTGCAGCCCCACCACTGGAGCGCTTCCTACGCCTGCCTCGGCCAACGCAACCGCGAAGCGGCGCTGCGGATTTGCCCGACCGTCAGCCTGGGCGGCAAATCCGCGGCGATGCAGTACAACCTGGAATTTCGCGCCATGGACGCCACCGCCTCACCGCACCTGGCCATGGCTGCATTGCTGATCGCCGGGCGCCTGGGTATCGAGCAGCGCCTGGCGTTGAACGCCATCACCGATGAAATCCCTGACTCCCTGAACGAAGAGCAACGCCATGCCCGCGGCATCGTCGCCCTGCCCGCGTCGCTGTCCCGGGCACTGGATTGCCTGCGCAACAGCGAGGCGCTGATCGAAGCCCTGCCGAGCGCATTACTGGACACCTACTTCGCCCTGAAAACCGAGGAACTGACGCTGACGGAACAGCTCTCGCCCGCCGACCTCTGTGAGCACTATGCGCGCCTGTACTGAATCCGCCGAACTGGGCCTCTACACCCGGCCTGCCTACACCCTGAGCCGGGAAGCTTCCGAGCACCCGCTGATTCTGGTGTGTGAACACGCCAGTCGTTTTATCCCGGACCGGTTAAACGACCTGGGCCTGAGCGAGGAGGCCGCCCGCGAACACATCGCCTGGGACATCGGCGCCCTGGCGCTGGCCGAGGGTTTGGCCGAAGCACTGGGCGCGACCCTGTTGGCGGCCAACTATTCGCGGCTGTTGATCGACCTCAACCGCCCGCGCCACGCGCCGGACAGCATTCCGTTGCAGAGCGAGATTTATCAGGTGCCGGGCAATCGCGATCTGGACGAGGCCACCCGTGAATACCGCCGGTACTGCCTGTTCAAACCGTTTCATGCACGCCTGCAAACCTTGATCGACGCCCGTGTGGAGCAAAATAAACCGGTTCGAGTGGTGGGGATTCACAGTTTCACGCCGATATATTACGGCCAGCCGCGATCGCTGGAAGTCGGCGTGTTGTACGGCCAGGCCACGGAGTACGCCCAGCGAATGATCGACGGCCTGAGCCAGCACCCATTGAAAGTCGCCGGTAATCAGCCATACAAAGTCGATCCGCTGGGTGACATGACCGTACCGGTTCACGGCGACGCACGCGGGCTGGACTCGGTGCTGATCGAGGTGCGCAACGACCTGCTGCGCACCCCCGAGGACGTCAGTCGCTGGACCGACTATCTGGCACCGCTGCTATAGCAACAGCTTCAAACTCGCAGCGTGTAGCTGCTTATATCAAGGAGAACGGCTTCATGGACATTGAAGAATTCGGCTACAGGCAAGAGTTGAAACGTAGCCTGTCACTGACCGACCTGGTGGTGTACGGGATGATCTTCATGATCCCCATCGCTCCGTTCGGCGTGTATGGTTACGTCAACGCCGAAGCACCCGGCATGGTGCCGCTGGCCTACATCATCGGCATGGTGGCGATGCTGTTCACCGCCCTCAGTTACGGCAGCATGGCCCGGGCCTTTCCGGTGGCGGGCTCGGTGTATTCCTACGCACAACGCGGCCTCAACCAACATGTCGGGTTTATCGCCGGCTGGCTGATGCTGCTCGATTACCTGCTGATTCCGCCGCTGCTCTACGTATACGCGGCGATGGCGCTGAATCATTTGTACCCGGACATCCCGAAAGTCGGCTTCATCCTGGCTTTTCTAGCCAGCGCCACCTTCGTCAACCTGCGGGGCATCACCTTCACCGCGCGGATGAACATCATCTTCCTGCTGGCGCAACTGGTGGTGCTGGGGATCTTCCTGCTCTACGCCTGGACTGCCTTGCACAGTGGCGGCGGTAACGGTCAGCTGACTCTGGCGCCGCTGTACAACCCCGAAACCTTCAACTTCGCCCTGCTGATGCAAGCGGTGTCGATTGCGGTGCTGTCGTTCCTCGGTTTCGATGCCATTTCCACCCTCGCCGAAGAGATCAAGGGTGATCCGGGCCGCAGTGTCGGCAAGGCTGCGCTGATTACGCTGCTGGTAATGGGCGTGATCTTCGTCGTGCAGACCTGGATCGCCACCGACCTGGCCGCCGGCCTGGGCTTCAAGTCCGCCGACACCGCGTTCTATGAAATCGCCGAAATCGCCGCCGGTAGCTGGCTGGCCACCCTGACCGCCGTGGCCACCGCGCTGGCCTGGGGTGTGGCGGTCGCCATCACCTCCCAAGCGGCGGTTTCGCGACTGCTGTTCGGCATGGCCCGAGACGGCAAACTGCCAAAAGTGCTGGCCAAAGTGCACCCGAAACACAACACACCGTACTTGAGCATTTATCTGGTGGCGGTGCTGTCGCTGGTGATCTGCTACCTGTTCATCAACTCGGTGGACACCCTCACCTCCCTGGTGAACTTCGGCGCCCTGAGCGGCTTCATGCTGCTGCACCTGACCGTGATCAACTACTACTGGCGCCGGCAGCAATCCGGCCAGGTGATCCGTCACCTGATCTGCCCGGTCATCGGCTTCATCATCGTCGCGGCCATCATGTACAACATGGGCGTCGATGCGCAGAAACTCGGCCTGATCTGGATTGCCCTGGGCCTGGTTTATCTGTTCTTCCTCAACAAACTGGGTGCCAGCACGGCGCTGCCCGACCCAAGCAATGGCTGACAAGAAAAAGAGCAGCGTCTGACACGATTTCAGGCGTGCGCCGATTTAACGCGTGGAAACCGACAGTGATAGTCAGGTTCGGTGCAAGCCGCCGAACCATTTGATACAGGAGTATGTCCATGCTGGTCTTACGTCCAGTCGAGTTAACCGACCTGCCCCAGTTGCAGCAGCTGGCGCGCGACAGTCTGGTGGGGGTCACGTCCTTGCCGGACGACACCGAACGCCTGAGGGAGAAAATTCTCGATTCCTGTGCTTCGTTCGAAAAAGACGTCCAGGGCCAAGGCCCGGAGAACTATTTCTTCGTGCTGGAAAACCTGACGACTCGCCGTCTGGTCGGCTGCTCGGAAGTGCTCGCCACCGCCGGGTTCGGCGAACCGTTCTACAGTTTGCGCAACCGCCATTTCACCAGCGCCTCACGGGAGCTGAACATCGAGCATGGGGTGCCGGCGTTGTCGTTGTGCCAAGACCTCAGCGGTCACTCTTTGCTGCGCGGTTTCCATATCGACTCGGCACTGGAGCGCACGCCATTTTCCGAGTTGCTGTCCCGGGCGCGACTGCTGTTCATCGCCGCCCACCCGGCACGTTTTGCCGAAGCGGTGATCACCGAGATCGTCGGTTACAGCGACGAACAGGGGCAATCGCCGTTCTGGGATGCGCTGGGCAAGCATTTCTTCGATTTGCCTTACGTCGAGGCCGAGCGGCTTTGCGGCCTGCAGAGCCGGACATTCCTCGCAGAATTGATGCCGCAATACCCGATCTACGTGCCGATGCTGTCGCAGGCTGCGCAAGATTGCATCGGCCGGATCCACCCCGATGGCCAGGAGGCCTTCGACATTCTGGAGCGCGAAGGCTTCGAGACCAACAGCTACATCGACCTGTTCGACGGCGGCCCGACGCTGTACGCCCGCACCTCAAGCATTCGTTCCATCGCCCAGAGCCAGGCCGGCACGGTGCAGACGGGCTCGCCCATCGACGCCCGTGGCAGTTACCTGGTGAGCAACGATTCGTTGAAGGACTACCGCGCCATCGTCGCCGAACTGGACTACTGCGCCGGGCAACCTATCGCCTTGAGCGCCGAGATGTGCGCGGCCTTGAACGTGACCGACGCCAGTGCGATCCGGCTGATCGCCCTGTGAGTGGCAACCGGCCCCGAGCCCAACGACAGCGCCCGAGCAGGCGCGAAGAAGGAGCTGCATCATGATTTTGCGCCCGGTTCAAATGACCGACCTGCCCGCTTTACTGGATTTGGTACAACGGGCCGGCCCCGGGTTCACTACCCTGCCAGCCAACGAAGAGCGCCTGACCCACCGGGTGCGCTGGGCCCAGCGGACTTTCGCCGGACAGGTCGAGCGCGCGGATGCCGACTACCTGTTTGTGCTCGAAGACGATGATCAGCAAGTGGTCGGCGTCAGTGCCCTGATCGGGGCCGTCGGTCTGCGAGAGCCCTGGTACAACTACCGGGTCGGGCTCACGGTCAGTTCATCGCCGGACCTGGGTATTCAGCGCCAGATCCCCACGTTGTTCCTCAACAACGAAATGACCGGGCAATCGGAAATCTGCTCGTTGTTCCTGCGACACGATCAACGTTATGGCAGCAATGGTCGATTGCTGTCGCTGGGGGGGCTGCTGTTCGTTGCCGAATTCCCCCAGCTGTTCGGCGACAAGCTCATCGCCGAACTGCGCGGCAGTGCCGACGAACATGGCTGCTCACCGTTCTGGGACAGCCTGGGCCGGCACTTCTTCAAGATGGATTTCAGCCATGCCGATCACTTGTCGGGGCTGGGCAGCAAAGCGTTCATCGCCGAACTGATGCCGCGCCAGCCGCTCTACACCTGCCTGCTCACCGAACAGGCCCAGGCGGTGATCGGCAAGCCCCACCCCAACACCGAACCGGCGCTGAAGATCCTCACCGCCGAGGGGTTTGCCCATAAGGGTTACATCGACATCTTCGACGCAGGCCCGGTGATCGAAGCCCCGGTGTCGAGAATCCGCGCGGTGCGCGACAGCCAATCACTGGTGCTGGCCATCGGCACGCCCGACGACCAGGCCCCGGTATGGCTGATCCACAACCGTCGCCTGGAAAACTGCCGCATCACCACCGCCCGGGCGCGGCTGGTGGGCAATAGCCTGGTGGTCGACCGCCTCACCGCCAAACGCCTGCAATTGCAACCCGGCAGCTCGGTACGCGCGGTGCCGCTGCTCAACCAACAGCAGCAAGCGGTAGCGGCGTGAGCGGAAAAGATCTTGCGTTCACTTGCCAAAAAAATTCGTCATCATCCTTTACCCGCCCGCGTGATAGCCTTTTGTTCCTTCGGCGTTGACACTTTTGCTCAAGCCCTTCCATTCCTTTATATGGTGGAACTCGTATGTCCAGGCTTTCTCACCAAGATTTACGCCGTAATTTCCGCCAACTGCTCGCTTCCGGCATCTGCTACCACACGGCCTCTGTCTTCGACCCGATGTCGGCACGCATCGCCGCCGACCTGGGTTTTGAGGTGGGAATCCTGGGTGGTTCGGTGGCGTCGTTGCAGGTATTGGGCGCCCCCGATTTTGCGTTGATCACCCTCAGTGAGTTCGCCGAACAGGCCACCCGCATCGGCCGAGTGGCGCAATTGCCGGTCATTGCCGACGCCGACCACGGCTACGGCAACGCGCTCAATGTCATGCGCACCATCGTCGAACTCGAACGCGCCGGCGTGGCCGCCCTGACCATCGAAGACACTCTGCTACCGGCGCAATTCGGTCGCAAGTCCACCGACCTGATCACGGTCGCCGAAGGTGTCGGCAAGATCCGCGCGGCGCTGGAAGCCCGGGTCGACTCGGAAATGGCGATCATCGCCCGCACCAACGCAGGGATCCTGCCGGTCCAGGAAATCATCAGCCGCACCCAGCATTACCAACAGGCCGGGGCCGACGGGATTTGCATGGTGGGCGTGCAGGATTTCGATCATCTGGAACAGATCGCCGAACACCTGAGCGTACCGCTGATGCTGGTCACCTACGGCAACCCGCTGCTGCGCGACGACAAACGCCTGGCCGAATTGGGCGTGCGAGTCACCATCGACGGCCATGGCGCCTACTTCGCAGCAATCAAAGCCACTTATGACAGCCTGCGTGAACAGCGCCAAATCTTCACCCAAGCCTCCGACCTGAACGCCACCGAACTGACGCATACCTATACGCAGCCGGAGGACTACATTCGTTGGGCCAAGGAGTTCATGAGCGTTAAAGAGTGACGGCACAAGCGCCCTCACCACAGCGCTCGCGCGTCTGTGGTGAGGTTGAGGTCAAGCCATGTGCGCTTCTTTCGATTCGACCTCCGGCGTCACTTCAAACCGATCCGCCAGAAACGGTGTGATATCCAGCGGCAACGGCTCGTTATTCACCAGTTTGTCCAGCACCACGCCGGTAATCGCCGAGGTCAGGATGCCGGTGCGGAAATGTCCGCAGGCATTGAGGTAACCCTGCACGCCTTTCATCGGCCCGAGAATCGGCAGTTCGTCCGGCGAACCAGGACGTAACCCGGCCCAGCAACGTTTAAGGTTGATGTCAGCGAGCGCCGGAATGCAGCGCACTGCGCCTTGCACCAGGCTGCTGATTTCCGGGTAGGTGGTGGTCACGTCAAAACCTTTGTCTTCGGTGGTGCTGCCGATCAGGATTTCGCCATTGTCTTTCTGCGCCACGTAACAGTCGCTGGTGGTCAGGCAACCGCGCAGGATCTTCGGCATGCGCTCGGTCAGCAGGATCTGGCCCTTCACCGGTTTCACCGGAATGCGAATGCCGGTGGCCTGCTCGCTGAGGTCGGCGGCCCACGCACCCGCAGCGTTGATCAGCGTATCGCAACGGAACACACCGGCCTCGGAGGTCTGCACGCCAGTGACCTGCGAGCCGTGATGCAGCACCCCGGTGACGTTGGTGTTGAAGTACAGGTCCACACCGTTTTGCCGCGCGCCTTCGGTGTAGGCATCGGCCAGGCGGAACGGGCTGACCTGATGGTCGCAGAGAAACTCCAGCGCCCCCCTCGCCTCATGGCTGACACTTGGCTCGGCTTCGCGCAGTGCCGCTTGATCGAGCCAGCGCACCTGATCCGCCAGGTGCGGAATGCACGCCACGATGTGCTCGGCGTAGAGCCGGTCTTCATCGTCGTAGATCACGAATTTCAAGCCGGTCCTCTCGAACTTGAAATCCATCCCGTGATTGTCCTGCAGCTCCCGGTGCAAATCCGGGTACATCGCGTTGGACTGCAAGGCGAAATCGAAGAACGACTGCGGCAGGATATGCGGCGTGCTGGAGTCCACCGCCACCGCCGCGCCCTGGGCTTCGCGCTTGCGATTGGCCGACATCATGCGGAAGAAAATCACCCCGCAGCCCAAGCCCACCGACTCACCGATCGCCCACAAGCCCCCGGCCGAAGCACGGGTCGCGTTGCCGGGTCGCTTGGCGTCGATCAGCGCGACTTTCAGGTGTTTGCGCTTGGATAACTGATAGGCGCAGGACGCCCCGATCACACCGCCGCCGGCGATGATCACGTCGTAGAACTTACTCATGGCTTGCAGCCTCCGTGCCGACAGACTGGAATGCTGAAAAAGGAATCGGGTCGACGGGAAAGCGCGGTCGCAACCAGCCCACATCTTGCCGCCCGGTGGCTTTGCGCAAACGGTCCGTGCAATAACCGACGCACATCCGCCCCTGACAGTCGCCCATGCTCACGCGGGTGCGCATTTTCAGGCTGGCCAGGTCTTGCACACCCTGCTCCAGCGCCCGATCGATGTCGGCGCGGGTCGCGTGCTCACAGCGGCAAATCACCGTGTCGGCGACCGGCAATGCGGTCTGCCCGGCACCGCGTTCGGTGTAACGGTCGACGGCGGCGCGAAAGCGCACGATGGACTTGAGTTTCGAAAGGTAGCGGTCACGTCTGACCCGCGCCAACTCCGCATCCAGCACGTCACGTTGCAGCAGGATCGACACTGCTGCGATTCGTCCCGCGAGCATGGCCGCCTCGCCTCCGCGAATTCCGCCCATGTCACCGGCCAGATGCACATGGGGTTCGCTGCTTTGCTGCCAGACATTGGCGCTGGCCCGCAGGTAGCCGTCATCGCTGAAGCCGTGGTCCAGGCCCATTTGCTGGCTGAGTTGAGTGCGAGGAATGAAGCCATAGCCGACCGCCAGGGTCTGCGCGGCAATCCGTTCGGCGCGGCTCAGGTCTGGCTCCCAGGTGCTGGAGTACGGCGCGACAGTCACCGAACTCAACTCATCCTCGCCCTGTGCGTCGACCACGCCCCAGCCATAGTGCATGGGAATGCCGTGCAGTTTCAGGTACGCGAGCATGCTCAAACCGTCGAGGAACAACTGTGGCTTGTTCAATAGCGCGAGGCTTTCCCGAGCGATCTTGCCGAACCCGCACGCCTCGTAGACTCCGGCGACGCTCACCCCCGAAGCGTGTAGCTGGCAGGCCACCAGCGGCAACAGCGGACCGGTGCCGGCAATCACCACCGGCCCCTGGGGTTGAACGACGCCGCTCTTGATTTGCAGTTGCAAACCACCCAGCAGAATCACCCCAGGCAAGGTCCAGCCGGGGAACGGTACGCTGCGCTCATGGCAACCGGCAGCCAACAGCAGCTGCGGGTATTGGACCTCCTGCAAATGCTCATTGACGTCCAGCACCACCAACGCCCGGGTACCTTCGGCGCCGACCACGCGGTGGTTCAAGCGCACGTCGATCAGGCCCGACTGCTCGTGGAATTCTCCATGCAGTTTGGCCAGCACTTCCGAATAGCGTGGCCCCAGGTAATCCAGTTGCACGTTATCGCGCAAGGGGCCGCGATAGACCACCCCGCCAAGACGCGAAGCCTCTTCGAGCAAGGTACAACGCACACCATGGCGCGCCAGTTCAATGGCCGCGGCCATACCCGCCGGCCCGCCGCCGACGATCACCGGTTGCAGGCTCATAAAACCTCCTGCCCGGCGATACGGTTGACCCGGGTTTCGATGCGCATGCCCTCACGCACGATCGTCTGGCAGGCACGCCGTTTGTGGCGCCCATCGATTTTCACCAGGCAGCATTGGCACACGCCCATGCCGCAATAGGCACCGCTGATTTGATCGTGATCGTTACGGGCCACCTGGCGGATGCCCAGTGACTGAATGACCGTCAGGACGGTTTCGCCGATGGCGGCGCTGACAGTCTGGCCATTGATGCACACAGTCATATCCGCCCGCACCAGTGGCTGGATATCGAAGGTTCGGTTTATGCGTTGCATTGCGATTGTTCATCCGTGAAAGGTTCAGGTGAGATTCTTCAGCTCCATGCTGCACTACACCTTGCGGGCCACCTGACTAATAACAACGAGAAGGTCTGCACTGGTACTTCGACAACGCATCAGCTGCGCGTCCAAGCAATGTAGTCAATACCGCGAGATGGGGCTGGATCTTTTTATGTTAGGAAATATCGCCGAAGGAAATATTGATCCAGGCCAGTGAAAACACCTGCGTCCTATCCAACATCGACGCTAAGCATTGCGCTAAGCGTTTTTTGGCTGCAAACGAATTACTTGCGCTTGTAACTCTTGTTGCCGCTGGGCGTCAGGCAATACACCCCGCCTCTTGGCCCGGTGCAGAACGTACCGGTACCGCAGGCGCAGCCATCGGTTTCCTGTAACAGCGTCTGCGGCCGCGCCTGGCTTTTAGTGCCAAACATCGCCGAACAGCTTTTCTTTGAACCGCTGATGGAGCCGTCATTGCACAGGAACAGATCGCCGTCGCAACGATCGATACCGCCCTTCTTCCCCGAACACGGCGTATTGGCAGCCCAGGCGGATGAACCGAACAGGCACAACAGCACAAATATTGGCATCCAGCCACGAACCATTAAAGTGCGCACAGTGCAGCTTCCATTTAGAGTCATGGCTGGATGATATCAATGTTGCGACCAGCCTCACGAGACCACATGAAAGTTAATTTAATCAGCCGCATGTAATTCTTGGCAAAATGCCTCAACTTCGTATTGAACCGATTATCAGGCAAGCCCTATGACCCGTATTTTGACCATCGAAGACGACGCCGTGACCGCCCGGGAAATCGTCGCCGAACTGAGCAGCCACGGCCTCGAAGTGGATTGGGTCGACAATGGCCGCGAAGGCCTGGAGCGCGCCGTCAGCGGCGACTACGACCTGATCACCCTCGATCGCATGCTGCCGGAGCTCGATGGCCTGGCGATTGTCACCACCTTGCGCACCATGGGCGTGGCCACGCCGATTCTGATGATCAGCGCCCTCTCCGACGTCGATGAACGCGTGCGTGGCTTGCGCGCCGGCGGCGACGATTACCTGACCAAACCATTCGCCACCGATGAAATGGCCGCCCGGGTCGAAGTCTTGCTGCGCCGGCAGAACACCGTGACCGCCCAGGCCACCACGTTGCGCGTGGCCGATCTGGAGCTGAACCTGATCAGCCACGAGGCCAGACGCAACAGCCAGTTGCTGACGCTGTTGCCCACCGAGTACAAGTTGCTGGAATTTCTGATGCGCAACACCGGGCAGATTCTGTCGCGGATGATGATTTTCGAAGAAGTATGGGGTTATCACTTCGACCCCGGCACCAACCTGATCGACGTGCACATCGGCCGTCTGCGCAAGAAAATCGACCCGCCAGGCAAAGCCCCACTGATTCGGACCGTGCGAGGCTCGGGTTATGTCATTGCTGAACCCCTCTAAAGGCTGGCGTTCCTCCAGCAGCCGTTTGCTGGCGCTTTACAGTTCGCTGTTCGTCGCCTGGAGCGCGATTCTCATGGGGGTCATGTATTACGAGGTGTCCAACTACCTCGACACCCTGGCCAAACACTCGCTGATGCAACGTCAGCATCTGTTTTCACGCTTCCAGGGCGAGCAACTGGTGGATGCCCTCGCCGCCAGCATGACCTTCGACATTCGCGGCATCGATGCCTATGGTCTGTTCGATGACCAGCAGCGCTACCTCAGCGGCGCCTTGCGCCAGATCCCCGAAGAACTGCCGCTGGACGGCAAAATTCACATGCTCGGCGATTGCGCCGAATCCGACGACCCGACCCTGCCCGCCGACAGCTGCGACGCCGTCGCGACCCGAACCCTGGACGGCCGCTGGCTGGTGCTGGTGCGGGACAACGGTTCGTTGTTTGCCGTGACCCGGATCATCCTGCACGCGCTGTTGTGGGGCGTGTCGCTGACGATTTTGCCGGGCATCGCCGGCTGGCATTTATTGAGACGGCGCCCGCTGCGGCGGATCCGGGCGATCCAGGCCAGCGCCGAAGCCATCGTCGCCGGCGACCTGACCCGGCGCCTGCCGTTGTCCAATCGCCGTGACGAACTGGACATGCTCGCCGCCATCGTCAACGCCATGCTCGAACGCATCGAGCGCTTGATGCATGAGGTCAAGGGCGTGTGCGACAACATCGCCCATGACCTGCGCACGCCGCTGACTCGTCTGCGGGCGCAGCTGTACCGGATTCAGCAGCAGGCCGATGAAGGCTCGACGCTGGCCGTGCAACTGGATTCGGTGCTCGGCGAGGCGGACACCTTGATGGCGCGTTTCCGTGGCTTGTTGCGGATTTCCGAACTGGAGGATCGCCAGCGCCGTTCGGGGTTCGTGCGACTGGACCCGGTGCCGTTGCTGCGGGAGTTGCATGACTTTTATCTGCCGCTGGCGGAAGAAGGCGAACTGACCTTTGAACTGCAAATGCCCGAATCCTTGCCCGGGCTCAACGGCGACCGCGCTCTGCTGTTTGAAGCCGTGGCGAACTTGCTGAGCAACTCGATCAAATTCACCCCGCCAGGTGGCCAGGTGATTTTGCGTGGGGTGAATGACGCGGGGCACACGCGCATTGAAGTGCTCGACTCCGGCCCCGGGATTGCGCCGGCCGAGCGCGAGGCAGTGTTTCAGCGTTTCTATCGCGCCGAAGGCGGCAACCCGCAAAGCGGATTCGGGCTGGGCCTGTCGATCGTAGCCGCGATTGCCAGCCTGCATGGGTTTACGCTGGAGGTGGACAGCAGTGAGTTAGGGGGTGCGCGGTTGGTGCTCGATTGCCGGCAGAACCTGATTCCCCAGGCTTGACCCAATCTCCATAACAAAGAAGATCAATGTGGGAGCGGCCCCCTCGCCACAGGGCCACTTCCCACAGCGGATTTATGCTGTTATCGGGCCAGGGCTCGACTCAATACCCGGGAACCTCGCGCAAAAACTCTGACAGGTCGGTGATCGGCGGTATGGCCGGAATGTCGAAGTACATCTGAATCACCCAGCCCCGGTGATAGCTGGCGTGGTTGACCACATGCAACAGCATGGCGCCGGCACTCATGACCCCGCTTTCCCCCGACATGGAGGTGAATTCGATGGGTTTATCCAGCGACTCCTCGGTCTGGGCCGAGCTCCAGCCACAGAACCATTGATCAATCTCCTGTTGCGCCATTCGCAACTCGGCGAGCTCGGTATGGAGCAGGCCATGGGAGGTCTTGAAGTCGTGCCCCCGGCCCTCCAGATGAGCTTGCCAGATGCAATCCACCACATAGGTGTGGTTCAAGGCGCCGATCATGTTATTGAACACCGACACCCGTTTGCGATTGAGTTCCTCAGGTGGCAGCGCCATGAGGCTGTCGAAGAGTCGCTGATCGGCCCAGCGCTTGTAATCGGCGAGCATGCGGGCAGTGCGTACGTTGATCATCAGAGATCTCCCATGGCGATGGGCGCATTGCCAAGAATAGTCCTCGCAGCTGGTTGCAGCCTAAACCCTGATCATCGGTTGCGCCGCACGACTTTGTAGCAGCTGCCGAAGGCTGCGTTCGGCTGCACAGCAGTCGCTAAACCATACGCTGCGGGTGGGTCAGATAAACCACGTGCGCAGGATTCACGACTGCTGCGCAGCCGAACGCAGGCTTCGCCAGCTGCTACAGCGTTTCATTGCGAATTAAACGCTGCACCACCCGTTCGGCCAGCGCCAGGCAACTGGTCAGCCCCGGCGATTCGATGCCGAACAAGTTAACCAAACCCGGTACGCCGTGAACGTCCGGGCCGCTGATGATGAAGTCGGCGGCCGGCTCGGTCGGCCCGCTGATTTTCGGGCGGATGCCGCTGTAGGCCGGTTGCAGACTGTCATCGGGCAACGCCGGCCAGTAGCGCCGGATCGCCTGATAGAAGCCTTCGCCACGATGGGGGTCGACGCGATAATCGATCTGCTCGACCCATTCGACATCCGGCCCGAAACGGGCCTGACCACCCAGGTCCAGGGTCATGTGCACGCCCAGCCCGGCGCTTTCCGGTGCTGGATAAACCAGATGCCGGAACGGCGCCTGGCCGCTGAAACTGAAGTAGCTGCCCTTGCACAGCCAGGCCTTGGGCACGTGCCGCGCCGGCAAGCCTTCGATCCGGCTCGCCACCTCTGGCGCAGACAGTCCGGCGCAGTTGATCAGTTCACGACAGCTCAAGGTCATCGGCTGAGTCCCCCCCATGTGCAGCTCGAAACCCTGTTCGGTACAACGGGCCGATGTAAGCGGCGTATGAAAGGCCACCGAGGTGCCCCAGGCTTCGGCATCGGCCTGAAGCGCCAGCATCAAGGCATGAGAATCGACAATCCCGGTAGACGGTGACCAAAGCGCTGCAACACAAAACAACGCCGGCTCAAGCGCTCGTGCCTGACCGGCATCCAGTAATTGCAGGTCATCGACACCGTTGCGCCGGCCTTGCTCCAGCAACGCCTGCAAGGCATGGCGCTGACGGTCATCGGTGGCCACGATCAGCTTGCCGAGGCGCCGGTAATCGACACCGCGCTCATCGCAGAAGGTATACAGGCGTCGCTTGCCCTCCACGCACAATTGCGCCTTGAGACTGCCGCTCGGGTAATAGATCCCGGCGTGGATCACTTCCGAATTGCGCGAGCTGATGCCCACGCCAATCCCCTCGCCCGCCTCGACCAGGATCACTTCTCGTCCGGTCCGGGCCAAGGCTCTGGCCACCGCCAGGCCGACCACGCCAGCCCCGACTACCACGCATTCGATATCGACGCTCACCTGCCCTCCACTCATTCAAGCCAGCCCTGGATGCGATAATCGATCAGGCTGGAGGATATCGCCAGCATGACTTCATACGGTCTGCTACGTGGCGTTCACACTCTATGTTTAATTTCCCATTTAACGATCATTCAAAATAACAATTAACTGTCATTGACCTGAACACTTTCCAACTTCCCCCCTTCAACACAACCTTAACCGGCTATCGGCGATTGACTTTGCCAACCTGCCTGAGTAAATTGCGCCGACCGATAACAACGGCTTTTTTCAACTCACAAAAGAATTCAATGGACACAGTATCTAGTCGCTGTCGGATGACTGCTCACACGCAGGATCTGGCACATAACCCAGACAATGACGGGCCTCGACTTTTCGGTCGGGTGAGCTGCGCTAGAGCTTGAGGCTCCACCGTAACTTGCCTCACCGGAATCATTCCGGCCCAGAGGCATGTTATGAACTTCAAAACCACTGTACTGCCGGGCGTACGCGCCTTTGCATCGACCATGCGGGTCAAGCCCTGCCGTGAGCGTCTGCCGACGACTCGGCTCTGCGCCCCGTTCTCCGCCCCTTCTACCCACGCCAAGGTGCGCCCTCGTGCCAACTGGCGTGTCTGCCCAACGACGGGCCGGCTTCAGCAACGCTGGAGCTTCGACGACAGTCAGGACCCACAAAGTCGGCGCATCGCGCGCCTCTTCCAGCAGGCGAGCCTGATGCTCGGCCTGTCTATCGGGGCATGCATTTTCAGTTGATCTGAAGGCACTTCAAAGTCCTTCCAGAACGGTTTCCTTAAACGGGAATCCGACAACTTCTTATTGCCCGTAAAAAATCTGAATTATTGGAATTAGTTGCGGACCATCAAGTAACACCACAATCACGGGTGTTATTCAGATACCACGAGCCGGGTTCCGGGCCTTCAATAAATGCAATACGAAACAAGGGAGAGCCCTCATGTCGGGAACTACTCTACTGATCAACCTCGCCGGCTCCATTGCCCTGTTGCTATGGGGCACTCATATGATTTCTTCGGCGCTGTTACGCGGCTTCGGCACGCCGCTGCGTCAGTGGCTGGGCCACAACCTGAACAACCGCTGGATGGCGTTGCTGTCGGGGATCGGTATCACCGGGGTCTTGCAAAGCAGCACCGCCGTGAGCCTGATGGCGACCTCGTTCACTGCCGCCGGGACGCTGGGACTGGCGCCGGCCCTGGCGGTGATGCTCGGCGCCAACATCGGCTCGACGTTGGTGGTGCAATTGCTCAGCGTTGATGTGTCGATGCTCACGCCCAGCGTTTTGCTGGCGGGCCTGATCGTCTTTCGTCTGCGCGATGACTCGCGCTACGAAAGCGTCGGTTGTGCACTGATCGGCCTGGGGCTGATGCTCCTGGCCTTGCACATGCTCGGCTCCACATTGGCGGAAGTCGAAGGCACGCCGATTTTCCAGCTGATCATGCAGAGCCTCGAGGGCGATCTGGTCATTGCACTGCTGGTGGCGCTGATCCTCACCTGGCTGTGCCACTCCAGCGTGGCCGTGGTGTTGCTGATCGTCTCGCTGGCCGCCACTGGCATGCTCTCGGCCAGCACCATCGTCGCGCTGGTGCTGGGGGTGAACATTGGCGGTGCGCTGCCCTCGGTCATCAACGCCGGATCGAGCGTCGGCCGACGCCTGCCGCTGGGCAACCTGCTGGTGCGTGCGGTCGGTGCTCTGGCGGTCTTGCCGTTTGCCGGGTTGCTCGCTCAGGCGCCGCTCGCGCCCTCGACCCTGGTGGTGTGCCTGCACACCGGTTTCAATCTACTGCTGGCGTTGGTGTTCATCGGTCTGACCGACGTACTCGCCAATGCCCTCACCCGACTGCTGCCGGCACCTGAGCGGGATGTCGATCCCGGCATGCCGTGCTATCTGGACGAGGCCGACCTGGAAGTGGCCAACATCGGCCTGTCGAATGCCGCTCGCGAAGCGTTGCGCATGACCGACATGTTCTCGACCATGCTCGGCCGGATGCTGCAGCTGTTCCACACATCGCTACCGGCCTGCGCCGATGAAGTGCAGCGGATCGATCAATCCCTGGACCTGCTCAGCGCGGCGATTCGCGCTTATCTGGCCGACATCGGCAAGGAAGGCATCAGTGATAGCGATGCCGATCGTTCCCAGGAAATCCTCACGTTCGTGATCAACCTCGAACATGCCGCGGACATTCTTTCCAGCAGCCTCACGCAGTTGGCCATGCGCCGCTTGCGTCGGGGTGAACAGTTCTCGGCCTTCGAACTGGGCAACATCGCCCCGCTGCACGACGCCGTTCTGGAAAGCCTGAGCCTGGCGATCACCGTGTTCCTGCGCGAAGACATCGCCACCGCCCATCAACTGATCCAGCGCAAGGAGACCGTCAGAAGGCTCGAAGCCTGCGCCAGCCGCGAGCACTTTCGCCAGTTGCAGGAAGACAAAAGTACCTGGGCGCAATCCGGTGATATTTTCCAGCGGGTACTGCGTGATTACCGGCGCATGCATCACCACATCGCCGCCCTGGCGTATCCGCTGCTCGAACGCGCCGGTGAGCGCTCGGTCGAGAGCATCGATGCTCCCGCTACGGGTCGCATGACGGTAGATCTGGCTGGAATTGAGTGAGGCATATGTCGATCGGCAGGGAACTCCTGACCACCGCCGGGCATCCTAAATTATGTGTTACTTCTTTTACGCTTCACGCTTCGGAGGACGCCGTCATGCGCCGTCTGTTTTTAGTATCTTCACTCGTGCTTTGCTTGCCCTTTGGCTCAGCCATGGCCCGTGTGGATGCGGGCGATGTCGCCACCTCAGCCGGGGTATCCGCATCGCTGTACTCAACGTTCAAGGATCACAAAATGGTCATTCCCGCCCGGGATGACGCCTCCAGTTTTGTCGCCAGCGGCGGCACGATCCGTGGCGTTTACCTGGAGTCGGTATTGAAGGAAATTCGCCAGAATCATCCCGACCTGAAGGCCAGCGATGAAGACCTGGCCAGAGCGATCCTCGTTCAAGAAGGTGTTCCAGCCGGTCAATAAAGTCTGAAACGTAAGCGGTAGGGCTAGTGACAGCCCTACCTTGCTTCAACGCTGTGTTTTTCGACCCCGGCAGACAGGCGTGCCCAACCGGCGACCAACTGCGCGCTGATGCTGACGCCGCCGCACACCACAATCACTACGTCATGGGCCTCGGCAATTGCCGGATGGTCGAGGTAGGCAATCGCCAATGAAACGCCACACGCCGGTTCGACCAACTGGCGCAGGTCGTTGGCGTAACGAACCACGCCCATGATCGCCTCATCATCGCTGAGCACCACGCATTCATGCGGGAAATCAAGGATGTGCTGCACCGGCCAAGCGGCCACTTGCGCGGCGCCGAGTGACGTGGCAACGGTGTCGATGCGCGGCAGTCTGACCGGGTGCCCGGCAGCGATGGCGGCAGCGAACGACGCCGCCCCTTGGGTTTCGCATGCAACGATCCGACAATCCATGCGCTGATGACGGATCAGGCCGGTGAGCAGGCCCGCCAGCAAACCGCCGCCCCCCACGGATGTCACCAACGCATCGACTTGAGGGCAGTCCTCGAGGATTTCATCGACCATCGTACTGTGCCCTTCCCACAACACCGGGTGATCGAAAGCCGGCACGTATTCGGTGTCTGCGCCCTTCGCGAGTTCTTTCGCCCGCTGATTGGCCTCGTCCCAGACCTTGCCATGGACAATCACCTCGGCACCGGTTTTCCTGATCCTGGCGCGGGTGGTTTCCGGGGTCGTGTTCGGCACCACGATGCAGGCTTTCAGCCCAAGGTTGGCGGCGGCCACGGCCGTGGCCAAACCGGCATTGCCACCGGAAGGACAGACGACTTTGCGCTTGCCCTGCTCTGCCGCCTGACTGCATAACAGGCCCATGCCGCGCAGTTTGAACGAGCCGCTGGGTTGCAGGTTTTCCAGCTTGAGCCAGATTCGCCGGGTCGGAGTCGACAGACCCGGGTGCAGAATCAGGGGCGTTCTGATGTGAAGCATCGTGTGCTCCTTGTGACAGCACCGGCGCGTTGAGATCTTTCAACGGGCCGGAAGTGAACGGACAGGCTCATCCTTATCCAAGCTTAGTTCACCCTGCTCGACGACTACCGCTCTCATAACGGACTGCCCTCTACACTGGTGATATGCCCTTTTTGCGAGATCAGTTATGAAAATCTCAGCCAAACTCGCGTTTTTCGCCCTCGTCAGCACCCTTGCCTACCTCGCTCTCGCGGTGTTCGGGCTGGGCGGGTTGGCGGCGTTTTTCTCGCATCCACCGCTGGTGGTCATTGCGCTGGCAACTCTGGTGATGACGATCGTGTCGTTATTCAGCGAAGTCAATTTGAGCTCCGGCGAACGTGAAGACCGGGCCAATCGCTGGGTGCTGCCGGTTTTCGGGGTGCTCGGGTTGTTGAGCGGATATCTGCCGGCCTACACCGACCGGATCGACTTCTGGACCTTCGGTGGCGAGGGCGTGCGATGGCTGGGTGCGCTGCTGTTCATTGGCGGCGGCGCGTTGCGGATGTGGCCGGTGTTTGTACTGGGCAAGCGCTTCAGCGGATTGGTGGCAATTCAACCTGGACACCGCCTGGTCACCGACGGAATTTATCGGAATGTGCGCAACCCCAGCTACCTGGGGCTGCTGATCAATGGCGTGGGCTGGGCGCTGGCCTTTCGTTCCGGTGTCGGGTTACTGCTGGTGGCGCTGATGTTGATACCGCTGATCGCCCGCATTCGCTCTGAAGAAGCGCTGTTACGCTCGCAGTTCGGCAACGAATACGAAGCTTATTGCGCCCGTAGCTGGCGATTGATTCCGGGGATCTACTGAACTGACCGCATCAGGGCCGTGTCGATTACAAAAAGTGTAAACGGATCAGGTTATTGGCATCCACATGGCTCGTGACCGAGTCATAACTGGCCAGTGTGGCGTGCCGGGTCTGAAGGGGATGAACGTGGGTCGCGGTGATGACCATGATGTTGGCACCCGCCGCTTCACCTGCGCGAATTCCGACGTCGGCGTCTTCGAAGATCAGGCACTCGGCTGGGTCCACCTGCAGTCGACCAGCCGCCAGCCGATAGCCCGCAGGATCGGGCTTGCCGGCGCTGACATCTTCAGCGGTAACCATCACGCCAGGCTCGGGAATACCGGCCGCGGCCATTCGGCGCAACGCCAGGGCCCGCGGTGCAGAGGTGACGATGGCCCATTGGTGGGCGGGCAGCGACTTGAGGAAATTCGCCGCGCCGGACACCTCGACAATCCCCTCCACATCATCGATTTCCGCCTCGGTGATCCACGCCGCTTCAGCTTCGGCATCTACCCCTGGCAACGCCAGGCGATTGATGGTGTCGATGGCGCGAACGCCATGGATGGTCGGCAGAAAGGTTTCGACATCGACGCCGTGGCGCACGGCCCAGGTAGTCCAGATCCTCTCGGCGGCGGCGATGGAGTTGAGGACGGTGCCGTCCATATCGAACAGCAAGCCACGGAATGACCTGTTGAGCAGGGATGTTTTGACAGACAAAGGGCGACGTCCTTTTGCAAGAGCCAGGCAAATGTTGTCAGCTAATGTACACCAGCGCCTACAGGGTTCGGGTCGACTGCAAGGCGCGTTGCACACAATCGAGCAACTGCCCCACCGCCCAGGGTTTCTTGATGAACGAAACCGGATGCTTGACCCCGGAGCTTTTCGGAGTTTCGAAGCCGGACATGATCATGATCGGTTTGTCTGGCCAACGGTCGCCAAACTGATTGGCCAGGTCCGCGCCATTGAGTTTGCCCGGCATGGTGATGTCCGTCAGCAACAGCCCCACCTCCGGCGCGTGCTGCTCCAGAAACTGCGAAGCCGCATCCGCGCTGATCTGTGGTTTCACCGCAAAACCTTCCTCCTGAAGAATTTCGCAAAGAAACTCGAGGATCAACGGGTCGTCCTCAACCACAAGAATCAAACCGTCAGACAAATGCGCGCCCGCCGTCGATACTGGACTCATCACTGTGCCACTCCCTGATTGTTTCATTGGTTGCGCGGGCTCAAATCCGCCTCCTATTCAGGTATGAGCAGCGGACTTCGCGGAAAATTCATTTTTGATGCGGTTGTCCTGGAGATTCTCTGTTCAAGCCGACATACACGACCGTTTGTCAGCGCGTAATTGTGGTTAAAATGCCGCCCCCTTCTACATTGCCGACCTTGCCCGATGAATCCAGACGCCCTCTCCATCCTCCACGACCATTTGCTGACAGCACTTGCGGCCGCCCCCGCAGAAACCCGTCGGCTGTTTCACGGCCGTGGGCGCTGCTGGCCGGGGTTGGAGCAATTGACCGTCGACTGGCTCCAGGGCGTGGTGCTGGTCTGCGTATTCAAGGAGCCGCAAGCGTCGCAACTGGATGATTTGAAGCAGCGACTGATGGCGATCACGCAGGCGCCTGCGTGGAAAGCCTCAGGCGCGCATACCTTGCTGCTGCAACATCGCTATTTGCAGGAAAGCACCACCGAATGGCTGATCGGGGAGCCTATCGAGGAAATGACGATCACCGAGGGCGGCTTGCAGTATCGCGTGGACCTGGGCCGCAAACAGAACACCGGCCTGTTTCTCGACATGCGCTACGGCCGCGATTGGGTGCGGTCCAATGCGGATGGCAAGCGGGTGCTGAACCTGTTTGCCTATACCTGCGGGTTTTCGGTGGCCGCCATCGCGGGAGGCGCTACCCATGTGGTCAACCTGGACATGTCCCGCGCGGCCCTGAGCCGTGGTCGCGACAATCACCGGCTCAACGGCCATGACTTGAGCAAGGTGAGCTTTCTCGGCCACGACCTGTTCAAGTCCTGGGGCAAAGTGATCAATAGCGGCCCTTATGATCTGGTGATCATCGACCCACCTTCCTTTCAGAAAGGCAGTTTCCTGCTGACCAAGGATTATCAGCGTGTGCTGCGCCGTCTGCCGGAGTTGCTCAGCCCCCAGGGCACGGTTTTGGCCTGCATGAACGACCCGGCTTTTGGCGCGGACTTCCTCATCGACGGCGTCACCCGCGAAGCACCGAGCCTGCGGTTTGAGCAACGGTTGGAGAATCCGCCGGAGTTTCCCGATGCCGATGTTGAGTGTGGGTTGAAGGCGTTGGTGTTCAGGCAGGGGTAGTTGAAAATCAAAAGGGTGATTCAACACCAGGCAGGCCGGCCAGACTCAGTAGACTAATGGTACTTGAGCCCGAACCCGCGGCTTCCTACGATGATGATACGCAGCGGTTGGAGGTTTAAGCCGTTGCGTAAGTGGTGGGTGAACTGAACCCCAATAAGCCCACCCCTTGTTTCATGCGCATCTTGAGCCTCTCGGCTCTACTTCCTCCCCATCAAAGAGCTTTGAGGCTCTTTTTTTGTCTGTCAAAAAGCCTCGGCGCTGACCGCTCGGCAACGCTGAACATCCTGCTCCGCGTCGCAGCGTCCGGAGGCAGCGAAAAGCTCACGACCGATCGCGCGCGCAGCCTGCAGATGAACCGTCGGTTCCTGGATTTCCGATTCGAGCAGCAACTCGGACGTCACCACGCAAGCACCGCAATAATCGAAGATCCCATGGTCGATCTGCGTCTTCATGGCGTCGGCATAACCGTGGCGCGCATAGGTTCCTGCGTCGGCACCGCCAACACCCACCAGATGAACCCGCAGATGGCGAAGCTTCTTCTCCAACGTGGCATCCGCCGCGAAATCGAACGCCCAGCCATTGGCGAACACACGGTCGATCCAGCCTTTGAGCAGCGCCGGCATCGACCACCAATAAACCGGATAAACCAGCACCAGCGCATCGGCGCGATCGATTCGCGCCTGCTCGGCGGCCACATCGGCGGGCGGCGGTGCTTCACGGTGATGGACGGCGAGATCGGCCGCGCCGAATCTCGGATCGAACCCTTGCGCCCAGAGGTCCGCAATTTCGAAAGAGTGGTCGGCATCCGCCTCGGATACACCTTCAGCGACGTGCCTCGCGAGGCTATGGGTAAGCGATTGGGGGTCATGGTGAGCCACAACGATGAGCGCGTGCATAACAAAATCTCCTGCTACGGAATGAGTGATTGAGGGTGAAAGACGAGCCTTATATACTCTTGGTAAGTTACGTTCAGTAAGCTACTTTTGGTATATAGCCATGTCAAGCACCGAAACACCCGAGCAAGATTCCAGTCCGCAACCGCGCCGGCGGATGTCGCGGGAGGAGCGCCTGCGCCAGTTGCTGGATGTCGCCTGGCAACTCGTTCGAGAGGAAGGTACGGACGCGTTGACGCTTGGCCGGCTCGCCGAACAGGCGGGGGTCACAAAACCGGTGGTTTACGATCACTTCACCACCCGCCCCGGGTTGCTGGCGGTGCTCTATCAGGAGTTCGACGCACGTCAGACCGCGCTCATGGATACCGCGCTCGAAGCCAGTGAACCGACACTGCCCAGTAAGGCAATGGTCATCGCCTCGTCTTATGTCGACTGCGTTCTGCTTCAGGGCCGCGAGATCCCGGGTGTGATCGCGGCGCTGACGAGCTCGCCCGAGCTGGAAAAGATCAAGCGCGAGTACGAAGCGATCTTCATGGGCAAGTGCCGCAACGCCCTGCTCCCCTTCGCCGGAACCGGTGATATCGCGCCAGCGAGTCTTCGGGCGATGCTCGGTGCCGCCGAGGCGCTGTCCCATGCCGCCGCGACCGGAGAAATCACCGCGGAGCAGGCACAGGACGAACTCTTCGAAACGATCGTGGCGATGGTCGAAAGGAGCGCACGCTTCAGGAGGGTCTAGAAACCTAACGCGCATCGTAGGGCTGGCAAGCACCCGCCAGGACAGCAGCGTATTGCCACCTATACTCAAGCCACCTTCCCCGCGCTACCCACAATAAAAAGCAGAGGTGGAAAATGGTCTGGCAGCAAATCTACGACCCCTTCGGTAACCCGGTGCTATCAACCCTCATGGCGGCGACGCCGGTGGTGGTGATGCTGGTTTCCCTGGCGTTTTTCCACATCAAGGCGCATCTGGCGGCGTTGTTGGCCCTGGGTTCGGCCTTGCTGATCGCGATTTTCGCCTTCGGCATGCCCGCGAACATGGCGGGCTCGGCCGCACTGTTCGGCGCCGCCAACGGTCTGTTGCCGATTGGCTGGATCGTGCTCAACATTATTTTCCTGCATCGGCTGACCACCGAGAACGGCTCGTTCAAAGTGCTGCAAGACTCCCTGGCGCGCATCACCGACGACCGACGTCTGCAATTGCTGCTGATTGCCTTCTGCTTCGGTGCCTTCTTCGAAGGGGCCGCCGGTTTCGGCACTCCCGTGGCGGTAACCGGGGCCATTTTGATCGGGCTGGGTTTCTCACCCCTGGCCGCGTCTGGCCTGGCGTTGATTGCCAATACCGCGCCCGTGGCGTTCGGTGCTCTGGGCACGCCCGTCATCACCCTGGCCAAAGTGACCGGGCTGGATGAAATGGAGCTGTCGATGATGGTCGGTCGGCAGTTGCCGTTCTTCTCGGTGATCGTGCCGTTCTGGCTGATCTGGGCCTTCGCCGGATGGCGCAAGATGCTGGAAATCTGGCCGCCGATTCTGGTTGCCGGCGTCAGCTTCGCCATACCGCAATTCCTCGTCTCCAACTACCACGGGCCAATGCTGGTGGACGTCATCGCGGCACTGATTTCCATGGCCTGCCTGACTGGTTTCCTCAGGGTCTGGAAACCAGCCACGGTGCATACCTCGGCCGCCCTGTCAGGGCGAGTCGACAACTCCAAAATAGCCCAGGAGCATGACCAGAAACCCGTCGCCAGCGCGACCTTTGCCAGCGATGCAAAACCCGCGGTTATGCGCGCCTGGATGCCGTGGATCATCCTCACGGTGTTCGTTTTCGCCTGGGGCACCCAGGGCTTCAAAAACTTGTTCGATACCCGCCCGGCCATGGATCCGCAAATCCACTCGGCCAAGCTTGATCCGCAGGGCAAACCGATGCGCGAGGCCAATCCGATCTTTGCCCCGGGCGTGACCTTCACCACGATTCATCAACAGATCGAGAAGGTCCCGCCGGTGGTGCCCGCACCGAAAGCCGAGGACGCGATCTACAAGTTCACCTGGTTCACCAGCACCGGTAGCGGCATCTTGCTCGCGGCGATCCTCGGCGGGCTGCTGATGGGTTATTCCATCCCGCAACTGCTGAACCATTATCTGCGAACGCTGTGGGTGGTGCGCTATTCGCTCACCACCATTGTGGCGATGCTCGCCCTGGGTTTTCTCACCCGCTATTCGGGCCTCGACGCCACCATGGGCCTGGCCTTCGCCGCAACGGGCATTTTCTACCCGATGTTCGGCACCCTGCTCGGCTGGCTCGGCGTGGCCCTGACCGGCTCGGACACGGCCTCCAACGTGCTGTTCGGCGGCTTGCAACGGGTGACCTCCGAGCAACTGGGCCTGAGCCCGGTGCTGATGGCCGCCGCGAACAGTTCTGGCGGGGTCATGGGCAAGATGGTCGACGCCCAGTCGATCGTGGTCGCGTCCACCGCCACCCGCTGGTACGGCCATGAAGGGGAAATCCTGCGCTACGTGTTTTTCCACTCCGTGGTGCTGGCGATTCTGGTCGGCGGGCTGGTGACGTTGCAGGCGTATGTGGCGCCGTTTAGCCATATGGTGGTGGGTGGGCACTGATCCAGGGGGGCGGGCCTGATCGCGAACATTAATTCCAGCCGCCCCCCATTACCTTGTACAACGTCACCCGGTTGCTCTGCTCGGCCAGACGCAGGGTGATCAGGTCCTGTTGGGCGCTGTACAACGAACGCTGGGCGTCCAGCGCTTCGAGGTAGCTTTGCGAGCCGCCGCGATAGAGCGCGTCGGCCAGTTCAAAGCTTTTACGGCTGGCGTCGGTCAAGGCTTGCTGGGCCGTCAGACGTTGGTCCAGGGTGCTGCGCACCGCCAGGGCATCGGCCACTTCCTTGAAGGCGGTCTGCAAGGTTTGCTGGTAGGTCTGCACCTGAATTTCACGCTCGACCTTGGCCGCATCCAGTGTCGCGCGATTGCTGCCGGCATCGAAGATCGGCAGGCTGACGCTCGGGGCGAAGGTCCAGGCGCCGCTGCCGGACTTGAACAGGCCGGACAAGGCCGAACTTGCAGAACCGGCATTGGCGGTCAGGCTGATGCTCGGAAAGAACGCCGCCCGCGCCGCGCCGATATCCATGTTGGCCGACTTGAGGGTGTGTTCGGCGGCCAGCACATCCGGGCGCCGTTGTAACAGACTGGACGGTAACTCATCCGGCACCTGCACCAGCAGCGCGACCGATTGCAAACTCGCACCGGGAAGCAGCTCATCGGGAACATCACTGCCGACCAGCAAGCGCAAGGCATTGCGGTCCTGGAGAATCTGACTGGCGTAGACCGCCACATCGCCTCGGGCCGACTCCACAGTAGTTTGTGCCTGGGCCAGGGCCAAGCCGGAAGAACCGCCCAAGGCATGGCTGCGTTGGGTCAGTTCGTAGGTTGCCTGTTGGCTGCGCAGGGTTTCCTGGGCCAGTTGCAAACGCTCGTTGTCCGCCGCCAGCGTCAGCCAGGCCGTGGCCACTTCAGCCACCAGGCTGATCTGGGTGCTACGCCGGGTTTCGGTCAGTGCCAGATAGTCTTCCAGCGCTTCGTCCTGAAGGTTCTGTACTCGCCCGAACACATCCAGTTCATAGCTGCTCAGCCCCAGTTGCGCACTGTACTCATGACTGGTGCTCGCCGTGCCGCTGCTGGACGTGCGGCTATGTGTGCCGCTGACTCCGGCATCGATGGTGGGAAACGCCGCCGCCCGTTGAATGCGATATTGAGCCTGGGCCTTTTCGATGTTCAGGCTGGCCAGACGCAAATCACGGTTGTTGGTCAGCGCCAGGGTCTGTAAGCGCGCCAGGCGACTGTCGGTAAAAAACTGCTGCCAGTGAATATCCGCCGCCGAATCGCCTGAGGCCACGCTGGTCGACGGCAACCATTGCCCGGCGACCGGCGCTTCGGGGCGCTGATACTGCGGCGCCAGATTGACACAACCACTGAGCAACACCAGAGCAGCCAACAAGGGCCAATGAAACTTGATCATGCATCACCTTTCTGCGCGGTTGGGTTGGCGGTTGTTGCGGTGGATACGCGACCGAAACGACGACGGATCAGCACGAAAAACAGCGGCACAAAGAAGATCCCCAGCACGGTGGCGCTGAACATGCCCCCCAGCACGCCAGTGCCGATGGCCTGGCGCCCGGCAGAACCGGCGCCGGAGCTCAATGCCAGTGGCAACACGCCGAACATGAAGGCCAAAGACGTCATCAGGATCGGTCGCAGGCGTTGGCGCACGGCAGTCAGTGTCGCGTCCCGCAGACTGTTGCCCTGCTCTTGCAGGTGCTTGGCAAACTCAACGATCAGAATCGCGTTCTTCGCCGCCAGTCCCACCGTGGTCAACAGCCCGACCTGGAAGTACACGTCGTTGCTCAAACCACTGAAGCGGGTCGCCAGCACCGCGCCGACCACCCCCAGCGGCACCACCAGCATTACCGAAAACGGCACCGACCAACTCTCGTACAACGCCGCCAGGCAGAGGAACACAAACAACACCGAGATCCCGTACAGCAGCGGCGCCTGGGAGCCGGACAAGCGCAGTTGATATGACTGCCCGGTCCACTCGTAGCCGATGCCTTCGGGCAGTTGTTTGATGATCGCTTCCACCGCATCCATCGCAACCCCGGCGCTCACCCCCGGTGCCGGATCACCGACCACCTCCAGCGAGGCGTTGCCGTTGTAGCGTTCCAGCAACGGCGAGCCATAGCTCCACGCGCTGCTGGCGAACGAGGAAAACGGCACCATCTCACCTTTGCTGTTGCGCACGAACCAGTGCTCCAGGTCGGCCGCCTGCATCCGCGCCGACGCCTCGCCCTGCACGTAGACCTTCTTCACCCGCCCCTGGTTGAGGAAGTCGTTGACGTAAGTGCCGCCCAACGCGGTGGACAAGGTGCTGTTAATGTCGCTGGTGCTCAGACTCAAGGCGCCGGCCTTGCGATCGTCGATGCTGACTTTGAGCTGCGGTGTATCGTCCAGGCCATTGCTGCGTACTCCCAGCAGCCGCGGGTCTTTCTTCGCCAACTCGATGAACTGCTCCCGCGCGGCGACCAGGGCGTCATGCCCCAGCCCGCCAAGGTCTTTGAGTTGCAGGTCGAAACCCGAACTTTGCCCCAGGCCACGTACAGCGGGCGGCTGCATGACAAACACGTTGGCATCGCTAATGCTCGCCAACGCCAGGGTTGCACGTTGGGCAATAGAAGCCGCGTCCTGCCCTTTCCCCGATCGCTCGCTCCAGTCCTTGAGTTTGATGAAAGCCCGGCCGGTATTCTGGCTGTTGCCACCCATGCCCAAACCGCTGATGCTGATCAGCGCCTCGACTTCCGATTGTTCGAGCATGTAGCTCTCGAACTGCTTCATCACGGCCTGAGTACGGCTATCGGTGGCGCCCACCGGCAATTGGATCTGCGCCATGAGGATGCCTTGGTCTTCGTCCGGTAAGAACGAAGTCGGCAGGCTGGCATAACCAGCACCCATCGCCAGCAAAATCACCCCGTACACCAGCAGGCTCCTACGCCCACGCTGCAAAATGCCGCCGACCCATTGTTGATAGCGCAAGGCGCTGCGTTCGAAGCTGCGGTTGAACCAGCCGAAGAAGCCGCCTTGCGCACCATTGCCCTGGGCATCGGACGGCTTGAGCAAGGTCGCACACAAGGCCGGCGTCAGGGTCATCGCCACCAGCACCGACAGGAGCATGGCGGAGACGATTGTCACCGAAAACTGCCGATAGATAATCCCGGTGGAACCACCGAAAAATGCCATGGGAATAAACACGGCGCTGAGCACCAGAGCGATGCCGATCAGTGCACTGGTGATTTCCGCCATGGACTGGCGAGTCGCCGCCAGCGCCGAAAGTCCCTTCTCACTCATCACCCGCTCGACGTTCTCCACCACCACGATGGCATCGTCCACCAGCAGTCCGATAGCCAGGACCATGGCGAACATGGTCAGGGTATTGATTGAATAGCCGAACAGCGCGAGCACGCCGAAGGTGCCCAGCAATACCACCGGCACGGTGATCGCCGGGATCAGCGTGGCCCGCAGATTCTGCAGGAACAGGAACATGATCAGCACCACCAGCACGATCGCTTCGCCCAGAGACTTGACCACTTCTTCGATGGACAGGCTGACAAAGGGGGTCGTGTCGTAAGCGATCACGTTCTTGAGCTGCATTTGCGCAGGGTAGAAAGGCTCCAGTTCCTTGAGTTTGGCCTTCACCGCTTCACCCACGCTCAGGGCATTGGCCCCGGCGGCGAGCTGCACGCCCATGGCGGCGGCAGGTTTGCCGTTGAGGGCAGAACTCACGTCGTAGCTTTCGCTGCCCAGTTCGACCCGCGCCACGTCCCCCAACAGCACCACCGCCCCATTGCTGGTGGACTTGACCACCACGTTGCGAAATTCTTCGGCGGTTTGCAGCTTGCTGCGGGCACTGATAGTGGCGTTCAACTGTTGCCCGGCCACCGCTGGCAAGGCACCGAGCTGGCCGGCGGACACCTCGGTGTTTTGTGCTTCCAGGGCGCTGCTGATGTCCGAGGGCATCAACGCATACTTTTCCAACAGGGCCGGGTCCAGCCAGATGCGCATGGCATAACCCGAACCGAGGGTCTGCACGTCGCCGACGCCATCGATTCGACTGATCTGGTCGAGCAAGGTGCTGGAAATGTAGTCGCCGATCTGGGTGCCGGTGACGCTTGGGTTGTCGGAGGCCAGGGCGGCAATCATCAGAAAGTCCGAACCGCCCTTGGTCACGGTCAGGCCTTCGCTCTGCACCGATTGCGGCAGTCGCGATTCAGCCTGTTGCAGTTTGTTCTGCACCTGCATCTGCGCCACATCCGGGTTAGTGCCGGCGGCAAAGGTCAGGCTGATGCTGGCGCTGCCCGCCGAACTGCTGGAGGCCGACATGTAGGTCAGGTTATCCAGCCCTTTCATCTGCTGTTCGATGACCTGCGTCACCGAGTTTTCCACGGTCTCGGCCGAAGCGCCGGTGTAGGTGGCGGAGATCCGTACCGTTGGCGGCGCGATGTCCGGGTACTGTTCGAGCGGCAGTTGGCTGATGGACAAGGCGCCGGCGAGCATGATGACGATGGCGATGACCCAGGCAAAAATCGGTCGATCGATAAAGAACCGCGCCATGCTCAACCCTCCTGCGCAATGGCAGTCGGCGCCGATTGCCGCGTGCGGCTGCGAGTGCCCGTGTTTTGCGCCAGCACCGGGGCGCCAACCCGGACTTTCTGCCCGCCTTCGACAATCACCTGGTCACCCGCCGTCAGGCCGGAGGTGACCCACCACTGGTTGCCCACGGCGCGATCGATGGTCAGCACGCGCTGTTCGACCTTGCCATTGACCACCAGCAACACCGACGTCACGCCACTGGCGCTGCGGGTCACGGCTTGCTGCGGAATCAGGATCGCTTGATCGTCCCTGGCCTGCTCCAGCACCGCCCGCACATACATGCCCGGCAGCAACAGCCGGTCCGGGTTGGCAATTTCCGCCCGCAGGGTCACGGTGCCGGTGCCCTCATTGACGCTGACCCCGCTGAATTTCAAGCGGCCCTCATGGGCGTAGGTGCTGCCGTCGTCGAGCTTGAGACTGATCCGCGCTTCGCCCTCGCCGTTGCTTTGCAGCACACCGCTGGCGAGGTCGCGCTTGAGGCGCAACAGCTCAGTGGTCGATTGCGTGATATCCACGTAGATCGGGTCCAGTTGCTGCACCGTGGTCAGTGCGCTGTCCTGATTGGCCACCACCAATGCGCCAGGGGTGACCGTCGAAGTTTCGATACGCCCGTTGACGGGCGAACTGATGCGGGTATAGGCCAGGTTGATGCGCGCCGTATCCACGCCGGCCTGGGCCACTTGCAGTTCAGCCTCGGCGGTCAGCAGACTGGCCTGGGCATCCTCGTTGTCCTGCTGGCTGATGGCATCGATCTTCGCCAACTGGGCATCACGCCTGGCTGTGGCCTGGGCCGACTTCAACGTGGCGCGAGCTTTGGCGAGGGTCGCCTGTGCTTCAGCCAATGCAGCTTTGTATGAGGACGCGTCCAGCTGATACAGCGCCTGCCCGGCCTTGACCTCGGCGCCTTCGACAAACAGCCGTTGCTGGACGATACCGCCGACCTGCGGGCGAATCTCGGCGATCATGAACGCCTGAGTGCGCCCGGCCAGCTCCGTGGTCAGCGCCTGGCTTTGAGGTTGCACCGTGATCACTGACACTTTGGCCGGTTCGACCACGGGCGCGGATGCGCCGGGGGAGCAACCGCTCAACACCACCAGAATGATCAAGGACAGTAAAACCGCGGCGGTTACCAGGGATTTGGCGAGAATTTTGGTCGACATAAATGCCTCTGCAAGACGGGGTGGCTGAAGCCAGACGCCATACTGCGAGGCAAATGTGCAGGAAAATTGAAGATTGCCTGCCGCCCTTGAATCTTCGTCGCGCCAGGGCCTAAATGGGCGGGCCATTCACCGACCTGCCCGAGCCCATGAAACTGAGTATCTCCACCAAACTGTTTATCGCGGTACTGGCCAGTGTGCTGTTTGTCATCCTGAGCATGGGGCTGGCCAACGGCTGGAGCTTCGGCAAAGGCTTTCTCGATTACCTCAACGAACAGGCTCTGTTGCGCATGACCCCAGTGCTGCCGCGCCTGGCCAGCGCCTATGAGCGCGAAGGCAGTTGGGAATTTCTGCGCAACCAGCCGGATCGCTGGTTCGAACTCATGCGACCGGAGCCGGGCGTAGACTTCACCAACCCGCAGCAGCCGACCCTGCCCACGTCTGACCTGACCGGCGCGGTGTTTCGCATCGCTCTGTTGGACCAGCAAAAGCAGTTGGTCATGGGCTACTCGGCGATTGCCGACGACGCCCTGATGCGCCCGATCGAGGTGGCCGGTAAAACCGTCGGCTGGCTGGCGGTAACGCCGTTCCAGAACGTGACCGAAGCCGGCGGTGAACGCTTTCGCCTGTACCTGTTGCGCACCAGTCTGGCCGTGGGCGTGTTCTCGTTGCTGCTGGCAATGCTGATCGCCTGGTGGATCGCCCGCACTTTGCTTGACCCGGTCAAGCGAGTAGCCGCCGCCACGCATCGATTGGCCGCAGGCGAGTACAGCAACCGGGTGGCGGTGTCCTCCAATGACGAAGTCGGTCAGTTGGCCCGCGACTTCAATCAACTTGCGTATACGCTGGAGCGCAACGAAAAAATGCGCCGGGAGTTCATGGCCGATGTGTCCCATGAACTGCGCACCCCGCTGTCGGTGTTGCGCGGTGAGCTGGAGGCCATCGAGGACGGTGTGCGCACCCTCGATCAGTCGTCGATGAAATCGCTGCAAGGCGAAGTCGGCATGCTCAGCAAACTGGTGGATGACCTGTATGAACTGTCCCTGGCCGATGTGGGCGCGCTGACCTACCGCAAAAGCGAATGCGATCTCAACGATCTGCTGCAAAGTTGCGTGGCGATGTTCCAGGAGCGCTGCAATGCCCGGCACTTGCGCTTGGAGCTGGAGCTGCCGACACCCCCCCTAAGAGTGGAAGCCGACCCCAAGCGCTTGCAGCAACTGTTCGGCAATCTGCTGGAAAACGCCGTGCGCTATACCGATGAAGGCGGTGTGCTGCGTATTCGTGCGGCCAGCGATGGCGACGACGTACGCATCGATTTCCTGGATTCCGGCCCCGGGGTCGACGCGGATCAGTTGCCGCGTCTGTTCGAGCGTTTCTACCGTGGCGAAACCTCACGCAACCGTGCCAGTGGTGGCGCCGGTCTGGGGCTGGCGATCTGTCACAGCATCGCCCTGGCTCATGGCGGCAGCCTCAGTGCCGATCACTCCCCGTTGGGTGGCCTTTGGCTGACCCTGCGCCTGCCACGGAATGCCTGAACCATGGTCAACGACAACCCAATCCTGATCGTCGAAGACGAGCCCAAACTGGCCGCGTTGATGCGTGACTACCTGATCGCCGCTGGGTATGCGACCCAATGCCTGGACAACGGGCTGGAGGTAGTACCGGCGGTCCGTGCCCGCGAGCCACGGCTGATCCTGCTCGACCTGATGCTGCCTGGACGCGATGGCCTGCAAGTGTGCAAGGAACTGCGCAGCTTCAGTGCCGTACCGATCATCATGATCACCGCCCGCGTCGAGGAAGTGGATCGCCTGCTCGGACTGGACCTGGGCGCCGACGACTACATCTGCAAACCCTTCAGCCCGCGTGAAGTGGTGGCCAGGGTCAAAGCCATCCTGCGACGCAGCCCGCAGCTTTTGACGTCCGCACCACCGCGTCTACAGATTGATGAAGAACAGTACCTGGCCTCCCTCGACGGCATAACGCTGGACCTGACACCACTGGAATTGCGCCTGCTAAGCACCCTCGCCCGCTCGCCGGGACGTGTGTTTTCCCGGGATCAGTTGCTCGACCGGATCTACTCCGATCACCGGGTGGTCACCGACCGCACGGTCGACAGTCATATCCGCAATCTGCGGCGCAAGCTCGAACAGGCCTGCCCGGGGGAGCATCCAATTGAATCGTTGTACGGGGTGGGTTATCGGTTTCAGCTCGCCGACGCCTGAAGCGTCGTCGAGATGAAGGAAGACTACCGCCCCGTTCCACGGGCAGAACGGGGCGGCACATCAAGACAGTGCGATCAGAACGTCACGCTGGCGCTGAGGCGTGCCGTGCGCGGCTCGCCGACATTGACCGCCAGTTGGCTGCCGGTGGAGGACGGGTAGTACTGTTTGTCGAACAGGTTGTCGACGTTGAACTGCAGCGAAGTCTTGTACCCGAACATCGGCGCCTCCCAGCGCACGAAGGCATCGGCGACGGTGTAGCTGCTCAGCCAGAAATCGTTGGCATTGTTGGCCGCACGCTCGCCGACATAACGCGCACCGCCGCCCGCATGCCAGGCCCCGAACTCCGTAGGCACATTCAGGTGATGGGTAAGGTACAGGCTTGCGGTGTGCTTCGGCGCATCGGCGAGGCGGTGACCTTCGTCATCCGGGTCGTCGAGGATTTCCGTGTGAGTGTAAGCGTAGGTGCCGATCAGGTCCCAGCGCTCGGCCACACGCCCGGTGATGTCCAGTTCCAGGCCCTGTGAGCCGACTTTGCCCGCCGCCTCCGAGAGGCTGACGCCACCGACCGTCTGGGTGGTCACGACGTTTTTCTTCTCGATGTCGAACAGCGCCAGGTTGATGTTCAGCCCCGGCAGCGGATCGTACTTGGCGCCGACCTCATAACTGCGGCCCTCCTCCGGATCGAAGGTATGGCCGGCATCGTCGACTTGGGTATTGGGCTTGAACGAACGACTGTAGTTACCGTACAGCGACAAGCTATCGGTGGCTTTGTAGACCAGCCCCACGAACGGTACGAAAGCATCACCGTTATTGTCGCGGTTGACGGTGTAGCTGCTGCCGCGGCCCTGATCGCTGTACTGATCGTAATGCTGCTGGCGACCGCCGAGAACCAGGATCCAGCGGTCATCGAGGTGCCAGTTATCCTTGAAGTACACGGAGCTGGAATTCAGCTGGTTGCTCAGGTCACTTTGGCTGGCACTGACAAGGCTCGGCTCGGCCAGACGACCATAAACCAGCGAGGTGATGTCGAAGCCTGACTGCGCGGTATTACGGTAGGTTTTGCCACGGAATTGGTCGGACGCTTCGGTGTCCGCGCCGATCAGCAAGTCATGGCGCTGGCCGAACAGCTCCTGCTGGCCGATGAAATCCCAGCTGGCGTAACGGGTTTCATCGTCGTAGTGAGCGCCGTTGGCAGCACGTCGCAGGTTGTTGCCGGTCAACGAACTCGGCTGGGCAATCGAGAGGCTGTAGCGGTCGTTGTTCCAGCCGTAGGTAACGCGGGTTTTCCAGTCGTCACTCAGCTGATACTCGAAACGCGCGGTAGCCAATTCACGGATACCGACGCTTTTGGCCCATTTTTCGTCGAGGCGCTTGTCGTAGTCGATGTCCGCCGGATGACCATTGGTGAACACCGTGCCACGGTCGAAGGGTTTGGAGTAATCGTTGTATTCGTAGCTGAGGGTCAGGCTGGCACGGTCGCCCGTCCAGGTCAGCGAGGGTGCAACCAGGGTGCTTTCATTCACGCCGTAATTGCGCCAGTAATCCTCGTGGCCGCGTTCGGCAATCAGGCGATAGGCCAGGCCGGTATCGCCCAGCGGCCCGGTGGTGTCCACGGCCATGGTGCCGCCGCCTTCGCTGTAGGCCGAGCCGCTCAGGGTCGTGCTCTGGGCGTATTCAGGCTTCTTGCTGATCACGTTGATCAACCCGCCGGGTTCCAGCGCGCCGTACAGCATCGACGCAGGCCCTTTGAGCACTTCGATGCGATCCGTCGTGGCGCTGAAATTTTTCCCCAGGTTGGAACGCACGCCATCACGCAGGATCGAGCCGTCATCGTTGGTGCCGAAACCGCGCTTGACCAACGAGTCCCGGGAACCGCCCAGGGTGTTGCCCTGGCTGACGCCGCTGACGAACTTCATCGCGTCGTCCAGCGAGCGCACCTGATAGTCGGCCAGGGTTTGCCGGGTTACTACATTGACCGATTGCGCCTCCTCCTTGATCGGCACATCGCTTTTGCTCGCGGTGCTGGCTTGAGAGGTGGTGTAGCTGGTGTCTTGACTGACGCGGCTCGCCTGAATATCAGTGGTCGGCAGCTCGATCAATTCCTGTGCCCACAAAGGACCGGCGAACATCACGCAGGACAGTGTCGGCAGCGCGTGTTTGATGAAAACCTTGCGGCGGGCAAAGAGGTGGGGATGGCTCAAGACGTTGCACTCAATGAGTTAGTAGTAATGATTCTCATTGTATGGTGCGATGTATTTCCAGTAAACACCTTCGCGGTTATTAACTAACGAGTTATTGCTCTGCCGCATAGATGATGGTTTGCGCGCTGTCTGCTGTCGCGGGCGGCCGGGTGAAGTATGTGTCGCCGTCATCCGTGAGGATCTCGTATTGCACCTTGCCGGCGACACGGCTCGATACAGCGGCATGCTTGATGATTTTCAGCACCCGCTGAAATTTCACGCTTTGGGTGCCGTTCTGGGCAGGCCCGGTGAGCACATTGACCGTTTGAAACCAGCCAGCATTTTTTTTGTTCGATACCAGGGTGCTGGTCAGCGCCTCGAAACGCTCCAGTCGGGTGAAGCCCCAGAGCGTCTGTTCCTCGACCGTTTTGCCCTGCGCGGTAGAACCCGTAAACACAAACAGATTGATGGCCGGATTGTCTTCACAAAAGAAGTCATAGGGCACCAGCCCGTCGACCATTTTCTTGCCGGAAACGAAGCCCTTTTTATGAACCAGAAACATGCCCACCTCCACGCTGAAACATCAGCAAACGCTGCGTAAGTTTGAGCGGGAAGTCTACTGAGGCGAGGCGTACAGAGCCGTCAAGCCAATGTAATATCGTGTAAAGATCACGCCTGACGGGGCAAGCTGATTTCCACGGTCAGCCCAGCGGACGGCTCGTTGCGCGCCACAATCGTGCCGCCGTGCATTTCCACGGCCCTTGAGGCGATCGCCAGGCCCAGGCCGAAACCGGCACTGGCCTCGCTCAAGCCACGCTCGAACGGGTGGAAAATGCTCAGCAGCCGCTCGTTTTCAACACCCGCCCCCTGATCGGTAATCCGCACCGTCAGGCAGTCTGCTTCGAGATTGACCTCAGCCGACACAACAACCGCCGTCATCGGTCTGGTATGGCGCACCGCGTTGCGAATGACGTTCTCGAAACACCGATACAGCAACTCGCCGCTGACCCGACTGACAAAGGCCGGGCACGCCTGCAGACTGACCCGGCAACCTTTCATTCCCGCCTCGAATTGAGCGTCCTCGACGATCACCGCCAGCAACTCGATGATGTCGAGTGGCTCGCGGTCGATACTCTCGGGCCGGCCCTGCATGCGCGCCAGGGTCAACAACGCCTCGATCAACGTATCCATTCGCACCGATTCGCGCTGGATGCGCTCCACCATTTCCTGGCGGGCCGGTTCTTGCTGCAACAGCCCGATGGCAGCTTGCATGCGCGTCAACGGTGAGCGAAGTTCGTGAGAGATGTCATGCAACAGGTGTTGCTGGGCCTCCACCAGCAGTTTCAGCTGGTTGGCCATTCGGTCACAGTCCCCGGCCAGATCGACGATTTCATCGCGGCGCCCGCCCATCATCGGTTTGACCCGGGTTTCGAAGCGCCCCTTGGCCACATCGCTCATCGCCCGCCGGAGATAGGCCAACGGCCACGCCAGGTAATACGCCATATACCCGCTGAACAGCGCACTCATCACCGTGCCGATGATCAGCGGGATCGAACGCCCCGGCCCTTGCTCACCTTCTTTGCCAAGGGGCTGTGAGGATCTGAGCGAGAGGGCCAGACCGTCCTTGCTGATGACCGTTCGCTCAAACGCTGGCCGCGGAACCGGCGACCCAGCCAGCAGTTGACCGGCACTGTCATAGACACCAATGGTTTCGTCACCGGGGTGCCGCCACACTGTCAGCAATTGCCTTCCCGACTCGACGCCGAATTGTCGCAGCAGCTGTTCCTCGCTGGCCAGGATGGCCTCCAAATGAGGATCGCCAGGCCCGTGATTACCCAGTACCAGAATGCCCACCCCGACCAGAAACGTCAGGCTCGTGGCGAGCCAAAACGCCAGGAACAGTTTCCAGAACAGCCGACTGGGTTTCATCATTCGGCGATCAACAGATAACCGAGGCCACGCACGCTCTGAATCCAGGCCTTGGCGTCAGGGCGCGGACCGAGCTTCTGGCGAATGCTGCTGATATGCACGTCGATGCGCCGGTCGTAGCGGGTCAAGGGACAGCCCAAGGCATTGAGCGACAGGTCCTGTTTGCTCACCACCTGCCCGGCACAGCGGGCCAGTTCTTCGAGCAGGCTGAACTCGGTACTGGTCACCCCCAGCTCGCGCCCCTGCCACTGGGCCTGGCGCTTGCCGGGCCACAAGACCAGCGGGCCGGTCCTGATCACTTCGGTGGTGGGCTGATCCGCCGGTTGCACCCGGCGCATGATTGCCCGCAAACGCGCCACCAGTTCCCCCGGTGAACTGGGTTTGGGCACGTAGTCATCGGCCCCCAGTTCCAGGCCGGTGATCTTGTCGATGTTATCGCCACGGGCCGTGAGCAACACCACCGGTACCTGGCTCACGGCGCGAATGCGCCTGAGCACCTCGATACCCGACAGGCGTGGCAGCATCACGTCCAGCACCACAATGCTGTAGCGCCCGGACAGTGCTTGAATCTCGCCCTCCTCGCCCGTGTGCACGGCGGTCGCCTCGAAGCCTTCACGCTCCAGGTATTGGCTGAGCATTCCAGTCAGTTCCTGGTCATCGTCGACGAGCAATACAGAGATCATGGCGGGCTCTTGAGTGGGGGCCGCGCATTATCGCCCTTGCGCTGCACAGCGTCATCGCCCCGGGCAAACCTTTACCTAACTTGACACTTGGTTAACCGCACCAAACGCACCGAGCTTTTATGCTTCACCTCCACCAGCCTGCTCGCTTCGCGGTAACTCGTCTTGCTGTGAGATATCCGCGCCCGCCTACGCTGCTTGTCGATGTGTTCTGGATAAGATCTTGATGAATTTTTCGCGCCTGCTCTGCTCGGCTGCACTATTGCTCAACGCCACATTTGCGCACGCCCAAGGCTTCAAAATTTCCGATATTCGCATTAATGGCCTGCAACGGGTTTCCGCCGGCAGCGTGTTCGGTGCATTGCCGTTGAACGTCGGTGATGAAGCGGATGATCGTCGTTTGGTGGAGTCCACCCGTGCGTTGTTCAAGACCGGTTTCTTTCAGGATATCCAGCTGGGGCACGACGGTGACGTGCTGATCATCACGGTGGTCGAGCGCCCCTCGGTCGCCAGTATCGAGATCGAAGGCAACAAGGCGATCTCCACTGAAGACCTGATGAAGGGCCTCAAGCAATCCGGGCTGGCCGAAGGCGAGATCTTCCAACGCGCCACCCTTGAAGGCGTGCGCAACGAACTGCAGCGCCAATACGTCGCTCAGGGCCGCTACTCGGCGTCGGTCGATGCCGAAGTGATCCCACAACCGCGTAACCGCGTGGGCCTGAAAATCAAGATCGACGAAGGCTCTGTCGCGGCGATCCAGCACATCAACGTGGTGGGCAACACGGTCTTTGCTGATGAAGACCTGATCAACCTGTTCGAACTCAAGACCAGCAACTGGCTGTCGTTCTTCAAGAACGATGACAAGTACGCCCGCGAAAAACTCTCCGGTGACCTGGAGCGCCTGCGCTCCTATTACCTGGATCGCGGCTATATCAACATGGACATCACCTCGACCCAGGTGTCGATCACCCCGGACAAGAAACACGTCTATATCACCGTCAACATCAACGAAGGCGCGAAGTACACCGTTCGTGACGTCAAGCTCAGCGGTGACCTGAAAGTGCCTGAAGACCAGATCAGATCGCTACTGCTGGTTCAGAAAGGCCAGGTGTTTTCCCGCAAGCTGATGACCACCAGCTCGGACTTGATCACCCGTCGCCTGGGCAACGAGGGTTACACCTTTACCAACGTCAACGCGGTCCCCAACCCGAATAATGACGACCATACCGTCGATATCACCTTCGTGGTCGACCCGGGCAAGCGGGCCTACATCAACCGCATCAACTTCCGTGGCAACACCAAGACCGACGACAAAGTGCTGCGTCGCGAAATGCGTCAGATGGAAGGTGGCTGGGCATCGACCTACCTGATCGACCAATCCAAGACCCGTCTGGAACGACTGGGCTTCTTCAAGGAAGTCAACGTCGAGACGCCGGCTGTAGCGGGCGTCGACGACCAGGTTGACGTGAACTACAGCGTTGAAGAGCAGGCCTCCGGTTCGATTAGCGCTAGCGTCGGTTTCTCTCAGAGTTCCGGCCTGATCCTCGGAGGTTCGATCACTCAGAACAACTTCCTGGGCACGGGCAACTACGCCAGCCTGGGCCTGACCCGCTCGGACTACCAAAGCAAGTACAACTTCGGTTTTACCAACCCCTACTTCACGCCGGACGGGGTGAGCCTGGGCTACAACCTGTTCTACAACGCCACCGACTACAGCGATTATTACAGTGACGGCGTTTCGTACTACTCCATCAACAGTTATGGCGCCGGCACTTCACTTGGCTACCCGATCAATGAAACCTCACGGCTGAGTTTCGGCCTGACCGTGCAACACGACAACATCGAGCCAGGCACCTACAGTGCTGATGAGATCTACGATTTCATTGCACGCGAGGGCAAGGAGTTCAACAACTTCAAGGCCAACCTCGGCTGGTCGGAATCGACCCTGAACAAGGGCGTGCTGGCCACCCGCGGACATTCGCAGAACCTCAACCTGACGGTGACAGTGCCCGGCAGTGATCTGAGTTTCTACAAGATCGATTACACCGGGCAGACCTTCCTGCCACTGAGCAACGCCACTTCGCTGCGTTTCCACACCAAGCTCGGTTATGGCAACAGCTACGGCTCGACCGACGGCCTGCCCTTCTATGAAAACTACACGGCCGGTGGCGAAGGTTCGGTGCGCGGCTTTGAAAGCGGCACACTCGGCCCGCGCAACACCCCGGCCACCGGCACCTATGCCAGTGCCGGCCAGGCGTATTATTCGGATCGGGACACCGACGCATTGGGCGGCAATATCCTCATTACCGGCGGGGTCGAATACCTGTTCCCGATGCCCTTCATCAAAGACAACAAATCCCTGCGCACTTCGGTTTTCTGGGACGTCGGCAGCGTCTACTCCAACAAGTGCTACCTGAGCACCACCCAGGGTTGCGACGGTGTCGACCTCGGTCAACTGGCCAGTTCCGTGGGGGTCGGCGTCACGTGGTACAGCCCGATGGGACCGTTGAGTTTCAACCTGGCCTTCCCGGTCAAAAAGCCTGAGAACGCTGATACGCAAGTGTTCCAGTTCTCCATGGGGCAGACTTTTTGAACCGGTGAGTCCGCAAGCATTCCACTTCGTTGGCGCACTGACACGATGTGCAGAATGTGGGACAAGCCCGCCCCCACAGGTTTCGCGCTGCCCCCCTTGCATCATGGCGCTCTCAGTCAACTCTGGCCGCTGTGCTCAAGCATCACGAACGTCCGGGAATTAAAGTCGAAGTGCCAGGGGAGCTACCCCGGCTCACAATTCCAAGAATAGAGCCACTTCGATGAGCCTGAAAAAATCCCTGCCAGTATGCCTGGCACTCAGCTTCGCATCGCTTGCCGTACCAGCAGCAGAGGGCCCTCCACCACCGTCGGTGAGTGAACCCAGCGGTATCAATCTGGGCGGCACCAGTTTCTACGACGGTTTCGCGGGGCCGCCCGGTCTGTCCCACCTGACCTATCTGAAATTCAGCACCGCACGCAGCATCAGGGACAATGCAAGCAAGGATAATGGCGCCTTCGACAATCCGAAGATCAACGTCATCTCGCTGATCAACCAACTGAGCTATTACTCACCCGACACCATCGGCGGTGGTGCACACCTGGGCTGGAGCTTATTGGTGCCCATCATCTCCCTGGACGGTGACTTTGGCGACAACGGTGCCAAGCTCCAGGATAACGGCACAGGGCTTGGTGATGTCACGGTAGGGCCGCAGATCCAGTTCGACCCGATCGTCGACGCCCACGGCAGGCCCGTGTTTGTGCAGCGTCTGGCTTTCGACACCATCCTTCCAACCGGCAAATACGATAAACATAAAGACCTGAACCCAGGCTCCAACTACTTCTCTCTGAACCCCTACTGGGCCGCGACCTGGATGCCGGCGCCTCGTTGGGAAGTGAGCTGGAGGCTGCACTACCTGTACAACTTCAAGAACAACGATCCGGCGAGCAGTTCGACGCAACTTTTCGAGGGCCAGCCTGTGCGCGACACCCGGGCAGGACAATCGGCGTGGGCCAACTTCACGGCCTCGTATGAAGTGGTCCCCAACGTATCCGTCGGGATCAACGGGTACTACTTCAGGCAAATATCAGATGACGAGGTTAACGGAGGTCGGCTGAGCAACTCTCGGGAAAAGGTGCTGGGCATCGGCCCGGGCCTGTTCTGGAAAATCAGCGATGGCCAGGGCTTCTGGCTAAACACCTATAAAGAGACCGGCGTCGAGAACCGCGCGCAAACGGATTACGCCGTCCAGATCCGATACGCCCACACATTCTGACCGATGTGCGCCCACTCGTGCATGAGCGGGCCCTTTTACCCGAGGTGATGTTTCATGAACGCGCTCGACTCCATTGACAGTAAAAAATCATTGGCCGCTATCTGCCTGATGATGGTCATTTCCTTAGGGACGTTGCAAATCCAGCCTATTCTGGGCGGAGCCTTTATCGACCAACTCGGTTTGCCACTGAATGCCATCGGCGCCATTTTTGCGGCAGAACTGATTGCGATGGCCGTCGCCTGCGGCGTTTGCGCCATGTTGATGGCCAGCGTCGACCGGCGCCGCTTTGCCCTGATTGCCTTGCTGATGCTGGTACTCGGCAATCTGGCCAGTGCTCAACTGCATAGTCAGGGTTTGCTACTGATCTGCCGAATGATATGCGGCGCAAGCGGTGGCGCGGTCATGGCCGTTGTCTACGCCACCGCAGCCCTGCGCACATCCAAGGATTCGACGTTCGCGGTGATAAACATCGGCAACCTGCTCTGGGGGATGCTGCTTGTGAGTTCCATGCCGGTGATTCTGAAATCATTCGGCGTGGCCGGGGCGTTTTATCTCTTGGCCATCGCCAGTGCCCTGGCGATGTTTGGTAGCTGGAGAGTGCCGAGGAGCTACCCCGAGGCACATCGGGCAGCGAGCGGCTCGATCCCGCCTTTCGGGCTCACATCGATCTTACTGCTGATGCTTTTTACGCTGCTGTTTTTTGGCCATTCCGCACTGTGGGTTTACCAAGAGCGCATCGGTAAAAGCATTGGCCTGGAACCGCAACAGATCGGTGGAATACTGGGGGGCAGCATCCTTGCCGGTGCCCTTGGAGCGGCACTGGCCGGACTTATCGGCAGACGCCTTGGGTTGCTGTTTCCGCAACTACTGAGCTTCGGCACGGCGCTGATTGCGACTCTGGTCATGGTCTATGGCAATACCCCTGTCGCATTTGCGGTCACCGCCTGCCTGATCCATGCAGTATGGTTTTTCAGTCTGCCTTACTTACTGTCCATGGCGGCCGAGCTGGACCCTTCCGGCCGACTGGCCGGGCTGGGTAACGCCTCGATTTTCGTTGGTCAGGGGCTCGGCCCGTTTGGCGCGGCACTCGTGGTAGGCGAAGGGCAATTCCGCGCCGTCGGATGGCTGGCGGCCTCGGCCTACCTGACAGCCCTGGTTATCTCGTGTCTGCTCGTTGCACGTTTTCGTCGTGACGCGAAGCCTTGCGCAACAGCACTGTCGCCTCAGTCGACCTGACCTGATATCAAACAGGAACCCCGTCAATGAACAATCGATACCCATCTTCAGAGGTTATGCCGATGACCACCCCGTTTCCCCAAACCCCTGAATTTTCAGGCGCGCTCTATGCACCCAGTCGGATAGAAGCCGAGGTGTTCGACCTGGAGATTGAAGGCACCCTTCCCGCTTCGATCCGTGGCGCTTTTTATCAGGTTGCGCCAGACCCGCAATACCCGCCGATGCTGGGCTCGGATATTTTCTTCAATGGCGACGGAATGGTCAGCGCGTTCTACTTTGCCGATGGCAAGGTGTCGATACGACGTCGCTACGTAATAACCGACCGGTTGATGGCTCAGCGCCGCGAAGGTCGCTCGCTCAATGGAATCTATCGCAACGTCTACACCAATGATCCACTGGCGGCGAAGAACAACACCACCGCCAATACCAGCGTTGTCGCTCATAACGGTGTGCTGCTTGCACTCAAAGAAGATGCCATGCCCTGGGCAATGGATCTTGAAACACTTGAAACCCTCGGCGAGTGGCATTTTGACGGGCAGATCGAATCAGCGACGTTCACCGCCCACCCCAAGCTCGACCCGGTAACAGGAAACCTCTTGGCCTTCAGCTACGAAGCCAAAGGTGACGGCACACCTGACCTGGCCTATTTCGAACTGTCGCCCGACGGAAAGCTGTTGCACCAAATCTGGTTCCAGGCGCCGTACGCGGCCATGGTTCATGATTTCGCGGTGACTGAACACTACGTGGTGTTCCCGCTGATTCCGTTGACGACCGACCTCGAGCGTATGAAAAAAGGTGGCCAGCATTTCCAATGGCAACCCGATCTGCCTCAGCTCTTCGCCGTCGTACCACGCAATGGGCGCGCGGAGGACGTTCGATGGTTCAAGGGCCCCAAGGACGGTTTCCAGGGCCATACGCTCAACGCGTTCGATGAGGGCGACAAGGTTTACGTAGACATGCCGGTCACCGGCGGGAATATCTTTTACTTCTTTCCCCAGGCCGACGGTCATGTCCCGCCACCCGAAACACTGGCGGCCAGCCTGATGCGCTGGACCTTCGACCTGACCAGCACGCAGGAGGACATTCAACCGCAGCCATTGACGGATTACCCCTGCGAATTCCCAAGGTGCGATGACCGCTACATCGGTCGAAAATATGAGCACGGCTTTGTGCTCGCGTTCGATCCAGAGCGCCCGTACAACCCCGCGAATGGGCCGATTCCGTTTCAATTCTTCAATCTGCTGGCCCATGTGAACCTGAAAACAGGCACCACCGATGCCTGGTTTCCCGGTGACAGCGGATGCTTCCAGGAGCCCATTTTCATTCCGCGCTCCCCTGATGCGCAGGAGGCGGATGGCTACGTCGTTTCCGTTCTCAATCACATCGCGGACGGTCGCAGCGAGCTTGTAGTTCTGGATTCTCGTGACATGGAGAATGGCCCCATTGCACGAATCAAAGTGCCGTTCCGGATGCGCATGTCGCTACATGGTTGCTGGGTGCCGAGCAAACAATGAACCCATGGGCGACCCACTGAAATGACAGGAAGCCTGTGATTCACCAGGCCGGGATACGGCTCCTGCCCTGACCTTCCAAACACGTCACTGTCTCGTATTGCCTGTTCCGGAGGGTCGGCAAAATGCTGCCAAAAATACATAAAAAAGCATAATTCCTGCATTTTGGGATTTTTTAATAAATCCCGCTTTACAGGATTAATACCCACAACTAGATTGAACCTCAACCGCCGCGGCTTACCTGCCGCCATAGCTGCATGAGCAGTGCCGAGCTTCTTTGCTCCCTGCGCATGCGCTGATCCTCTATCAAGGAGCACTCAATGAAACTCGCGAGCTTTATTGTTCAAGGCCGTAGCACCTACGGCGTCGTCGATGGCGAGCATGTCATTGATCTGGAGTCGGTCAAGCAAACCTTCGGCACCGATCTCAAGCAGGCTATCGCCAACAATCGCCTGGCCGAACTGAGTCACGAGGTCCTGGCGAGCCTGCCTCGTATCCCATTGGCTGAAGTAACTTTTCTACCCGTCATCCCGAACCCGGGCAAAGTGCTGTGCATTGGCATCAACTACGCCACACACGTACGTGAAACCGGTCGTGAGATGCCGACCTACCCGATGATTTTCACTCGTTTCGCTGACAGCCAGACTGCCCACCTGCAACCCATCGTTCGCCCGAAGGCCTCGCACAAGCTTGATTTTGAAGGCGAGCTGGCGGTGGTGATCGGCAAACCGGCGCGTCACGTCAAGCAAGCCGACGCGCTGGACTATGTCGCCGGTTACGCCTGCTACAACGACGGCAGTGTCCGCGACTGGCAGAAACACACCATTCAATTCGTGCCGGGCAAGAACTTCCCGAACACCGGCGGCTTTGGACCTTGGCTGGTCACCCGCGACGAGATCGGCGATCCGCAGGACCTGGAACTGACTACCCGCCTCAATGGCGAAGTCATGCAGCACACCAGCACCAGCGACATGATTTTCGATGTCCGCGCGCTGATCGAATATTGCTCCACCTTCACCGAACTGGCCCCCGGCGATGTGATTGTCAGCGGCACCACCGGCGGCGTCGGCGCGTTCCGTGAACCGCCGGTATGGATGAAACCGGGCGATGAAGTCGAGATCGAAATTTCGCGAATCGGCATCCTGCGCAACAGCATCGTCGACGAGCAGTAAGCCATGGCCACACTACGCGAATCAGAACAATTGCCGGCGCAGGATATCGACAGTAAAGGTTCTAGCCTGGAGCGCATGCTGCGGGTACTCGATCTGTTTACCGAAGAGAGTCCGATCTGGGCTGTCGATGACATGGGCGGTGCATTGGGGTTTACCCGTTCAACCATCTACCGCTATGTGCGCGAACTGGCCGAGGCCAACTTGTTGTTCCAGGTCGGGGCCGGACGTTACGCCCTGGGCGCGAGAATCATTACCTGGGACCGTCAGTTGCGACTGAGCGACCCTTTGGTGCGCGCCGCACAATCATTGGAACCAAGCCTCCCACGCTGGAGCGAGCAACAGATCTGGCTGATCTGCCGCCTGTTCAAGGACCAGGTGGTCTGCATTCATCAATACGGCGATTTGTTCAGCGAGGTCAGCTACTCACGCGGCTCACCGAGGCCGTTGTTCCTGGGCGCGACCTCCAAGGCCATCCTCGCCAACATGACCTCGCGTCAACACAGCCAACTCTTCCTGGAAAACCCCGATGAGGTGCGCGCCAGCAACCTTGGTCAGACCTGGGAACAGTTCCGCCGCTCGCTGCAGCGTCTTCGTCATCAGGGCTATGTGGCCAGCGCCGGCGAAGTCGACGCTGGCGTCTATGGCCTCGCCGCTCCGATCTTCGATGGCGATGGCAAAGTCGTCGGCAGCATCAGCTGCGTGCGCCCGATTCAGGAACGTGACAGCACTCAGGAAGAACAGCAAGGACAGCAGGTCCTCGCCCTGGCGCAAAACCTGTCGCAACTCATGGCTGCACTCGCCAACCGCCCCAAGCCATTGGACTGAGCCATCCGGAAGGGAACAACAACAATGACACCCCTCAAAAAAATCAGTACACACGTCTTGATCATCGGCGCCGGGCCCACCGGGCTGACCCTGGCCAACTTGCTTGGCCAAGCCGATGTGGACACCTTGATCATTGATCGCAAGCCGGACACCGTGACCGAGCCGCGGGCCGTTTCGATAGATGACGAATCCTTGCGCACCATGCAGGCCGTCGGACTGGATGAAGCCGTGTTGCGAGATGTAGTGCCGGGCTATGGCGTGCACTACTTCACTCGGCCCGGTGGCCGCTGCTTCGGCAAAGTCGAGCCCACCGGCAAGTTGTATGGGTTCCCCAAGCGCAATGCATTTCGCCAGCCACTGTTTGAACACACCCTGAAAATGGGCCTCGAGCGCTTTGCCAACCTGAAGGCACGGTTCAGCCATGAGCTGCTGGAATTCAGTCAGGATAAGCATGGCGTGCGCGCACTGATCCGTGACGCAGACGGCGAAACTGTCGAAGTCCATGCGGCCTATCTGGTCGCCTGCGACGGTGGTCGTAGCCCGGTGCGCAAGCAACTCGGAATCGAGATGGTTGGCTCGAGCTTCTCCTCGCGCTGGCTGGTGGTCGACACTGATCAGGATGACGATCCGTTCTGGCAAACACGTGTGTACTGCGATGCACGCCGTCCCGTCGTTGAAGTACCCGGCCCCCACCGCACACGCCGCTTCGAGTTTCTGCTCAAGCCGGACGAAACCGATGAGCAGGTACTCGGCGATGCTCGCCTGCAAGCGTTACTTTATCCCTTCAAGGGCAACACCCCGGCGTCCATCGTGCGCAAGACCGTTTATACCTTCCACGCCCGGGTTGCCGAACGGTGGCAAGTGAACCGCGTGTTTCTCGCCGGCGATGCCGCGCATCTGACTCCGCCTTATGCCGGACAGGGCATGAACAGCGGTGTTCGCGATGCCCATAACCTGGCCTGGAAACTGATCGGCGTGCTGAAGGGCAAAATGGCTGAAACGGCTCTACTGTCTTACGAAAGCGAGCGTCGCGATCACGCCTGGGCATTGATCAGACTGGCCTTGAACCTCGGCGTGGTCATGGCGCCGGCAACTGTCTTGCGCGCTCATTTGATCAGCGGTGCATTTGCTTTGATCGGCCTGCTGCCGCCGTTGCGGGACTATTTCCTGCAAATGCGCTTCAAGCCTAAACCCCGATTCACCAAAGGGCTGGTACTGACCGAAGGTAAAGCCGGGAAACTGTCCTGCGGACACATGTTCCCTCAACCGATGCTCACCGATGCTCAAGGCCAGGAAATTCTGCTCGATGACTCGATCGGTGCCGGCTTCGCCTTGATTCAGTACGGCGATTACAGCCGCCAACGCATCGACGAACTCCAGCATGGCTTGTGGTTCCACCTCGAAGCCAAGCGCATTCTGATCCTTCCCGAGCCTGTCAAAAACATGCCTTCGATGCCTGGCTGCACGGTGCTTCATGACCGCCAGGGTTTGCTCAAAGAAATACTGGGCGATTCAAACACGTTCTTGCTGCTGCGCCCGGATCGCTATATCGCCGCCATTTTCGATAAGGCCGGCGAAACAAAGGCTGCCGAATCTTTGCAGTTGCTGTTCGGCATCGCACAGGCGCGAAACCAAAAAGCCGAATCAAGCATCGCGCCAGTCTTTCCCTGAATTCTTAAAGCCACGGAGGTGTTTATGCAAACCCTACAGACCTGCACCCCTGCACGCCTGTGCTACCTGCATCTGGCGAGCAAAGAGCCGCAACGACAAATCGATTTCTACCGGCGCATGCTGGACATGGACAGCCTGGCACAGCCCGATGGCAGCTGGATACTCAGTGGCCCGCAACGCGCCATGCTCGTGTCGCCCGCCGATCACAGCGGCCTGCTCGCGGCGGCCTATGACCTGGGCGATCAGGCTCGGCTGGGAGAACTGCGCGCCCGCCTGAACGAGAACGGCTGTGCTGTCGAAGACATCGACTCGCCGTTGCTCGAACCGGATGCCTTTGTGCTTCGTGACCCTCAAGGCCGACAAACGATATTTGGCGTGTCCCGCATTGATCCCGGTGTCGACCGTCAAGGCATGCCGGGCCGCTTGCAGCACGTGGTATTCCAGACCACTGAACTGGAAGCCATGATCGATTTCTACGTCAATACAGTCGGGTACACGGTGTCGGACAACGTCGTCGACGAGCAGACCGGCCAGCTCATGACGTGTTTTCTGCGCTCCGACGATGAGCATCATTCGCTGGCGTTTTTCCGCGGTTCGAAAAACGAATGGGATCACCACTGTTACGAAACCAATGAATGGAACGACATCCGTGACTGGGGTGATCGCTTCGCCAAGGAACGTATAACCCTCTTTTTCGGCCCCGGCCGACATGGCCCTGGCAACAATTTGTTCTTCATGGTGGTCGATGCCGATCGCAACCGTCTGGAGTTTTCCGCCGAACTCGAAATAACCGATGCCGCCCGCCAACCCGGTGTCTGGCCGCAGGAGGAGTACACACTCAATTCCTGGGGGCGCGCCTGGATCAGAAGCTGAGCACATTTCTTCAGACAAGTTTTTGCATCATCCATGTCCTTAATCGACGCGGCCACCTGCCTCCAAAGGTAAGACTATGACGACTCAACATTTGCCCCTCTACGCCATCAACGGCGACCAATACATCAATGGCACCTGGCGTACAGGTCGTTCCTCGCGGCGCCTGGATGACCGTAACCCCTTCAATGGCGAGCAACTGCTGGAAATGCCACTGGCCTCGATTGCCGATCTCGACGATGCCTATCAGGCTGCATATCGTGCGCAAACAGCGTGGGCACAGCTGCATCCGACACAGCGCAGCGCGCAACTGGAGAAACTCGCTCACGTCATCCTGAACCGCCGCGATGAAATCATCGACTGGCTGATTCGTGAGTCCGGCAGCACGCGCATCAAGGCGAGCATGGAATGGCAGTTCACCCTGAACCTGGTGCGTGAGTGCGCAACGTTGCCGATGCAGGTTGAAGGACGGATCCTGACGAGCTACAAGCCCGGTGAACAGAGCTTTGTCTTCCGTGAACCGCTGGGTGTTGTCGGGGTGATCAGCCCATGGAATTTTCCGTTGTACCTGAGCATGCGTTCGGTGGTCCCGGCACTCGCGCTTGGCAACACAGTGGTGCTTAAACCCGCCAGCGACACGGCAGTAACAGGCGGCCTGCTGATTGCTCATTTGTTCGAAGACGCAGGCTTCCCGGAGGGTTCGCTCAATGTCGTGGTCGGTGCAGGTTCGGAGATCGGCGATGCCTTCGTCGAACACCCGGTGCCAAGCCTGATTTCCTTCACCGGCTCAACCGATGTCGGTCGCAATGTCGGCCGGATTGCGACTGGCGGCAAACACATCAAGCGCGTTGCGCTGGAGTTGGGCGGCAATGCTCCACTGGTGGTCCTGGATGATGCGGATATTGATATAGCCGCGCACGCAGCAGTGGTCGGGCGTTTCCTGCATCAGGGCCAGATCTGCATGAGCGTCAACCGGGTGATCGTCGACCGCTCGCTGTATGCGGACTTCACCGCGCTGGTGGTGGAGCGAGTGCGCAAGCTCAAGACCGGCGACCCGGCCCACGCAGACACCGTGATCGGGCCGGTGGTCAATCAGAACCAGCTCGATGGCCTGTTGCGTAAAATCGATGCCGCCGAGAATGCGGGCCTCAAGCGGTTGTGTGGCGGCCCAGCGTCCGGGTTGGTGTTGCCTGCGCATGTCTTCGGTGAAGTCGGGGTCGATCAGGAACTGGCACGTGATGAAACCTTCGGGCCGTTGCTGCCGCTGCTGATCGCAGAAAACGAAGCGCATGCGTTGGAGTTGGCCAACGCCAGCGAATATGGCCTGTCCAGCGCGGTATTCACCCGGGACATGGCCCGAGGCTTGAACTTCGCCCGTGGCATCGTGGCCGGGATGACCCATATCAACGACATCACCGTCGACGACCAGCCCAATGCGCCCTTCGGCGGCGAAAAGAACTCCGGCCTCGGGCGTTTCAATGGTCACTACGCCCTGGATGAATTCACCCGCGCCCATTGGGTCACCTGGCAACCGGGGAGCCACCACTACCCTTTCTGATTCTTGATCGATACTGACCGGACTAAAATTGGGCAAGTGTTGACCCATTTGCCCAATCTACAAAAACAATAAGAAAAGAGGCGAAAAAATGAGTCATTTAGCCTGTGTGTCCACCGATCAGGTTGTTCGCTCCGACCGGCTGATGAAGTGGAAAGAGTTCATGAGCGATCACTTGGGGCGCACGCCGGACTACATCAAGCGTCTGGAATCGACATTCATCGACCCGTTGCATAACAGCAACTTTCAAGGCCGGCTGGAATATGGTGATCTGGGTCAGCTCGGCTTCTGCCGCATGACCGCCAGTGCCCATCGCTACTCACGCCATCTGAGCAAAGCGGTCGACTCACCCGATACGCCGCGCATGCTGATTCTGCAGATCGCCGGCGTCAGTCATTTCGAACAAGGTCGGCACAGCAGCGCGTTAGCGCCTGACGAGATGCTGTTGGTCGACAGCGGCCAGCCCTTCAGCGTCACCAGCACTCAAGGTTGCGAACATTTTATCCTGCTCTTCAAGGGGCCGGCCCGACAGCCACCGCAAGCAGGCGATGTTCACCTGAACGGGCGCAATGGATTGGGCCGCATGTTGATGCATCTGATCAGTGATGCGTACAGCCAGTACCCACTGCTCAACAATCATTCGGCCGAACTGATCGGCAACAGCATCGTGGGGCTTCTGGATAACGCCCTGAAGAACAAACAGGAAGAAAAGCAACTCGAACACGACTTCCGTTTCTTCAAGCAAAACCGCCTCAAAGCCTATATCGAACGTCACCTGGCCGACCGCGACCTGACCATCGAGCGCATCGCCAGCGTCGAGCAATGCTCGGTGCGCAGTTTGCACCGCGCATTTCAGGAAGAGCTCGGCTGCAGCATCAGCGAATACATCTGGCAACGGCGCCTGTCGCGCTGCGCCGAAGATCTGCGCAGCCGGGAACATGCCCATCGCTCACTCACCGACATCGCCTTTGCCTGGGGCTATGGCAGCAGTGCTCATTTCAGCAGACAGTTCAAATCGGCATTCGGCATATCGCCCAAGCTGTTCCGCGATACCCAGGCCCGATCCTGACGCCACCTGCTGCTCGCCCATTGTGATGCGGGTGCACAACAGGTACTGGCCCCGCAAAACACATTCACTTGGGAGGTAGATGTGTCCCGCCACAAAGTCTGCGTAAAATACGGCGTCGATGCCGAATCCAATACAAAAACAGACTCATCATCCCTGTGATCAATACCACCGGTGAATTGTGGCTCCCCCCTACTTTCAATGCCTGAATGATCAACCATGAGCGGGAGTTCACGGATCTCAACTGCCCGTACAAAGACGCTTTGCAGGTTGTGCCTGTCGATCTCGCTGCTGATTGCCAGTCACGCGAGTGGCGCGCCCTTGCCGCTCGAACTGTATATCCCGGACGCTCCACCCCTGACGTTCGTCGATGGCTCCAAAGGCCACGGCATGGTCGGCGAGGCCGTGATGACCGCCATTGCCAACGCCGGCTATGTCGCGCATGTCCATGTGCTTCCCTGGGCCAGATCGCAGAAACATGTCAGCGAGACTCAGGACATCCTGATCGCCCCTTTGTCACGCACGCAGGAACGTGAAGATCGCTTCACCTGGATCGCGCCCATCATGCCCATGGAGCGTGCTTTTTTCAGCCTTGACCGGCCGGTGAGCAGCTTCGAGCAAGCGAAACAAACCTACCGGGGGATCGGCGTCGGCCTGGGCAGTGCGCAGGAGGAAATCCTCCGTGAACAAGGCTTCAGCGACGAGCAGATCCACCCTCTGACCATTGGCGACAACCCCGCGCAGATGCTCTTGAAAGGTCGCATCGATGCCTGGTTCAACGGTGTCCCGGAGAGTCGATACATCTGGCCGAAAGTGTCTGAACATACACTGCACATGAGCCCCGTCATGAGCAGTGTGGACCTCTACCTGGCTTGCTCGAAGCAGTGCTCCGCCCAACTGGTGCAAGACTTGCGCGCGGCGGTTGAAACGCTTCGCGATGACGGCACCCTGGCGCGCATACAAAAGCGCTATTTGTCGCCATAGGAATTCTGAGGGCACACGGCTAAACCCATTCAAGGCAGGCATCCCTCCTCCTCTGGCACCTGCAATCCCATGAACCGCCGCACTCTATGAGCCTCGGGCTGCTCGCGGATCGCCTGTGGCGAGGCATCCAGCTGAATGTGGCCGTTTTCCATGAAGATCACCCGGTCGGAAATCGACAGGGCAAAATCCATCTCGTGGGTGACAATCAGCAGGGTCATGCCTTCGCGGGCCAGGTGGCTGATGACCGTGAGTACTTCGCCGACCAGCTCCGGATCCAGCGCCGAGGTCGGTTCGTCGAACAGCAGGATATCCGGGTCCATGGCCATGGCCCGGGCAATCGCCACGCGTTGTTGCTGGCCGCCGGACAGTTGATGCGGATATTTGTGGACGTGTGCCAACAGGCCGACCTTGTCGAGTAACTGGCAGGCGCGTTGCTCGCTCAACACACGACCGACACCGTGATAACGGGGAGCGAGGCTGATGTTGTCCAGCAGTGTGCGGTGCGGGAACAGGTTGAAGCTCTGGAACACCATGCCGATGCGCCGTACGCCCTGACGAATCCGACGGCTATCCGGTTTGTCCCAGGCATTGATGAAGCCCTCGCCGAACAACAGGATTTCGCCCTGATCGATGCGCTCCAGGCCATTGACCGTACGAATCAGCGAAGTCTTGCCGGAGCCGGACGGGCCGATGATCGAAATCACCTGGCCACTTTGCACCTTCAGGTCGATGCCCTTGAGCACATGATGATCGCCGTAGCGTTTGTGCACGCCCTGCAGTTGCAGGGCCGGGGCGGCGCCTTTGGATGGGGGCTTGAGCTTGCTCGATAGCACAGGTGCCAGGCTGTCACGCAGCGCTTGTGTCGAGGCGCTGTCGAGGGTTTGCGGCGTCCGCAGGTTGAGGTCCAGGTAGTGTTCCAGACGCTGCAGGGCAAAGCCGAACAGCGTGACGATCAGCACGTAGTACACACCCACCGCCGCCAGGGTTTCCATTACCAGGAAGTTCTGCGCATACAGGCGCTGGCCGACGGTCAACAGTTCGGTCAATGAAATCACCGAGATCAACGAGGTCAGTTTGACCACCGTGATGTATTCGTTGATCAAGGTCGGCAGTGAGATACGAAATGCCTGGGGAATCACAATCAGCCGTTGCAGGCCGAGCAGGCCGATACCCAGGGCGCGGCCGGCTTCCTTCTGGCCCTTGGCGACCGAGATCAGCCCGCCACGATGAATTTCGGCCATGTAGGCGGCCTCAGTGACCACCAGCGCCAACAGGCCGGAATAGAACGGTACCGACAGCACCGGCCCGGCACCGGGCAGCAACTGCGGCAGGTTGTAGATGAAGACCACCAGCACCAGCAGCGGAATGCTGCGAAAGAACCAGACGTAGAGTGACGCCGGCAGGCGCAGCCAGGGCGAGCCGGACAGCTTGGCTGACGCCAGGACGAAGCCCAGCAACATCCCCAGGAACCAGGCCAGGGCGCTCAGTTCGATGACGGTCAGACTCGCCGCCCAGAAGTCAGTCTTGGAGAACAGCGAAATAAAGTAAGACCAGTCGAATTGCATAGACACCTCGTGCACGCCGCGCCCTCGACCGAGGGCGCGGCTTCAGCCATTACTCGGAGACCGGTTCCAGATCGTATTTTTTGAGAATGGCGGCGTACTCGCCGTTGGCTTTGCTGTCAGCCAGGGCCTTGACCAGCGCCTGATAGGTTGCCTCGGCGTCTTTCTTCACGTAGATGCCCAAGGTCTGCGGGTAAACCAGCTTCTGCGAGCTGACCACGACCCGCCCGTTGGTGCGCTGGGCGATCATGTGCGCGGCACCGGCGATTTCCACCTGGGCCTGGATGTTCTTCGACAGCAGCGCCTGCGTCACTTCGGGAGCCGAGGGGTATTCGTTGACGGTGATCGCGCCTTTGTTGTTCGGAACGCAGTAGTCGCTGGACAACTGGTTGAACTTGGCGACCCAGGTGGTGCCCTGCTCCAGGCCGATCTTCAGGCCGCACAAGTCCTCGGGAACCTGCGGGCTCAACTCACTGCCCTTGGGCACCATGATCGCCGCGCCGGTATTGGCGTAGGCGATAGTGCGGGCCTGGAGCTGGCGCTCGGGGGTGATGTACATGCCGGAAATGATCGCGTCGTAATGCCCGGCGTTGAGGCCGTTGATCAGATTAGGGAACTTGGTGTCGACGAAGTTGGCCTTGACGCTCATCGCCTTGGCCAGGGAGTGGGCCAACTCAGGATCAGAGCCGACCACATTCTTGTCAGCGTCGTAGGACTCGAACGGCGGGTAAGTGATTTCCATACCGACTTTCAACACACCGGGGGTCGCGGTGTTGGCGAAGGCAGCATGGGCGCAGAACAGGCCGGCGGCGAGCAGGCTCAGTTTGGTCAGGGCGTTGTGGCTTTTCATGGTGGGAAGCTCCGTGGGTTGTTTTTTTAGGAATGAGAGGTGGTGTTCTTCAGGTGGCCGAAACTCGATGGCTTTCGGGCCCGGGACGGCAACTCAAGCTCGCCGTTCTCCACGCGTTTGCGCAGGTACTGGTAGGTCTGTAAGGCCTGGCTCCACATGTGTTCGCCAATCGCCAGCGCCTCGTACTCCCGGTCATCCCTGGCGAAGGCCGGCAGCGGCTTGATCAGCGTGTGATAGTCGCAGGCGTAGAACAGCGGGAAGCTGTAGCGCTCCTGCGCGACCTTGCGCACCCGGTGGGCAGTGGCCACAAAGGCACCCGCGGTCATGACTTCCAGCATGTCGCCGATGTTCACCACGAACGCGTCGGGTAGTGGCGGCGCATCAATCCACTGCCCCTGATCATTGAGCACCTCCAGCCCCGGTTGATCGGCGTGCAGGATGGTGAAGCACTCGTAGTCGGTATGCGCGCCGATGCCCGGAGCGTCGACGACATCGGCGTCGAAGGGGTAATGGATCAGCCGCAATTTGGAGGGCGGGCGAGTCACCAGCGCGTCGAAGTACCCCTCCTCCAGCCCCAGGGCCAGGGCGAAGCCATCAAACAGCCGGCGGCCTAACGCGAACACCGCCTGATAGTAGTTCTGTACCGCGCTCTGGAAACCCGGCACGTCGGGCCAGTGGTTCGGCCCCAGCAGCGGTGTACGGTTGAGGAACAGCGGGTCATCCGCTGGCACTTCGAAGCCGATATCGAACGCTTCTTTGTGATCCGGCTTGCCCTTGGAATACACCTCCTCGCCTTCGGGCACGAACCCCTTGTGGCTTTCCGAGGCGCCGATGTAGTGGCGCATCTTGGCGTCCAGCGGTTGCGCAAAATAATCCCTGGCCGCCTGGCGCAGGCCCTCGATCAGCGCCGGATCGATGCCGTGCCCGGTGATGTACAGAAAGCCCACATCGCTGGCGGCGCGGCCCAGTTGCTCGGCCACGGCCAGGCGGTGCTCCAGTTCGATACTGAAGAGCCCGGCGATGTTCACCACCGGAATGCTGTTGAAGTTGGCTTGGGTTGGCGAGGTGTTACGCATGGCGGGCTCCTTCACGGGTGAAACGGTCGAAGTGTTCGCGCTCGGTCCGGGCCATCCACTGGTTCAAGGTCCAGAGGTCGGCCACCGGCATGTTGGTGAAGGGCAAGTGGTGCAGATAACCGTCGGCACCGAACTCCGGGGTCAAGGTGCTGACCGGGTAGCCACGTTCGCGCTGAGCGGTCCAGACGGCCTCCCAGTGGCGCTGATGGAACGCCAGTTCACGGGCATATTCCGGTGCGGCGGGATGGGGGACTTGCGGGCCTTGGTCGTAGCCGACCCGAGCCTGGATGTGATGCACGCGTTCGACGAAAGCCGAAAGATCGTCGGCCGGATCGTCCAGCAGTCGCTCACAGCACACCACCCAGTGGCTGACGTCACTGGTAAAACGCAGGCCCGGCAGTTGGCGGATCAGCTCCAGGGTCACCCAAGGGCTGTAAAGGGAACGGGCGCGATGCGTCTCGAAACTGCAGAACACGCCATGCCTGGCGGCCAGTTCCATGGCCTGGCCGAAAAATTCGACCTGCAATGCCTGCGGCCAGCGGTCGTTGCCTGCCAGCAGATTGACGAAACGTGGGGTCAGCTCCGAGGCCCAGCCCAGTTTGCGATCAATGTCGGCCAAGTGTTGGGTGGGCGTGGCGTTCTGGTCGGGCAATACATCGTAGGCACTGAACAGTGTGCAGATGTAGGGAACTTGATTACTGCGCAGGAAAGCGCCGAACTCGCCACGCTCATCGGCCTGCAGTGGCAGGCGCGCTTCGAGGCCATCAAAGCCGGCGGCGAGCAGTTCATCCAGGGCCTGTGCCTTGCTGGCGGTATAGCCCCATAACGTGCGGAAAATTTCTAGCTTCATGCATTCCTCTCGGCTGCGTCAGGCCACCCGCTATTGGGCTGGCGTTACTGGGCAGTCGAAAGAAGTTGCTGCGGGCCGCGGCTCTGATGGCAGCGGTCCCGTGTGACGAATCCTAAGGCTAGGGCGACAAGCGATTGAATAGGCTGCAGCAAATAGTTAGTTCAGAAATTCATGAACTAATTTGCGACGAAAATCCTGTAGGAGCGAGGCTTGCCCGCGAAGAATGCACCGCGGTTTTTCAGGTGTTACGCGTCATCGTTCTTCGCGGGCAAGTCGGATCGCCGCACCGCTCGCTCCTACAGGTTATGCGTCTTGACTTACTCGACCCAGAACAGAGCACGGCGGCTCTGCCATTCCCGCGACTGGTGCGTTGCTCGCCTGTGCGGCCTTCACAGCCCTGTAGCCATCAGATGCAATTCTCCTTCCACCGCGGGGTGACAGGCTGATCCGTTGTCGAACGCAAAGGCTGGCAAACAACTTGCTTAGGCTTTTGATCAGGCTTGAGCCATCAACACCGATGGTTTGGCAAACATCTCGGACAACGGCGTCCGCTCCCCTGCCCATTGCGGCAGGAGAGCGTGCGCCGTTTTTGCTTTCATCCCGGCATCAGAAGGAAATCCTCATGTCCGCTCAAGGAATGCACCCACCGGGTCACGCCATCGTTCATCTGCGCAGCGATGGCGGCACATCGCACCCGGCCGGCACATCATTCGCCAAAGCCTTGTTCGAACCTGGCAGAGCCCTGCTCGAACGCAGCAGGATCGGCTTCTGGCTACCGCTCGGAATAGCCCTCGGCGCCTGTGGTCTCGCACTGGCCGAACAGCCCGCAAGCGCATTGGCCCTGATACCTGGCGTGCTGTACCTGGGATGCGCCTGGCAGCTGCGCGAGCGTCATCAACGCCAGCTACAGATATTCTGGGACACGGAACTCGCACAACTGCTGCGCAGTTCCCGGGATGCCGACCCCGCGACGCTGCTGGTGACCGCCAGCTTGCAACTGCGCAACAACGAACGCTTGCGCAGCGAAGTGCAGTTCGCCAGCCGTGCCCTGGAGCAGATGGCCCAACAGGCCCGCGACCAGGGAGCGGAACAGAGCCAACGCATTGCCATGATCGCCGCCGCCAGCGAACAGATCGATCAGACCCTGCACAGCATCGATGCCTTGGCCAAGGGCGCGCTGGCAGCCTTCGCCAACGCTCACACCCAGAGCGAAACCGGTTGCCTGGAGGCGCGCTCAGTGGGTGACAGCATGCGCGCCATTCAGCACCGCCTGGGCAATACCGCGCATACCGTGGACGCGTTGCTGCAGCGCACGACCGCCGTGGAAAGCACGGTCAACAGCATTCAGGCATTGGCCAAACAGACCCAGTTGCTGGCGCTCAATGCCTCCATCGAGGCGGCCCGTGCCGGCGAGCACGGGCGCGGTTTCGCCGTGGTCGCCGATGAGGTCCGCAGCCTGGCCCAGGCCACCGACCGGGCGACCCATGAAATCACTACCGCCGCGACAGCGATCGCCATGGCCGTGCGCCAGGTGGATGGCGAGGTCAAGGAACACCGCGATCTGCTGGCCGCCGGGAGTGAACAGAGCGAGCAGCTCGCCGCCAACCTCGACGACCTGGCGCAACATAGCCAGAGCAATCTGCAACACCTCGGCGCCATGCAACAGGCGCTCAGCGAGCATCAGCTAGCCAATCATGCCCTCAGCGAACAGTTGCAACAGGTCAATGGCGCGGTACAGGAACAGAGCACGCAAACCAATGCGCTGCACGACCTGACCCGTTATCTCAACCAGCTCACCGTCGGAAGCCGCCCATGAATCCAGCACTCGCCACAGCATTCGACGATGGGCCATCCCGCCAAGTCCGTCTGCCACAGGGTGATACGGGACTAAGGCAGGCGCTGTTGCTCGGTCTCGACCTGCTGCAAGGACTACAGCAGCATCGCGGTCTCGGCGGACAAGTCACCCGCGAGGCGCAACAACGTTGCCAGGCATTGGGGCACGCGCTCGACCAACGCTGGAGGGAGTGGCCGTATTCCGCACAGTGCCAGGCCTGGGGCGCGTTACGTCGCGACCCGGCGGATTTCGATGGCCATTGCCGATTGCTGCAGGACCTGCTCGGCGCCATCCAGCACCTCGAACTGCAACGCTGTGCGCTCAGCCTGGCGCGCCCGAGCATCGCCGCGCGCTGCTGGGAACTTGAAGAGCTGGGACGACTGCGCGGGCTGTCGGTACGCGCCGCCGCCCATCGAAGTTGCCCATTGGAAATGCTGATTCAATTGCAGTACCTGCACGAACGCTTGCTCAAGCACGCTCCCCATTCGCTGCACACTGCGCTCGAACAACTGCAACGCTGCCTGATCGGGACAACCACCGTGTCCATCACCCCGGCGCAGTGCTACGCCCTCCTCACCCCATTGCTCGACGAACGCCTGGACGCTATCCGCCGGGATCTGGATTGAGGCTGCCGTCACCAGAACAGAGATCCGCAACAGCTCGTTCCTTTACCGTAGATTCGCTACTATGTTTGCACCGCTTTCCTTGTCGGCGGATTTCTTCACTCTGGAGCCCGAATGCCTAGTCAAAAGGACATCGCCGCCGAAAGCGGCGCACCGATGATTCCTGAACAGCGCCGTGAATTGATGCTGCGCCAATTGCGCAAGCATCAGGTGCTGAGCGTTCATCAGTTGATGGAAATGTTCGACTGCTCGCACATGACCATCCGCCGCGATATCGCGCTGCTTGAACAGGAAGGCCGTGCTTACTCGGTCACTGGCGGCGTGCGAATTGCCAGCCAGCTCCACAGCGAGCCCAGTCATCAGTTCAAGGCGGTGGTCGAGTTGCCGCAGAAGCAGGCGATGGCCAAGCTGGCCGCGCGGCTACTGCATGCCGATATGACGGTTTATCTGGATGCGGGGACCAGCACACTGGAAATCGTCCCGTACATCAAGGCGCTGTCGGGAATGACCGTGGTGACCAACGACTTCGGGATTGTCCAAGCGCTGATCGATGCGCCCCATGTCACGGTGATTCACACCGGCGGGCAACTGGATCATTCGAATCAATCGTGCGTGGGTGGGCTGGCGGTGGCCACCTTGCGTCAGATCGTCACCGATATCGCTTTCATTTCCACCAGCTCCTGGGATTTGCGTCGCGGCCTCACCACGCCGTCGGCGCTGAAGGTGGAGGTCAAGCAAGTCGCGATGCAATCGGCCTCGCAAGTGGTGCTGGTGGCCAGCAGTTCGAAGTACGGCACGTTCAGCATGTACCGGATCGCCGGGCTCGAGCAGTTCGACATCATCCTCAGCGACGACGCACTGACCCCTGCCGCGGCCGATAGCATCCGCAAGCAGGGTGTCGAACTGCTGTTGCCTTCCGATAACAACCTGTAAGGCGTTAGCGCGCCTTCCAGTCCCGCAGCCACTGCAAGCCGGCCGACGTGTTGCCACGGGGCCGGTATTCGCACCCTACCCAGCCGTCATAACCCAACTGGTCGATCAACTCGAACAGATAGGGATAGTTGACTTCGCCCAGGTCCGGCTCATGTCGATCCGGTACGCCGGCGATCTGGATATGACCGATGCCGGCGAAATCCCGACGCAGTTTAGTGGCCAGGTCACCTTCGACGATCTGGCAGTGGTAGCAATCGAACTGAACCTTCAGGTTACTGGCGCCCACTTCCTTGCAGATGGCCTGGGCCTGATCCTGGCGGTTGAGGAAAAAGCCCGGCATGTCGCGCGTGTTGATCGGTTCCAGCAGCACGGTGACACCGACCTTGGCGGCCTGCGCGGTGGCGTAGGCCAGGTTCTCCAGGTACGCGCCGTGATGCCGTGGTCGATCGTTTTCCGACGGCAGCAGCCCGGCCATCACATGGATGCGTGAGTTGCCCAGGACGGCGGCGTATTCCAGTGCGCGATCGAAACCGCTGCGAAATTCACTCTCCCGGCCCGGCAACGATACCGTGCCCCGCTCGCCTGCCGCCCAATCGCCGGGCGGTGCGTTGAACAGCGCCTGCACCAGGCCGTTATCGCTCAAGCGCTGTTTGAGTTCCTGGGCGCTGTAGTCGTAGGGGAACAGGTATTCCACCGCTTCAAAACCATCGGCGGCCGCGGCGGCGAAACGATCCAGAAACTCATGTTCCGGGTAGAGCATGCTGAGGTTGGCAGCAAAACGAGGCATGGTAGCTCCTATGTATGTTTTTTGTAGGAGCCAGGCTTGCCGGCGAAGGCGCTCTTAAAGACGCCTTCGCCGGCAAGCCTGGCTACTACAAGTCGACAGTTCGTTAGACAAACGGCCAGATCAGCAAGGTAATACCGAAACCCAGCGTGCCGAGCAAGGTGGTCAGCACGGTCCAGGTACGCAGGCCATCGGCCACGTTCAGCCCGGACAGTTTGGTGAAGATCCAGTAACCAGCGTCATTGATGTGGGACATGGCCAACCCGCCACCGCCCATGGCCAGGCACAGCAGCGCCATGTGATTCGCGGTGAGGTTGAGGGTCGCGATCAGCGGGCTGATGATGCCGGCGGTGGTCACCAGCGCCACCGTGGTCGAGCCCTGGACCGCACGCAACAGCATGGTCAGCAGAAAGCCCAGCGCGAGCACCGGCAGACCGGTGGTGCGCAACAAATCGGAGACCACCGCGCCGATGCCGGTATCCACCAGCACCTTGCCGAACACACCGCCGGCACCGGCAATCAGAATCACCATGGCCACACCTGGCAAGGCCGAACCGATCACGTCAGACACCTGGGTACGACTCCAGCCCCGACGCGAACCCAACAACCAGGCACACAGTAAGGTGTCGATCAGCAGCGCCACCAATGGCGCACCGAGCACGGTCATGATGCCGCGCAGGACCGAGTCGGCAGGCAGCAACGAGTTGGACAGTGTTCCCAGCAGAATCAGAATGATCGGTAGCGCGATCAGGCTGACGATCATGCCAAAACCCGGCGCGGGTGCCGGCGGCAACTTGGAAACGATCGCGCTGGTGGACTCTTCCAGGCCCATGTGCGACGCGGCCACGGCAGCTCGTTCAGCGCTCTTACCGTTGCCATTGGCCCAGGCGACCAGGTCTTCGTTGGTGACATGCGGGCCATAGACTTCGGCGCGGATATCGTCGGTCATCGGGTACACCCGACGGGTCATGCGCCCGGCCACGCGGTAACCGACATAGCAGAGGAACGCGGTGATCGGCAGACCGAACATCAGCACGCGACCGAGGTCGGCACCCAACTGACTGGCAGCGGCCACCGCGCCGGGGTGTGGCGGCAGGAAGGCGTGTACGGTCAGCAACGCAGCACACATCGGCAGCGCAAACACCAACAGTGGCTTGCGTGCACTGCGGGCAACGCCATAGGCCAGCGGCATCAGGATGATCACACCGACCTCGAAGAACACCGGCACCCCGACCATGAACCCGGCAATCGTCAGCGCCAGCGGCGTGCGTCGATTGCCGAAACGGCTGATCAGCGTCTTGGCCAGCGCCTCGGCACCACCGGAGAGCTCGATGATCCGCCCGATCATCGCGCCCAGGGCAATGATGATCGCGATGTGGCCTAAGGTCTTGCCCATGCCGCCTTCGATGGTGGCGACCAGGTCGGCCGGTTTCACCCCGGCCACCAGCGCCACCAGAATGCTCACCAGCATCAACGCCACGAACGGCTGGAACTTGTACTTGAGCACCAAAAACAACAACAGAGCGATCCCTAGCCCCGCGGTAACCATCAGGATTAACGGGCTCATTTCACAAGCCCTCCGCGCCGGGTGAACACAAGGGTGCTGCAACCGGGTCTGAAAATGCCGCAGTGAAGATGAGTCATGCCTGGATGTCCTCTTGTTATTGTATTTTTCAGGCAAGCCGGGGTTGCGGGAGCCGTTGCGCGTCTCCCGAACGGGGCCTGCTTTATCGGTCTTTCGTGTTCTATCGTTTGAAGAAAAGTCAGCGCCCTACCAGTGCACACCGAAAGCCGCTCGCAGCTCGTCCAGTGCTGCCTGATCGAGCGGTTCGGGCTTGGGATTGCTCATCAGCCACAACCGCGCGGTTTCTTCGAGCTCCTCCAGGGCGTAGCTGGCTCTGGACACCGAACTCTCCCAGACCACCGGCCCCAGCCGTTCGAGCATCACGCCGCGAACACTGTTGGCCAGTTGTGCGACCTGTTCGGCCACCTTTGGCGAGCCGGGACGCTGGTAGCTGATCAACGGGATATGCCCGACTTTCATCACCTGATAGGGCGTCAATGGCGGCAGGATGTCGTTCGGCTGCCAGACACCTGCCAACGTCAACGCCACCAGATGAGTGGAATGGGTATGCACCACACCACCGACACTCGGGTTGCGGTCGTAGACCTGGCGATGCAACGCCAATGTCTTCGACGGCTTGTCGCCAGACACCCATTCGCCAGCCAGATTGACCTTGGCGATGGTCGCCGGATCGAGGCGGCCGAGGCAGACATCGGTCGGCGTGATCAGCCAGCCATCGTCCAGCCGTGCGCTGATATTGCCGGCGCTGCCGACGGTGTAACCGCGCTCATACAGGCTGCGGCCAACGTCGCAGATTTCTTCGCGCAGGGCGTTTTCATTACTCATTGCGCACCTCCGGTCTGGGCCAGTTGCTTCAGCGCTTTGCTGAAGAAATCCCGACCACCGAAGTTGCCCGATTTGAGCGCCAGGGCCAGAGGCTCATCGGTGCTGCTGACGGTTGCCGGCACACCCGGATCAATCTGCGCGCCAATTTGCAGCAGTTGTACGCCCAGCGCCTGAACCACCGCGCCCGAAGTTTCACCGCCGGCGATCACGAAGCGCCGCACGCCGCTCTGACGCAAGCCTTGGGCAATTTCGCCAAAGGCGTTTTCCACCAGACTGCCGGCCTGTTCGACGCCGAGCTGCTGCTGCACGGCCTTGACCTCGTCCGGTGCGCTGGTGGCGTAGATCAATACGGTTTGTTCATTGTTCTTGGCGAAGGCCAGAGCCTGGGCCACCACGGGTTCGCCAGCCGCCAGGGCCAACGGATCGATCCGCAGCGCGGGTCGACCGGCTTCTAGCCAGTCTGCGACTTGGCCATTGGTGGCGATCGAAGCGCTACCGGCCAACACCACTTCACCACCGGCCACCGCCGGGAGTTTCGAGGCATCGAGGTCGCGCAGTTTACCGGCACGACGGAAGTTTTCTGGCAAGCCCAGGGCCAGCCCCGAGCCGCCAGTCAACAACGGCAAGTCGGCACAGGCGGTGCCAAGGGTGTACAGATCCTGATCCGACAAGGCATCGGCAATCGCCATACCGATACCTTGAGCCCGCAGTTCGGCGATGCGCCCGCGTACCTTTTCGGCGCCTTGGGCAATGGTGTCGTAGCGCAACAGGCCGACGTTCAGACGGGTCTGCGACTGCAGCACCCGCACCAGGTTGGCATCGGTCATCGGCGTCAGCGGGTGATGCTGCATGCCCGACTCGCTGAGCAGTTGATCCTGGACGAACAAGTGACCGCGAAAGATCGTCCGGCCATTCTCCGGGAACGCCGGGCACGCCAGGGTGAAGTCGCTGCCCAGCGCCGCCAGCAGTGCTTCACTGACCTGGCCGATATTGCCGGCCGCGGTGGAATCGAACGTCGAGCAGTACTTGAAGAAAATCTGCTCGCAGCCTTGCTCACGCAACCAGGCCAGCGCGGCAAGGGATTGCTCGACCGCTTCGGCGACTGGAATGGTGCGTGACTTGAGGGCGATGACGATCGCATCGGCATCGAGCCCGGCCGCCACTTCGCTGCTCGGAATGCCAATGCTTTGCACGGTGCGCATACCGCCGCGCACCAGCATGTTGGCCAGGTCCGTGGCACCGGTGAAATCGTCGGCGATGCAGCCCAGCAATGGGCGTGCAGGGGTAGTGTTCATTGGGTGTTCCTCAAACCGGCTCGGTCTTGGCAGTCGGCAACTCGATGCCGGGGAAAATCTTGATTACTGCCGAGTCGTCCTCACGCCCGAAGCCGGCACTGGAAGCCTGCATGAACATCTGGTGGGCGGTGGCCGACAGCGGCAGCGGGAATTTGCTGGCCCGTGCGGTATCCAGCACCAGGCCCAGGTCCTTGACGAAAATATCCACCGCGGACAATGGCGTGTAATCAGCCTTGAGAATGTGCGGCACGCGGTTTTCGAACATCCAGGAATTACCGGCGCTGTGGGTGATCACTTCGTAAAGCGCGTCGGCATCGACCCCTTCACGCAGGCCCAGCGCCATGGCTTCGGCAGAGGCCGCGATGTGCACACCGGCGAGCAACTGGTTGATGATCTTGACCTTCGAACCCAGGCCATGGCTGTCGCCCAGGCGATAAACCTTGCCGGCCATGCCTGCCAGGACGGCTTCGGCCTTGGCGTAAGCGTCGGCCGGGCCGGACGTCATCATGGTCATTTCACCGGCAGCCGCCTTGGCTGCGCCACCGGAGATCGGGGCATCCAGATACAGCAAGCCCTGGGCGGTCAGGCGCTGGCCCAGGTCGACAGCGTAGGTCGGGGCCACGGTGGCACAACCGATCACCAGGCTGCCCGGGCGCAACGCAGCGACGGCGCCACCCTCGCCAAACAATACGGTTTCGGTCTGCTCGGCGTTCACCACCACGGTAATGATCACGTCGCACGCCGCGGCCATCTGCGCGGGCGAAGAGCACGCCACGCCGCCCTCCCCGGCAAACTGTTCAGTCACCTGCGCACGCACATCACAGGCATGCACATTGAAACCACTGCGCAACAGTGAGCGGGCAATGCCCAACCCCATCGCGCCCAGACCGACAACACCGACATTCTTGTTATTCATGGGGTACTCCTGAGGGAAGCAACGGCCTGTTCCACGCCGGTAAAGCGCAGGCGGCGGGCCGCGATGTAGAGATGGGCACCGGCGGCATGGCCAGCGGATCGCCCAACACAGTGGCAGCTACGATCGCTTGGCACTGGTTGAGCAGATAATCCATCAATGAACAGATTATGTGAAGTATTTTTTTAAAATAACATTTTTTAACATCGACTCAGATGCATCGATAGCCGCGACGCGCTTTTTTGTAGCAGCTGTCGAGCTCGCGAGGCTGCGTTCGGCTGCGCAGCAGTCGTAAAACCAGAACTCGCGGTGCATCAGGCAAACCACGTCAGCCGGATTCACGACGGCTGCGCCGCCGAACGCAGCCTCGCAGGCTCGACAGCTGCTACGGGTCGCGTTCACGCAGGTGAAAAAAGTCAGATCGCCATCAGGCCGCCTTGCAAAAACACCACGACCGTCTAAGTTCAGAACTATCTCTACAGGCGTAACCAAACCGTACATAAACCAGCCCTTCAGGCGAGAGAACCTATCGATCCAATACCAACCAGACGCTGCTTTTAATTACTGACACGGAATCAGTCATAAAAATAAAGAGGGATGCTTGATGAAGCGCAGCCATGGGTATCGTGCGTTCTCGCAACGGGGGCCTGCCGGTCATTTCTGGATTTCATTGCTTTGCTTCTCAGGCTTGGTGATCGCCAGCTTTCTGTTGTTCGAACAACAGATCCAGGACTTCCTGACCCATCTCAACTTGTACCAGCCTTCCACTCCCACCCAAAAACTCAACCTGGCCCTGCTGCTGATCGCCCTGCTCGCGCTGGACGTGGTGCTGCCGGTGCCTTCGAGCATGGTCGCGCTGCTGGCCGTGGCCATGCTCGGCGCTGTTGGCGGCTACCTGGTGATTTTCGTGGGGCTGTGCCTGGGGGCCGGACTGGGGTATGCGCTGGGGGCGGGCTATTTTCGGCTGCTGTCCGGCCGCCTGGGCCTGCATCAGCGCCAGCCGGGGCAACTGGCATACAAGCTGGGCACGCTGTCGTTGATCTGCCTGCGCGGCGTGCCGGTATTGGCCGAAACCTCGGTGGTGGCCGCCGGGATGCAACGTTATCCGCTGCCCGCGTTCGTGTTAGTGACCACCCTGGCCAATGCCGGTCTGGCACTGGCCTACAGCGCCATCGGCATCTACCTCGTCGAGCAGAACGCGCTGCTGGTGACCCTGCTCGCCAGCATGGTGTTGCCCGGGCTGTTTATCGCCGGGTACAGCCTGTTCAAAACCTTGCGCAAGCAAAACGCCGAGCATTACCTGCACGGGCGTTTCGAGGTCCGTTACGACTACCCGGTGGTGTTCACCGATCACCTGTTCGAGCCGTCTAATCCGTGTCTGCACCGCCAGCTCACCGCAAGACTCACCCCACAGCACCGGGGCCCGGTGACGGTGCTGGTGTTCGCCGATGAACAACTGCTGCAAAGCGCCCCGCACCTGCTGGAACAGATCGACGCCTACTTTGCCGCCCATGCGGCGGACCTGCATTTGCAGGCCGCGCCGATTGCAGTGCCGGCCGGCGAACTGAGCAAGGATTCACAGGTGTTGCAGCAGCTTTACACCGATATGCTGCAGCATGGGCTGGACCGGCATTGCTATGTGCTGGCCCTGGGCGGCGGTGCGGTGCTGGATGCGGTGGGCTACGCCTGCGCCACTTTCCACCGTGGCATTCGCCTGATCCGCATCCCGAGCACCGTGCTGGCGCAGAACGACGCGGGCATCGGAGTGAAAAACGGCATCAATGCCTTCGGCCAGAAGAACCTGCTGGGCGCCTTCTACCCCGCCACCGCGGTAATCAACGACTTCCAGCTGCTGACCAGCCTGACTCGCCGCGACCAGATCGCCGGGCTGGCCGAGGCGGTAAAAGTGGCGCTGATCAAAGACCAGCCCTTCTTCCAATGGATGGAACAACAGGCCGACGCCCTCGCCCACTTCGATCACTCGGCCAGCCGCTATGCCATTCGCCGCTGCGCCGAACTGCACCTGGCACACATCACCGGTGCCGGCGACCCCTTCGAGCGCGGTAACGGACGGCCACTGGATTACGGGCATTGGGCCGCGCACAAACTGGAAAACCTCAGCCAGCACCGACTGCGCCATGGTGAAGCCGTGGCGGTGGGCATGGCCCTGGATGGGCTCTATGCCAATGCCCTGGGGTTGTTGAGCGATGCCGACACCGAACGGCTGCTGAACCTGTTGCTCAAGCTCGGCTTCAGCCTGAGCCCGCCGGAACTGACCTTGAAAGATGCACAGGGACGCTCGCTGGTTCTGCTCGGTCTGGAGGAATTCCGCCAGCACCTGGGCGGGCAACTCTCCATCCCCATGCTCAGCCGGATCGGCGAGTCGGTGGACCTGCACGAGATCGATGCCGCGCGGATGGAACAGGCGCTGCAACGGCTGTCGACCCGCATCGATCCGGCGCTCACCCTCAGCGAGGGCTGCGCGCAATGAGCCAGACACCACTGAACCTGAAAACCTGGATGACCCTCGGCCGGGTATCCAACCTGCCCACCGTGTGGACCAACACCTTGGCCGCCGCCCTGCTCGCCAGCAGCGCTGGTGCCCTGGCGCCGCCGTCGTCGCTGGTGTGGATCCTGCTGTTGGCCGCGCTGTCGTTGCTGTATCTGGCCGGCATGTTATTGAACGACCTGCTGGACGCCGACTGGGACCAACAGCACCACAATCCCCGCCCTATCACGTTGGGTCTGGTCAGCCGCCAGCAAGTGGGGCTGGCTACTGCGCTGTTGCTGATACTGGCTGCGGCCTCGGTATTGGGCCTGAGCCGGTTGATCGATCAACCGCACTGGTTGCTGGGTAGCGCCACCCTGCTGGTGGGCTGCATCCTCGGCTACAACTTGCTGCACAAGAAATACGCCCACAGCGTCTGGCTGATGGGCGCCTGCCGCTCGGCCCTCTACCTGACGGCGGCGGCCAGCCTGGCGGTGCCGCCGGAGCCGATCTGGCTGTGCGCCATGTTGCTTGGCGTCTACATCAGCGGCCTGACCTACCTGGCTCGTCAGGAGCACAACAACCAGTTGCTCAGCCGCCTGCCTCTACTGCTGATGTTGAGCCCGCTGGCGCTGGCGATCTATTCCGACAACGCCTGGTTCTGGCCGGTGCTGCTGCTCTGGCTTGGCTGGCTGGGCTGGCATTACTGGCACCACTTGGCCAACCCGCAGCAACGGCAAGTCCGTGCCTTTATCGGCGCTGGCCTGGCGGCTCTGCCACTGTTTGATGCCCTGGTGCTGGCTGTGGCCAACCAGCCGCTGGGCAGCCTGTTATGCGTTCTGGTGTTTTTCCTGCTTCCACACTTCCAGCGCTGGATCAAACCGACATGAACATGGACGTCACTGCATCGCCATCGGCGGCTCTCGAAATACGCCACGACTGCCTCGCCGAACAACACCAGGCCCTCACCCAACAGCTCGATGACACCGAGCTGCAGTGGTGGCGCCAGGCCCAGGAGCAGCTTGCCCAACGCCCGGACGGCAATACCGCGGCGCTGTTGAGCAGCCAGTGCAAGCGCAACCTCAAGGAGCAATCGCTGCCCCACAGTCCCGACTGGAGCAGTGTCCAACTGGCGCGGGCATTGTTGCTGGCTCAGGTCCTGGAGCAACAGCCCCTCGCAGGGCAACTGCCGTTGCTGCGCCAACTGTTCCTGTGGGGTGACGATCAAGAAAAAATCGCCACCCTGAAGGCCCTCGACTGGCTCGACAGTCGCGGGCTTTGCGTGGAACTGGCGCTGCAGGCCGGGCGTACCAGTAACAGCCAGGTGTTCGCCGCCCTCGCGCTCGACACCCTTTACCCATCGCGCCATTACAGCGAACGGGCCTTCCATCAATTGGTGCTGAAGGCGCTGGGCATGGGGCTCGATATACGACGCCTGATCGGCCTGACCCAACGACACAGCGTCACCCTCAACCAGCTGGCCCTCGACCTGCTGGACGAACAGCTCGCCGCCGAACGAACGGTGTCCGCCGGGCTGCCCCGAGTGATTGCCTTCGACCTGCTCAGCCCGGCGCAACACCAGCGCCTGGCCGGCCTGAGTCAGCAGCAACGCTTGCCGCCTGAGTGGCATGAGTACTTGGCCGGCACCTCACAGAACTGACACTCAACGACTCCTTTTCCTTGACGAGGATTTACCATGCTCAAGTACTTCGACCCGCATATTCATATGGTCAGCCGCACCACCGATGACTACCAGAACATGGCCGCCGCCGGCATCACCGGGGTGATCGAACCGGCCTTCTGGCAGGGTCAGGCCAGGACCAGCGTCGGCAGTTTCATCGACTATTTCGACACCCTGTTGGGCTGGGAGCGCTTTCGCGCCAGCATGTTCGGCATTCATCATTTCTGCACCATCGGCCTCAACCCCAAGGAGGCCAATGACCTGTCGGTGGCCAATGAAGTGCTGGAGATTCTGCCGCGCTACCTGGTGAAAGACGGCGTCGTGGCGGTCGGCGAAATCGGCTACGACGACATCACCCCGGAGGAAGATCGCTTCCTCGCCGCTCAGCTGGAGCTGGCCAGACAATTCAATTTGCCGGTGCTGGTGCACACCCCGCACCGCGACAAGATCGGTGGCACCAAACGCACCCTGGCGGTGATTCGCGAAGTCGGGATTGCCGAGCACCTGGTGATCATCGACCACCTCAACGAACTGACCCTGCCGCTGGTGCTGGACAGCGACTGCTGGCGCGGCCATTCGATCTACCCCAACACCAAGATGTCGGAACAGCGCATGGTCGCCCTGTTGCAGCAGTACGGCACCGAGAAAATGGTGGTCAACAGCGCCGCCGACTGGGGCATCAGCGATCCGCTCAAGGTGCCGAAAACAGGCGAAGCGATGCTGGCTGCCGGCTTCAGCGAAAGCCAGGTCGAACAGGTGCTGTTCCACAACCCCGTGGACTTTTTTGCCCAAAGCGGCCAACTGGACAAGACCCTGGTCAGCACCCCGCTGCCCATCGACCAGCGTCGGCAGTGGCAGGAGAACTCTGCCCTGCGTGGCCAGGAACCGGTGATCAAATGAGTGCCGGCACGGGTTGGGCTGCCGCGCAGGTCGGTTATTGCAGCAATGTGCACCCGACCCGTGACCTGGCGGGACTACGGTCATCCATCGAATGGCATTTCCGGGGTGTGCGCACCCTGCGCGGCCTGAACGAGCAAGACAGTGGGCTGTGGATCAGCGCCCTCGCCGCGGCCGAACTACAGCAGGCGTCAGCTCGCGCGGACTTCCTCAGCCTGCTGCAACGCAGCGGGCTGCGGCTGACTTCACTTAACGGCTTTCCCTATGGCCAATTTCATCAAGGCGCGGTGAAAGCCGACGTCTATTTGCCCAACTGGACTGATCCGAAACGGCTGGCGTACAGCCTGAATCTGGCCCGAATCCTGGCACACGCCCTGCCGTCGGATTGCCCCCAAGGCGTGATTTCCACCGTACCGCTGGGCTATGCCGCCGACTGGAACCCGCGGCGACAGCAGCGTGCCGAACATCTGCTGCGCCAACTCACGGCTTCACTGGCCAGGCTGCATCGGGAGACGGGCAAGAAGATCGTGTTCTGCCTGGAGATGGAGCCGGACTGTGTGCTGGAAAACACCGACCAGGCCATCGCCTTCTTCCACCGCTACCAAGCCAGCGATCCGCACCATGACTATCTGGCGCTGTGTTTTGATGTCTGCCATCAGGCTGTGGTTTTCGAACACTGCTATCAGTCGCTGGAAAAGCTGCGCCAGGCCCGGGTGCCTGTCGGCAAGATCCAATTGTCCAACGCGCTGATTTGTCGCCTGCCCGCTGAAGACCACAGCCGGCGCGAACATGTGCTCAAGACCTTGAGCGACTTCGCCGAAACCACCTACCTGCATCAAGTCAAAGCCCGAGATGCGCAGGCGCGGTTATCGGGCTGGGCCGACCTGCCCGCCGCCCTCGACGATTGCGCCAATAACCTGGGGCAGTACCCCGAACTGCGGATTCATTTCCACATCCCGCTGTTCAGCGAACACTTGCTGCTGCCTGAGCTCAGCGGCAGCCAGATCGCGCTGTCGCAGACTTTCGACTTTCTCGCAGACCATGGGGATTTTCGTCCCGTGCTGGAAGTGGAAACCTACAGCTGGGGCGTCCTGCCCGCGCAACTGCGACCCAACACCGAGCACGCCCAACTGCAGGGAATCGCCGCAGAACTGCACTGGGTCGAAGAACAACTGCGCCAGCGTCAATTGCTACAACCCCAAGTGCGGGAGGCGTACGCCGATGCCCTCTGATCACCCGCGTCAACCGCTGCTGCTGATCAACGTGGTCGGGCTGACCCCCGCGCTGCTGGGGCCGGCAACGCCGCACATCAATGCCCTGCTGAAAACCGCAAAAATGGCCAGCCTGCAACCAGTGTTTCCGGCCGTCACATCGACGGTGCAGGCGTCGATTCTCACCGGCCTGTCGCCGTCGGAACACGGCATCGTCGGCAATGGCTGGTATTTTCGCGACCAGGCCGAAGTGCGATTCTGGCTGCAACCCAACGCACTGATCCAGGGAGAAAAGGTCTGGCAGGCGCTCAAGCGTGAGCTCCCCGGGTTCCGCTGCAGCCAGTTGTTCTGGTGGTACAACATGTATGCGGACGTGGATGCGGCCATCACCCCACGCCCGCACTACCCGGCCGATGGCCGCAAGATGTTCGGCCTGTATTCGTCACCGGCCTCGTTGCATGAGCGTATCGAGCAGCAGATCGGTGAATTTCCGTTTCCGGGTTTCTGGGGTCCGGCGGCCGGCATCGCATCGAGCCGCTGGATCGTCGACTGCGCCATCGCCGAGTTCCAGATTGATCGACCCGATCTGCAATTGGTTTACCTGCCGCATCTCGACTACTGCCTGCAGCGACTGGGCCCCGATCATCCGTCGATTGCCGACGAGGTGCGGGCCATCGACAGTGAAGTGGGTCGCCTGCTGGCCTTTGCCCAGGAGCAAGGTGCGGCGGTGATGCTGTTGTCCGAATATGGGATCGAAGCGGTACAGCAATCCGTATCGATTAACCGGCTGTTGCGCTCGGAAGGCTTGTTGCAGGTGCGCCAGTCGCTGACCTGGGAGTTGCTCGACCCCGGCGCCAGCGCGGCCTTTGCCGTGGCCGATCATCAGATCGCGCACATCTACGTGAAACAGGCGCAAGACATTCCTCGCGTCAAAGCGCTGCTGCAGCGCCAGCCCGGCATCGAGCAGGTGCTGGATAAAGCCGAACAACGGGCCTGGCAACTGGATCATCCGCGCAGCGGCGAGCTGGTGACCGTGGCCGCGCCGGGTTACTGGTTCGATTACTACTACTGGCTCGACGATCGCAAGGCACCCGACTTTGCCCGCACCGTGGACATCCATCGCAAGCCCGGCTACGACCCGCTGGAACTGTTCATCGACCCGGCCATTCGCTTCCCCAAATTGAAAGTGGCGCGCCGCCTGCTGCAGAAAAAGCTCGGCTTTCGCTACTACATGGACCTGATTCCGCTGGACACCCGCCTGGTCCGTGGCAGCCATGGTCGCCTGCCCGACAGCGAGAACACCGGCCCGCTGCTCATCACCAATTGCGATCTGCCGTTGCCCCAGCGCCTTGCGGCCACGGCAGTGAAGCAACTGCTCCTGGAACACTTCCTGGGGCATTCACACACCGACCCGGCCAATGCCAAGGAGCTTCCATGCGGCGAGCCATTTCTATAACAGTTCTGAGTGCCTTGGCCGGTTTGGCTCAGGCACAGGACACCAACAACTTCAACTGCAGCAACTTCCTGCAATTTGGAATCAGTGCCGACCAGACCCGTACGGCGTTCAACAAGCACCCCGAGACCATGGCCTGGAACTGGTTCGTCTGCCTGAACCAGCCCGACGCCCAGGGTTACAACCGCGTGTGGGAGTCGTTCAAGCCTTCCGACCAGGTCTACCTGGCCAATGGCGTCAACCCTGGCTCGTATGACAGCCGCATGAAGCCGCCGGACGAGGTGCTCAAGCAAGCCAAGGCCCTGGGGCTGGACGCGAACCGTCTGCTGCACAACCTCAATGCCACGCAGCAGGTCGACGGGATGAGCCTGGAAATGGGCGGTACCGTCGTGCCTGAGGCACAGCGAGGCCAAGTCGTGCGCTTTCAACTGCTGATGTCCCAGGACACTTATAACTACATCGTCAAGAACAATGTCTACAACGTAGATGGCCAGGAGGCCCTGACGAGCAACCTGAACTTTCCCGCCACGGCCTGGGAATTGAAAGCCGCCTGGCTGTGGATCGGCGCGGACATGGACTACAAGAAGAAGCTGGAGAACGACGGCTACTACACCGCCCAGGCCTATTACCAGCAGGGCACCGACTACAGGGTCGGCTATGCGGCGTTGAGTGGCTTGCATGTGGTCAACAAACTGGACTCCAGCTGGGTCTGGACCACCTTCGAGAACGTCAACAACAGAAAGTACACCGTGACCAAGGGCCACCCGCCCCGGCCGATGACAAACAGCACCGGACCGACATCGGATGCCATACCGGTCAATACGCAGTTCCAGGCCAACAACCCGACGCTGTCGAAATACGAGTTGATCGGCGTGGAATATCAACCCAAGACCCAGGTGCTGGCGAACTCGCAGCTGGAATCGGCGTTCCAGGACACCTCATCCTGCCTGGCCTGCCACGGCACCGCCGCCTACTCGAAGACCGACGGTTACTTCAATTTCGCCATCCCGACCCAGGGCGGTCTCACCTACCCCACTACACCGCTGCCGGACAAAGACTTCAACGGCTACAAAAAACTGGATTTTGTCTGGTCGCTGAAACGCGCCCAGTGGAAACGCTAAGGAGAGCACGACATGAGCGTATTGAATTTTCCCCGCATCTACCTCAACGGCCAGATGTTCTGGAACCCGCCAACAGCCAACAACAACGACATGTTCCCGCTGTATGACGCGGTGAACACGGACATCAACTGGTCGTTCATGACGCACTTCGGCATCGACCGGAACAATGCTCCCGACACCCTGATGCCATGGGCCATCTCGACGCAGTACATGGCTGGCATGCCGACCTATGTACAGCAGGTGCCAAACAATATCAATCCGAAGCATGACCCGTACATGCCCGCCGAATGGGATCTGTTTGGCGACAACGGTTGCGGCCTGGTGAACTACGGGAAAACCAAGTCGACCGTTATCGGCGGCGAAGTGCAGCCCAATAGCTACATCGATAAGGATGCACTGATCGGCGCGCAATACCACTTGCTCGGCAGCCCCTTGGGCAGCAATACCCCGACCGCGGCGCGCTTCGTGGATATCAGCCCATGGCAGAACACCTTCACGGCGCTGTACTTCGACAAACTGGTGTTAGGGGACGCGAACTGCGGCCTGACCCTCAACCGCAAGTACCGGATGATGGACCGTTTCCTGAACTTCAGTTGGGGAGCCCTGGGTGGCCTGGTGAACGTCAGCACCACCTGGCAGACCTGCTTCCCCAAGGAGAATCTGGAATGGGCGCTCGGCAACTCGTCCCTGCTGGCCAACCTGAAGCAGCAGATGGAGCAGCAAGGGGCACAGGGCCTGATGTTCCGCTTTTGCGTCTACCTGACCTGCTATGACAAGAACGGGATATTCAACGATTACCCACAGCGCCTCGACACCCGTTCCAACAACCCGAACGTCATGGCGAAAGTGCGTGACCTCTACAGAAAGGGCTTGGACAACGTCAACGAGATTTTCTTCAATCCTGCCTACAGCCGCACCTCGGCGGTCCTGGGGCTGTGGTTCGCCGGTGAATACCCCACCGCGCCCGCCGGAAGGCGACTGGTGGCCAATGAGGCGGTGTCGATGAGCCAGCTGTATTCCCAGGAGACACAACAAGTCAAGTTGGGGGTGATTTCGGCACAGATCAACGACTACACCCTGTCACTTGACCTGGGCAATACCTTTCCGAGCTATCCCGTGGATGCCACGGCTGATATCCCCGTCCCGGAAAAATTCAATGCCGGTACCTACCATTTGGGTGCCGAGAAGGATGGAACATTCAAGCCGGCGGTCATCTTGAACTTCGCGGACTATCGGCAGTCGGCCTTCAACCAGCGCTCGGGTATCCTCGATGTTCCCCTCGATGACTATACCAAGGGTGTATTGGAATCCGGTCCCCTGATTCTACGTCGGTTGGGCCTGTACAGCGCTCCCCAGACCGTCGCCGCCACCCAGCAGACATGGACCGCCGAGGTGATCGAAAGCGGCAGCTTCATCGACGTCGGCGACTACAAGAAGCTGACCATCATGGTGCAGAACAATGGCCAGCCGGCCGCCAACACGACACTGTGGGTGGCCGAGTACAACAACCCCTACATGGTGACCAGCAGCGACTACTACCTGGCATTCAGCAACGCCGCCGACTTCACGCTGTTCTACGACAACCCGGCGGACCGCAGCAAGAACACGGCCGGTCTGCCGCAGTTCACCGACGCACCCTCGGTCGGCCTCTACCGCAGCACTGGCAGCGGCCGCCGACTGACGGACCTGCAGGACGTGCCTGAACCTTCTGGAACCCCAGTCGGTTATCAAGAGTTCCTCACTGTTTCCGGTAAACCGGTCGCGGTGAACCTGCGCCCCTGCCTGACCCTGGACAAGCCCATCGGTCGCACCGGTACGCTGAACGACGAGAAGGGCAACTCCGTCAATTACACCTATGCCGTCATCACCACCAACGCCCAAGGTATCGCTCAGATAGGCTGCAAGGCAGTCGCGCCAGGCTTCCCCACCCTGCGCTTCTTCGTGAAGGAAGGCGATAAGGATCCGACCATCCCCTTCAGCTTCCCGCTCTCCGAGGCCTACGTCGACTTCCTTGCCCCGCTGCGGGTCCTGCCGCTGGACATGAAGTTGCAACAGGACTTCATCGACACCTGGAACGGCATGTGCACCTCCACGCAAGCTCCGGAAGAAATATGGAACACGTTCATCTTTCCAAAGGTGCTGCAGTCGTTCTATTACCTCTACCCCATCATGAACAAGTACATGCCCCTTGATTCACGCACGCGGGTGGAGGGCGCCGTCGACCAGTTACTCATATTGATCAACAAGGACAACCAGGACGAAAGCACCCTGGCCATGCCGATCACCCGAGACCTGTCGCAAAGCCGCCGCGCCGTGCTGCAGCTGTGGGCCAAACGCCTGGTGAAACTCAACTTCCCACCCAGGAAACTCTCCATGAGCGACTACAACGACCTTTGACGTTTCACGCCGGATTACCGGGTGGCGAGTCCGCCACCCGGCACTTCACAGGAGGTGTCCCATGAAAATCATCTTGGACCGGTTGTTGCTGCTGATCCTGCTGCTCAGCCCGCCTGTTTTCGCCCAGGACAGCGAGGCCATCTACTTCAGCATGGGGGTGCACAACAACCTGGGGTGTAACGAAAAGAACGGCAACTGCATCGCCAAGCGTTCCGTGGGCGAGCCTTCCGATCCATTTTTCCCGGCCTACTGGATCAGCGACTGGACCATGTACCGGGTGATGCACAACTACGAGAAAAACCCGCCGCCCTACAGCAATCCACCCACCACCCTGACCCCGGCGGACTACACCGTCTCTCGCGGCACCAGTTACTACGACACCGCCTACATCCCGCCGGATGGCGACGGCTTCGGCGCGATGATGGAACACTACGAGAAATACTGCCTGCCGATCTTCCCGATCAAGAACAACAACTACACCTGCTCCTTCGTGTCGCTGGGCAACAAGGCCTACTTCCTGACCTATCCCCAGGACCGTCCCAAGGACATGCCGGCCTGCTGCATGTTCTCGCCGATGAACCACCCACCACGGCAGGATTTCATCAAGCACCTGCCCTACAGTGCCGCGCGCAGCCAGAACCTCAATGGCAGCGTGCAAGCCTATGCCCTGGATGTCGACTCGCCACAAGGCCCGATCCTGTTCGGCTACGCCTTCTACAAGAACGTCACGGGACAACCGCCCTACCGGCATCCGCAATCGTTCTATTTCTCCGGTGATGCCAGCGTCGCCAACGCCCCCATCGTCAGCCAGAACTACACCAACTTCCGCATCGCCAAACCGGACCCGGCCCAGACCTGGGCGCAAGTGGCCGCCATGTGCCCGGCGAATCCGCCGCCCTGCCAATTGTTCGAGCCACCGGCGTCACAGAGCAACGGCCAAAAGGCGCAGTGGAACAAGCTCATGCAACGCAAACCCTGAATAACGACGAAGGATCGCCATGAAAACCACATTCCGTTTCTGCGTGATGTTAGTGGGCCTGGCCAGTCTGCCGGCCTTGATCCTGGAGCAGGCCCTGGCCCGAGAACAGGCCATGCCGTCGACGCAGGCCAGTAACCTGAGTTGCCAACCCCCCAGCACCGCGCCGGTCGCCACCGCCAGTCAGGACCAGTTCGATCAATACAGCTGGCAGATGTTCATCGCTTTGAACTGGCCCGCACAGGATGGGCAACGAGGTGATCCCGACTGCGCCAAACAGCTTGGGGATCCCGGCTACACCGTTTGGCAAACCTACAAGACCGTGGAGGAAATCTTTCTGCCGAGGGGTGCCAATCCTGGCCCGTGGAATACCCCGCAGACCGCCAAAAGCCTGGGCATCATCAACATCGCCGCGCTGAAGAACAGCACCCAGGTGAATGCCGTCGACCAGGCCGTCGGCGGCTGGCTGATCGACCAGGCAGGTAACCCGACCTACTACGACATCTCGGCCAACGAGACGTCCTACGACTACATCGTCAACAACAACTTCTATAACGCCGACGTCGTTTCCAAAGCCAATAACATCAACTTCCCCAATGGGGTCATCGAGGTCAAGTCGAGCTGGCGCATCCTCACCCCCAACGACAATGCCAGCCACTACCTGACCATGCTGGCGCGCGTAGCCACGTTCAACGACCAGGGCCAGCGCAGCGGTGTCACCGAGGCCTACCTGGGCCTGGTGGGCCTGCACATCATCACCAAGGTCAATGGCTATCCACAGTGGATCTGGTCGACCTTCGAGCAGATCGACAACGTTCCGCCCAAGGAGCTGGTGCACGGTCAGTGGGTCGATCAGCCGACACCCGGCACAACCTACTCCTACTTCAACCCCACCGCGCCCCTCGTCAGCCTCAACCAGTCACCCTGCGACTGGCAGACTCAGGGCGGACAACTGGTCTGCGTGCCCAAACCCGGCACCACGTTCCAGACCCCGAACCCGCTGAACCGGGTCACCCCGATTGCCGAGATCACCAACGGGGTAAACACCAATTACCGCACCAACCCGGACGTGCAAAAAAGCGTGTTGAAGTACTACCAGCTCATCACCACCCAGCGTCCGCTGATGCCGGACAACCCCAGCAATCCACTGGGCCAGCCGACCCCGTCGCTCTCGGCCAACGTCACCATGGAGAGCTACATCCAGCCCAACAGCAGCTGCATGAATTGCCACTCCATGGCGACACCGGTCAAAAGTCCCTACAAGGCCGATTTCTCCTACATGTTCAAATTCGCCAACGCGCCTGTCGGCAAAACCACCAAGGACGAGGAATAGATCATGAGCATTCTCAATGGACCACGCCTGAATTTCTGGGGCGGCATCCGCACGGACGTCAGCCTGCCAAACAACTCCCCCACCATTCCTTACGACGGCAATGAGGAATGGCCGCTCTTCGACCTGACCACCTCGACCCTGGCGCCGACTGCTCAGTCTTATACCGACGATCAGCTGAACAACATGATCAACGCGCCCGACGGCGACTACTACACCGCTGGCGGCTGGAATCACTATGGGCAGCATGTCGTCGACATGCAGAACGCCTTGATCAGTTCCCAGGGCAATCCGGGCAGCATCAGCACCACCGGCGACATGGTGGGCCAGCCGGTTTATCTGCTCGGCTCGGTGGATCCGGTGACCGGACAAGGCCCCGTCTCCGGCCCGATGATGGTGGACCTGGACCCCACCTCCTCAACGACCACCCAGATATTCGTCGGCGGCCTGCAGATTGGTGGTAACAGCGACATCCAGTTGCTGATTCGCAGTAATACCGTGTGCAGCAGTTTCGACGTGGCGGGACGTGTGCTGTTGCCCGCGAAAATGGATGCGCCGGGATCTTTCCACGCCAGCGGTACGTTTCAACTGACCTTCCCTTTGAGCAGCATCGTCAGCTGGAACCAGAACAGCAGTGGCCTGCGCTCGATCATCCAGGCGCCGGGTGCGACCGGCATTGTCCTGCGTTTCGTCATGTTCGAAATGTGCCCCACGATGACCACGGAACAACTGGACGCCGATTATGCCGCCGGCCGATACACCCCCAACCCGAGCATCGGCAGGGTCATCGGTACACTGGCCCCGGCCTTCGCCGACGAGCCGCTGAACTGCCAGCCGGGCCGGCAACTGGTCAACCAGAGTACGGGGAATGCCGGCTATGCCGACCTGGGCGGCAACGGTTACCTGAGCATCGACATGGTGAACGTCATTCCGAAGCAAACCTTCAGGGCCGTCAGGGACGATATCACCAGCCCTATCGGACCGAACGCGAACTACGGCCCCGTCACCATCACCGCAGGCAGCACTGAACTGGCCACCCTGGACCCGACCAACCGCTTTTTATTCGACTACTACGTGTATGGCGGCATCGTCGACCTGCCCCTGACCGCCAACCAGCTACAGGCAGTGCAGACCGCCGCCCTGGCGATCAACGCGCCCGGCAAGGTCGCCGGTACCACGTTGCAAGCCACCGAATCGACCTATCGGGTGTATGCCGATCAGCGCAACGTCTACCTGGAGGACTACCCCAATGGCCTGTCAATCACCTTGCAGGTCAGGTACTTGGGCGGTCCGGTCCCCAAAGCCACCGAAATCGACCTGCAGGCTGCTGCTCCTGCTGTTTACGATGAACCGCAATACTGGGATTTCCTCGATTTTCCTGCATCGCTGACCGTTAACCCTGGCCAGCTCGCGATCAGTTTCCCGGTCACCGTCAAAGCGGGTTCTGCCGCCCAGGCGGGCTTTGTCGCCTTGACCTGCACGGCCAATGGCCTTCCAAGCAGTGGCTACTTCACCAGCTTCCGCAAATACGCACAGACCGACTTCGGCATCCCCGCGGGCACCCACATCACCTGGGAGCTGATGTACCCGAACGTCCTGCGCTTTCACTACCTGGCCTTCCCCGCCATGTCGCGCTACATCCCGCTCAATCAGCCCGACGCGGTCATGGGCGCCAAGAACCCCATCCTCGCCCGAACTTCGGATGCGTACAAAGGCACCACGCTGTTCATGCCTGTGGTGCGCTCGATGTCGCCCTGCCAGCGGGCGCTGCTCCGGGCTTATCTCACCGGTGAACCGTGGCAACCGCCGCAGTAACCGCATCCATCCGTTATTCATGGAGAGAGCCCTATGCCCATTCCCATTAATATCCCTGCGCGGCCCAGCGAAACCCTGTGCCCGAGCACCATCATCGCCGAAGGCCTGCTGAACCCTCGGGGCATTTGCGTGCAGGCCGATGGCAGCCTGCTGCTGACCGAAGCCGGCTCGGGCCTGCCGGAACAGCCCTTCAGCGGTCGTATCAGTCGACTGCGACCGGATCCGCACAAGCCCGGCGCCTATCTGCCCGGCGAGATACTGGCGCAAGGTTTTCGCGCCATGAACATGCAGGCTCGCATGCTGCGCGATGAAATCATGGGGCTGTCGGACATCGCCTGCGGTGACGGGCGCTGTCTGGTCAGCCAGACCGATTACGTCGAGGGTTCCAAACTGCTGGACCTGCAATTCACACCGCCCGAACCGGTGTTTCACAGCCGTGGCAATCTGAATGCGCTGTGTTACCACCCGACCCGCCGCAGTTGGCTGGCGGTCAAGCCCGATACCAATCAGTTGGTGGAATTCGCCAGCGGACAGGACGAACGCGTGCTGGTCCGGTTGCCCGAACTGGACCAGGGCCAGGAAGCCGTCCCGGTGACCCTGGTGTACGAACCGGCGACCGACGCAGTGCTGATCAGTCTGTTTTCCGGAGAGTTGCAGGGCGACCCGACGCGCAAGGGCATCGACTTCGCCGAGAAGGCCGGCCAGGTGATTCGGGTCTGGCCTGACAGTGGGCAAGTCGAGCTCCTGATTCGCGGCCTGCAACTGCCCACCGGACTGGCGCTGTGTCCGAAGGGCAACGTGCTGGTCCTGGAACTCTGCGACCGCCTGCAGCAACCCTTGCCACCCGACTGGAACGGCGAACCGCTGCATGGCGGCTTTACCCGTTTTACCGGGCGACTGCTGAGCTGCAACTTGCATACCGCCCAGGTCGCCGTGCTCGCCCGCGACCTGGATACCCCTTCCAACCTGTGTCTGCTGGAGGATGCGGTACTGGTGAGCGAAGGCATGGGTTTGACCGGCCGGCCACTGCCCATGCCAGACAACACCGTCGTCCCGTTGAGCGGCAGGCTGCGGCGGGTGCAGCTCTGAAAAGGTGGGCCACACGTTGCCTGAACATTACCTGCCCCGAATTCGGCAGGAATGTTCAGGCTCGGTTCGCGTCAATCGCTTTCTGAGGCGTCTCGGATTCGAGCGGGTGACACGATGATTTTCACGTTGTGTTCCTTGTTGTTAACCAATTGCTCAAAGCCCTGCCCGACAATCTGTTCCAGCTGAATACGCCCGGTTATCAGCGGCGTGATGTCCAGCCGACCGTCGGCGATAAAGGCGATCACGTCTGCGAACTCCCCGTTATAGGCGAGTGCACCCAGCACCTGTTTTTCGGTGGCGACCAGCTCGAAGAAATTGAACTCGCTGGGCTCCTCGAAGATGCCCACCAATACACACGTGCCGGCCTTGCGGATGAGGTCGATGGCGAGCTTGGCCGTGTGTTTGTTGCCGATGCATTCGAAACTGACATCAGCGCCCAGCCCACCGGTCAGTCGCCGCACCTCTGCCAAAGCATCGCACTCATTGGGGTCCAGCACCTGGCTCGCCCCCACCTCCAGGGCCTTGGCCTTGCGCGCTCCCGACATTTCCAGAGCAATAACCTGGGCCGCGCCAGCCGCCTTGGCGCACATGATGGTGCACAGGCCGATGGTTCCCGCGCCAACCACCACCACATTTTTCCCCAGCAAACTCCCGGCCTTTTTCACCGCGTGCATGCCCACTGCCAGCGGTTCGATCAACGCCCCGGCTTCGGCGGGAAAGTTGGCCGGCAACTTGTAAAGCAGGTTGGCCGGTACGTTGACCAACTCGGCGAACGCGCCATTGTTCATCAGCCCGGTGAACGCCAGGTTCTCGCAAATGTTGTACAGCCCATGGGTGCAGTAATAACAAGTGCCACAGTGCTGACAGGCATCGGCTGCCACCGGTTCGCCCACACTGAACCCCTGGACCCCGGCGCCGATTTCGACGATCTCGCCACAGAACTCATGACCGAGAATGCACTGCCCCTTGATGCCGGTCAGCGGGTGCGGCGCATCCACCGGAATGAACACTGGCCCGGCCACGTACTCATGCAAGTCGGAGCCGCAAATACCGCACCATTGCACGCGAATCTGCACCCAGCCCGCCGGTGGCGAGACGGGCAACGGCACATCTTCGACGCGGATATCGTGACGACCATGCCAGACAGCGGCACGCATGCTGCGGGTCGGATCAATTGGAAGGCTCATGTTGGAATCTCCTTGAAATCGTTGGCCTTGGCGCCCGGCAAATGGCCGGCCGCCAAGGGAGGCATCAGTGTTGTTGGACAAAGTCCAGAATCAGCCGATTGACCTGCTCGGCCGCTTCCATCTGCACCATGTGCGCCTGACCCGGCAGGATTTCGACCTGAGCAGCCAGGCCAGCGCTGTGGGTCGCAGGAATGATCGCGTCGTCACTGCCCCAGATCAGCAACACCGGTTGCCGGTTTTCTTGCACCACGCCACGCAGATCGAGTTGTTGCCGGCCTTCTTTGAACAGCCCCGCAACCAGCAGGCGCAGGGCCGCATCCACCCCTTCCAGGCGCTTGTACTTGAGCATGTCTTCGAGCATCTGCCGATTGACCAGTTCGGGGTCGGAGAACAGTTTCACCAATTGTGGTTTGAGGGCATTGCGGCTGGCTGCCTCGACAAAACCTTGCAGGTAATCGCCGTTGATTTCCGCACCCAGGCCGGCGCTGCCGATCAAGCTCAGGGAACGCACCCGCTGGGGAGCCAGGCGCGCCGTGTTCAGCGACACCGCCCCGCCCATGGAATGCCCCACCAGATGCGCCACGGGAACATCAAGATGATCGAGCAGAGCCAGCAGCACCCCGCTCAACTCATCCAGAGTTCCGTGCTCCAACTGTTTGCCCGACTCGCCATGGCCCGGCAGATCCAGAGCAATCACCCGGCGCCCGGCGGCCAATGCTTCATGATTGAACATCCAGTTATTCAGGTCACCGCCGAACCCGTGCACCAGCACCAACGGCACCCCGCCTTCGCCACGCTCGAAGTAACGGATCAGTCGCCCGTCCAGTTCGACCTTCTGCGGCTTCGGCCCACTGTCTTCCTCGGCACCGTCACCTGGCACGAACGCGGACTGGAACTGCTCGATCACCGCATCGATCTCGGCCTCGCTGGCTTCGCCGTCGACCACGATGCCTAGCAATGCACCGACCGCGAGGGTTTCATCCTGGCGCGCGATCTGCCGGCGCAGCACACCGGAAAACGGCGCTTCGACACTGCTGGAAATTTTGTCGGTTTCTACGTCGAGCACTTCATCGCCCTTGGCGATCGCCTGGCCCTCCTCCTTGAGCCAGACATCGACCCGGCCTTCGGTCATGGACAAGCCCCACTTGGGCATGGTCAGGGTATGGATCTGGCTCATGAACGCTTGCTCCACTCGATCAGCTTGAGCACGGCGTTTTCGATCTTCGCCGCGTCGGGGATATAGAGGTCTTCCAGAGAGTCGGAGAACGGCACCGGTGTGTGCGGCGCGGTGACCATCTCGATGGGCGCCTTGAGCGAGGCGAACGCTTTTTGCGCCACCAGGGCCGAGATGTCGGTGGCCATGGAACAGCGCGGGTTGGCTTCGTCGATCACCACCAGGCGCCCGGTCTTTTCCACGCTTTCCAGAATGCTGTCTTCGTCCAGCGGGCTGGTGGTGCGCAGGTCGATGACCTCGCAGTCAATCCCCCGCCCTGCTAGGCTGCGGGCTGCATCCATCGCCGTATTGACCGTGCGCCCATAGGAAACCAGGGTCACGTCCTTGCCGTCGCGCAGGAAGTTGGCCTCGCCGAACGGGATGGTATAGAGCTCTTCCGGCACCTCGCCCTGCATGCTGTAGAGCAGTTTGTGTTCGCAGAAGATGACCGGATCGTTGTCGCGGATGGCCTGGATCAACAGGCCCTTGGCGTCATAAGGGGATGACGGGCAGACAACTTTCAGGCCGGGGATGTGGGTCCACAGCGACGTGAGCATTTGCGAGTGTTGGGCGGCGGCCCGCAGGCCCGCGCCGACCATGGTGCGAATCACCAACGGGGTGGAAGCCTTGCCCCCGAACATGTAGCGAAACTTGGCCGCCTGATTGAGGATCTGGTCCAGGCAGCAACCGGCGAAGTCGACGAACATCAACTCACACACCGGGCGCACGCCGCAGGTCGCTGCGCCTACCGCGGCACCGACATAACCCAATTCCGACAGCGGCGTGTCCAGCACGCGGCCGGGAAATTGGTGGTAGAGGCCCTTGGTCACGCCCAATACCCCGCCCCAGGCGTCATTTTCACCAGGAGCACCGGCACCGCCGGCGACGTCTTCCCCCATGATGAACACGCTGGGGTCGCGACGCATTTCCTGAGCCAGGGCTTCGTTGATTGCCTGCTGATAACTGATTTTTCTCGCCATGATAAAAGTCTCGATTCTTGTTATAGGGGCGTTCAGGGATAGGAAACGTAGACGTCGGTGAGCAGGTCGGCGGCGCTTGGCTTGGGGTCGGACTTGGCCTTGCGCACGGCATTTTCGATCAACAGGTCCACTTCGCCATCGATCTGGTCCAACTGGCTGGCATCGATCAAGCCGGTCCGAGTGGTGCGCTCGCGAAACTGCATCAGGCAGTCATTGTGTTCGCGGAAATACTTGACCTCGTCCGGTGCCCGATAGGTCTGGGCGTCGCCTTCAAAGTGACCGTAGTAGCGGGTCAGCTTGACCTCGATCAACGACGGTCCTTCACCGGCTCGGGCGCGCGCCACCGCGGCACCGGCGGCTTCGTGAACGGCGAAAAAATCGAAGCCGTCGACGGTGACCCCAGGCATGCCGAAACCGGCTGCGCGGTCGGCGATGTGATCGCAGGCCACTGACCAGTTGGACGCCGTGGCCTCGGCGTAACCGTTGTTCTCGGCAATGAACAGGCACGGCAGGTTCCACACCGAGGCCATGTTCATCGCTTCGAACACGGCCCCTTCGTTGGAACCGCCGTCGCCGAAAAACGCTACGGCGACGCCGTCGGTCCCCTTGAGTCTGGCGGCCAGGGCCGCTCCTACCACCAGCGGTGCACCGGCACCGACGATGCCATTGGCGCCGAGCATGCCTTTCTCGAAATCGGCGATGTGCATGGAGCCGCCCTTGCCCTGACAGACTCCGGTTTTCTTACCGTAGATTTCGGCCATCATCCCGTGCACATCAACGCCCTTGGCGATGCAATGACCGTGGCCACGGTGGTTGGAGGCGATACAGTCGTCATCCCTCAGGTGAGCCATGACACCGGCGGCCGAGGCCTCTTCACCGGCATAAAGATGGACGAAACCGGGAATCTCGCCGGTGGCGAACTCCACATGCAGGCGCTCTTCAAAGACGCGGATGGTGCGCATCACCCGATAGGCATGCAGCAATTGATCAGCAGTCAGCTGTGTCGACATTTTTATTCTCCAGGGTGTCTTGAGGCTCAAGTTTCAAAGTGCAAGGTTCAAAGGGTGTTGCGGGTGTTCACGACCGATGGCCAGCAGCCGCTCTTGCGCGGCATAGGCCAGCGCCGCATTGACATCGATGCTCAACGGGCCGCCGGCATCGAGGGTCACGGTGGGCAAGTCATGGGCGTTGAATTCGATTTCCCGTTCACCATCCAGGGCCAGGGTGCCGTTGCTCAGGCACAGGCGATGGGCAACACCGGGTTCAAGGCTGCCGGCCGCGAGCACGCCGCAGCCTTGCAACAGGCCGGGTGCCAGGGGCACCAGCAAGGCTTCGGACGATTGCGGATCAAGGCGCATCCAGGCACCGTTGGGGGCTTGGCGCGAGACCGGAAACCACAAGCCGCAGAGGGCCGATATGCCAATGGACTGAGGTTCCGCGAAGGTGACGAACACCTCCGCCAGATCGATCCCACGGCTGATTGCACGGACGCCGATGAAGGGCAGCGAGGACACCGCCACGTCCACCAGCGCCACTTCGCACAGGTCGCGGCGCGGAATCCGCACCAGCAGGCGTTTATTGCGACGCAAGGCAATTTCGGGTGGGATCCGGCCGCTGGAGAATAGCCCGCCGGCCAGCCCGGCGCTGGTGGCCTCACGCAGTTCCGGGAAGGCATTGTTGGTCCCCGTCGACAGGGTCAGCAGCGGAATGTCGCCGACTTCGGCAGCCACCGCTTTGTGGGTGCCGTCACCGCCGAGCACGGCAATCAGCGACACGCCGCGTTCAGCCATCCAGCGCGCGGCCTGGCGAGTGTCCGCCACGCTCTGGCGCAAGGTCAGTTCCAGGAACTCCAGAGTTGGCCAGTGGCTGTCACGCGCCTGGCGGCCATGACTGTTCTTCTTCACCGCCGCCGCGATGCCGGTCATGTCGGTGGGCATCAGCACGCGCTCGACACCGGTGGCGCCAAAAGCCGCCAGCAGCCGTTGGATCACCGAGACCTTGTCGGTGCTGGAAAACAACCCGGCATTCGCCGTCAGGCGCCTTACGTCCCGGCCGGACGCCGGATTGGCAATGATGCCGACGGTCAGGGGCAAGCGACTCATGTCGCCACCACGGGTACGGCAAAGTAAAAGCCTCGGCAGGAGGACATAGGGCACCTCTTGTTATTATCGGGTTGCCAGTCGTGCTGGTTGCCAGGGTTAGAGCAAGGCCGGTGCCAGAATCGCAAAATATCGCCGTAAAGCCCGTTCCAGAGCGGTTTTGACTACATTTCCAAGTAATGGGATCCCGCTCGATTGAGACGTCCCATGTCAGCCTGCACGGGTTAGCGGCCAGACCTTGAGACGTCGCGTCTCAGCTTCGCAGTGGGGTGAACCGATGCTTGTCGACCGTCCGTGAACGGCGCTTAATAGCCCGCACAACTAAAAGAAGATCGAACCGGAGGCCCTAATGCTTTCCGCACACTCGAAGGCGCATGTGGATTGCGTCAGCCGTGTTTTGAAGAACGCAGCGCACCTGCCGCAACTGCCGGTGCCGGACTTGATCCTGGATTCCTGGCGCCGCTCCATGGAGCAACACCACTTGGACCCTGGCTCATTACAAGGGCCGCGGATCCTGTCCCAGAACGTGCTGCAAGAGTGTCGAGAACGCTCCGAACTGTTCCTGCGCATCGCCAGCGAAGAAGTCGCCCGGCTCCATGGTCGTGTGCGCGATGCCGACTACTGCGTGTTGCTCACCGACGCCCAGGGCCAGACCATCGACTATCGCGTGGAAACCTCCATCCGTAATGATTGCCGCAAAGCAGGCCTGTACCTGGGCACCTGCTGGTCAGAAGGTGAGGAAGGCACCTGCGGGGTGGCTGCGGTGCTGACCGCACGAACACCGGTTACGGTGCACAAGCGGGATCACTTCCGCGCGGCTTTTATCGGACTTACCTGCTCCGCCGCTCCGGTCTTCGACCCTCGAGGGGAACTGCTCGGGGTGCTCGATGTGTCTGCGGTGCGTTCGCCGGACGACCGTCGTTCGCAGCATCTGATCCGGCAAATGGTGGTGCAGAGCGCACGGGAAATAGAACAGGCGTTTTTCATGAACAGTGCCCAGGGTTACTGGGTGCTGCGGGCCCACAACAGCCCGGGCTACGTCGACAGCCAGCCCGATTACCTGCTCGCCTGGGACGACGACGGCCAACTGCAGGCACTCAACCCCGCGGCGCGGCAGTGGCTGTCGCAAAGTTTTGGTCAACTGCCGGACCACATCGGCCAAGTGTTCGATCAGCAGTTATTGCATCGCGCCAAAGACGAATCACTCTGCCTGTTTCACTGCCGGGGTGGCCGCCATGTCTTGCATGGGCGACTCAGCGCGCCACGGCAAGTGAAACGCAGCCCGGCTCGGCGGGTACTGTCACCCGCCGAACTCGACCCGCGACTGGAAGAAAGTTTGCGCCTTGCGGTTCGGGTCAAAGACCGTAATCTGCCGGTGCTGATCCACGGCGAAACCGGCTCCGGCAAGGAAGTCTTCGCCCGCCAGCTGCACCAGGCCAGTCTGCGCCGTGATCGACCTTTTATTGCGGTGAACTGCGCAGCGATTCCCGAAAACCTGATCGAAAGCGAGCTGTTTGGTTATGCAGCCGGCGCCTTCACTGGTGCTTCGAATAAAGGCATGCAAGGCCTGCTGGAGCAGGCCGATGGCGGCACCCTGTTTCTCGATGAAATCGGCGATATGCCCCTGACCCTGCAAACCCGGCTACTGCGGGTTTTAGCCGAGGGCGAAGTGGCGCCCCTGGGAGCGTCAAGAAGCAAGGCGATAGACATTCAGGTGGTCTGCGCCAGCCACCGCGATCTGGAAGCCCTGGTGTCCAGCGGGGAGTTTCGCGAGGACTTGTACTTCCGCCTCAGTGGTGCGCGATTCCAATTGCCGCCGTTGCGCGAACGCAGTGATCGACTGGCATTGATCAACCGGATACTCGAGGAAGAATCGTCGGCCTGCGCGATGGCGATGCAACTGGGAAGCGCCGCACTGGAATGCCTGCTCGGCTATCGCTGGCCGGGAAATGTGCGCGAACTGCGGCACGTATTGCGTTACGCCTGCGCGGTGTGCGAGACCGACTTGATTCTATTAAGTGACTTGCCTGAGCATCTGCCCGGCCGTCGACTCAACGATCCGGCTTCAGCTGACACCATGGAACGCTGCGCCAGTCCTGAACGCGAGGCACTCATCGATGCCCTCGTGCGTCATCGCTGGAAACCCACACCAGCGGCCAAGGCTTTGGGCATCTCCCGGGCAACGCTGTATCGACGGGTGCATCAACATGGCATCGACATGCCTGGCAGGGGCTGACCACGAGTTCATCCGGCGGCCCCGCTTAATGAGCGTTGGCCACCGGACAGCACAATGGACTTGCATCGATCACAGTATTGGTGAACGGCATCGAATAAATGTGGAAGCAAGCCCCGGCTATTAAAACCAGGTCTCCATCTGTATCCCGTATTGCCACACACCGCCGGCGTTGAAGTCGGTCTTGCCAAAGTTGTCTGTGGAGCTGTATCGGTCCAGGTCCGAAGACCAGTTCATGAAGCTGGCGAACACTCGCAACTCGGGGCGTGTGAGTAGGTCTCCAACGTCGGGTTTGAAGGTCGGGGCGATGGTGAATTTCCAGAAGTTGCCGTCCACCGCATTACGTTGCAGGTAACCCTTGGGGTCGAGGTTCATGGTTTGCCAGCTCATTTCGTAGGCCATCTCGAAATTGCTGTTGATTTCATTGGCCAACCGCATGTTCAGGGTCATCCAGCGGTAGTCGTCACCCTTGACGTAGCGATCCTTGCTTTGTTCGGCCAGCAGACTTGGACCGATGCGCCAGTGGGGTGCAATCGGTGTCTCGCCGTACAGCGCCAGGCGCAGCGCACGGGCGTCGTCGATCAGTTCGCCGTCCGAGCCGATGTTCTTGACCTCGGCCCCCAGCCCTTGCCCGTAGAGCAGCGCCGTCTTGAAGAAGCCTTCCCTGCCGAAAAAGTTTTTCTGATGATTTGCGATCATGCTGTGCAAGCCGGAGTCCGCAGGCTTCAGGCCCGCTTCATTGGTGCGAGTGCTAAAGTCGTTTTTCTTTGAGCCAATGCCATTGAACATCCACTGCCACTGACCATTATCGAAGAACTGGTTGGAGGTGAGGATGTAGCTTTCCACATCGGCATTGACACCGCCCTCACTGAAATCCCCGTAGTTACGCCCGATCAACGAGTAATTCGAGCGCCAGTTCTTGTTCATCTGCACGTCGTAGATACCACCCCCGGTGCCGGCCAGAAAGACGACGTCCGAGTCCAGCCAATGGATATCGAAGTTGTCCCTGTCGAATCGCTTGCCTGCCCACAGGGTGGCGTTCTCGAACGTCGAATTGCCCTTGAATGCGGCGAGATGATCGAGTTCCGTAAATACCTGGCGCACATTCAGGTTACTTTCGGCGGCCGTCCAGTCATTGGAGCTTTCCACTCCATCGGCGATGGAAACCGTGAATTTGGAATGGGTGCCGTTCTGCGCATAGGCTTCTTTCGACAGGTCTATACGCATGTACGTGTCGTCTTCGTTACCGAGTCGGCCGACGGCGCCACCGACTGAACCGGCAGGCGTTGTATAAGGACCGCCCCGCCCGCCCCCCAGGCCATCGTTGATCAGCAATCCCGAGCGGGCGTAGCCCTTGAAGCTGAACCCGTCGGTGAGGTGTCCGGTACTGCCCTCCTTCTCCAGGCTTTGCTGACGGGCTTCGAGTTTTGCCAACCGCGTATCCAAAGTGGGCGCCGCAGTGGACGCAACAGGCTGCAAGGCGGGAGTGGACTGTTTGAGCTGCTGCAATTCCCTGGCGAGCGCCTGGGTTTGTTGTTCGGCGGCGGCTGCACGTTTTTCCGCAGCGCTGGCGCGGGCTTCAAACGCGGCCATGCGTTCTTCCAGAGTCGCGGCCTGAGCAGTGGCCGCCGAGGTGCCGAGTACGCCTGCGAGTAGCCAGCTTGATGCTTTCTGCATGGGGGATTTCCTGTTTTGTTTTTATTTTTTGTCCTGCGACCGGCCTTTTTTTCGTGAATTGTTAATTGTCAAAATCCACGAAAAAAAGGATGCCTCATCGCAAATACGCTGCTACATTTGGCGATGTTAACGTTAACTTTTCTAAAAACAAAAATAAAGAGGGCTTTATGAAACAGCTCAAATCACTCTTTCCAGCAGCACTGCTTGCCCTTTGCGCCGGGCTTCCATCCCTCTCCAGCGCAGCCAATCTGACGATTTCCTGCGGTGCGGTGGGCGCGGAATTACAACTGTGCAAAGAGGCCGTCGAGGCGTGGTCTCAACAGACCGGCAATCACGTCGAGGTGGTGTCCACGCCTAACTCGGCAACCGAGCGGTTGTCGTTCTATCAACAGATCCTCAGTGCGCAGTCCAGCGACATCGACATCATTCAGATCGACATGGTGTGGCCGGGGATGCTGGCCAAACATCTGCTGGATCTGCGCGAGGTGCTGCCCGCCGATGCAACCCAAGGCTACTTCCAGGCACAGGTGGACAACGCCACGGTGAACGGACGGCTGGTGACGATGCCGTGGTTCACCGACTCGGGCCTGCTGTATTACCGCAAGGACTTGCTCGAGAAATACAACAAGCAAGTCCCCCAGACTTGGGAGGAAATGACCGCTACCGCCAAGGATGTACAACAGGCCGAGCGCAATGCCGGCAACGCCAACGCCTGGGGGTACATCTTTCAAGGGCGTGCCTACGAAGGCCTGACGTGTAATGCGCTGGAATGGATCAGCAGCCAACCGGACGGAGGGCTGGTCAATCCACGAGGCGACATCGTGGTCAACAGCCAGGCCTCAAGAGCGGCGTTGACCCTGGCCAAAAGCTGGGTAGGCGACATCTCCCCGCGTGGCGTGCTCAATTACACCGAGGAAGAAGGACGCGGCGTATTCCAGTCGGGCAATGCGTTGTTCATGCGTAATTGGCCTTATGTCTGGGCCCTGGTGCAAAGCCAGGACAGTGCGGTAAAAGACAAGGTCGGGGTCGCTCCCCTGCCCCGCGGCGGCAGCACCGGCACCCATGCCTCCACCCTCGGCGGGTGGGGTTTGGCGGTATCGCGTTACAGCGCCAACCCGAAGCTTGCCGCCGAACTGGTGAGCTACCTGAGCAGTGCCCAACAGCAAAAACATCGTGCGCTGATTGGCGCCTATAACCCGGTGATCGAGTCGCTCTACCAGGATCCCGAGCTGCTCGCGGCCATGCCTTATTACAGTCAGCTGCACAGCATTCTCAACGATGGCGTCATGCGCCCCGCTTCAATCACCGCTGCTCGTTATCCGCGGGTTTCCAATGCGTTCTTCGATCAAGTGCATGGCGTGCTGGCCGGCGAGTTGCCGGTCGATCAGGCGCTGACCGAACTGGAAGGCGAACTCACGCGTATCAAACACCGGAACTGGTAAGCCACAAGGAAGAAAATCACCATGTCTGTCTCTACTGCCCATGCTCCCTGTGACGAGCTCCTGCTCACCAGGGAAACGCCGGTACAGCGTCGCCGAGTGCGCGCTGCCTGGCTATTTCTGACGCCGATGTTGCTGTGTCTGGCCCTGGTGGCGGCCTGGCCGTTGCTGCGGACATTCTGGTTCAGCCTGACCGACGCCAACCTGGCGGACACCGCTGGCGGCACCTTCGTTGGCCTGAGCAATTATCTGTTCCACAACGGTTCCAGCTGGTCGGGCATCCTGGTCGATCCGCAATGGTGGAATGCAGTGCGCAACACCTTGCATTTCACCGTGGTGTCGGTGGGGCTGGAAGTCGTGCTGGGGCTGCTGGTGGCGTTGCTGCTGAACATCCAGTTCGCCGGCCGTTCCCTGGTGCGAGCGTTGATTCTGATTCCGTGGGCGATTCCGACCATTGTCTCGGCGAAGATCTGGTCATGGATGCTCAATGACCAGTTCGGCATCATCAATCACCTGATGCTCAGCCTCGGCCTGATTACCGCGCCTCTGGCCTGGACCGCAGATGCCGATCTGTCGATGTGGGCGGTGATTATCGTCGACGTCTGGAAGACCGTGCCGTTTGTCACCCTGCTGATGCTCGCCGCCTTGCAGATGTTGCCGAGTGACTGCTACGAAGCCGCCAGGGTCGATGGCATTCATCCACTGAAGGTGTTCTGGCGGGTCACGCTGCCACTGCTGATGCCCGCATTGCTGGTGGCGGCGATCTTCCGCATCCTCGACTCCCTGCGGGTGTTCGACGTGATTTATGTGCTGACCTCGAACTCATCGAGCACCATGAGCATGTCGGTCTACGCCCGCCAACACCTGGTGGAGTTCCAGGACGTCGGTTACGGCAGCGCCGCCTCGACCCTGCTGTTTCTGGTGGTTGCAGTGATCGCCATGCTTTATCTCTACCTCGGACGCCGTCAACTGGAGGTCCGGTCATGAGCCCTCGCCTACTGAAAAAAGCACTGTTGCGCTTCGGTTTCTGGTGCCTGATCGGGGTGTTGCTGCTGTATGCGGTGTTCCCTTTCTACTACGCCATCGTCACGTCGCTGAAGCCGTCCAGCGCCTTGTTCGAGGTGAGCTACTGGATCAAAAAACCCGACTTCTCCAATTACGCGGCGGTGCTTAACCAAGCCTCATTCCTGCGGGCTATCGGTAATTCACTGGTGGTCGCGCTTAGCGTAGTGACGCTGGCGCTGTTCCTCAGCCTGACCGCCGCTTATGCCTTGGGCCGGGTGAAATTCCGTGGGCGTGGCACGGTATTGATGATGGTCCTTGGCGTGTCGATGTTTCCCCAGGTCGCGGTGTTGTCGGGGCTGTTCGAGGTGATCCGTGCCTTGGGCCTGTACAACACGTCCTGGGCGTTGATTCTCAGCTACACGATTTTCACCCTGCCCTTCACCGTTTGGGTGCTGACCACGTTCATGGGTCAACTGCCCCATGAACTGGAAGAAGCGGCAATCATGGATGGCGCCTCACCCTGGATCACGCTGACCCGGGTGCTGTTGCCGCTGCTCTGGCCCGCACTGGTCACCACTGGCTTGCTGGCTTTCATCGCGGCGTGGAACGAGTTCCTGTTTGCCCTCACTTTCACCCTCACCGACACCCAACGCACGGTGCCAGTGGCCATCGCCCTGATTTCCGGCGGCAGCCCCCATGAGTTGCCTTGGGGGTTGTTGATGGCGGCATCGGTGCTGGTCACCGTCCCACTGGTGATTCTGGTGCTGATCTTCCAGCGCCGAATCGTTTCCGGCCTCACTACCGGCGCGTTAAAGGGTTGATGCCCGACAACTACAAGGAACAGCATCGTGATCAAGTTGAAACTGGATAACGTGAACAAACAATTGGGCGGCGCGCGGATTCTGCGCGACGTCAACCTGGAGATCGCTGCGGGTGAGTTCGTGGTATTCGTCGGCCCTTCGGGCTGCGGAAAATCGACCCTGCTGCGCCTGATCGCCGGACTGGATTCGATCTGCGCCGGCGACCTGCTGATCGACGGGCGTCGGGTCAACGACCTGGAGCCGCGCGAGCGTGGCGTCGGCATGGTGTTTCAGTCTTATGCGCTGTACCCGCACATGAGCGTCTACGACAACATCAGCTTTGGTCTGAAGCTGGCCAAGACCGAAAAGACCAGCCTGCGCGAGCGCGTACTGAAGACCGCGCAAATCCTGCAATTGGACAAGCTGCTGCAACGCAAGCCAAAGGAGCTGTCTGGCGGGCAGCGTCAGCGTGTCGCCATGGGCAGAGCCATGGCGCGGGAACCGGACATTCTGTTGTTCGATGAGCCGCTCTCCAACCTCGATGCGTCCTTGCGGGTGCAGATGCGCAACGAAATCGCCCGGCTGCATGCCCGGCTGGGCTCGACCATGATCTACGTCACCCACGATCAGGTTGAAGCGATGACCCTGGCCGACAAAATTGTCGTGCTCAATGGCGGTCGCGTCGAACAGGTCGGCTCACCGCGCGAACTCTATGAGCGCCCGGCCAGTCGCTTTGTCGCCGGCTTTCTCGGTTCACCCAGAATGAACTTTCTGCTGGCGCGCTTGCAGGCGCCGGGCGAAACCAGCCTGGTCGACAGCCCCGTGTTGGGGATGACGTCCCTGCCCTTCGACAGCTCGAACCTGGCGGCGGGCACGCTGCTGAGCCTGGGCATTCGCCCGGAACACGTGTCGCTCAAGGCAGCGGAAGGAGCCGCCGGCATCGTGGTGACCGCGGTCGAATACCTGGGCAGTGAAACTTATGTGCACCTCGAGACAGGTCAGGACGAGCCACTGATCAGTCGTTGTGAGGTCCACGCCGGATGGCAGGTGGGCGATCGGGTCGAGCTGCAGCTGGACATCGACAACCTGCACCTGTTCGACGCTGACGGCACAGCTTTGAAGCGTCACCCACATGCCATTGAAACCGTCCCTCTGCGCCCGGCACGAGCAGGCGCCCTATGACTTTGTCTTTGAATACCATGAGCGATCCAATGCCTGACTCCCTTGACCTTGCGCAACAGGCGCTGAGTGACGGCCTGTCTCGGGTCATCCACGATTACCGCCCCGGTTATCACATTGCCCCCCCGACAGGCTGGATGAACGACCCTAACGGGGTGGTGTACTTCCGTGGCGAGTATCACGTTTTCTATCAACACCACCCCTTTGACGCCAAGTGGGGCCCGATGTATTGGGGGCATGCCAAGAGCGCCGACCTGGTCCATTGGCAGCATCTGCCCATTGCCCTGGCGCCCGGCGATGACTTCGACCGCGACGGTTGTTTTTCCGGTAGCGCGGTAGTGTGTGGAGACACCCTGGCGCTGATCTACACCGGGCATACCTGGCTGAAGGACGTGGGTGATGAAAGCTCGATCCGTCAAGTCCAGTGCCTGGCCACCAGTGTCGACGGCATTCGCTTCGTCAAGCATGGCGCTGTCATCGACACCGCGCCGCAAGACTCGATCATGCATTTTCGTGACCCCAAGGTCTGGCAAGCGGACGACTATTGGTACCTGATTGCCGGCGCACGTCTGGGCGATCAACCGCTGCTACCGCTGTATCGTTCCACCGATCTGCACACCTGGGAGTTCCTCGATTATGTAGCCAGCGGCAGCGAGGGCGATGGCTATATGTGGGAGTGCCCGGATCTGTTTCGCCTGAACGGGCGCGACGTGCTGCTGTACTCCCCTCAGGGCATGCAACCCCACGGTTACGAACGGCTCAACAAATACCAGACCGGTTATCGAGTGGGCCAACTCGACAGCCAATGGCACTTCACCGGCGGGCCTTTTATCGAGCTGGATAACGGCCACGATTTCTATGCCGCGCAAACGCTGGTGGCCGACGATGGTCGGCGCCTGGTGTGGGCGTGGCTCGACATGTGGGAAAGCCCGATGCCGAGCCAGGCCCATCACTGGTGCGGCATGCTCGGTTTGCCGCGCGAACTTGAACTGCATGACGATCGCCTTTGCGTGTATCCGGCACGGGAGCTCACCGCGCTGCGCGAGGCGCCATTGCCGAGTACGCCTTGGCGGGATGAGTCGGGAACCTGTTGGGTGCCGGAAGTGAATGGCGACCTGCTGGAAATCCATGTGCATCTGGATTTGCGCGGCTGCACCGACGGCCACCTGGGCATCGCCTTGCGCTGCAGCGACGATGGCCTTGAAGAAACCCTGCTCTATTACGATGCGGCATTACAGCGCCTGGTGCTGGACCGCAGCCGCTCGGGTGCGCAAGTCAGCGGCCAGCGCAGTGTGCCGATAGACCCGACACAAGAGCGACTGGAGCTGCGCGTGTTTCTCGATCGCTCGTCCATCGAGGTGTTCGACGAAAACGGCCGCTTCAGCCTCAGCAGTCGCCTCTATCCGCGGCCCGACAGTCTGGGCGTGAAGTTGTTTAACCACGGCAGTAGTGGGCGTGCATCGATTCCGAAGGCGTGGCCTCTCGCTTCAGGTTGGGTATGAGCGCTGTCATTCGAGTCGCGAGAAACCCGGGCCCTGTGTCATGATTCTGCGTCAACCTGACCGGGCTCGCCTCGTATGACTTCAGTGAAAGACGTTGCACAGCTGGCCGGCGTGTCCTTGATGACGGTTTCTCGAGCGCTCAACAACCCGGAAAAACTGAGCCCCGAAACCCTTCAGCGGGTGCGTCGCGCCATTGATGAACTGCAATTCGTACCGAGCCTGTCGGCGCGCAAGATGCGCGGCGACAACCTCCAGTCGCGCACCATCGGTGTGTTCGCGCTGGACACCGCGACCACACCGTTCGCGGTGGAGCTGCTGCTGTCCATCGAACAGACCGCGCAACAGGCCGGCTGGAATGTCTTCATCCTTAACCTGTTGAGCAACCCGCCCACTGACCAGAACATCGACCTGATGCTGTCGCACCGCCCTGACGGGCTGATCTTCAGCGCCATGGGCTTTCGCCACGTCAGCATTCCCGAGCGCTTGAAGAGCAAACCGCTGGTACTCGCCAATTGCCTGGCCGATGACAGTCACCTGGTCAGTTACGTACCGGACGACGAAACGGGGCAGTATCGCGCCGTGCATCACGCGCTGAGCCAAGGCTATCGGCGCCCGCTGTGCATCAATCTGCCCAAACAGAGCCTGGCCTGGGGGCTGCGACAAGAAGGCCTGCTGCGCGCCTGTCAGGCATTCGGGCTGGCGCCTGACGCGCTTCTGCAATACGACCTTTCCGAGCATGACGCCTACGGTGAAACCGCCGCCATCCTCGACCGGCACATTGTTGAGGGTCGCCCACAATTCGACATTCTGATCTGTGGCAACGACCGGATTGCGTTTTGTGCCTATCAGCTGTTGTTGAGCCGAGGCCTGAAAATTCCCGGCGATGTCGCCGTGCTCGGCTACGACAACATGATCGGTATCGCCGAACTGTTCATCCCGCCGCTGACCACGGTGCAACTGCCGTACTACGAGATCGGTCGCCAGGCTGCCCGCCACCTGATCGAAGCCCTTGAGGTAGAGGGAGCCCAGCCGGTTGATTGTCCATTGGTGGTCAGGGCGTCGCTATGAGTGCGAGCGCCGCAGACCAGCCGGTGCAGGAGGTGCCTCAGGATTCGGCATCGACACCCGCGAGCATTGCCTCTCCCAATACGATTTTCCCGCTGTCCTTGAGTGCCTGACCTGCACCACGGATGTCTCTCGCTTCCTTGTTCTGGCCCAGCTTGAATTTACCGACCAGGCGAGTGATCTCGATCTCTACCCCAACGATCGCTTTAAGCATTGAGGCGATGTAGTCCTTCGGGGCGTCCGTCATTTTCCATGGCTCGGGCTGGGAGGACTCATGGGTTCGGGTCAGGAGCGCCACCAACCCACGGACATAGCGCTCATCATCATGAAGGGTGATCCTCCCATGGGCGTGCACCACCTTGTAGTTCCAGGTCGGAACCTGTTTATGGGTTTCGTGCTTGCTCGGATACCAGGTGGGCGAGATGTAAGCCTCGGCGCCGCGAAAAACCACCAGCACTTCGTCCCCGTCTTTCACGTCTTGCCAGACTGGGTTGGCGCGCGCGACGTGCGCCTGGAGAACACCGAACTGCCCCTGCGCAGCCTTCAACTCGAAAGGAATGTGGTTGGCATCCAGTCCGCTTTCACCGTTGGTAAACAAAATGCCCAGTGGGTGCTGCACGATCAGTTCATGAAGGGCTTCGGCGCGAGGCTCATCAAAATGGGCAGGTACGTACATATCAACTCCTTCAATCGTTCAGGGGTGAGGTGGCCTTCATGTGAATTGTGTTGATGAACTGGCCCATGGTATAGAGCCAATATCCAACAGAATCACTGAGCCAGAATTGATGGCACGTAAAGCCAACGTTGTTGAAATTCCATCGCTGGGCACGCTGGATCGAACCGCCGGTCAATTGGGACGACAACTTGCTCAAGCGCTCAGGTCCGCGATCCGCAGGGGCGACCTCAAACCTGGTGAGCTGCTGCCATCGACGCGCATTCTCGGCAAATCGCTGACGATTGCCCGAGGCACCGTTATCGAGGCCTTTGAGCAGTTGATTGCCGAGGGCTTCCTGGAATCCCAAGGCAGAGCAGGCACGCGGGTGGCCCGCTCTTTGGCAGATGCGTCGCCAACCACCCGGCAGGAGCAAGGTCGACCCACCGAAGCCAGGTCGTGGACGCCCTCTGCGCGAATCGAACGGTTCGCTCAGGTGGCCCGGCAATTTGCAGCGGCTGCGCAGATTCCGTTCTCGGTCTCGGTGCCGATTGGCAAAGCGGCGCCTGACGATATCTGGCGTCGCCTTGGCAATCGCATCAGAGCGCGAGGGGCTGGAGCGCCCTCGGGATACGGCGATCCACAAGGTGCGCTTGAGTTACGGGAAGCGGTAGCGGATTACGTGCGCAAGTCACGCTCTGTGCGCTGTGAAGCGAGCCAGGTCATCATTACATCCGGCACGCAACAGGGCCTGTATCTCGCCTGTCAGGTGCTGCTCGATGTGGGAGATTTTGCGTGGGTGGAGGATCCGGCGTACCGGGGTATCACCGGGATTCTGGAAAGCGCGGGCCATAGCGATCAAATGATCCGCGTCCCGGTTGATGCCGAGGGTCTGAATGTTGAAAGCGGCATAGCGCAATGCCCCCAGGCACGAGCAGCCTTCGTGACCTCGTCACATCAATATCCACTCGGCATGCCAATGAGCATGGCCAGGCGCGATGCCTTGCTGGCATGGGCCCGGGCGTCTGATGCCTGGATCGTCGAGGACGATTACGACAGTGAACTGCGTTACGCCGGCCACCCTTTTCCATCCTTGCAAGGGCTGGACCCCGACCGGGTGATCTACCTGGGGACGTTCAGCAAAATACTGTTCCCCTCGTTACGACTCGGCTACGCAATCGTTCCGCCCTACCTGGTGCAAGCCTTTTGCGGTGCGCGAGCCCTGATGGATCGGCATCCCGCTAATGCCGATCAGCACGTGCTCGCAGCATTCATCGCAGAAGGACATCTGGACCGGCACATCCGGCGAATTCGCGGCGTGTACGCAGACATCCACAAGCAAATCATCGAGGCGGTTGCCAGACTGATTCCTCGCGAACTTGCATGGCTGGAACCGAGCGATCAGGGCATGCATCTGGTGCTTTGGCTGGCGGAAGGTATCGACGATCAGTGGGTCGCCGCCAAAGCTTCCGAAGCTCAGGTATCGGTACGTGCCGTGTCGCCGATGTATGCCGGCGGCAATGGCCGTTCGGGATTGATTCTGGGCTTGGGCGGTTTCAGTGCCGAAGACATTGATTCCGCGACCAGGCGCCTTGCGCAGGTCATCACGTTGGCCGCGAAGCCGTCGGCCGCAGGATCATGCCAATTGCCACAAACATTTTTAAAACAATTAGTTGGACAACCTTAATAACTTATTGGACAGAAGGCTTTATTTTTGACTAGTGACATTTGACAGGTCACCTTGAGTGATCAATACCTAACAGGGTCGACACCTGACAAAGGCGACGATCCAGTGGATGAATATCCATTGTCGACTGCATTGTAATTAAGGCTTACGAACGAAAGTACTTATTCTTATAGGGCCGAAGGTTCGGACCGTGCGGTAGCTTTGGCCATCGCAAAGTACCGGCGTCATTTCGTGCCCGAAGGCGATATCATGCACAGCGTTAAGTAAGGTTTACACATTCCAATTTGCAATCACTTTGAAATCACTTTACCGTTTCCCGGGCGTTACATGCTTCATCATTGATACACCGTTTTAAAAGCTTAACACTTTCGCGACTTCCACAACCTCATTGCGTTCACTGGAAGGATAACGGCATCGCTGATACGCAACAGGCATGCTTAAACCAACGTTACGGAGCTTGCCAGTATGCTGACGACTACCCAAGCCTCTAACTGGTATCTTTTGCAGTGCAAGCCACGTCAGGACGAACGGGCGAAAATCAATTTATTGCGGCAAAACTATGTCATATTTTGCCCGCAAACCGTTAGCCAGCGCTGGATACATGGTAGCCCCCATCAATCCCTTGAGCCTCTCTTCCCGGGGTACCTTTTCATTCAGTTAGGCCGTGACGACAATTGGGCGCCTTTGCGCTCTACCCGTGGCGTCAGCCGAATCGTCGATTTTAATCACGGACCGGCAATGGTCCCCGACGATGTCATCGAACACTTGCAAGAGCGGTGCTATAAACCACCGGAAATTCTTGCACCTCACTCGTTCAAACCCGGCGAAAAACTGCAAATAACCCGAGGGCCGCTGTCGACACTCGAAGGTATTTTCCTGAGCATGTTAGGTGACGAGCGAGTTATGATCCTGCTTCACTTTCTAAATAGAGAGCAGCCGGTTCGTATTCCACTGACTGATATTGAGCGAGCACGCATCCATCTTTAAGCCCTTATTCAACCTGCTTCAACAACGAACTTAAACACACTCACCCAACTTTAAATTCAAACAAAGTTTTATGCCTTTTTTTATTTCATGGAGTATTTCCAGGCGCGTGATTACTCACACTTACGGACTCCATTCGCATCAAGAAATCACTGACATCGGCCGATATTACATCGCGCACATTCGGCCCTGTTTTTCCGGTCTATAGTCATTGGATTCATCCCCAAGGAGCAATGAGATGACCCTTAAGACCCATGGCCCCTTCGCACTGATAGTGATCTCTCTATATCCCGGAGCGGCCTGGAGTCTCGACCCCCAGGCCATTAACATCTACGGATTCGACTTCACACCCACGTTGTTATTTTCAGAGAGCTACGATGACAACTTCCGGGAGCTGGATCGGGGACGTCAATCTTCCATGGTGACCAAGGTGGCGCCCTCTTTCGAACTCAAGGCCGAAGATCGAAACAGTGCCACGCGACTTATCTGGCAGCCTACCCGCTACATTTATCATGATCATCCGGACGCCTCGAATACGGCACAACGTGTGCGGCTCGACAGCATCATGGAGTTCACCGACCGCCATCGCCTGAAACTTGAAGGGGAAGCGCGTAAATACGAGCGCACGACATCGACTGCTGTCGATGGCATCAATGACAAGATCCGCACTAATCGCGTCAATGGTCTCTATACCTACGGCGCCAAGAGCGCTGCCAATCAGATCGATCTGGGCGCAAGTTACGCTCAACTTCGTTACGACAACTCCGACGGCATCAATAAAGACAAAGAGCGCAATACCACCGGCCTGACCACCACCTGGTACCACCGTATAGGCAGCAACACCCGCGGCTTGCTGGAGTACGACCATACCGTCTTCGACTACCTGCTCTCCGACAGCCGTCTCAACAGCACATCCAATGCGGTCCTGGCCGGTGCCGAGTGGGACTTCACCGCACGCACCACCGGCAAAGTACGCCTTGGTTATGAGCGTAAGAACTTTGATGACAGCAGTGTCAAAGACCTCAGTAACCCGACCTGGCAGGTGGACCTGCGATGGAAACCACGAACCTACTCGACCTTTTCGTTCGTTGCTCGCCAGGCGCTGGCCGAGGGCGACGACGGTGCTGACGCCGTCAAGACCAGCTCTGCCCTGTTCGGCTGGCGTCATGGCTGGACCGAACGGATCACAACCGTAGCCGAAGCAGGGCTGGCCCGCTATGAGTACGAGGGGCAGAACCGCACCGACAACCTTCGCGACTACAACTTCGCCGTGGAATACCAGATGCGCCGCTGGCTTGATATCGAATTGGGCTATCGCCACCGCAACGACAATTCCGACGCCGACAACCATAGTTTTGAACGCAACATCTTCCTGCTCAGCTTCAACGTAAGTCTCTAAGAGGTCCCCCCATGAACTCGCGAATGCTTGGCTTGTTGTTCGTGCCGTGGCTGTTGCCCGTGACTTTTGCAGCGGACACCGGCGCCCAGTACAAACTGGCAGCCGGCGATGTATTGCGCATCACCGTATTCGGAGAACGGGATTTAAGCTTCGACAAAATCCGCCTCAATGACGCCGGTACATTTTCCTATCCGTTCCTGGGTGAGATCTCCGCCAAGGGGCTCACCCCCAATCAGGTGGAAAAGATCATCGTCGACGGGCTCAAGCAAGGTTACCTGGTCGACCCCAAGGTCAGCCTCAACCTGATCGTCTACCGCTCGTTCTACATCAATGGCGAAGTACAAAAGCCCGGCAGCTATCCATACGAGCCCGGGCTGACACTGGAAAAAGCCATTGCACTGGGCGGTGGCCTGACCGAACGGGCCTCGATCAAGCGAGTGACCATCGTGCGCGGCGATGGCTCACCACCATTGACCGATACGGTCACGCGCAGCACCGCCATCGCTCCCGGTGACACCATCTCCATTGCACAAGGCTTTTTCTAAATCATGGATAACAGCCCAAGCATCTACGTTGAACATCCGCTCCAGGCGCATCTGCCCCAGCACCAGCAGCATGGCGAGGAGAAGGACACCATTGACCTGCTCAAATTCTGGAGGGTGATCTGGCGTGCTCATTGGAAAATCGCTGGGTTGGTGCTGCTTGCCTGTGCGCTTGCGATGGCCATTCTGTCATTCATTCCCGCGCAGTACATCGGCAGCGCCACCCTGCTGATCAAAGAAAAAACGCCACCACTGCTGACCTTCCAGCAAGTCACGGACTCAAGCTCCGGTACCGTCGATTACTTGCAGACGCAATTGGCGCTTCTGCAATCGCGGGACTTGGCCGAACGCGCCGTCAAAAAGCTCAACCTCACCACTAACCCGGTGACCGATCCCCGCCAGCAGCCGCAGTCATGGTTTACGCCACGCGAATGGTCGGCAAACCTTGATCTTGGCCAGTGGTGGCCGGCACTGGACTTTTTGATACCCCAACAGGTAACGCCCACTGAAACCGACATTTTCAATGAGGTCACGCAGAACCTCATGAAGCGCACCGACGTCAAATTCGTCGGCAAGAGCCAACTGCTCAACATAGAGGTGTTGCTGCCCGACCCTGACCTGGCGGCCGCAACCGCCAATGCGATTGCCCAAGGCTTCATTGATAGCCAGTTCGACAATAGCCTGAAGTCCTCGCAGACCAACGCCAGTTGGATGAATTCACGCCTGGTCGAATTGCGCAATAACCTGCGCATTGCCGAAGACAAGCTTCAGGCTTATCGGGAAGAACAAGGCCTGGTCGATGTCGGCGGTGTCGCCACCATCAGCGCCAACGAACTGGAAATGACCGGCAACCGCATGATCGATGCCCGCCGTAACCTGGCGGAAGCCGAGAGCCGGTACCGTCAGGTCCAGGCCCTGAGCAATGGCGATCTGAGCAGACTCTCCAGTGTGCCCGCCGTCTTGAGCAACGCTTTGGTGCAGAAATTCCAGGCACAACAGGCCAAGGCTCAAGCCAAGGTCGAAGAATTGTCCGGGCGTTACGGTCCAAAACATCCGACCCTGATCGCCGCCCTCGCCGAGTTGCGTACGGCCACCGACAGTTTGCGTCTACAGGTTCGACAGGTGGTTGCCAGCATCGAACAGGATTACCAGCTAGCCAAGGCCAGTGAAAGCTCACTGCATAAATCATTCAACAGCAACAAGACGCAGATACAGGATATCTCGCGCAAGGAGTTCCAGCTGCGTGAGTTACAGCGAGAAGTCGACAGCAGTCGCGCGTTGTATGAGACCTTCATCACTCGCTTGAAGGAAACTGCGGCCACCTCAGACATGGATTCCACCAAAGCGCGTATCGTCGACCCAGCGATTGTGCCTTTGGAACCGAGCAAACCCCGTAAAACACTGATCATGGTGATTGTCGCCATCGCGGCCGCGCTGATCGGCATGGCGCTGGCATTAATATCCGAAGCCCGGAACAAAACCTTCAAGACCGACGAAGCGGTCGAAAGCATGCTTAATATCCCCCTGCTCAGTGTGGTGCCGCTGGTCACGAAGAGAAGCCGCCGGCAACTGGCGCGATTGTTCGACGACAACGAGCATCCGCGTTTTTGCGAGACCATTCGCAACTTGCGCACCTGGCTGATGTTGCACAGTGGAGAAAAGCCGTCGCAGGTAGTGCTCGTTGCCTCGACCATGGCCGATGAAGGTAAAAGCACCATTGCCAACAACCTGGCTTACTCGCTTGCATTGCTGGAGCGGGTCCTGTTGATCGATGCCGACATGCGCCGATCCAGCCTTTCGCTCAATTTCGATTTTCCGGCAGACAGCCCGGGGCTGGCCAATGTCCTGGCGGGTACTGCCCGACTCGAAGATTGTATCCGGACTGTCGGCAATCTAGACATGTTGCCGGCCGGCAAGCTTGCGCCCCCGCCGCTTGATCTACTTAGCTCGCCGTGCCTGGCGCCCCTGCTCGAAGCGCTGAAGTCGCGTTACCAGCGCATCATCATCGACTCCCCGCCTGCGCAAATGGTCAGCGACGCGCTATTGCTGGCCAAGCATTCGGACGCGGTGATCTACGTGATCAAAGCCGAAAGTACACCGGTCAGCCAGGTGCAGAAATGCCTCGCCATTCTGCAACAGAGCCACGCGCCGGTGTTCGGTGTAGTGCTCAATCAGGTTGACCTGCGCAAGGCGCGCAAGCAGGGCTACAGCCATAGCGATACGTTCCAGAACTACGACTATCTGACCCGGTAAACCCTTGCGCCTGTCTCTTGAGTAGCATCTTTCCAACAACCACCAAAAACTGCTTCATCCCAGTCGATCGATACCAGCGTGCGGGAACGAGGGCGTGCAGAATTCGACGCCGATGTCCAACCCATGCCTGGAGGTTGAGCCGATGACATCGCTATATACCGCTCAAATGATGCACCGGCGAGGTCTGACTTTCTGGGGCCAATGGGTGTGTGCGCTCAGCCTGGTCAACCTGCTATTGATATTGCTGGTGCATTGGAGGATCGGCAGCCTGACCAGTGAATACCGCATCCTGATGGTTCTCACTGTGCTCGGCTCGATTCCGATCTACAGCGTCATGCAGGTTTACCACAAGCGTCATGAGTGGTTGTCGGGGCTCGGTCGTTTGCTGGCGGCCTGGCTGATTCTGCTGGCCGTTCTGATCAGCATCGCCTTTGTCACCCAGACCAGCGCGATTTTTTCGCGTCAAGTGATCATCGTCTGGACCGTATTGGGTTACCTGATCCAGGCTGCGAGCTTCCTGCCCTTGCATTACCTGGCTCGATTGCACTCGCGCAAGCTCTGTAACGAACGCCGCGCGGTAATCATCGGTACTTGCCCGACCGCATGCCGGCTTGCAAGGAAACTGTCCAGACCGAACCGCGTACCCGTACTGGGGTTTATCGCGACCGCCGAACATACCGGCCCGGCACCGAGCATTTTGCCGCTGCTGGGCCGCATCGACGAGATTCGCGAGATCATCACCCACCTGCACGTACGCCGGGTCTACATCGTCCTGCCGTTGGCGCAGGCAGCCATCATTGAAGCCCTGTACATCGACCTTCTGGACATGAATGTCGACGTGGTCTGGATTCCTGATTTCGGCAGCATGGTGCTGCTCAATCAATCGATCTCGGAAATAGAACGAATGCCGGCCATCTACCTCAATGAAAGCCTCATCAGTTCGCACCCCGGCAGCCTGCTCTGCAAAGAGCTGTTCGAACGTAGCCTGGCCGCCGTGGCCATTATTGTGCTCAGCCCCTTGCTGCTGATCGTGGCGGCAGCGGTCAAGCTCTCTTCGCCCGGCCCGGTGTTGTTCAAACAAGATCGTTACGGCTGTAACGCCGAGGTGATCAAGGTCTGGAAGTTCCGCTCGATGCATGTGCATGACGACAGCGAAGTGCGCCAAGCCTCTCGCGAAGATGAACGCATCACCCCGCTCGGGCGCTTTTTGCGCCGTAGTTCGATCGATGAGCTACCGCAGCTCTTCAACGTGCTGTTCGGTGAAATGGCCCTTGTCGGCCCGCGACCGCACGCGGTCACTCACAATATTTACTACACCGGCAAAGTACGCGCCTACATGGCCCGTCATCGCCTCAAGCCAGGCATCACCGGGCTGGCCCAGATCACCGGGCATCGCGGTGAAACCCAGACGCTGGAAAAAATGCAGCAGCGCGTCGCCCAGGACCTCAACTACATCAACCAATGGTCGCTGTGGCTGGACATCAAGATTCTCGTCAAGACCCCTTTCACGTTGTTCTCAAAGGACATTTATTAAGGAGTCAGCCATGATAGATCTGGAACTGATCGGGCATTTCGCACCGAACCTGCTGGACGCCAACAAAGCATTTTCCTTCATTAACTTTGCGTCCATCGGCAGTCTGTTCGATCGGAGTCCGACGTCCATCGCCTATTTTTGCGATGGAATGTTGATGTCTACCTTCATGTCGCGCATCACCGGCCGGACGATCGGTCGGGTCAGCTTCGACTTCACGTCCATCGCCGACGCTGTCTTCAGTTGCGCCGAGAAACAAGGCAAGCGCATCTATTTTGTCGGTGCCAGGCAAACCGAACTGGATCTGTTCATCAACAAGATCAAGGGGCGCTACCCGGCGTTGCTTATCGCCGGTCATCACAACGGCTATTTCGATGCACCGCAGGCCGCGTGTATTCAAGCGGACATCTGCCGCAGTGAAGCCAACATCCTGATCGTCGGTCTGGGCGCCGGGCTTCAAGAGCAGTTCGAACAGGATGCCCTGCGTGCCGGCTTCAACGGTGTGGCATTCACCTGTGGCGGTTTCATACGCCAAGAGGCGACGGCCACACACCATTACTACCCTGAGCTGATCAACCGCCTGCATCTGCGCGCGTTCTATCGGATGTACCGCGAACCCCACACCATCAAGCGCTACCTGGTCGATTACCCGACCAATTTTGTTCATCTTCTGGCGATGATCGTCCGGCGCCAAGTGACGATCCATATCACTTATCCCTGAGCGCCAACCATGCATATCCTGTTCATCCTCAAGGACTTCAAGCCCGATGGCGGCCTGGAGCGTGTCCAGCAGCGCCTGGCCCGGCAGTTTCTCAAGGATGGCCAGCGGGTCAGTTACTTCGTCATGAACGGCGATACCGCGGACGACGAAGAAGCGGCCACCTTCAATGGTGGCGGCAATGGATTCTTCGGTCTGCTCAAGTCGATCGGAGTGCTGCGTCGCCTTATCCGTCGTGAGCGTGTAACCCACCTTATCGCCGCCAAGGAACAGGCCAACCTCTGCACCTGGTTTGCCACCCTGGGTCGCTCATGCAAGGTCATCTACGCCCGTCACGCGGCACTGGATTGCGGCGAGCAGAAAATCGGCCTCACTACCCTGCGCCTGCTCTATGGGTTGTACCTCTGCGGCAACGATCAGGTGGTGGCGGTATCCAAAGGCCTGCATCAGGCCCTCGCCGATCTGGTGCCCTGGGGTCGCCAGCGTATCCGTTATTGCCCCAATGCGGTGGTCACCGAACAACTGCTCAGCGCCGCGCAGACGCCCCTGCTCAGAGGGTTGCCGACCGAGTTCTGGTTGGCAGTGGGCCGGCTGGTGGAACCGAAGGGCTTCCATTTGCTGCTCGATGCCTATGCCATGGCCTTGAGCAGCGCCGCGCTGCCGGATCTGGTGATCATTGGCGATGGTCCGCAACTCGCCGCGCTGACATTGCAGGCAAACCACCTGGGCATCGAGGACCGTGTGCATTTCACTGGTTTCCTGAGCAATCCCTACCCATTGATCAGGCATGCACGACTGCTGATCCTGAGTTCCTTTCATGAAGGCTTGCCGACCGTCCTGATCGAGGCCCTGGCGCTGGGTACGCCCGTGCTGGCCTGCGACTGCGAGACCGGGCCCAGGGAGCTGCTTGATAACGGCCGACTCGGCCAACTGGTCAAGGTCAATGATGTACCGGCACTGGCCGAAGGAATGCTGCGCAGCCTGGCCTCACAAGACCAGGCTGCGCCAAACGCACAAGTGGCCGCTGATGCAGTCCGCCAGTACACCAGTCAATACGCCGCGCAGGCGTATTACCAGGTATGGAATCAATGAAAAAATTGCTGATTATTCTGCAGGACTTGGGTGGAGGCGGTGCCGAAAAAATGATGGCGCGCCTCGCTGGAGCGCTGACTGATGCTGGCAATGACGTGACTTTACTGATGCTCACTGGCGCCGGCGTGAACTCGGCGCACCTCGACCCACGGGTAAAACAGGTCGAGCTGCACAGCGTGCGCAGCTCCAGGGCCGTGCCGGCGCTGGCACGCTTTCTTCGCCACAATCGCTTTGATGCGCAACTGGCCGCCCTCACCCATGTCAACGTCGTGGCCATCGCCGCCGCCGCGCTGTCAGGTACGCTGGCGCGCCTGCATGTCAGCGAGCGCAACGCGTTTTCCCATGACAAATATGTCAACCCCACGCTGACGGTGCGCACAGCGTATCTGTTGGCACCATTGCTGTATCGACTGATCCCCAATCCGGTGATCTGCGTCTCGCGCGGCGTCGCCCAGGATCTGATCGACACCACCATAACCCGCCCCCAGGATGTCACCATCGCCGACAATCCGGTGCTCGACAACGATTTTCGCGACAAGGCACCGGCGCGTCCAAACCACCGCTGGCTGCAGGAAAAGTCCACCCCGGTGATTGTCGCCGTGGGCCGCCTGGCGCGGCAAAAAGGCTTTGACGTATTGATCGATGCCTTCGCCCGACTGCCTGATCCCAGCGCCCGATTGATCATTTTCGGCGAAGGCGCGCTCAGGGCCCAATTGCTCGAACAAGCGGTTGCTGTGGGCGTGGCCGACCGGTTCGATTTACCAGGCTATACCAGTGATCCGATGGCAGAAGTGGCGGCGGCCGATTGCTTTGTCCTGTCGTCGCGTTTCGAGGGCAGCCCCAACGCACTGGTCGAGGCCATGGCCACTGGCACTCCGGTGGTATCGACTCACTGCCCCTATGGACCGCAAGAGATTCTCGGTAATGGCGCGATCGCTCCGCTGGTGGCCGTCGACGACCCTGACGCGCTGGCGCAGGCCATCACGATGCAGCTGACGTTGCCGCGTGATGTAAATCGCCAGGCCCGCATCGATGCCGCCGCCCGTTTCGTGAGCGCTTGCGCGGCGAAAACTTATCTCGATGCGCTACTCGGGAGCCAGTCGTGATGAACACACTGGAAGTCAGGTACAGCACGCTGCGCAACGCCTTCACGCTGTTCGGTGTGCTGTTCTACATCCAGGTGATCGGATTTTTTTCCGGGCTGGCGGATACGTCAAATCTGGACTTGGCCGAAAAAGACCTCGAAGGCAACGCGGTCAATCAGATTTGCGGTCTGATCACCCTGCTGGTACCGCTGTTCTTCTTCATCCGCAACAAGGTCTTCCTCAGCAAAAGCTTTTACAGGAACAACGCCTTCTTGCTGGTGTTCATGCTCTGCCTGGCGGTATCGATCAGTTGGTCCCACGACCCGATGTTAAGTTTCAAACGTTTTGTGGCGCTGATCAGCGTGGTCTTCTTTGCGGGTTTCATCGCCTACAACTACAGCCTCGAGAAAATTGCCTTCATGCTCGGCTGTCTCATCGGCGCCGCTGCGTTGTTCGGCTTGATACTGGCGCTTGTCAGGCCCGATGTCGCCTTCATTAACGGCGGTGTTCGCGAGGGTGCATTCAAAGGGATTTTCCCGGATAAAAATGCCGGCGCCCGGATCAACGCGATCGCCATTTTGCTACTGCTGCCGATGATCCGTCAGGGCAATCCCTGGGCCATCATCTGCTCGTTGTTCTCGCTGATCGCGATTGCACTGGCCCAATCCGCCACCGCCACAGCACTGATTGTTGCCGGCACTGTGAGTTACTGGTACTTCCTCACGCTGATCCGTTTGCACATCAACCGTTCATGGCCCGCATTCCTCGGCACGACGATCGTCTATTTGCTGATCTGTTTCTTTCTCTACGGCAACTACACGCTGCTGCTGGAGCTGACCGGTCGCGATCCATCACTCACCGACCGCACGTTGATCTGGGACCTGCTCACACCGCTGATCGACGCCGAATTCCTCAAGGGTTACGGCTTCGGCGCCTTCTGGTCCAGCCCCAGCGCCGAGGTCTTTATCAGCCGCTGGGGTTACATCGGTAATGCCCACAACGGCTACATCGAAACCTTGCTGAACGGCGGTATCGTTCAGTTGATAGCGCTGGTCCTCATGCTGATCGAGGCACTGCTAAAACACTATCGGGCCGTGATGGCGGACCAATCGGCACGGTTTCATGTCAGCGCGATGGTCATCGTCGGATCATTCATGCTCACCAACTATGTAGCGTATGTCGTGCCCAACTACCGCTCGGCGGAATTTCTGGTGTTCTGCGTCCTGGCCCTGTCCTTTCGGCATCACCACGCGAAATACCCCGTGTTGTCAGCAGCAACCCTGCGTCAGCGTCCGTCCGGCGAGGCATTGCCGCGCGATTCAGCCAAGGCGTAACGAAAGGAGAAATAACCATGCCAGACCAAGCCCACCCTTCACCCAATACCGTGTGCGTCATAATCGCGATGTACAACGGCGCCGACAGCATTGAGCAAACACTGGCGTCCGTGGCCGGGCAAACGCGACTGCCCGATCACGTCATCGTCATCGACGATGGCTCCACCGATGATGGACCCCAACGGGTCAGGGACTTCAAGGCGCCGTTTCGCCTGACGCTGTTGCATCAAGCCAACGAAGGCCAGGCCAGCGCCCGCAACCACGGACTGCAGCACACTGAAGAGACTCTTGTGGCGTTTCTCGATGCCGATGACAGATGGTATCCGCGAAAGCTGGAGCAACAAGTGGCACTGTTTGAAGAACTGGATCGTCAGGGACGGCCGGTGGGGCTGATAGATTGCTACGTGCATAACGACTACAGCGACGGCAGGCGAATACTGGAAGACCGGCAAAAAAACGGTAGGCATTTCGACGATTTCATCCGCGCCAACGTCCTCAATGGCGTGTCCTCCGCGATGGTCAAACGCGACGTGATCATGCAACTCGGCGGCTTCAATGCCAGCCTGCGTTACTCCGAAGACCGCTTCATGTGGACCCGGATCGCCGAACACTGGGAGGTCCATACGGTGCCAGAGGTGCTGCTGCAGCGCATGGTCAACAGCGCCAACATGACCGCGCAACCGACAAGGTACTACCCGCACAAGATCAGGTTCATCGAAGAGTACCTCGCCCACTTTGGCCCGCAGCTCAGCAAGCAGCAACGGATCGATTTCGCGCTGGGCAGCCTCTCCGACTTTCTCGAACTGTTTTCCCGCAGAGGAGAGCATGCCCAAGTGATCGGTGTGTACCGGCGAATGCTGGAGTATTCCTGGCAAGCGCTGATCTTCAGGAACGGCAAACCGACATTGCGCTTCCTCTATGCATGCGTCCAATCATTGCGCAAGGCACCTGCGTCCACCACCGCTCATTGAGCCGGTATCCGCCATGGCCAATCATCGTCTGGTTAAATTGATCTGGATTTTCACCGAGAAATTCGGCCTGATTTTCCTGTCGATGATTACCTTTGTCGCGTATGCCAGGCTGCTGTCGCCCACAGAGTTGGGTGTGGGCACGGTCATCATTGCCGTCGTCGAGTTGATCGGGATGATTTATTCCTCGGTTCTGGAAGACCCGCTGGTACGACTCGAACGACTGGAAGACAAACACATCGCCACAGCCTTCTGGGCGTCGGTACTCGTCAGCCTGCTGTCCATCGTCGTCATCTCGGGCGCGGTAACGCTGTACACACCCGACCCGGTGCTGCGATGGATGACGGCGGTGGCCTCGGTGAAAATCCTGTTCACCATGATGGCGCGGGTCTATGTGGCGCAAATGCGCCGTAGCGGCAACTTCAGGATGTTGGCGTCGCGCACGTTACTGGGCAAAGTGTGTGGTGGCGTGGGTGGCATCGCTGTCGCGCTTTGGGGGTTGGGGGCCTGGGCGGTCATTGCCCAGGTACTGATCATGGAGTTCGTGTCCATTGTCGTATTGATGCGTGCAGACCCGCGCCGCATTGCCTTTTACATTGACGGCCCGCTCCTGCGCGAACTGTTGAAGGCCGGCGCACCGGTTGCCATCAACGCGCTGAGTTCGCAAACGCTACAACGCGGGGTCACCGTCATCCTGGGCATGACGGCCGGTAGCAACGCGGTGGGCATGTTCAACATGGCGATGCGCATCATCGATCTGCCGCGCACGGCGATCTATCACGGCCTGATCAGCTATGCGCTGCCGGTGTTTGCCCGGCGCAGCGCCGATCCCTCGCGGTTGCGCGCGATCATCAGCGATTCGACCGCCGTCAGCGGCTTCCTGCTGACGCCCCTGTTCATCGGCATCGCACTCACGGCGCATGACCTGATCCTGTTGATCTTCGGCGCCAAATGGACCGAGGCCATTCCCCTGCTGCAAGTGCTTGCGTGCACGGCAGCCATCGGCAATACCGCCATGTACGCCACAACCGCACTGGTCGCGGTCAATTGCAGCCACCTGACCATCAAGGCCGAAGTGGCAACCACCGTACTGGCACTGGCGCTGGTCTATAGCTTCGGCAGCCTTTATGGCGGCATGGCCGCCGCCCTCGCCCTGCTAGCCCGGATGGCGATCATCACGCCACTGCAAATCCGTGGGTTGAACCGCGCAATCGGCTATGACTGGCGGCTGTTTTTCGAAACCAACTATCGCAGCGTGGTTGCCTCGTTGGTCATGGCTGCGATCGTCCTGATGGTTTCTTCCCGATTGAGTGTTCAAGGCTACCTGCACCTGTTCTGCAGCATCGTGGTTGGCGCGCTGAGCTATGCCGTGGCGTACAGCGTGATGCATCCGCGCTGGCTGCAAGAATTCAAATCGGTTTTCACCACCCGCTGAGAGGACGCAACCGACAACCTTTCTCCTACCCGGCCCACATTCTCCTGACTCGCGCAATTTCCTTGTGACAGGAACGCCTCATCATGCACAAAACCACGTTGATTACCGGCGGGGCCGGATACATCGGCTCGCATACCACCCTGACCCTGATTGACGCCGGTCAACAGGTGCTGGTCCTCGATAACTTGTGTAACAGCTGCCGCGAATCGCTCGCGCGCCTGGAGTATCTGACTCGCAAGCGAGTCGACTTCATTGAAGGTGATATCCGCGATAACCACCTGCTCGATGAAATCTTCAGCCGCTACGACATCGATGCCGTGGTGCACTTTGCCGGTCTCAAATCCGTGGAGGAAAGCATTCGAAAGCCGCTCGACTATTACGCCAACAATGTCATTGGTACGCTCAATCTTTGCCATGCGATGGCCCGATTCGAGGTCTTCAAACTGGTGTTCAGCTCATCGGCCACGGTGTATGGCATTCCCCGACAGATACCGCTCATTGAAGATCTAGGCACAGGCAAACCGATCAATCCCTATGGTCGTACCAAGCTGCTGATCGAAGAGTTGCTCACCGACTTGTGCCTGTCCGATCCGCAGTGGAGCATTGCGGTGCTGCGCTACTTCAACCCGATTGGTGCTCACGATAGCGGGCTGATCGGGGAAAACCCCAATGGCAAGCCCAACAATCTGCTGCCTTGCCTGACACGAGTCGCGATGAGGCAAATGCCCGAACTCACCGTATACGGCAGCGACTATCCCACTGTCGACGGAACGTGCGTGCGCGATTACGTCCATGTGGTCGACCTTGCCGAAGGCCATCTCAAAGCGTTGCGGGCGTTGCAGAACAGAAACGGTATCCACGTCTGGAACCTGGGAACAGGCATTGGCCACAGCGTGCTGCAAATCATCCGCAGCTTCGAGGACATTACCGGTATTACCATCCCGTTCCGGTTCGCGCCGCGCCGTGTCGGCGATATCCCCGAATGTTGGGCCGACCCCACCAAGGCGGGGCGTGATCTGGGCTGGTACGCACAGCGCGACCTGATGCAGATGATCATCGACACCTGGCGATGGCAAATGTGTAATCCGCACGGATACCGCTCCCAACCCGGATTGGCCGCATCGATTGTGTTAAAGCAATGGGTATGAGCAGGTACATCCTTTTGGCAGCCCTGGTATCGGTTGTGTGCTACGCGTCGGGGGGCACTCCCCCGCCGCTGGCCAACGGCCTGGTGCTGTGGCTTGACGCTGCCGATGCTTCAAAAATGACCTTCGATGCCCAGAACCACCTCCTGCGGTGGCACGACAAGTCCGGCAAATCCAATGACGTTACCGTAGACGATGCCGCAGGCGCCGCACTTCCGCTGCGTGTGGAGGACGCCATGAATGGCCATTCGGTGGTGCGTTTGAGTGGCTCGTCGGCGTTCCTTGGCAAGACAATTCGTGCCGCAAAAGGCCCCATGACCTTATTGATCGTGTCACGCAGACTGAACGGGCAAAGCGGCGGCGAGACCTGGCAGCGGCTGTTCAGCTCGCGCCCGTGGATCGCTGAAAACGACAACGTGGCACCAAATTTCGCGATCAGCGTGCAACAGCCCTCCGCCTACGCCCCGGCCCTCTTCGTTCTGGAACTCAACGACGTGCCTATAGGCCCGTTTGCGGTGGGGCGCAATGTGGTCGGTAGCACTGAAGACTTGCGTGGCGACATCGCGGAAGTGTTGGTGTACGACCGTCACCTGGCCTCTCTGGAGGAACGGCAGCGCGTGTTTCAGTATCTGGCGCAAAAGTGGTCCGTCGCTATCCCCAAGGCTGCCAATTCCTGGACCCGTATCGGCCCCCTGGACGCTGTACCGCAGCGGATCAATGCCGAACTGCCGTTGTCCGATCAGGCCAATGTCGGCCAATGGAGGGTGGACAGCCAATTTTCCGACGACTTCAACGGTGCGACCCTTAACACCAGTCGCTGGCACGTCAACAATGCCACGGGCACCGAATCGCTCGGGCGTAAACCGGCGCTGTTCACGCCGAACAATGCCTACCTGAGCGATGGCCATCTGAACATCGTTTTCCGCAAGGAAAACGTGCCGCAAAAGTACGTTCGGCTGGGTTACCAAGGCTATAGCTCGGCGATGGTCCGCACGATCAAGCGCAGTTTTTACGGCTACTACGAAGCCCGCGCCAAACCCATGGAATCGGCGGGCTCCAGCGCCTTCTGGCTAGCGTGGACGGGGCTTGCCGACAATGCCACGGAGATCGACATATTCGAGATAGGCGGCAAGACCAAGGGCGCTGCCTTCGACCGTCTATACAACATGAACGCCCATGTCTGGGCCACGCCACAAAGCACCGCCCACCTCAGCGACGGCAGCAGCTGGATCGCCCCGTGGCGCCTGGCCAGCGACTTTCATGTCTACGGTTTTGACTGGCAACCCGACACCTTGCGCTGGTACGTAGACGGCGTCCTGGTGCGAGAGGCCAAAAACACCCACTGGTTCTTCCCGATGCAAATCAACTTTGACAGCGAGGCCATGTGGAATTGGTTCGGCGTTGTCGACGACGCCGATCTGCCCTCCACTTTCAGCGTGGACTACCTCAAGGTGTGGCGGCGCGGTCGATAGCCGGGTCTTGATCCAGCGTCTTTGAATTTGATCCTTCCCCTTCCATCCTTGCTCAGCGGCAGATTCACTACATCAGCCATCGGATTCGGCCAAGGGATGAAGCCGATGGTTATTCGTGTTGCTCAGCGGACAAACGCCATCGGGCAGCACATGGGTGCCGGTCAGGCGTTTCGCCGCTACAATGCGCACCTTGACCGTGACAAGCCAGACTAAAAAAACATGTCCCTACCCAAGCATCACCTGGAATTGCTCAGCCCCGCCCGCGACGTGGCCATCGCCCGCGAGGCCATCCTGCATGGCGCCGACGCGGTGTACATCGGCGGCCCGAGCTTCGGCGCCCGCCACAACGCCTGTAACGAGGTGAGCGATATCGCCCAATTGGTGGAATTCGCCCGTCGCTATCACGCGCGGGTGTTCACCACCATCAACACAATCCTGCATGACAATGAGCTGGAGCCGGCGCGCAAGCTGATCCACCAGTTGTATGACGCCGGCGTCGATGCGCTGATCGTCCAGGATCTGGGCGTGATGGAGCTGGACATTCCGCCGATCGAGCTGCACGCCAGCACCCAGACCGACATCCGCACCCTGGCGCGGGCAAAGTTCCTCGATCAGGCCGGTTTCTCGCAGCTGGTACTGGCCCGCGAGCTAAACCTCCAGGAGATCCGCGCGATTGCCGACGAGACCGACGCGGCCATCGAGTTTTTCATCCATGGCGCGCTGTGCGTGGCGTTCTCCGGCCAGTGCAACATCTCCCATGCGCAGACCGGCCGTAGCGCCAACCGTGGCGACTGCTCCCAGGCCTGCCGCCTGCCCTACACCCTCAAGGACGAAAAAGGCGGTGTGATCGCCTACGAAAAACACCTGCTGTCGATGAAGGACAATAACCAGAGCGCCAACATCCGCGCGCTGGTGGAAGCCGGTGTACGCTCGTTCAAGATCGAGGGGCGCTACAAGGACATGGGCTATGTGAAGAACATCACCGCCTACTATCGCCAGCGCCTGGACGACGTCCTCGAAGACCGTCCGGACCTGGCTCGCGCTTCCAGCGGCCGCACCGCGCACTTCTTCCTGCCCGATCCGGACAAGACTTTCCATCGTGGCAGCACCGACTACTTCGTCAGCGAGCGCAAGATCGACATCGGCGCCTTCGACTCGCCGACCTTCACCGGCCTGCCGGTGGGCGTGGTGGAGAAAGTCGGCAAGCGCGACCTGCTGGTGGTCACCCACGAACCGCTGTCCAACGGCGACGGCCTCAATGTGCTGGTCAAGCGCGAGGTGGTGGGCTGGCGTACCAACATCGCCGAACCGAAAGGCGAGTTCGAAGAAGACGGTGAAAAGCGCTACCGCTACCGTGTCGAGCCCAACGAAATGCCAAAGGGGCTGCACCAGTTGCGGCCGAATCACCCGCTGAGCCGCAACCTCGACCACAACTGGCAGCAAGCCCTGCTCAAGACCTCCGCCGAGCGCCGGGTGGGTCTGGCCTGGGTCGCTCGCCTGCGTGAGGATCGCCTCGAACTGACCGCCACCAGCGAGGAAGGTGTCAGCGCCAATGTCGCCCTCGACGGTCCATTCGGCCTGGCCAACAAGCCGGAACAGGCCCTGGAGCAACTGCACGACTTGCTCGGCCAATTGGGCACCACGCAGTACCACGCCACGGATATCAAGCTGGATGCACCGCAGGCGTATTTCATCCCGAACTCGCAGCTCAAGGCTTTGCGCCGCGAAGTCATCGAAGCGCTGACCACGGCCCGCATCGAAGCCCACCCACGGGGTGGTCGCAAGGCCGAGACCAATCCGCCACCGGTGTACCCGGAGTCCCACCTGTCGTTCCTGGCCAACGTCTACAACCAGAAAGCCCGCGACTTCTATCACCGCCACGGCGTCAAGCTGATCGACGCGGCCTATGAGGCTCACGAGGAGACCGGCGAGGTGCCGGTGATGATCACCAAGCACTGCCTGCGCTTCTCCTTCAACCTCTGCCCCAAGCAGGCCAAGGGCGTCACCGGCGTGCGCACCAAGGTCGCGCCGATGCAGCTGGTGCACGGTGACGAGGTATTGACGTTGAAGTTCGACTGCAAGCCTTGCGAGATGCACGTGATCGGCAAGATGAAGGGGCACATCCTTGGTCTGCCGCAACCGGGCAGCGTGCAGCCGGTTGTCGGGCACATCAGCCCTGAAGACCTGCTCAAGACCATCCCTCGCGCGCCCCACTGAGTGACGGGCGAGCGCGCCGCTACGGCGTCGCGCTCGCTGTGTTCGGAGGGATATTTAACCGACACAAAAAAACGCCAGGCCGAATCGGCACTGGCGTTTCTCGTAAACACGACCATCCAGGACTCGCGCAATACCGCCGACTGAGTCATGACTGGATGAGTGTAAGGAAAATGGCAGGGGCGGCTGGATTCGAACCAACGCATGGCAGGATCAAAACCTGCTGCCTTACCGCTTGGCGACGCCCCTGTAGCTGTTGCGACGAGTGCCTGGCACTCTCTTTCTGAATGTGCAGCTTGCGAGCAATATCGAGCTGCTGCGTCCCTACGCTGCAAGCCCCGTAAGGGCCTCTGCAAGAACGCGCGGAAATTTATCAACTTTCGCTGCATCTGGGAAGCCCAAAAACAAACTAATTTGTTTTAAAACAGAGATTTACTGTTGATCCAGGCTATTCGGGATATCCGGAGGGTGCCATGGCAGCCGTTACCGATACGCTGAAGCTGTTTCTCACCGGCGATGTCATGACCGCCCGAGGCATCGACGCAGTGCTGCCGCATCCTGGCGATCCACGGCTTTACGAAGACTACGTCAAGAAAGCCGGCGATTACGTCCGGTTGGCAGAACGACACAATGGCCCGATTCCCCGCCCGGTCGATTTCACCTATATCTGGGGCGTTGCGCTGGATGAGTTCGAACTTCGCCAGCCACACGCACGCATTATCAACCTGGAAACAGCGGTGACCCGCCGCGGACGACCGGAGCCAAAGGGCATCAATTACCGCATGAGCCCGGGGAACTTCCCGGCCATCAGTGCCGCCGACATCGATTGCTGCGTGCTGGCCAACAACCATGTGCTGGACTGGGGCGTGCCTGGCCTGGCCGATACGCTGGCCACCCTGGCGAACAACGGCATGTGCAGTGCCGGCGCCGGGCTCAACCGACAATCTGCCGAAGCGCCCGCCCTGCTGCCGTTGTCTGGCGGACAGCGCTTGCTGGTGTTTGGCCTCGGCGCTCCCGACAGCGGCATTCCACCGCAGTGGGCCGCCACGGATAGCCGCGCGGGCGTCGCGCGGCTGGAAGATCTGTCGATGCAAAGCCTGCGCCCTGTGGCCGAACGAATTCTCAAGTACAAAAATCCGGGGGATCGGGTGGTGGCCTCCATTCATTGGGGCGGCAACTGGGGGTTCGAGATCCCGCAGGAGCAGGTCCGGTTCGCCCATGCCCTGATCGATGAGGCCGGAGTTGACGTGGTGCATGGCCATTCCTCGCACCACGTCAAAGGCATCGAGGTGTACCGCGAGCGCCTGATTCTCTATGGCTGCGGGGATCTGCTGAGCGATTACGAAGGCATCGAGGGCCACGCAGATTATCGCGGCGACCTGGGGCTTCTGTACTTTGTCTCGCTGGCCCCGGACGGACGCCTGCAGACGCTGGAGCTGATACCCACTCGCCTGCAGCGCTTTCGCCTCTGTCGCGCCGAAGGGGATGACCGTCAATGGCTGCAAGACACCCTTTCTCGCGAGTGCAAACGCTTGGGCAGCAGCCTCCAGACGGGCGCGCAAAATACCTTCGAGTTGCGTTGGTAGGCTTTTTCATTTCTGCGTCGCTTTTGCATTTCTGTGCGACAGATCGCACTTCAGGTACTCCCGTACTACTCCCTCTTGGTGTTAATTTGGAAAAGTTTCTGACTAATCAATCAGATATTTCCTACCAACCACCTGCAAAGGAATGCCCCCAGCAATGGACTTTTCACTTAAGCAACTGGCTGCGACAACCCTGATGCTGGCCAGCCTTTCGTCGTTCACCACCTCAGCGCACGCCAACATTACCCCGCAACAGAGCGCGACCATCCTCAAGACCTTCAGCGATGCATCGGTAACGGATTTCAGGCAGTTCCTGGAACGCCTGGCCAAGAGCGAGCTTGCCAAAACCGGCAACCTCGGCCCGACAATCAGTGCTTTCCAGGGCAACAAGCCCCTTTCCGCTGAACAGCAGAACGAGATTCATCGCCTGCTTGGCCTCTATGCGCGGGTGAAGTACGGCAACGCTGCTACCGAGACCTTGCGCGAACTGGTGGCAATCCCGACCTTCCGCGTAGACGGCGTGGCCCAACACGACAACCCTGAATTCATCAAGATCGGCGACAAGCTCAAGGGCCTGGCCCAGGCCTTCAACCTGAACTTTCGCAATATCGACAACCGAGTCTATGAAATATCCCTCGAAGGGGCTGGCGACGAAATCGTGGGCATTCACGCACATGCCGATGTGGTGCCCGTGACGCCGGAGAACTGGGTCTTGAAAGACGGCACCCGCCTCGACCCGTTCAAGGTCACCCTGGTCGGCGACCGTATGTATGGCCGAGGCACCGAGGATGACAAAAACGGCATCGTGGTCGCGCTCTACGCCATGAAGATCATCAAGGAAGAGAAGCTGCCGCTGGCTCGCCATTTCAAGCTGCTGGTAGACACCACCGAGGAAACCACCGGCGACGCCATCCCCTATTACTTCGAACACAACCCGACACCCAACTACAACCTGGCGCTGGATGGCGGCTACCCGGTGGTGATTGCCGAGAAAGGCTACGGCACCGTCATGGCGAACTTTGCCCTGCGGAGCGCTCAGGGCAAGGGCGCCGAAATCACCTCAATGACCGGCGGCCTGGCAACCAACCAGATTCCGTCAACGTCGGTCGCTACCCTTGTGACTGACAAGCCCGCCGAACTGGCCGCCAGCCTGCAGAAGGCAGGTAGCGATTATGCCAAGCGCAATGGCGGCAACTTCGAGGTGACCGCCAAGCTCGTCGGCAAGGACGTCAAGCTCACGGTCACCGGCGTTTCCGCCCACTCCTCCGAGCCCGAGTCAGGCATCAACCCGGTGGCACGGATGCTGGGCTTCATCAACAGCCTCGACGGCAAGGTCGCGCTCAAGCGCAACCACATTACCGACGCCGCCCGTTATGCCGTCGACAACTGGGGACTGGACTACCTGGGCGGCAAGTTGGGGGTCGGTTTTTCCGATGCCTTCATGGGGCCGCTGACCACCTCCCTGACCTATGTCGGGATGGATGAAAAAGCCTTCAAGCTTGCGGTCAACCTGCGCGTGCCGAAGGGCAAGTCCCCGGAAGCGCTCAAGGCTGAAATCGCCGAAAAGCTGGGTGCCTGGAGCAAGAAGACTCACATTGCAGTGGCCTTCGACTACAAGATCGCCGAGCCGATGTACCGCAACCCCGAAGGTGAATGGGTCAAAGCGCTGTTGGCGGTGGCCAGCGAGAACCTTGGCATGGAACACAAGTTCGGTACCTCAGCCGGCGCCACTTCGGTCCATGAGCTGCCCAACGGCGTGCAGTTCGGCTTGGCCAGGCCCGAGCTCAAGTACACCGGCCATAACGACAACGAGTTCAAGACCGTCGACCAGTTCCTGCTGGACCTGCAGATCGTGACCGAGATGATGGGTCGCATCGGGCAGTTGCCGACACTCTGATCCCCCGTCCGGACCCGCCATTCTGGCGGGTCCATCGTTTTTATCGTCTTGCCATGAACCGGCGGTTATCGCATAACTGACCTATTCTGAATCAACCGACAAGAAGTCAAACCCCACCTGATGTACCCGGACTCTTTACAGCAATGGAGGCTAGGCGATGAAGGAGCAATCGATTGAGTTCCGCCCTGGAGAGGGACACTTTGAAGAGGGGCACTCTGCGCTCCTCGCCATGACCCACGCCACCCAATCTTCTACGACCAATAGCCGCATCGAACTTTACACCCAGGAGTCGATGGTCAACTGGTTAGGCCCGTTTCAGCTCATGCGCACGGGCATGCAATCGGCCGCCGCCACCACCATGGGTGCCTTCGCGGACCCTCGCGATGTGCTGGCCATGCTCAACCCCCGGGGCTCTAACCCACCCATTCAGGTGGCTGCCGACGGTGACGTGTGGATCGACTATCTGGCGGATACCGGCGATGGCTGGGACTCCACCTATTCCATGGCGCTGTGCGTCAGCCAGGATGTCAAGTTGCCGGAGCTCACGCTGCCGCGCGGCGACGTGCTGCTGCTCGGCGGCGATCAGGTCTACCCCACACCGGCCCAATCCGGCTATCGCACCCGCTTCCTCGATCCCTTCCGCGCGGCCTTTCCCGCGCCGGTCCCCAAGGTTCGCCCGAATGAGCAGGACCAGCCCGTGCCGCAGCCAGGTGCACCGTGGATGGTGGCGACGCCCGGCAACCACGATTGGTATGACGGCCTGCGCGGGTTCTCCCAACTGTTTTGTGAGCAGAAGCCCATCGGCGGCTGGGAAACCCGTCAACACACCAGTTACTACGTGCTGCAGCTGCCCAATGGCTGGTGGATCTGGGGCCTGGACCTGCAATTGGAGTCGATGATCGACCGCCAGCAGAAGCAGTACTTCGAAGAGATGCGCGCCAAACTGCAGCCAGGCGACCGCGTGATCCTCTGTACACCCGAGCCGAGCTGGGTGGATGAGGCCGAACGACTCGCACGCGTGGGGCGCAAGACCCTGCCCTCGATCGAGACCCAGACCTTGCGCTTCAGCAGTCTGCGCGAGATCGAGCAGCTCTTGGGTGACCACTTGGCGGTGGTCCTGGCCGGAGACTCGCACCACTACGCGCGCTACCAGCCAAAAGCCGGCAGCCAGGCACCGCAACGCATCACCTGCGGAGGCGGTGGCGCCTTCCTGCATGGCACTCATCAACTTCCAGATCCGCCCGAGCCGATCAGCGTCGGCGGAACGCCGCAGCACTACGAGCTGGCGGCAACCTACCCGGATAAAAAAACCTCCGAGCAGCTGCGTAACCGGGCATGGCGGCTACCCACCCACAACCTCTCGTTCTGCGGCATGCTGGCGATCTTGTACTTGCTGTTCGACTGGATGGTAGAAAGCGCCAGCAAGGTGCCCCATCCGGCGCGCGATAATCGCAGCCTGGTCGAGGTATTGTCTGGCCTCGAAGCCTCTATTCCCAACCTGCGCGAGGTATGGCGACAGCTGGTCCTGGTCCTGGCACACAGTCCTTCGTCGGTGATGCTCGCCGTGACCATTGTGCTGGGCTGCGCAGTGCTCTCAGCCGCCGGGGTCAAACGCACCCGAAAGCTTGCCTATGGCGTCGGGGCCGTTCACGGGTTGCTTCACCTGGGACTGGCGATCGGGCTGCTGTGGCTCATGGGCCGTATCAACATCCACTACTTGCAGTTCGAGGTAGAAAACCTGCTCCAGGTCTTGTTGTTCCTGGTGGGGACACTGGTGCTCGGTGGTAGTTTGGGAGGCCTGCTATTCGGTGCCTGGATGGTCATGGCCAACACTTTATGGGGGCTACATAGCGAAGTGGTTTTTTCCTCGCAACGCATCGCCGACCACAAATGCTTTCTGCGCATGCACTTCAACGGCGACCAACTCACCCTCTACCCGCTCAAACTGGAGAAGGTCTGCCGGCGCTGGTCCGTGGCGTCGGGAGTCGCCAAACTGGCGAAGGTGCAGCGCACCTGGAGGTTGCGGGCAACGCCTGAAAGCACTGGCCCGCGCTTCGTGCCGGCCTCGGGCGAGCTCGAACTGCGGCTGATCGAGCAGCCCATCGTGATTCGGCGTGGAGGAACCAGCTCATGAGGTCGCCCCCGCCGCCGTCTTGTGCTCATTCACAAACGTAATATACGACGTTACTCCTTCGCGCCCTCCTCCTCTTTCCCCTCCCAAGTAGTCTGAAACTCCCATCCCGCATGGGAGTTTCGGCCGATGCGCAATCCCCGGCGCTTCTCCATAGTTGCGACCAAAGGTCAACGGTCAGGCCTCGATGACCGCAATTGCTCTGGAGAAAGTCATGGCTACCGGCGAGCAAAATTCATCGCTAACGGGCGATCCGACCCCCCTATACATTCCGACCCTCGACTCAGTGGTCAACGCTCTCAGCGTTGTGACCTCTGGCGCGAGCGTTACGCTGGACGAAACGGCCGGGTTGCAAAACAGCACCGCCACGCCAAGCCCCGCGGGAGACGCTGACGACAATGACATTTTGCTGGCCTCCCTGCCCTCGACTTTCTCTACCCGTTTGACCGCACTGGGTGCAGGTACCGCAATGGGTGCGGCCTTGAGTGGCTATACCGGCGCCGTGGGCAATACCGGCAGCAATGCGTTCAGCGTCACCGCCGACCCTGGAGCAACCATTACCAACGTCAGCTTCGTCGACAGCACTGGCGCACTGCTCAATGGCGTGGACAGCGGACTGGACACCCTCGATGGCACCAGCATCCTTCTCTATACCGATACGAGCAACGACAACATCCTGGTGGGCCGAGCCGGGAGCGCAAGCGGCGCAATCGTGTTCGCGGCCTATATCGAAGAAACCGGATCGCCACTCTCGGGCGGCAAGATCTGGACCGTGGAGTACCAACCGCTCAAGCATCCAGATGCGACGAACCCCGACGATGCGGTCAATCTGCTGAATAAGGTGTTCATCGGAGCCGGTCAGGACGCGGAATTCAGTCTGGCCAATGCGCCGTCGGGTCAGCAGTTGTTCCTGATGTTCACGACCGCGGGCGCGACGGCCGATGCGAACGGCCGGATTCCCGGCGTCTCGATCGTCGTCACCGGCAGGGATCCGCTGGATCAGTCGGCAAGCAGTGCTGCCATCACCAGCGCCGACACGGTTAACAGCAGCCAGGGCGGCGGCAGCACAACCCTGGGCACCAACAACCAGGCGATCACCGAACAGGAAGGCCTGCGCTTCAGCTTCGTCACCGGTGCCAAGGCGGACTTCACAGTCCCCAACCTGAGCCCGGGCGAAGCGGGTGTCGAACAGAACATCGACTTCACCCAGTACTTCGGCGCCCGCTCCGCGACCTTCAAGATCGTGCAGGAGACGGGCGGCACGACTGCGAAGCTCTTGCTCACCGCCGTCAAGAACGCCGACAACGTCAGCGGGTCGCAGAGCGGTGTCAACTTCGTCAACAGCTACGCCAACGACAGCACCGAAAAGGTCGCGATCACCAACGGCAGCGTCACCGTCAAGACGTTCGCGGGCGCCACCGTCAGCACCGCCGTCATCACCTACAACGCCGACGGCACGGTGCTGATCACCGGCGTTCCGACCGACTCGCAGATCACCTACAGCACGGCGACCGACCACAACCGCGTGATGATCGAGAACGCCGGGTTGCTGACCGACAAGAACGGCGACAAGACGCATGCTGACTTCGACATTGGCGGCTTCAAGGTGCTGCAGTCCAGCACCTCAACCGCCGAAATCGGCTCCAAGATGATCTTCGAGGACGACGGGCCGAGCATCAGCACCACTGGCACCGAACCGACGCTGACAGTCGATGAAACGGTGCTGGCGACCAACGATACCAAGAGCTTTGCCGCCAACTTCACCTCGGCGTTTGGCGCTGATGGTGCGGGCACGCTGACCTATGCCCTGGGCGTGGTCGCGGGAGGCTCAGGGCTGACCGACACGGCCACCGGTGAGGCAGTCAACCTGTCGCTCAACGGCGCAGTGGTCGAAGGTCGCACGGCCACCACCAACCTGCTGGTGTTCACGGTCAGCGTGGCTGCTAATGGCGACATCACCCTCGACCAGATCCGCGCCGTGGTGCATCCCGACGCGACCAATCCCGATGATTCGAAGACGCTGACCTCGGACAGCCTGGTGACGCTGACGGCGACCAAGACCGATGGGGACGGCGACAGCGTCCATGCCACCCTCAATATCGGGCAGAACCTGGTGTTCAAGGATGACGCCCCCAGCATCAGCACCACCGGCACCGAGCCAACGCTGACAGTCGACGAAACGGTACTGGCGACCAACGATACCAAGAGCTTCGCCGCCAACTTCACCTCGGCGTATGGCGCTGACGGGGCTGGCACCCTGACCTATGCGCTGGGCGTGGTCGCGGGCGCCTCAGGGCTGGTGGACACAGCCACGGGCGAGGCGGTGAACCTGTCGCTCAATGGCGGCGTGGTGGAAGGCCACACAGCCACCACCAACCTACTGGTGTTCACCGTCAGTGTGGCCGCCAATGGCGACGTCACCCTCGACCAGCTCCGCGCCGTGGTGCATCCCAATACCACCAATCCCGATGATTCGAAGACCCTGACCGCGGACAATCTGGTGACGCTGACGGCAACCATCACTGACAAGGACGGCGACAGTGCCCAGGCGACCCTCAACATCGGCCAGAACCTGGTGTTCAAGGACGACGGACCGAGCATCAGCACCACCGGCACCGAACCGACGTTGACGGTGGATGAGACGGTGCTGACCACCGACGCCACCCAGAGCTTCGCGGCGAACTTCACCTCGGCGTATGGCGCCGACGGTGCGGGCACGTTGACCTATGCGCTGGGCGTGGTGGCGGGTGCCTCCGGGCTGACCGACACGGCCACCGGTGAGGCAGTCAACCTGTCGCTCAACGGCGGCGTGGTGGAAGGCCGCACAGCCACTACCCATCTGCTGGTGTTCACCGTCAGCGTGGCCGCCAACGGTGACGTTACCCTCGACCAGCAACGGGCCGTGGTGCATCCCGATCCAACCAATCCGAATGATTCGACGAGTCTGTCCTCGGACAATCTGGTAACCCTGACGGCGACCAAAACCGATGGAGACGGCGACAGCGCCCATGCCACGCTCAACATCGGCCAGAACCTGGTGTTCGAGGACGACGGCCCTACACTTGCCTTTGGCAACCTGATCGGCACCGGTAGCATCCTTCCACAAACAGGGTACTGGGATCACTCGGCCGGAGCCGACGGATTGGGGGCAACCGGACTGGATATTTCGTTGGTGAATAACCAATTCACCCTCGTCCGGCCAGACAACACGACCACCACCGGCACCGGCACGCTCACCGAGCAATCGCCGTCACCGGACGTCAACGGCGCCTACCATTTCGCAGGCACGTTGACCGGTGATTTCGACAACAACGCCGCCACCGCGAATACCAGCGTCGACTACACGCTGACCGCCTACACCAATGGCAGCTATACACTGGACCTGGTGCAAGGCTTCAGTTCGCAGATCGTGCTCAGTAGTGCCGACGGCTCGCTCAGTGCCGGCGGCCCGGATCCGGTGCGCACCTTGTTGATTCCGACGACGAATGACCCGACCATTCCTTCGGCCTCCGAGGAGATTGTGTTCTTTTCCGCCAAGGCGACGGCGTCGACTTCGGACATCCTGACCGGCATCGGGCTAGGGAAACCCGACCCCACCGAAGCCCAGCTACAGACCAATCCCCTACCGTCGTACATTGACCCGGCCGCCATGAACGTCAGCACGTCCGGCATCGGCGTCGGCAATAACATTCTCCAGGGAGATAACCTGGCGGCCATCAGTTCTGCCGATGAAAGTTTCGTGATCAATCCGGAGACCCTGCTGGCGGGCATGAAGATCTTCATCGACAACTCCGTGGGAGGTTACAACACGGCAACCGAAGACCTGTACTACAGGGCCTACTATGAGGATGGCACGTTCTCGGCCCTCACCGAGGTGAACACCGTGACGCCGGAGGCCGGTGGACAGGTGTCCTTCCTCGTTCAGCAACAAGGCACGAAGTTGATTGATGCGGTTCAGCTCACGATGGGCCGAGGCGATGTCAAGATCCCGGTGATCCAGTTCATTCAGCCGACCGAAAGCCTGGCCAGCGATATCAAGCTGGCGTTCAACGCGACGCTGACGGACAAGGATGGGGACTCGGCGACGAGTGGTTTCGACGCCAACCTGTTCGCCAACGACTTGGGCGCCACCTTCGACTTCACGCTGGTGGGCACAAGCGGTGAGCGGGATGCCTTCAACGTCGATTTGTCACTCACCCAGAACAAGTACCAGATCACCGGCTTCGATGCGAGCGCAGGGCTGCGCGACACGCTGGTGCTCAACGGCGACCAGAGCGCCGTTGTGCAGTCGATCGACAACAGCGGTGCAAACAGCATCGTGACGATTGCCGAAACGGGCGGACAAATCACGACCATCACCTTGGTCGGGGTTGATGTTCTGAATACCGACATTGTCCATGGCAGCGCCTGAGGCAGCGCGTGTGTGAAAGGATGCGAGGGTGACGAAAGTCACCCTCGCATTGTTTTTGCAGTTCCAAAATGAGATCGGCACGGATCGCATTCGCTGTGGATCCTGGAGCACCACAAGGCTTAAACACAGCGGGTAAATACGCGCCTACGCGGCAGAAACCCTGCGGCAGACGACCGGCGAGGACGGCTAGGCCGAAACTCCTATCCCGCATGGGAGTATCGGCCAATGTTCAATCTCCAGCGCTTAGTCATAGTGGTAGAGGTCAATGGTCAGGCCTCGATGACCGTAATTGCTCAGGAGAACGTCATGACTATTCGCGAGCAAAACTCATCGCTAACGAGCGATCCGACCTCCCTCAACTTAATGTCGATTACAGCCAACGCCCTGAGCGTGACGCCCGGCGCAAACGTTACGCTGGACGAAACGGCCGGGCTACAGAACCTCACCGCCACGCCAAGCCCCGCGGGAGACGCTGACGACAACGACATTCTGGTGGCCTCCCTGCCCTCGGCCTTCTCTACCCGTTTGACCGCACTGGGTGCAGGTACCGCAACGGGTGCGGCCTTGAGTGGCTATACCGGTGCCGTGGGCGACACCGGCAGCAATGCATTCACCCTCACCGACCCGTCCGGCGTTACCGATATCCGCTTCGTCGACAGTGCTGGCGCACCGCTCAATGGCCTGGATAGCGGACTGGATACCCTCGATGGCACCAGCATCCTTCTCTATACGGATACGAGCAACAATAACATCGTGGTGGGCCGCGCCGGGGGCCCAGCTGGCGCGATCGTGTTCGCTGGCTATATCGATGAAACCGGATCGCCGGTCTCGGGTGGCAAGATCTGGACAGTGGAGTACCAACCGCTCAAGCATCCAGATATGACGAACCCCGATGATTCGGTCAATTTGCTGAATAAGGTGTTCATCGGAGTCACTCAGGACCTGGGATTCAGTTTGACCGGTGCGCCATCCGGTCAGAACCTCTTCCTGATGTTCACGAAAGCGAATCCGACCGTTGTCGATGATGGTGGTGTTATGCGGATCACCGATCCCTCCATCATTGCCACCGGCAAGGACCCCGCAGACCAGTCAAGTGGCGCCAATATAAACACTGGTGACACGATCAATACCAGCCAGGGGGGCGGCCCAGCCACCATCGGCACCAACAACCAGATGATTACGGAACAGGAAGGCATCCGCTTATCGTTCGTCACCGGCGCCCGGCAGGATGTGACCGTTCCCAACCTTAGTCAGACAGAAGCCGATGTTGAGTCCAACATCGACTTTACCGGCGTTTTCAATACGAAGTCGGCCAGTTTCGACGTCGTGCAGTTACAAAGCGGCAAGAGTGCGGTCGTACAAATCAGCGCATTCAACACTGCTGCCGAACCTGGCGTGAACTTCATCAATGGATATACAAATGATACGTCGGTGGCCATCAACAGCGTTCGCGTCATCAACATCAGCACCGGCCAGGTGATCGAGAATTCAGACGGTTCGGTGAATGACCCGGCCATTACCATCAGCTTTACGGGTGGGGTTGCGACCGTCACCGGTGTTAAAGCCGGTTACCAGATTGAATACACCACAACCTCGGATCACAACCGCGTACTCATCGAGAACGGCGCGGCCCTCGACGCCAAGGGCGATAACCACGCCGATTTTGATATCGATGGCTTCCATCTGCGCCAAGCCTCTACTTCGACCGCCGAAATCGGCTCCAAGATGATCTTCGAAGACGACGGGCCAAGTATCAGCGCCACTGGCACGGAGCCAACACTGACGGTGGACGAAACGGTACTGACCACCGACGCCACCCAGAACTTCGCCGCCAACTTCAGCTCGGCGTTTGGCGCTGATGGCGCGGGCACATTGACCTACGCACTGGGTGTGGTGGCGGGCGGCTCCGGGCTGACCGACACGGCGACCGGTGAGGCCGTCAACCTGTCGCTCAACGGCAGCGTAGTGGAAGGTCGAACGGCCACCACCAACCTGCTGGTGTTCACGGTCAGCGTCGCTGCTAATGGCGACGTCACCCTCGACCAGCAACGGGCCGTGGTGCATCCCGATGCCACCAACCCCGATGACTCGACAAGCCTGACCTCGGACAACCTGGTGACCCTGACGGCCACCATCACCGACAAGGACGGCGATAGCACCCATGCCACCCTCAACATCGGGCAGAACCTGGTATTCAAGGATGACGGACCAAGCATCAGCACCACCGGCACCGAGCCAACACTGACGGTGGACGAAACGGTACTGACCACCGACGCCACCCAGAGCTTCGCGGCTAACTTCAGCTCGGCGTTTGGCGCCGACGGTGCGGGCACGCTGACCTATGCGTTGGGTGTGGTAGCCGGTGCCTCCGGGCTGACCGATACGGCCACCGGTGAGGCAGTCAACCTGTCACTCAACGGCACCGTGGTCGAAGGCCGTACCGCCACCACCAACCTGCCGGTGTTCACCGTCAGCGTGGCGGCTAATGGCGACGTCACCCTCGACCAGCAACGGGCCGTGGTGCATCCCGATCCAACCAATCCGGATGATTCGACCAGTCTGACCTCGGACAATCTGGTGACCCTGACGGCCACCATCACCGACAAGGACGGCGACAGTGCCCATGCAACACTGAACATCGGCCAGAACCTGGTGTTCAAGGACGACGGGCCAAGCATCAGCACCACCGGCACGGAGCCAACCCTGACAGTCGACGAAACGGTACTGACCACCGACGCCACCCAGAGCTTCGCCGCTAACTTCAGCTCGGCATTTGGCGCTGACGGTGCGGGCACCCTGACCTATGCACTGGGCGTGGTCGCAGGCGGTTCCGGGCTGACCGATACGGCCACCGGTGAGGCAGTCAACCTGTCACTCAACGGCACCGTGGTCGAAGGACGCACGGCCATCACCAACCTGCTGGTGTTCACCGTCAGTGTGGCCGCCAACGGTGACGTCACTCTCGACCAGCAACGGGCCATAGTGCATCCAGACCCAACCAATCCGGATGACTCGAAGACGCTGACCTCGGACAATCTGGTGACCCTGACCGCCACCATCACCGACAAAGATGGCGACAGTGCCCATGCAACACTGAACATCGGCCAGAACCTGGTGTTCAAGGACGACGGGCCAAGCATCAGCACCACCGGCACGGAGCCAACCCTGACAGTCGACGAAACGGTACTGACCACCGACGCCACCCAGAGCTTCGCCGCTAACTTCAGCTCGGCATTTGGCGCTGACGGTGCGGGCACCCTGACCTATGCACTGGGCGTGGTCGCAGGCGGTTCCGGGCTGACCGATACCGCCACCGGTGAAGCGGTCAACCTGTCGCTCAACGGCACCGTGGTCGAAGGCCGTACCGCCACCACTAACCTGCTGGTGTTCACCGTCAGCGTGGCGGCTAATGGCGACGTCACCCTCGACCAGCAACGGGCGGTGGTGCATCCCGATCCGACCAATCCGGATGATTCGACGAGCCTGACCTCGGACAATCTGGTGACCCTGACCGCCACCATCACCGACAAGGATGGCGACAGCGCTCATACGACCCTGAATATTGGACAGAACCTGGTGTTCAAGGACGACGGACCGAGCATCAGCACCACTGGCACGGAGCCAACCCTGACGGTTGACGAAACGGTACTGACGACCGACGCCACCCAGAGCTTTGCAGCGAACTTCAGCTCGGCGTTTGGCGCCGACGGTGCGGGTACGCTGACCTATGCGTTGGGCGTAACTGCCGGCCCGTCGGGACTGACGGATACAGCCACCGGTGAAGCGGTGAACCTGTCACTCAACGGCACCGTGGTCGAAGGCCGCACCGCCACCACCAACCTGCTGGTGTTCACCGTCAGCGTGGCGGCTAATGGCGACGTCACTCTCGACCAGCAACGGGCGGTGGTGCATCCCGATCCAACCAATCCGGATGATTCGACGAGTCTGACCTCGGACAATCTGGTGACGCTGACCGCCACCATCACCGACAAGGATGGCGACAGCGCTCATGCGACCCTGAACATCGGCCAGAACCTGGTGTTCAAGGATGACGGACCGAGCATCAGCACCACCGGCACGGAGCCAGTCCTGACGGTCGACGAAACGGTGCTGGCCACCAACGACACCCAGAGCTTTACCGCCAACTTCAGTTCGGCATTTGGCGCCGATGGGGCCGGCACGCTGACCTATGCACTGGGTGTGGTAGCGGGCGGCTCCGGGCTGACCGATACGGCCACCGGTGAAGCGGTCAACCTGTCGCTCAACGGCAGCGTGGTCGAAGGCCGCACGGCCATCACCAACCTGCTGGTATTCACCGTCAGCGTCGCCGCCAATGGTGACGTCACTCTCGACCAGCAACGGGCCATAGTGCATCCAGACCCAACCAATCCGGATGACTCGAAGACGCTGACCTCGGACAATCTGGTGACCCTGACCGCAACCATCACCGACAAAGATGGCGACAGTGCCCATGCAACACTGAACATCGGCCAGAACCTGGTGTTCAAGGACGACGGGCCAAGCATCAGCACCACCGGCACGGAGCCAACCCTGACGGTTGACGAAACGGTACTGACCACCGACGCCACCCAGAGCTTTGCGGCCAACTTCACCTCGGCGTATGGCGCCGATGGCGCCGGCACGCTGACCTATGCGCTGGGCGTGGTGGCGGGTGCCTCCGGGCTGACCGACACGGCCACCGGTGAGGCGGTCAACCTGTCGCTCAACGGCAGCGTGGTGGAAGGCCGCACAGCCACTACCCACCTGCTGGTGTTCACCGTCAGCGTGGCCGCCAACGGTGACGTTACCCTCGACCAGCAACGGGCCGTGGTGCATCCCGATCCAACCAATCCGAATGATTCGACGAGTCTGTCCTCGGACAATCTGGTAACCCTGACGGCGACCAAAACCGATGGAGACGGCGACAGCGCCCATGCCACGCTCAACATCGGCCAGAACCTGGTGTTCCAGGACGACGGCCCTACACTTGCCTTTGGCAACCTGATCGGCACCGGTAGCATCCTTCCACAACAGGGATACTGGGATCATTCAACCGGAGCCGACGGACTGGGTGCAACCGGTCTGGATATTTCGTTGGTGAATAACCAATTCACTCTCGTCAGGCCAGACAACACGACCACCACCGGGACCGGCACGCTCACCGAGCAATCGCCCTCGCCGGATGTCAATGGCGCGTTCCACTTCGCAGGGACTCTGACCGGTGATTTCGACAACAACGCCGCCACCGCGAATACCAGCGTTGACTACACGCTGACCGCCTTTGCCAATGGCACTTATGCCCTGGACCTGGTGCAAGGCTTCAGTTCCGAGATCGTGCTCAGCAGTGCCGACGGCTCGCTCAGTGCCGGCGGCCCGGATCCGGTGCGCACCTTGCTGATCCCACCGCAGAATCCGCCGACGATTCCTTCGCCATCTGAGGAGATTGTGTTCTTTTCCGCGAAAGCAACGGCGTCGACTGCGGACATCCTGACCGGTATCGGGCTTGGAGCCCCCGACCCCACCGAAGCCCAGCTACAGACCAACCCCCTGCCGTCGTACATCGACCCGAGGGCCATGAACGTCAGCACGTCCGGCATCGGCATCGCCAATAACCTGTTCCAGGGAGACAACCTGGCGGCCATCAGCAATGCCGATGAAAGCTTCGTGATCAACCCGGAAAGCCTGCTGACGAGCATGAAGGTCTTCATCGACAACTCCGTGGGGGGTTACGACACGGCGACCGAGGACCTGTACTACAGGGCCTTCTACGAGGATGGCACGTTCTCGAACCTGATCGAGGTGAACACCGTGACACCGGAGGCCGGTGGACAGGTGTCCTTCCTCATTCAGCAGCAGGGCACGAAGTTGATCGACGCTGTTCAGCTCACGATGGGCCGAGGCGAGATCAAGATCCCGACGATCGAGTTCACTCATGAGACCGAGAGCCTGGCCAGCGATGTCAAGCTGGCGTTCAACGCGACGCTGACGGACAAGGATGGGGACTCGGCGACGAGCACGTTCGACGCCAACCTGTTCGCCAACGACCTGGGCACCACCTTCGACTTCACGCTGGTGGGCACAAGCGGTGCGCGGGATGCCTTCAACATCGACTTGTCACTTCCTCAAAACAAGTACCAGATCACCGGCTTCGATGCGAGCGCAGGGCTGAGAGACACGCTGGTACTCAATGGCGACCAGAACGCCGTGGTGCAGTCGATCGACAACAGCGGCGCAAACAGCGTCGTGACAGTTGCCGAAACGGGCGGACAAATCACGACCATCACCTTGGTCGGGGTCGATCTGCTGAATACCGACATAGTCCATGGCAGCGCCTGAGGCGGCGCATGCATAAAGGATGCGAGGGTGGTGCAAAACCACCCTCGCTTTTTTTTTGCAGTTCCAATACCAAATCCGCACGGATCGCATTCGTTGTAAGCACTCGAGCACCGCAAGGCTTGAACCCAGGCCCTCCCTGCAACGGGCCTGCGACGAGGAAGACTAGTCTGAAACTCCCACCCCGCGTGGGAGTTTCGGCTGATGTGCAATCCCCGGTGCTTCTCCATAGTTGCGACCAATGGTCAACGGTCAGGCCTCGATGACCGCAACTACCCCAGGAACAAGTTATGACTATTGTCGAGCAAAATTCATCGCTGCCGGGCGATCCGACTTCCCTCTACACTTCGACCCTCGACCCATCGCTGACAACGTCGATTACGACCAACGCGCTGAGCGTCGTGGCCTCCGGCGCGAGCGTTACGCTGGACGAAACGGCCGGGCTACAGAACCTCACCGCCACGCCAAGCCCCGCGGGAGACGCTGATGACAACGACATTCTGCTGGCCTCCCTACCCTCGACTTTCTCTACCCGTTTGACCGCACTGGGGGCAGGTACCGCAATGGGTGCGGCCTTGAGTGGCTATACCGGCGCCGTGGGCAACACCGGCAGCAATGCGTTCAGCGTCAGCGCTGACCCCGGAGCAACCATTACCAATATCAGCTTCGTCGACAGCACTGGCGCACTGCTCAATGGTGTGGACAGCGGACTGGATACCCTCAATGGCACCAGCATCCTTCTCTATACCGATACGAACGACAACATCCTTCTGGGCCGAGCCGGAGGTCCAACCGGCGCAATCGTGTTCGCGGCCTATATCGAAGAAACCGGGTCGCCGCTGTCGGGCGGCAAAATCTGGACCGTAGAGTACCAACCGCTCAAGCATCCAGATGCGACGAACCCCGACGATGCGGTCAATCTGCTGAATAAGGTGTTCATCGGAGCCGGTCAGGACGCGGAATTCAGTCTGGCCAATGCGCCGTCGGGCCAGCAGTTGTTCCTGATGTTCACGACCGCGGGCGCGACGGCCGATGCGAACGGCCGGATTCCCGGCGTCTCGATCGTCGTCACCGGCAGGGATCCGCTGGATCAGTCGGCAAGCAGTGCTGCCATCACCAGTGCCGACACGGTTAACAGCAGCCAGGGCGGCGGCAGCACAACCCTGGGCACCAACAACCAGGCGATCACCGAACAGGAAGGCCTGCGCTTCAGCTTCGTCAGCGGTGCCAAGGCGGACTTCACGATCCCCAACCTGAGCCCGGGCGAAGCGGGCGTCGAAGCGAACATCGACTTCACCCAGTACTTCGGCGCCCGCTCCGCGACCTTCAAGGTCGTGCAGGAGACCGGCGGCACCACCGCGAAGCTCTTGCTCACCGCCGTCAAGAACGCCGACAACATCAGCGGGTCGCAGAGCGGCGTCAACTTCATCAACAGCTACGCCAACGACAGCACCGAAAAGGTCGCGATCATTAACGGCAGTGTCACCGTGAAGACGTTCGCGGGCGCCACCGTCAGCACCGCCGTCATCACCTACAACGCCGACGGCACGGTGCTGATCACCGGCGTTCCGACCGATTCGCAGATCACCTACAGCACGGCGACCGACCACAACCGCGTGATGATCGAGAACGCCGGGTTGCTGACCGACAAGAGCGGCGACAAGACACACGCTGACTTCGACATTGGCGGCTTCAAGGTGCTGCAGTCCAGCACCTCAACCGCCGAAATCGGCTCCAAGATGATCTTCGAGGATGATGGGCCGAGCATCAGCACCACCGGCACGGAACCGACCCTAACGGTGGACGAAACGGTACTGGCGACCAACGATACCAAGAGCTTTGCCGCCAACTTCACGTCGGCGTTTGGCGCTGACGGTGCGGGCACGCTGACCTATGCCCTGGGCGTGGTCGCGGGTGGCTCCGGGCTGACCGACACGGCCACCGGTGAGGCAGTCAACCTGTCACTCAACGGTGCAGTGGTCGAAGGTCGCACGGCCACCACCAACCAACTGGTATTCACGGTCAGCGTCGCCGCCAACGGCGACGTCACCCTCGACCAGATCCGCGCCGTGGTGCATCCCGATGCGACCAATCCGGATGATTCGAAGACGCTGACCTCGGACACCTTGGTGACGCTGACGGCAACCAAGACCGATGGGGACGGCGACAGCGTCCATGCCACCCTCAATATCGGGCAGAACCTGGTGTTCAAGGATGACGCCCCCAGCATCAGCACCACCGGCACCGAGCCAACGCTGACAGTCGACGAAACGGTGCTGGCGACCAACGACACCCAGAACTTTGCCGCGAACTTCACCTCGGCGTATGGCGCTGACGGGGCCGGCACGCTGACCTATGCGCTGGGCGTGGTCGCGGGAGGCTCAGGGCTGGTGGACACAGCCACGGGCGAGGCGGTGAACCTGTCGCTCAATGCCGGCGTAGTGGAAGGCCACACGGCCACCACCAACCTGCTGGTGTTCACCGTCAGTGTGGCCGCCAATGGCGACGTCACCCTCGACCAGCTCCGCGCCGTGGTGCATCCCAATACCACCAATCCCGATGATTCGAAGACCCTGACCGCGGACAATCTGGTGACGCTGACGGCAACCATCACTGACAAGGACGGCGACAGTGCCCACGCCACCCTCAACATCGGCCAGAACCTGGTGTTCAAGGACGACGGGCCGAGCATCAGCACCACTGGCACGGAACCGACGCTGACAGTCGACGAAACGGCACTGGCCACCAACGACACCCAGAGCTTTGCGGCCAACTTCACCTCGGCGTATGGCGCCGATGGCGCCGGCACGCTGACCTATGCACTGGGCGTGGTGGCGGGTGCCTCCGGGCTGACCGACACGGCCACCGGCCAAGTGGTGAATTTGTCGGTTAACGGCGGCGTGGTCGAAGGCCGCACGGCGACGAGCAACGATCTGGTATTCACGGTCAGCGTCGCCGCCAACGGTGACGTCACCCTCGACCAACTCCGGGCCGTGGTGCATTCCGACGCAAGCAATCCGGATGATTCGAAGACGCTGACTTCGGACAGCCTGGTGACGCTGACAGCGACCAAGACCGACAAGGACGGCGACAGCGCCCAGGCCACCCTCAACATCGGCCAGAACCTGGTGTTCAAGGACGACGGGCCAAGTATCAGCACCACCGGTACAGAACCGACGCTGACAGTGGACGAAACGGTACTGGCGACCAACGATACCAAGAGCTTTGCCGCCAACTTCACCTCGGCGTATGGCGCCGACGGTGCGGGCACCCTGACCTATGCGCTGGGCGTGGTCGCGGGAGGCTCCGGGCTGACGGATACGGCCACGGGCCAGGCGGTCAACCTGTCGCTCAACGGCGGCGTGGTGGAAGGCCACACGGCGATTAGCAACGACCTGGTGTTCACGGTCAGTGTCGCCGCTAATGGCGACGTCACCCTCGACCAGATCCGCGCTGTGGTGCATTCCGTCACGACCAATCCCGATGACTCGACGAGCCTGACCTCGGACGATCTGGTGACCCTGACGGCGACCAAAACCGACAAGGACGGCGACAGCGCCCAGGCCACCCTCAACATAGGGCAGAACCTGGTGTTCAAGGATGACGGGCCAAGCATCAGCACCACCGGCACCGAGCCAACGCTGACGGTCGACGAAACGGTGCTGGCGACCAACGATACCAAGAGCTTTGCCGCCAACTTCACCTCATCGTTTGGCGCTGATGGCGCCGGCACGCTGACCTATGCCCTGGGCGTGGTCGCGGGAGGCTCAGGGCTGACCGATACGGCCACCGGTGAAGCGGTGAACCTGTCGCTCAACGGCGCAGTGGTCGAAGGTCGCACGGCCACCAGCAACCTGCTGGTGTTCACGGTCAGCGTCGCCGCCAATGGCGACGTCACCCTCGACCAGATCCGCGCCGTGGTGCATCCCGACGCGACCAATCCGGATGATTCGAAGACCCTGACCTCGGACACCTTGGTGACGCTGACGGCGACCAAAACCGATGGGGACGGCGACAGCGCCCAGGCCACCCTCAACATCGGCCAGAACCTGGTGTTCAAGGATGACGCCCCCAGCATCAGCACCACCGGCACCGAGCCAATCCTGACGGTCGACGAAACGGTACTGGCGACCAACGATACCAAGAGCTTCGCGGCTAACTTCAGTTCGGCGTACGGCGCTGACGGGGCCGGCACCCTGACCTACGCACTGGGCGTGGTCGCGGGCGGCTCCGGGCTGGTGGACACGGCCACGGGCCAGGCGGTCAACCTGTCGCTCAACGGTGGCGTGGTCGAAGGCCACACGGCGATTAGCAACGATCTGGTATTCACGGTCAGCGTGGCCGCCAACGGCGACGTCACCCTCGACCAACTCCGGGCCGTGGTGCATCCCGTCACGACCAATCCCGATGATTCGAAGACCCTGACCGCGGACAACCTGGTAACCCTGACGGCGACCAAGACCGATAAGGACGGCGACAGCGCCCAGGCGAGCCTGAACATCGGACAAAACCTGGTGTTCAAGGACGACGGACCGAGCATCAGCACCACCGGCACGGAGCCGACACTGACGGTCGACGAGACGGTGCTGGCGACCAACGATACCAAGAGTTTTGCGTCTAACTTCAGTTCGGCGTTTGGCGCCGACGGTGCGGGCACGTTGACCTATGCACTGGGCGTGGTGGTGGGGGCCTCCGGGCTGACCGACACGGCCAGCGGCCAGGCGGTGAACCTGTCGCTCAACGGCGGCGTGGTCGAAGGCCGCACGGCCACCAGCAACTTGCTGGTGTTCACGGCCAGCGTCGCCGCCAATGGCGACGTCACCCTCGACCAGCTCCGTGCCGTGGTGCATCCCAACGCCAGCAATCCCGATGATTCGACGACGCTGTCGGCGGACAACCTGGTGACGCTGATAGCGACCAAGACCGATGGGGACGGCGACAGCGCCCAGGCGACCCTGAACATAGGGCAGAACCTGGTGTTCAAGGACGACGGCCCATCACTCGCCTTCGGCAACCTGATCGGGACCGGTAGTGTCCTTCCACAAACAGGGTACTGGGATCACTCGAACGGAGCCGACGGACTGGGTGCAACCGGGCTGGATATTTCGTTGGTGAACAACCAGTTCACCCTCGTCCGGCCAGACAACACGACCACCACCGGCACCGGCACGCTCACCGAGCAGTCACCCTCACCGGATGCCAATGGCGCCTACCACTTCGCAGGCACGTTGACCGGCGATTTCGACAACAACGCCTCCACGGCAAATACCAGCGTCGACTACACGCTGACCGCCTATACCAATGGCAGCTACACACTGGACTTGGTGCAAGGTTTCAGTTCGACGATCGTGCTCAGCAGCGCCGACGGCTCGCTCAGTGCCGGCGGCCCGGATCCGGTGCGCACGTTGCTGATCCCGGCGCAGAATCCGCCGACTATTCCTTCACCCTCCGAGGAGATTGTGTTCTTTTCCGCCAAGGCAACGGCGTTGCCTTCGGACATCCTGAGCGGTATCGGGCTCGGTAAACCCGACCCCACCGAAGCCCAGCTACAGACCACCCCCCTGCCGTCGTACATCGACCCGGCGGCCATGAACGTCAGCACGTCCGGCATCGGCGTCGGCAATAACATTCTCCAGGGAGACAGCCTGGCGGCCATCAGCAACGCCGATGAAAGTTTCGTGATCAATCCGGAGAGCCTGCTGACGGGCATGAAAGTCTTCATCGACAACTCCGTGGGGGGGTACAACACGGCGACCGAGGACCTGTACTACCGGATCTACTACGAGGATGGCACCTTCTCGAACCTCACCGAAGTAAATACCCTGACGCCGGAGGCCGGCGGACAAGTGTCCTTCCTCGTTCAGCAACAAGGTACGAAGTTGATCGATGCGGTTCAGCTCACGATGGGCCGAGGCGATGTCAAGATCCCGGTGATCCAGTTCATTCAGCAGACCGAGAACATGGCCAGTGATATCAAGCTGGCGTTCAACGCGACGCTGACGGACAAGGATGGGGACTCGGCGACGAGTGGTTTCAACGCCAACCTGTTCGCCAACGACTTGGGCACCACCTTCGACTTCACGCTGGCTGGCACGGCCGGTGTGCGGGATGCCTTCAACGTCGACTTGTCATTCACCCAGAACAAGTACCAGGTCACCGGCTTCGATGCGAGCGCAGGGCTGCGCGACACGCTGGTGCTCAACGGCGACCAGGGCGCCGTTGTCCAGTCGATCGACAACAGCGGCGCCAACAGCATCGTGACGATCGCCGAAACGGGCGGACAAATCACGACCATCACCTTGGTCGGGGTTGATGTTCTGAATACCGACATTGTCCATGGCAGCGCCTGAGGAAGCGCACGCGTGAAAGAATGCGAGGGTGGCGTAGAAACCACCCTCGCATGCCTTACAGGTCTGATATGGGATTCACGGACGGCGACACAGTGACGGCCTGGGCGCCCCAAAGAAATTCAGCGCAGTTCCACCCAAGTGGACTCGGGCGGTTCTTCGTTGTTGGTGAGCCCGTGCTTCTGTGCGTATATCAGCAAGTCGATACGGTTAACGAGATTAAGCTTTTGATAAATATTACTGAGGTGGTTGTGCACGGTGTGCTCGCTGATACCCAGGCGCCCGGCGATGCACATGTATTTGGCAGACGGATCCCCCACGATGGCGCGAATCAGTTCCTTTTCACGCAGCGTCAGCCGCGCCTGTTTCGCCTGCTCCGAATTGCATTTCAAAGGTATATGCCCGGTCGCGGCATAGTCGGAAAGCCCACCGACCCAGGCTCTATCCAGCCCGATGTCGCGATGGTGGACCTGGATGATGGCTCGGATGATCGATTCCGTCGGGTCTTCCGCCAGCACGACGCCGCGTGCGCCCGCCTCTATCGCCTGGGCAACAGGGACGGTTTCGTACAGGCTCTTGAGCACCAGGACTTTCATTTCGGCGCTGCGGGCGAGCCCCGCGACGACCGCCAATGGGTTCAGCGCATCCGGAAAGAAACTGAAAAAAATGACATCGGGACGCAACTGATCGGCAAGATCCAGCGCTTTGGTATAGGTGGTGGCCTGCCCGCTCACTTCCATCTGAGGCTTGCGGGCATTGATCAAGTCTTGAAGGCCCATAAGAACAAGAGGACGACAGTCGATCAGCATCACGCTTATTGGTTTTATTTGGGTCGTCATTACCGTCCTGACTCCCTTGAAAAATGAACGATGGCCTCCACCCGCTGGCCTTCCTGGATCAACAGCTCATTCACCTGTCCATCACGATTGATGGACAGATACGAGCGCCGTCAGGCCTTGACAGTGCCCGCCCGGGTATTAGCCCTGAGGGACACTTCCACCCGTTGCACCGGCAGGGATTGCGGACGTTCCCAGAAGCCGGGCAAAAGCCATCGAAACAACAAAAATAGGAATAATCATCAATAGTTTGCGCTTGATGATGTGCTCCCGCGAACCGCTCAACTGAGTCTAGGCCAGCCCGGCGCGCTGCCGGCCCAGCCATCCGCCAGTCGTCGACTCAACCTCACGCGGATAGCCCGGCTGATGTTCCCAACGGTGCCATCTCCCCTAGAAAATCAAGGTCTTAGGCTCGCCACCGGCGATCTGCGGCTGAAGTCTGCCCCGATCAAAATCGTCAATTAACCGACGAGTGGCGTGCAGCAAAGCACGACAATAAAACCAGCGTCAATTTATCGGCGAAACCCACCTCGCCGAGCCACCCAAAAGCCGGCCCCAGGCCGTGGGCAGGCACTGAAAAACCAGCCTGGCGTGGAGGGTCTACAACGGTGGTATTGCTGGCAAGTTCAGGGGGATGTGAGTTTTTGGCTGGAGCTGCGGGGGCTCAGCCAGGCATTGACGTTTTCGACACTCTCGACAGGCGGCTTGCCCGCCCAGCGATTGAGCGTGAAGACATTGGTGACGAAGTCGTATTGGGTCTTGAGCAGATCACGACGAGCCCGGAATTCGTTGCGTACGCTAGTCAGTACATCGACGGCATTGACCATTCCGTAACTGAGTCCTTTTTCTGCCGCCACTCTGGACAGCTGTGCCGAGGCCAGGGCATGCCGGCTCGCACTGATCTTTTCTGCGCTCGAGTTGGCCGTCAGGTAAGCGGTGGTGATCTCCTTGACCACCTGGCGCTGGACTGCTTCCAGTTGCTGCTCCGCCACAATCTGATCCTGGTAGAGCCCCCGCACCCGCGCCGAGGTTGAACCACCGCTGTATATCGGCACTTGCACGCCAATACCGGCGACATAGCTGTCGGTACGCGGCGCCAGGGAGTTGTTGTAGCCCTCGTTGGTCTGTTGCGCGCTCAGAGACAGGCTCACGGTCGGATAGTGCCCGCCCTTGCCGCCGCGCAACGCAGCGCCTGCGGCCTCGACACCACTTTCGTTGGCTTTGAGCGCCGGGTTTTGCGCTATACCCTCGCGAACCCACGTTTCAAGACTCTGCGTCGACACCTGTAGTTGTACGTCATCGCGAATCCGGTTGAGCTTCTCCTTGACCGGCCGACCGACGATTTCCGCCAATGCCTCGCGGGTGATACTGGCCTGGTTCTGGGCATCCAGCTCCTGCGCCGCCAGCAAATCGACCCGGGCCTTGAGGTCGAGTTGATCGGTAATCATTGCCAGCTGCTTTTCGTACAACGCATTGACCCTGTCCAGGCTCTTTTGCGTGGTTTGACGCTCCGCCTTTACCAACTCCAGTTCATCCTCGGCCGCCAATGCGGCGAAGTAACGCTGGGCTAAATCCACTGTGGCCTCGGCCTGGGCCTCCTGCGCTTCTGATTCGGTTTGCTTGGCCAGGCTTTTGAATCTTTGGTAGTTCTCCCACGCGGCCTTGTTGTAAAGGTATTGACGCAGCACCAGGCTGTAGATTTCGCTATCGTAACTGCGCTGCACCAGGTCGCTCTCCTGATGAATCCGGTTCTGCCCGGCGTTGAGCGATACCTGTGGTAACAGCGAGCCCAGGGCCTCGCGTTGATGTTCCTCGCCCGCCTTCGCTCGCGCATACGAGGCCAACACTCGCGGATCTTCCAGCCGGGCCTCGCGATACAACTGCATGAGGTCAGTGGAGTACGTCGAGGCACTGACCCCGGTCGGCTTCGCTTCAGTGGTTTGCGCCAGAACGGCACCCGCGGCAAACATAAACGCCCCGCCCAGCAGAACTGTCGACGCTCGCATGATCACTCCTCGATCAACGCTTGAGAGATGACATTGCGGGCCGGCTGCAGAAGGTATTGCAACAGCGTGCGTTGCCCCGTGATGATCAACACGTCCGCAGGCATCCCTGGCAGTAATTTGCGATCACCCAAGGCGCGCACACCGGCTTCGGTGACCCGGACCCGCGCCAGATAATAGGGAGTCCCGGTCTTTTCGTTGACCAGCCGGTCCGCCGAGACACTGATGACCTCGCCCTGGATCACCGGCGTGGTCGCACTGTTGAACGCGCCGAAACGGATATCGGCACGCTTGCCGATGGCGATGCGATCGATATCGACCGGCGCCACCTGGGCCTCTATGACCAGTTCAGAAACCGAGGGAACGATGTCCAGCAAAGGCGTCGCCGAGCGCACGACGCCGCCAATCGTGTGCACCGTCATGCCAATCACCATGCCCGATTCGGGTGCGCGGATGATGATATGGCTGAGCCGGTCTTCCAGGGCGGAAGCCTTCTCTTGCAGGTCGTAGATTTTGGTCTGGACATCGGCCAATTGTTTGGCGACATCGGCATTGAAGTCTTTATCGACTTGTAGAATCTGCAGCTGTGTTTCGTTGATCTGCAGGCGCGTCCTGGTGATGGTCGAACGATGGTCGGCCAATTCGGATTTGACCATTTCAAGCTTGCGCTGCTGCTCAAGCAGACGTTGTTTGTCGACGAACCCTTGTGACAACATGTCTGTCAATTCAACGATTTCACCGCTGTAGGATTTATTCAGTTGGCTCTTGACACCAATCATCGCCTCCAGCCCCTTGATCTGTTGATTCAACTGACCAATGCGCTCTTGCAGCACCGATATCTGGCCCAACCGTGAGCCCCGTCGTGCGTTGAATACCTGGGTCTCGCCCTGGCGCGCCTCGGCACCTCGCAGACTGTCGGCATCGGTCATGACGTCAAAGCCAATGACTGGCAGATTGTCCCGCTCAGCCTTGAGTCTTGCCTCCATGGCTCTGGCGGCAATGAGCTGGCTTCGGGTCATCTCGTATTCGGATCGCAGCTGGGCATCATCGAGAATAATCAGCGGGTCATCCTGCTTGACGATGTCACCGTCATGGGCCAACACCTCTTTGACGATGCCACCTTCGAGGTGTTGTACCGTTTTCCGATAAGCCTGCACGGTGACCACACCAGGCGCGTAAGCCGCGCCATCGATCGGTGCGACCGCCGCCCAGGTGCCGAACACCCCGAAGGTCATCAATAAAATGCCAAAACCCAGGCGACGGATCTTTCGATCAGATACCGCCAGGTCGGCGAAGTTATCTGTTTGACGACTGAGCATCGTACTGTTCATCGGCATCACCCTTGCGAGTAGCCACCGAAGCCACGCTTGCGCCTGCTTGCGTGGCGTGCTTTTGTGCCCGCTGCGCGAGTTCGGCCAGCACTTGTTCGCGTGGTCCATAGAGACTGATGGCGCCATCACTCATCACCATCAGCCGGTCAAGTTGGGACACAATGTTGGTTCGGTGGGTAATCACAAAAACGGTTGCACCTGTCAGCTTGAGCTGCTGGATGGCCACCGCCAGGGCACGATCACCGACTTCGTCGAGATTGGAATTGGGCTCGTCGAGGATAATCAGCCGCGGGTTGCCATACAGGGCACGGGCCAGGCCGATGCGTTGGCGCTGCCCTCCCGACAGCATGACGCCATCGCTGCCAATGACGGTGTCATAGCCATCGGGCAACAGCAGAATCATTTCGTGAACGCCGGCAGACTTGGCCGCCAGAACGACTTTCTCGGAGTCGACCTCGGCGAAGCGGGCAATGTTCTCGCTGACGCTGCCTTCGAATAATTCAATGTCCTGGGGCAAGTAACCTATGTACGGCCCGAGTTCATGTTTGTCCCACGCGCTGATGTCCGCGCCATCGAGCCGGACCACCCCATGCTGCGGCGCCCATACCCCCATCAGTGCCCTGGCCAGGGTGGACTTGCCCGCGGCACTTGGACCGATGATTCCGACAATGCAGCCGGCAGGTACGCTGAAACTTATGTTTTTGATGATCGGGGTTTTCGAGCCAGGTGCCGCGACGATCAGATTCTCCACCTGCACATGCCCCTGAGGCGCAGGCAGTGTCATACGCTCGGGCTGAGCCAGCTGTTTATCGAGGATGTCGTTGAGACGGCGGTACTGCGAGCGGGCCGCAATAAAGCCCTTCCAGCTGCCAATGATCAGATCGATGGGAGCCAATGCGCGCCCTAGCAGCACGGACCCGGCAAACACCATGCCTGGCCCCACCTGGTGATCCACGGTCAGGTACGCCCCCAGCCCCAGGATCAGCGATTGCACCAGGATCCGGAAGGACCTGGAAAGCGTGCTGATGATGCCACCTCTATCGCTCGCCCCGGACTGCAGCATCAGGACATGCCTTTGGCGACGCCCCCAACGGTCCATCAGGGTTTCAAGCATGCCCATGGACTCGATGACTTCAGCGTTGCGCAGATTTTTCGTGGTATGGAGCGTCGCGCTGATATGTTCCTTGTTAGCCTGGGCAAGTGCCGGCCCCGTCAACCTCTCATTGAGAAACGCGAGAAATAACAACAACAACGCACTGCCCACCGCTACCCAGCCATACCAAGGATGGAACATGAACATCACAGCGACATAGATAGGTAACCAGGGCGCATCGAAAAAGGCGAACAATCCATTACCGGAGAGAAACTGTCTCAAGCCCGTCAAGTCGTTGAGCGACTGGGCCGAGGCATCCATGCCGCCACTTTCCAGCGCCCGTTTGAAACTGGCCTTATAGACCTGGCGACTCAGCAACACATCCAGCCGGGTACTGACCCGAACCATGATGCGTGAACGCACCCATTCCAGAGAACCGAGTGTGACCACCAACCCGGTCATGATCAGCGTCAGCATCGCCAGGGTCGTCAGACTTCCGCTGGTGACCACTCGTCCATACACCTGAAGCATATAGAAGGTAGGAACGAGCATCAGCGCGTTGATGAAAAAGCTGAAAAAGCCAACAGAAACAAAGCTGTCTCTACAGGCTTTCAACGCTATTTTCAGACTGTTTTCAGGTGTGTTTCGCATGGAAACCCCTGCTCGGAAAGTCATACCTTGAGGAGCTTAGATCATGCCGAACGACTGTGCGCAGCCGTTGGCCAGATCGCCCCGGACAACGGGTTTCACCCCCGTTTTCGACTGGATGCAAGTAAAGCGTCACCGACAAGATCCGTTCCGCCAGTACTTGTCCTATCCTTCCCTCCAACCCATCACTGCGGACATCGAAATGCCCAGCCCCGAATCCACCCTCCTCCAGAGCTGGCACCACAACGCCAAGCCCTGGATCGAGGCTATCCGCACCGGCACCATCGAAAGCCGACTCAAAGTCACCGACCAGGCAATCCTGCTGGCGATACTGGGCCGCCAACCCGAGCGCGTGCTCGACCTGGGCTGCGGCGAGGGCTGGCTGTTGCGTGCGCTGGCTGAACGGGCCATCGAGGCGGTCGGTGTGGATGGCGATGCGACACTGGTCGAGGCAGCTCGGGCGGCGGGCTCTTCGCGGGTGCATTTGGCGAGCTATGAGGAGTTGGTAGAGGCGAAGGTGGACATCGGCAGCGACTACGACCTGATCTGCGCCAACTTCGCCCTGTTGCACCAGGACATCATCCCCCTGCTCGCCGCCATGAACGCCCTGCTCGCCCCCGGTGGCGCGCTGGTGATCCAGACGCTGCATCCGTGGACCGCGGCGGCGGGCGACTATCAGGACGGTCGGCGGGAAGAAACCTTCGCCGGGTTCAAGGGGCAGTGGCAACCCATGCCGTGGTACTCGCGCACCTTGTCCAGTTGGCTCAACGCCCTGGACATGGCCGGTTTTCGGCTGGCCGCCCTGCAGGAGCCGCAGCACCCGCAAAGCCCGGTGCCGCAATCGTTGTTGTTGGTGGCTGAGCGATGGGATGTCTCGGGAATAGAGCAGCCTCAGGCGAGGCGTGGGGCACAGTGAAGTTCACACGGCGCAAACTACTCGAGGCTGGCATGACCTGCATAGCAGTCAATGCACTGTCGCCTTGGCGGTTATGGGCTGCGTCTTCAGGCGTCCTGGTTAACGACGTCACGCTTCTCAACCCGATTTGGGTTAACCGTCTCCTCACCCCGCATACGACAGATGATATTCGGCAGGCGCTCGCCGCAGGGTCTGGCCCGGTCTGCATTGGTGGTGGCCGCTATAGCATGGGCGGACAGATTGCCACCGAGGACAGCCTGCACATCGACATGCGTCAGTTCAATCAGGTGATCCATTACTCGCCCGAGAGCAGGGTCATACGCGTGCAAGCGGGATTGCGGTGGCGTGACCTGCAGTCGGTTATCGACCCACACGATCTATCGGTAAAAATCATGCAGAGTTATGCCAACTTTACCGTCGGCGGGGCGCTGTCGGTCAATGCGCATGGGCGTTATGTCGGCGCCGGCCCGGTGATCAACTCGGTGCGTGCCCTCCAGTTGGTGCTCGCCGACGGTTCGGTAGTAGAAGCATCCCGCAGCGCAAATGCCGACTTGTTCCACGCAGCCATCGGTGGCTATGGCGCGCTGGGGGTCATCACTGAGGTCGAATTGGACCTTGCGTCCAATGTCACGATGGAACGTCAGGTACACCGACTGTCAGTTGCCGATTACCCGACATTTTTCAACGAACAGATCCGCGGGAACGAACAGGCAATCCTGCACAACGCCGATTTGGCTCCCCCCTACTTTGACCAGGCTACTTGCGTCACCTGGCGCACCACGGACAAAGAGCTGACAGTCGCAGACAGGCTGATCGCACCGGGGCAATCGTACAAATTCGACCAGATCGCCATGTGGAGTGTGGCCAAACTTCCCGGCGGCCCGTTGATTCGCAAGGATGTGATCGATCCACTGCGCTATCTCAGCCACCCGGTTGTACGGCGCAACTATGAGGCCAGTGCGGACGTCGCCTCGCTCGGGCCTATCGCAACCCGAAACAGCACCTACGCGTTGCAGGAGTATTTTGTACCGGTCGCCCGGTTCTACGCGTTCGTACAGCAATTGACCACCATCCTGCAGGCGCACCAGGTTGAAGCGGTCAACGTCTCTATCCGGCACTCGCCGGGCGCCCCCGACTCGTGTCTGTCTTGGGCACGCGAAGAAGTGTTTTCATTCGTACTCTATTACTGGCAGCACGTCAGCGTGGCTGACCGTGAGGAAGTCGGCGCGTGGACACGCGAACTTATCGACGCCGCGTTGTCGCTTGGGGGACTTATTATCTGCCCTACCAGCTGCATGCAACTCGAGAACAGTTCACACGCGCCTACCCCAACGCGCGACGCCTGTTCGCACTCAAGGCGCAATACGATCCGGGCAAGCGATTCCGCAACAAGCTCTGGGACAAGTACTACATGGGGTAGCGCGAGGCCCGAGGCTTGCTAGTACGTCCACATGCCAGTGTTCGGGCCAGGCCGACGCTCCGCTGTACGAATCAGCAGTGCCCACTGCTGAAGAGCTTTTTTATAGCTCCCAAGCATATTTTTAATAATTTTCCTCTTCCGATTGATGCCGCACTATCAAACCGCACTGAGCACCTCTGGTCCGGCTTTCCCGGATGAAAGCTTTTTTCATAACGATGCCGGCCCCAAGAGCCCGGCACGGTGGAACCTTATCGGCCTCTGGCCAGCACTGCCCGGCTTTACACCATTCTAAAAACCAGCTGTGGGAGCGTTCCATGTCTTTATCCTTACGTACCTGTGTTCCTTTTTCCCTGGCCCTGTTGTGCACCGGCGTGTTCGCCGAGCCTCAGGCCCTGACCGTCATTTCGTTCGGCGGCGCCACCAAGCAGGCCCAGGACAAGGCCTATTTCCAACCCTTCAATGCAAGCGGTGCAGGACGCATCGTCGCCGGCGAATACAATGGCGAACTGTCGAAGATCAAGGCCATGGTCGATGTGGGCCATGCCACCTGGGATGTGGTCGAGGTGGAGAGTCCGGAACTGTTGCGTGGCTGTGATGCCGGCTTGTTCGAGCGACTGGACAAGGCCAGTTTTGGCGACCAGGCCCAGTTCGTACCGGGGACCTTGACCGAGTGTGGTGTGGCCACCTACGTCTGGTCGATGGTCATGGCCTTCAACAAGGACAAGCTGGCCAAGACCCCGACTTCCTGGGCGGATTTCTGGAACGTAACCGACTTTCCGGGCAAGCGCGGCCTGCGCAAAGGCGCCAAGTACACCCTGGAAATCGCTCTGCTGGCCGATGGCGTCAAGCCTGACCAGCTCTACAAAGTGCTGGGCACCCCCGAGGGCGTGAACCGTGCCTTTGCCAAGCTCGACAAGATCAAGTCGAGCATCCAGTGGTGGGAGGCTGGAGCCCAACCGGCGCAGTGGTTGATCGCCGGTGACGTGGTGATGAGTGCCGCCTACAACGGTCGTATCGCCTCGGCGCAAAAAGAAGGTATGAACCTGAGCATCGTCTGGCCCCAGAGCCTGTACGACCCGGAATACTGGGCCGTGGTCAAAGGGTCGCCGAACAAGGCGCTGGCCGAGCGTTTCATCGCGTTTGCCAGCCAGCCGCAGGCCCAAAAGGTTTTCTCGGAAAACATCCCTTACGGCCCCGTCCACCGCCAGGCCCTGGCACTGCTGCCGGAGCCAGTACGCCAGCAATTGCCGACGGCCGAAGCCAACTTGGCCAAGGCTCAGTCGGTAGATGCGGAGTTCTGGGTGGACCACGGCGAGGAGTTGGAAGAACACTTCAATGCCTGGGCGGCGCGTTAGCCGCGACACACTCTCTGTAGCAGCTGCCGAGCCTGCGAGGCTGCGTTCGGCTGCGAAGCAGTCGTGAATCCGGCTGACGCGGTCTGCCTGATGCACCGTAAGTTCTGGTTTTACGACTGCTGCGCAGCCGAACGCAGCCTCGCCCCGGCTCGACAGCTGCTACGGATTAATCAATCAAGCCATCAAGAACGCCCCACGGAACCTGTGACCGGTAGATTCCCCAGCAAGTTGAGCCCGGTACTCTTCACGAAAGCGTCATAGTCCATCGGTTTCTCGATGCGGGTTTCAGCGTTGGGCAGTACGTAAGCCCAGGCACGCTTGGACGATGCGTCGTAAACCAGTTTGAACAGGCGGGTCGGCACCCAGACCTTGTTGTCGCCGACGGTGCCGTGGCCTGAATCAAAGAGCGGGCCGGTAAAGACAAAGACATTGCCATCGGCTCGTTTGGCAAACTTTCTGACATCGGACTCGACCTTACTCCAGATCTTCCGGTTGTTGGTTGGGTCTTGCGGCACCATGTTCGACAGCGCAAAGGATTGGGCCATTGCATTGGGGTTCGGTGCATCGGCTGCCGGGGATTGATGGCCACGGTCCACGGCCGGATGTTGGCTACGGTAGTCGCTCAACTCTGCCCGCCCACTCTTGGGAATGCGTGGGTCCGGATAGAACTGGTTGGTGCGCTCCTCCCCTTTGGCATCCTGCAGCTGGGCGGCATTAAGGCGTTCGACCACTACCAGCGGTGTCTTGCTGGTTTGCGAGTACAGCACCGCGAAGTTATCGGAACACAGGGCCAAGGGTTTCATTGTGGCAGGCACAGTGGCCATGTTGATCGGTTTCGCGGCCGGGAACAGATCCGCGCAGCCGTCAAACGATGCCTGTTTCTGTTTGTTTGAATAGAGTTCCAGCGCCGCGCTCTGGCTGATCGAGCCCGAGTGGGAGGTTTGTTGCTGATGCTGGGTGGGCGGCTTGATGAAATCCAGCAGACTGCGGGCTTGTGCCCCGGTCGAGAGCAAAACAAGGGCCGACAGCCCAACTGCAATTTTGCGTAGGTGCATGCTTTAAATCTTCGAATTGGATTGAGGGGTAAACGTACGACGAGTCCCGATTTACGAAACCAGGTAGAAGCGGTTGCGGATTATATTGCGGTGAGCATGCTTTCACTGTCCTTGATCAAATTGCCGATGCGGATCCGGTCGGCGCCAGGCAGTACGACCGCTGACGGTCGCGCGGGGTGTATTGACCATCACAAGTCACATTAGTGCTGAGCGGCGTACACATTCTACTTGGCCATGCTCGTCGAATGGGCATACCTAAGCGGACTGGTTAACTGACGCGAAACGTTGTGCGTACTCCTTGTAGACAGGCGCGTATGCCGCTTTTCACTTAGCATCCAATAATCATCCATTCATTTTCAGGGAGTGTCTGATGAGCCCGAAAATAGAGCTGTATGGCGCTCCTACCGGCAACAGCCTGAGGGCTGCAATAGCCTTGGAGGAAGCAGGTATTCCCTACTCCGCACGAAGACTGAATTTGCAGGCGAATGAGCAACGCGACTTGTCGTACCTGGCGCTTAATCCGGCAGGAAAAGTCCCAACCCTGGTCGACCATTCATCGACACCCCCGCTGGTCATTAACCAATCGAACGCAATCATTCAGTTCGCTGATGCAAAAGCTCCGGGTCGGCTTGCACCTGCGCATCGTGGACCAAAACGCGACCGGGTGTTTGATCGTTATTTCTTTTTCGTAACGGACGTCATCGGGCCCAGTCATGCTGCATTTTCCCTGCGCCAGGCAGGATTTAATGATGCGGCCACAGTTATCGATCAACGCGTCATTGAACAACTCGTCTACGCAGAACGGTTTCTTACCGACGACTTTATGGCCGGAGATCAGTTCTCCATGGCGGACATCTCCGCTTTCACCATTGCGGCATCATTTCGTGATCGGCTGGATTGGGCAGTGCTTTCACGCTTATCACGCTGGTTCGACGCGATCGAAGCCAGGCCCGCCGTACAACGAGGATTGAAAACGTTCCAGAATCACTGAGCGCTACTGCGCAGACCTTATTGTGTGCGCTAAAGATGGGCATGGCTGCTCGCATCCTGCCCGAGGTCTGAGCCCCGGACATGCGAATATCGTATGTATCACAAGAATGGCAGCGTTCTATAAGGGCTCTGCTGTCTGGATAAGCGAGTTCAACACCAGTTTTATTTCAGAGGCTGGATCTTTATGCCCTTGCAGTATCAAACCTTCCGACAAAGCGGTGAAGGTCCTTGCAAGAGCGGCATTCGCCAAAGGAGGCTTCTTGCCTGCATGATTAAATATGATGGTAATCAACTTACCCAAGGCTTCACTATTTTCCTGATGCAGATCGTAGTAATGCGTTGAGAACTCTTCATCACGCAAGGCGATCAGTTGCAACTCAGCATCAAGAATCGCGCAACTGGTATTATTTTTAAGCGTGTCAATATAGGCATTCAATCCATGGGTCAGCTCTTCCGATGAATACCCTGAAGTCAGGGTGACACTCAATCGATCAATCTCAACTCCCTTGAATCTCTGAGTTAACTGCAGAAGCAAGTCCGACTTACTTGTAAAGTTTGAAAAGAAGGCCCCCTTCGAAAAACCGGCCTCCTCGGAAATAGCGTTGACACTGGTGGCGTGAAAACCTTTTCTCACCATAAGGTCAGTGGCGGTATCGAATAACTTATCCCTTGTTATTTGCTGACTTTCTTCTCGACCTAATCTCTTTTTAATCACGCCTTCGGCTCCTTTGGCCAAACAAATCTATTTGTAACTGGATGCAACGGACCTGCCACTCACTGCGCAAACCTGTTTTAACTATCATATCTTATACTAAGCCCTCTTAATCACTTTGCATTTAAACTTTTAAGGAGTGCCATGTAAATGCCATGTATTGGGCCCCGCACGTTCAGGCGCCTTGGTATCCAGCCTGACGCGCGCGCCCTGATGAATCGAGTCAGCAAGGGTGTCTTTTGACTCCCCCCAGAAGGCAGGCGACGGACGGCAAAAATGTCTAGCGATGACCTCAATCCGCCCGATCCCGGTGAATGCCTGCTGTCGACAACGCTCTAAACCACAGGATTTTCGTGTTTCAGGTCGGGTTCAAGGACGTCGACCTTGTGGCGACTGTTAAATACCGCTTGATTTCCAGATACCGAATGGTTTTTACTTGCCGCCGTTGACGCCCCCTGCCTGGTCAAAGCATCGAGCGCGGTGACATCAATCTCAATGCAGTAGCAGGTTACCACCCCACAGGAGCTGGATTTTAATGGAATATGCCTTTGTTACAGGCGCTACAGGCCTGCTCGGCAATAATGTGGTTCATGCGCTTTTAAAGCGAAACATCAAAGTAAAAGCACTGGTCCGCTCCGTCGAAAAAGCCAAGAAGCAGTTCGGCAATCTGCCTGTCGAATTTGTCGAAGGCGACATGCTCAATGTCGACGCCTTCAGCCATGCCTTGCAAGGCTGTGATGCCTTGTTTCATACGGCCGCCTATTTCCGCGATAGTTACAAAGGTGGAAAGCACTGGCAGAAACTGTATGACACTAACGTGACCGGTACCGAGCGCCTGTTGCAGGCCGCTTATGCCGCAGGCATTCGTCGTGCAGTCCATACCTCCTCCATTGCCGTCTTGAAGGGCGATAAAGATCAGGTGATCGATGAAACAATGTCTCGCAGTGAATCGGAGGCTGACGATTACTACCTGAGTAAAATATTGTCTGAACAGAAAGTTCAGGAATTCCTGGCGCGGCATCCGGACATGTTCGTCGCCATGGTATTGCCTGGCTGGATGTTTGGCCCTGGGGACATCGGCCCGACCTCATCAGGACAGTTCCTGCTCGACTTTGTCGGACAGAAATTGCCCGGCGTACTGCCTGGAAGTTTTTCCGTTGTCGATGCCAGGGATGTAGCAGAGCATCAACTCGCGGCGATCACACGCGGCCGATCCGGAGAACGCTACCTGGCAGCCGGCAATCACATGGACATGAAAAGCATTTTCCAGGCGCTCTCCAGTGTCAGCGGCGTAAAAGCGCCGGAGCGCAAAGTGCCACTGTTCATGCTGCGTATAATTGCCTTGATCTATGAAGGTTATTACCGAATCACGAAAAAGCCGGTGCTCATCAGCACTTCCACTGTCAAACTCATGAAACAAGAGCAAGGGCGCACCCATTTCAGCCACAACAAAAGCCTGAAAGAATTGCAGTGCAAGTTCCGCCCCGTGACGGAAACATTGACCGATACCCTGGATTGGTATCGGAAAAATAACTACATCGATGCTTAATTGAAACAATTTATATATAGCCTGCCTCTGTAGTACTTTTTTGTCTGACCATAAATTCAAGGATTGAGAGAGGTTGGTAAATGAAAAGCCTTTCATCTAAAGAAGGTTTTCTGCATCGGTTCGTCGGTTTTTCAGAGTCGTTCCCTGAGCACATTGCCATCAGGAACCTGGACGCGGAAGAAGATACCGTCACTTACCGTGAGTTGCGTATAAAGGCTGAAGAGTGCAATGGCGCACTCTCAGCATTAAATGTATTGCCTGGCGACAAAGTAGCGCTCGTTCTACCCAATGGGGTGGAGTTCATCGCTTACTATTTGGCGATCATCGGTCGCGGTGCGGTTCCGGTCATTCTCAACTACAAACTGACGCCATTCGAAATGAACAGCGTCATCAGCATCGCCAGACCGACGCTGGTAGTGACCACCGAAACGCTGTTCGAGCAGCATAGCGAGACATTTCAGCCTGACTACGGCGTTAAGCACTCCTTGGTGTTGAACGCCGCAAGCGAGCCGTCATCGCCCCTGCCCGACAACGCAACGGCGGACTCTCGGCTTCCCCGACAGACCGAGCCCTTGTTACTGCCCGAAGGCAATCCGATTGTCTCGGTACAGTTCACCTACCGGGGCATCGGTAAACCGCTGGCCGTTTCTCACCGCTACCTTGATTTGACGCAATCGAGTGATGGCCTGCATGAGCAGTTTCATCTTCAAGGTGTCGGTTCCGTTCATCTGGTGACGCTGCCGCTGTATGCCATCTTCGGCCTGTCGGTGATGATGGTTTTCCCCTTGAGCGTGGGCGCCACACTGTTAATGACTAACACCCTGCTCAACAGGGATCTGGCAGAAGTCTTGTCCCAGCATAAGGTCACCTTTGCCTGCCTGGTGCCCGACGTCATTCGCTACTTCAATACACGACTGGCCAAACGCAAGGGCGCGCTGTTGCCGTTGCACCCTCACCTGATGATTTATTCGGGTGGCAGCCATTTACCCGCAGACGAAGCCGAGAAACTGGGAAGACTGCTGGGGTGCAATCCGGTGCTGCAAGGCTATGGATTGACCGAGAGCATGCCGGTGATTGTCCAGAGCTCGATTGGCAAGGTCCATCGCGGCGCCATGGGACAACCGATCAGAGGCGTAGAACTACGGGTCGTCGATGCCGAAGGGCGGGATGTCGCACCTGGACGCATTGGCGAACTGCTGATTCGCGGTTCGATGGTGATTGACGGCTATAACGATGCAGAGGACGCCAATGCCCGGTTCTTCCGTGATGGTTGGCTACACACGGGTGATCTGGTCTGGCGGGACGACGACGGGCATGTGTTCTTCTATTGCCAACGCCTGCGAATCTCGAAGATCAAAGCGCAAATGGTCGACCTGACTGAAATCGAATCCATTGCCCTGAAGCACCCGGATGTAGTGCGCGCGAAAGCTTACATCGTCCCGGACAACAAGGAGGTCAACGTACTGCACCTGTGCGTTGAAGGGAGCGGCGACCTGACCCAGAGCGCTGTCTCTACCCTGCTCTCGCGCTACCTCTCGGGCTTCAAGTTGCCCAAAACCATCGAGATCATCTCTCTCAAGGAAGAGATTCATGCAAGCTAATGGCACACAACCGGTACTGGCCGTGTTTGACTTTGACGGCACATTGACCGACAGACATACGTTCTGGCGCTACATGCGTTATATCGTGGGAACCCGATCGTTCTGGCTCAGGATCATTCCCCTGCTGCCCAAAATGCTCAGTGTAATCGTTGGCATCACGCCATTGATGCAAGCCCGACTGGCATTCATTGCCTGTTATCTGGGCGGTCTGTCCGTTGAGCAAGAGCGCGAGCATGCCAAGTATTTCATCAGCGAGCTGCTACCGCTCTGGCTCAGGCCCGAGGCCCTGCGCCGGCTGCAATGGCATCAGTCCATGGGGCATGTCACTGCGCTGGTCAGCAACTCGCCGGAAAACTACCTGATTCCCTGGGGTCAGGCAGCGGGTTTTGACTATGTCTGCGGCACTCGCCTGGCGACGGCGAAGAACAAACTGACCGGAGGAATATCAGGTACCAACTGTGTTGAGAGAGAGAAAGTCACACGGCTCAAGGGCTGCCTGAGCAACCTTGATGACTTTTACATTTATGCCTACGGGGATTCATCCGGTGACGATGCCCTGCTCGGCATTGCCAACTCTCCCTTCTACAGAAACTGGTACTAACCGATGAACACTCTGAGCACTTTGGCCCCCAAGCACTTCAGCCAACCCGGTAATACCCCGACAGTCATGATCGTAGGCGCCGGCCCGATTGGCCTGTCCCTGGCAATCATGCTGAAGAAGTGGGGCGTCTCTTTTCGCATCATTGAAAAGAATGCCGGTCCCTCGACCGCTACCAAAGCGATGGCCATCCATTCCAGAACCCTGGAAATTTTCCGAGATCTGGGAGTTGCCGATCAGGCCATCAGCGACGGATTCACTATCAACCAGTTTTCGGTGCAATCGAACGCCAAACGGGTGCTGAACTACAACTTCTCCTACCTGGACGCCACCTACCCCCTGCTCCTCAGCCTGCCACAACCGCAGACAGAGAAGATTCTGCTTGAGCGACTGAACAAGTTGGGAGCAGATGTTGAATGGAATACCGAGCTGGTCGATATAGAAAACCAGCCGGGCTCGGTGCAGATGACGCTTCAGCATGCGGACGGCAGCGCCGAGTCCTTTTCCAGCCGCTGGGTGGTCGCGTGCGACGGTGCTCGCAGCAACATCAGAAAACGTCTTGATATGACCTTCGAAGGATCGTCCTACGACCGCTTCTTCATGCTCGCCGATGCCGATATCGAGTGGTCTGGAAGCAAGGACGAAGGCGCTTTCTTCCTGGGTGCACAGGACGGTTATGTCGCGGTCGCGCCGATCAGCGCTCAATCCCGTTATCGACTTTTCATCGAGATGCCCTACAACCTGCCGCCAGAAGGTGAACGCCCTTCCTTGAGCCTGGAGAACTTTCAGCGGTTGTGCGAAGGACGCGGGCAAAAGATGACGTTGTCCAATATTTCATCGACCACCATCGCTTCTTTCCAACATCGCCGCGTGCAGTCGTTGCAGCAAGGCTCTGTGTTTCTGGTGGGCGACTCGGCTCATATCGGCAGCCCGATCGGTGGCCAATGGATGAACCTGGGGGTTTCCGAGGCCTATAACCTGGCGTGGAAAATGGCCTATGTCGATCAGGGCCTGGCTGATCCATCGTTGCTGGAAAGCTACAACGAAGAGCGCTACCCGGTGGCCCTGGAAGTCGAGAACACGGCACATCGACTGACCGGACTGATTACCGTCAAGCATCGCGCCCTCGTTTGGCTGCGCGACAATGTTCTGCCACTGATAAGCAACAGGCGCAAGGTTCAGCGCAAACTGCCGTCGATGATTTCCGGTCATCAGTACCACTACGGCAAGAGTGATTACATCCAGGAATCGCTGACGAAAAAGCAGCGCATGAATTGGGATAAAAAAGGCAAGAAACCCGAATTCCAGACGTCGGTGCCTCGCGCCGGGCAACTGGCACCCGATGTCGAGTTGTGGCAACTGCAAGGTATGCCGCCAAAGCGCTTGATCGACTTGTTCCACGGAACGTTCACGCTGTTGATTTTCAGCGCAGCCGATCAGTTTTCCCCGTTGTTGCCGGGCTATTACTCGCTGGCCGAGTCGGTGGAGAAGGACTACCCGGGCATCAAGGCTTATTGCGTTATTGATGCCCTGAGCAGCGCCGAACTGCCTTCCTGGCACTCGACGTTGCTGGACCCCGATTGGCGGCTGCACAAGCGTTACCATGCCAAAGCGGGCACGTTGATGTTGATTCGTCCTGACGGCTACATCGCTTTCCAGGGAGCCGATGCAATAACGCTCTTCACTTATCTGAACGTAAGATCCGGGCTGCTCAAAGGAGCCAGAAAAACAACATCTTCCGAGATCGACGCAGTGGAACTCCAACTTTAAGTCGCTATATGGCTACTGCCAACCTGGTTCATTGATTCACACAAGGCCCAACCCTGGGCCAAGACTTGTTATTTCTTGTTTGTAGAAAACATATACCGACTTTGGTTAGGAGAACCTCATGCGCTTCCAACTCAACGATGTTGTGCAGGAATTCATCGTGTCCAATGGAAAAATAGCCAACAGCTATTTTTCTCTTTCAGAAAAAATCATTGATTCACTGTGCGAGTCCAATATCGCAAAAGAATCAATATTGATGCGTTTGCTGGAGCAGGCCGAATCCGTCACTGCGCACTACTTCAATGCTCATCAACAAGTCCTCGAGGGCGTTTATGCCAATGGGATTGAAGCCCCCGTCAATAAAAACCTTGCGGTGCTGGAGCCCGTACACTCGAACCCGGTAATACTGGAATCGACACCTGTTGCGGAACAAACACCCGCACTCAACTACGGGCAATGGCTGCGCGCCGAAATAAGTACGGTCACAGGATTCAAAAAAGAACAAATCGACTTCGATCAAAGTTTCGAAAGCCTGGGTATCGACTCTCTCGGCATGGTCGATATTTTCGAATCCCTGGCCCAGCACTTCCCGGAAAAGAAAGAGCTCACCTCGCAGCTCTTTGATGCCCCCACTCCTACCGCCTTGCTGGCGCGGCTTGAAGCCGATCCGCAGGCACCTGCCGTGGATGTCGAAGCATGGGTACTGGAACAACTGGCGAATATCACCGGTTTTACGGTTGACCAGATCGACCAAAAACAAAGCTATGAAAGCCTGGGCCTGGACTCCCTCGTGCAGCTGGACTTCCTGGAGTCGGTCGTCGCATTGTGGCCGCAACTCAAGGCCAACAGCACTGAGCTGGCCAACGCCAAGTATCCGCAGGCAACAATCGCCCTGATTAAAGCCGCCCTGGCCGCCCCCGAGTCGACATCAACACCCGCTACCGAAGTGCAAGCACCTGCCACAACGGACGACCAAGGGCAGGCAAGCAACCTGCTTTTCAACTCCCTGTCACCCCTGATCCCGGACGCGCCACAGTCGATCGACATTGAGACGCCCTTTGCACAGTTAGGGCTCAACGGTTTTGCCCGAGAAGCACTCTGCCAATCAATGGCGCAACAGTGCTCTGCCAGCGAGTTTGCCGGTGAAGCACTGATGTCGCGTCGTACGCCGCAGGACGCCTTGTCGCTTCTGGCACGACTGAGCTGAAGCACTGAGCCGCTGTAAAAAATGGCATGGAATCCGGGTGATCGGACAGATCACCCAGCATTTTGGCGATCAGGAGACAGGGTATGAATGGCGCGGTAACAACAGAGGGCGACTTTTGCTTCAGCGCGATGGCCGGCGAGTTTCCCGGGGCACCGTCAACGGATGCGCTTTGGCATTTGCTGACGCAAGGACAGATAGCACCTATCAATTCGATGCTGACACGCTGGGAACTGGATAAGGCGTCAATCTATTCAGCAAAGGCAGGTGAAAAGGATCGCGTTTACCTGGACAGCGCTTTTTGCCTGACCGATGACGCATCAACCCCTTCACGGCATGAAGGACGGCAGGTCGCCATCGGTAAGAAAGTACTGCAGACACTCCTCGCCCAGCTTGCCGGACAAGGCTCGACTCTGATCAAGGAACGCACCGCATTGGTGGTCGCAACATCCTGGAGTGACGAGAGTTATTTCGTCACCGGCATGTCCGGAAAAACCGAAGCACCACAGGGCTACACGCCGGGTGAACAAGTGGCTGAACTGGCGGCGGCTTTTGCCTTCGGTGGCCCGGCGTTATCGGTCGACACCGCCTGTAGTTCGTTCCCCTATGCAATCGACATGGCTCAGGCCCTGGTCAATAGCGGACAGGCGGATAACGCGATTGTCATGGCACTGAACACCGTGCTGCCACCGGCGCTGTTTCTGGGCTTCTCGCAGTTGACCGCCTTTTCCGCCCGGGCCCAAATGCAGGCGTTCGGCCAGGACGCTGACGGCATTGTGCCGGGCGAATGTGCAGTCGCCTTTTTGGTCGAACCTGTATCGCAGGCCCTGATTGCGCAGCGCCGTCCTCTGGGTGTTTTACGGGCATTGGGAATGTCCGCCGATGGCGCCGAAGGTTCAGTGTTTGCACCTGGCAAACAGGCCCAGTACACGGCTTACCAGCGTGCCTATATCGGTCTTGATCCCAATGACGTGGACTACATCGAAACCCATGGCACCGGTACTCCGCTGGGTGATGCGACAGAGCTGGACTCGCTGAACAGCTTCTTCGCCCCCCACTGCACAGACGGCAAAAAAATCACCATCGGTTCGATCAAGTCCGTCATTGGCCACCCACTGGCCGCCGCTGGAGGCGCTTCGCTCGCCAAGGCGCTGATGATCTTGCGTCACAAAGGGATTCCACCTCAGCCCGACTACCGTACCAGCGCAAAAGTCGACGAGACCAGCCTGCGACTGGCCACAAGGCAGATACAGCCCCTCGCGGACCGGCAGTCAGCGATCCGTATAGGCATCTCGAGCTTTGGCTTTGGCGGCGCCAATGCGCATCTGGTAGTCGATGAATATATTCCCGATAACCGCCCTGTCGCCCCTCACGCCAACCCCGGCGTGTTAATGCTGGACCTTGCGATTGTCGAGGCTGAAGCAGCGATCGGCAGTCACGGCTCATTGCAGTCATTCAAGCAACAGCTCGATCGGCCGGCAGCGCCATCAGTCAGTTTCCCTTATGGGCGTTTCGTTGATTACACCCCTGCCCCAGGTCAGCCGTTACTGGGCCAATTCCTGGCGCAGGATCGCGTCATTGATATCGACGGTTTCGGCATGGGTCCCAAACCTCTGGCCCATGTCGATCCGTTCAAGCTGTTGATCACCGATCGCGTCAATCATTTGCTGCGACGCCTGCCGGGCGTGGCCGGCTCACCTGGCACGGCAATGGTCATGTGCTGCAACATGGGCGGGGAACGCTTCAGCAATGCGTACAGCAGCGCTCACAGCTTCTACTCCCAGGCTCAAGGCACGCCACCGGGCGTGGAAGTAGCGGACGTGGCAACCATGTTGCCGAACATGTTGTCCGGTTACCCGACGCAGATTTTTGACTTCAAGGGTTTCCATCAAACACTGGTCGGCACCCCGGGTCTGTTCTGGCAAACCTTGCTGGCATCGCAGCAATGGTTCAAGAACGGCATAACCACGCTGTTGCTCGGTGCAGGGCGCTTTATCAGCGGTGAAATCGAGATCGAGCGCGCCCGACATTCAGCGACGGTGCAAGGTGAAGGACTGGGGCTGATTGCGCTGCGTCCCTATCAACCAGACGCCAGCGACAAACCTTTACTGGTGATCCGCGCGGCGGTCCTCGCCCATGCCGCGAACTCGCTGGAAGAGGCTTGCCAACTGCTGGGCAAAGAGCGGAGTCAATACCAGAACATTGAAGTCTGCGAGCTGCAACCTGACGCGACTCATGCCAGTGGATCTCTGCAAGAGATTACCGGTTTCCTGGCTGAAGCCAGTGGCATCGAAACCCTGCTGGCGGTGATGTTGAGTGCATCGGCTCACACGGTGATCGAGGTTCGCGAAGCCGGCAAGGCAGTGATGTGGTTGTTTACTGAAAAGCTTCGGGAATGGAGCACGGTGGCCGAACCCGCTCCTGCCATCAAGCATCCCTTTACCCTGCGTTTTGCTCACTCGGCCCACCATGAACTGCAACCGGTGATCCCGCCTGCCCGTCCTGTCAGCCTTGTCCGCGAACCACAAAACGACGGCGTCGACGTGCTGCAACTCAGCGACATGCTGACCAACACTCTGCTCTCAGGGCTGCGTGTCCGGGTTCGCGCCATGGAGAGTCTTTTCGCCCTGCACCGTGGCACTGAAGTCCAGCGCCCGGCGCACTGGCAACGTTGCCCGGAAAACGTCGTAATCACCAACGTCCAGCGCGGCCCCCAGTCACTGCGTGCCCAGCTCGTGGTGAATGAAGCGCACCCTTATTTCTTCGATCACCCTCTTGATCACATCCCCGGCATTCTATTGCTCGAGGGCGTGTTGCAACTGATTGAACTCGCCATGCCGCCACTGAGTGGGCGAGTCGCGTATGTCAAAACCCTGAATATCAAGTTCCAGCAATACGTACAAAAGGAGGGTGTGATTGATCTGCATCTGGAACAGGAAAAAGACTCCCAGGTGTTCAATGCCAAGGTCATGCAAGCCGGAAAGCTGATGTGCACCTGCGTCCTTGGGATGGCCTACAGCTCGGCGTTCGAGAAATCGCCCGCCGGCGAGTTCACGGCCACTCGCTGCCGTGACAAGGCCTTGCTGCACAAGGCCAGGGAAGAAAACGTCATCGTCAGTGACATGAGCGGCATCGCTCAGGGATTGAGCGTGGACACGCTCAAACTGCCGGATGAGCACTTCTTCCAGGAGGGCGACCCCGAGCACCATTCGATGGTGTATTTCCTCGAAGTTGCCCGCCAGTGCTACATGCAGATTGCCCACAGTCATCTGCGGATTCCACTCAACACCCCGATGAACCTGCTGGCCTTGAGTTTCACCCTGGATCGGCCAATCCCCAGGAACAGTCCGCTGTCATTGGCACCGCAAGCGGGTTTTGACGCACAACAGCCGTTCAAAACCAACCGCATCTATATCGACCTGTTCAACCGGGGCGAAAAAATCGGTCAAGCCAGCATTACAGCTCAGGTGCTGAGTCAATCCGCACCTGCGGCCTGAGGCACTCAATTGATCCCACTCACCCGCATGACCGTGCCCCCAACAATCAAGGTGTCGCCGTGAACGATGTCAAAGTGCAAGTCATAGTCAAATCGCCGCGTGCTGAAATCTGGAATATCTGGAGCAATTTTTCAGAAGCGCCGCTATGGGATACCGACGTTCGCCAGTGTGAACTCAATGGCCCGTTTCAACCTGGAACGCGAGGCAAATGCGTCCTCAAAAATGGCCTGAACATGCCGCTGAAACTGGAAGCAGTGAAGCTGCATGAAAGCTATCGGAACACGGCAAGACTGCTGTGGATCGACCTTGAGTTCGATCACCAGATGCGCAGGCTTTCCCCGAATGAAACCCAAGTCATCCATAGCGCAAAGATCTCTGGCCCCTTGAGTTTTTTATACCGCGGGCTGCTACGCAAAATGCTGACCGCGGCAATGACCACGGCACTGCGCAACCTGTGCACGCTGGCTGAACAACGAGCGAATGCCATCAGTACCCCAGGGCTCGAAAAACCTGGAACGCATTTGCACCGTGTATGAAATATCCCGGGAGGGAGCGTGTTGCACGCTCGCTCCCGAACACCCCCCGCTTACTTATCGATAACGGCACACTTTGGACCGAGCATGAACCTATTTAAAAAACCTCTGTATCTCATGATGGGCGTCATTGGCATGGGCGTTATTGCCCCTGAGTCCAGTTCCGCCGACACGCTCGGCCCTTACGTCAGCGTCATGGGTGGTCTGAACTGGGTGGCTCCGCAGGACCTTAACCAAAACAACCTCGACTTTGTCGAGATGGAATTCAACCAACCGTTACACTCCGGCTACGCCACCGGACTCGCACTGGGCTGGCGATTCCCCATCGGGCTCAGACCCGAAGTGGAACTCAGCTACCGCAAAAACACCCTGACCCAGTTCAATAACCGGGTCTACGAAGGCGGCGGGAGCATCGACGGCAAAGGCGAAGAGGAAGCCACCAGCGTCATGGCCAACCTCTGGTATGACGTCTTGAACCTGCCAGCCCCCTTCAATCGGTTCACCCCTTACATCGGCGGCGGCCTGGGTTACACCACGCTGTCGGTCAGTGGCCTGGAAGCCGGCGGCGTCCAGTTCGGCAACACTCATCGCGACACTGTATCGGCCTATCAACTCGGCGCCGGGGTAGGTTACGAACTCACCGAACAATGGTCCATGTCCCTGGATTATCGATACCTCAAGACTCGCGATGCGCACTTCGGTGACATTCAGGGCCTGCCCCAAGGCGATGTGCGTACTGACTACAGCGCCCAGTCATTAATGCTCGGCCTGCATTATTGGTTCTAAGCGGGAAACTCCTCGATAGGTGCAGTTTCACCTATCGAGGAGTCCGGGGGTCCCACCGTATCCCGTTTTTTCGACTAAATAACCGGAATCATATTGTTGATAATCTCACGCGTGTAGCTTGCCAGTTCTTTGGCGCTCATACGCGCGACCTCATCCGCCTCGATGGGTTGATGGGCGACGATACTGACTTCAGTAGGGCGCAATGAGTTGTAGGCAATGTCCCCGACAGCAGGACTGATCGTGACTGGAACGATCCCTACTCCCATCTCCTTGGCAATCCGAAAGGCCCCCGCCTTGAAAGGCAGCATATCCCCACCTTTGTTTCGGGTGCCTTCAGGAAAGATCCAGATGGAAGTATTGTCTGCGACAACACTCTTGGAAATCTTGCGCAAGCTCTGGATAGAAGCCCGGGGGCTGTTTCTGTCAATGAACAGGCTCCCCGTCAGCCAATACAGTTGCCCGACCAGAGGCAACCACCTAAGCGATTTTTTACCGACAATAACGGTGCCTGGTTTCAACGCCTCAGCAACAATCAGAACATCATAATTACATTGGTGGTTGGCCACATAGATATATGGCTTAGCAGTGGAGATAGTATCGAATCCATTCACAGCGACACGAACCGAGAATATTTTATTAATCACTGAATATGACCGACAGGCCACATGCAGATTCCTGTTCTTTATAGGATTGATTAACATGTATACGCATAAAAAAGGAAAACTCAGGACAATGAACAGCAACACCAACAACCATCTTACAAACGAAATCATAGGTTACCCGCCTTTTCTGAATCACTTGAGCCGGTGAAAAAACCCTCTCGAACATCATTACGTTCAATCAGCGCGACACCATAAAAACCTTCATCATCAACACACGCCATCACACCAAAATTTTGGGCCGGAACACCATTCGCCATTTCGGCCAATTGATAGGCGCCCACCAGAGACAGACTCAGAGCCTTCGCCCGATCCAGCATCTCGAACCGCGCCCCGAAGGCACGATTCAGGCTGCTCAAGGACATCTGCCAGGAATCCGCAGCAGCGAGGTTCACTCGACTGACCTGATCAAGTTCAACACCCTGTCCTGCCAGAAATGTGAGTATCAGGTCGATCAGGCCGGCCGAGTCAGAGGAAAATAGACGCCCCGTCATGCATGACCTGACGATCAATCCCTGGACCTTCAGGTCAGCAACTGCCTGAAAGCTGAAAATCGCCGCCGTATCCAGTCGTTTTTCAGCAGGCAGATTAATGCTCTGTGCGTAGAGCGTTCCAAACTCACCGCTAAACGTTTCAATCGCCGTCGTGTAGATATAGTCAGACTCGCCTCGCATGGCAATTCTTAACCCCTGAACTAATGCGTGATAGAAGCTCAACTCTTTCGCGCACAGAGAAACGTTCGGTCCTTTAATGCCATATTTGATCGCCAACTGACCCAATGAAGAATTTATGACGGTATTGGGGATTTGTGCCGGATTGACCTGAAATGCAAAACGACTCTCGTTCGACTCTTTTATCAGTTGAATAACGGTGTCGATGGAACCATTGGATGTTGCACCGATAATGGCTGAACCCGCCAGGGAGTCTCCGTCATTGCCATCCTCGATCAACGACATCGCCGCCAATAGCAACAGGGATTGTCGATCGAAATTTTTCAGCTCACGGCTCGGCACAAGTTCGCCGGAAGCCAGGTCCCACGCAGGTCTTTTTCCGCGATGTAACTCCACGCCCCCTTGCTCGAATACACCGGGCATTTGCAACATGACCCAATCGTTTAAAACCAATGCAACGATAGCGTCACCCGTCATTTGAGATTACCGAATACCAAAATTGAATTATTCCCGCCAAAAGCGAAAGCATTATTGACCGCCACATCGACTTTTCCGGCTCTGAAGCCCTCCGCGACGATGTCGATGGGTATTTCAGGGTCCTGTTCAGAAACATTGATCGTAGGAGGCAATCCCTCGCTTAGCGCAAGCATGCAGGCAATTGCTCCAAAACCAGCCGCCGCCCCCATGCTGTGCCCCATCATTGACTTAATGGAACTAACCGGCGGTGGCGAATGGCCAAAGACCCTCTCAATTGCCATGTATTCATTGCTGTCATTGGCAACCGTACCGGTACCGTGAGCGCATATATAGCCAACCGCTCCAGGCGCGACCAATGCATTTGCAAGCGCCGACTCCATGCAATCGCCAACACTATGATGATTGAGTCTCACCATATGGTCGGCATCACAGTTCATCGAAAACCCGAGGACTTCGGCATAGATAGGTGCCCCGCGACGTATTGCCCGATCGTAATCCTCAAGGACCAGTGCACTACCACCTTCTGCGGTCAAAACGCCTTTGCGGCCTGAATTGAAAGGCGTGCAGTTTTGGTCTGTCATGCTGCCCAATCGATGGAATGTTGCAAACGTGGCCTTGTAGATCGCATCGCTTCCACCGCAAATAGCAAGTTCGCAGTCCCCGGCCTTGATGGCCTCGTAACCGAATATCAACGCGGTGTTACTGGCTGAACACGCATTGCCAATCGTGACTGACTCACCGGTGGAACCTATCGATCTCAAGACATCGCGGCTTATTTCAGACGCAAACGTATGCTGCACTGATGCGTGCAGGCCTGGCTGAGGTTCGGCCATTGCCGTAACCATGTTGTCAATCAGATTGGACTCACCATAGGTCGTGCCGAAATAACAATTCACTCGCTTGCCGGAAATCGCTGCCCGTTCAATTGCCGCATCCGTTAGAGCGAGCTCGGTGGCGGCAAGCGCAAAATGGCTGGGAGTCCCGGAGAGAGCGAAAGAGTCAAAATCCGGAATCAATGTGCTGATGCTGGATTTCACCTCACACCCATACTTTCTTTCAAACCGGTCGGTATCGATTTTTGAAAGCAGTCCCGTGCCGTTTACCCCAGTTTTCAACGCATGAAAGAACGCGTCTTTCCCAATTCCGATCGGGCTGACCGGCCCCAAGCCAGTGACGACAACCCTTCTGCCCTTGCCGGAGCTCATCATGCACACTCAGCCTCAAGCAGGGTCTTGTCGATAAACGAGAGAATTGAATCCACGCTGGTTATCCGTGGAATGTAAGCTTCATTGACTCGGACCTGAAAAGCGCCCTCGATACCGGCCAGGATTTCTATTCCTGACATCGAATCAGCACCGTAAGCCTCTATGAAGTTTTCGTTGTTGCGGATCTCTCCGACGCTGACGCCCAAGACCTGAGAAACAATCTCTTTGATTTTTTCTTCGTGAACGTGAGTCATATAATCTCCTGAAATGACGTTATCAGATAATAAAAGGAATTACTTTGTAGCTGTCGAATTGGTACTGGGTGTAGGCTGCGCCAAAATAATCAACCAACATTTTCTCTTCGCCATGGATTCGTTTAAGAACCAATAAAAGTGCGACAGAGAAGACAATCAACGCGGCATAAACGCTCGTATAGAAAGCGAAACCCGTGACAATAAGCAGCGTTCCTAGATACGCCGGGTGCCTGATGTACTTGAAGGCGCCGGCCTTGACCAACTCATGATCGGTCAGCAATCGCAATGAGTGCGAAAAATGCCGTCCCAGTATGATTTTTCCATGAGCCCGCAGACCGATGCCACACAAGATCATGAATGAACCCACCATTTGAAATAAGAATTCACTGCGCATCAGCAACTGCAACAGCATGACAATCGATATCGCGCACGACACCAGAAATCCACTTTTGATGCCTTTATCGAAAGCGCTATCGCTGTCTGTCTCTTGTAGAAAATACAGTTCTGAACACAACAGAACACTCGCCATGATGATCGGCGGAAGCAACGCTAAACCCGAGTAATAAAGCAGTACCATAGAAGAGCACAACAGTGGTACCAACAAACTGGCGGCGACATCAACTCTGAATGCTTTCAAAATATCCCTCTACCAATACCGATAACTTCGTCCGAGTCAAGATCACGCTCACACCCTTTTCGATATGCCACGGGCAAATGAAAAGATCGTTGAAGCGCGCCCATGGAAATAATTTTCTTTGGCGCCTGAAGAGGTCCATAAAAGACAGAACTTTGTAAATCCTGAACAAGGAGCGTACTTTCACTCTCCGCAACCTGGCATTGTCCTCTGCCGTCTGGAGCCTGCCGTACACTTCGCCGACCAGATCGTTATAGGTCACCGTGTCCTCGCTGAGGAGATAACACGTTTGCAGTGCCTGATCAGGGCTGCGCGCCAACCATTGGATAATGCACTGGGCAATACTTTCCACACCAATGACGTGCAGCGCCGGGAGGTCATCTGTCACCAATGGCAGTAGTTTCAACTTGCACAGTGAAATCATCGGCAACAGGTTCTTATCATGACGACCCAGTACGGTCGGCACCCGCAAAATCACCCCTTGCACCTTGTTGCTATTTGAATGGATAACTTGCTCTGCCGCCCACTTATCATCGGCGTACGCATCCAGTCTTTTTTCAGGGTTGTGAGCCTTGACGCTACTCAAGTGGAAAAAATTCTTCTTGTCAGCGGTACCGGCATGAATCGACACCAGTATCTGTTCCGTGAGTACCTTATTACTGTCGGTGCGCGCGCCCAGGCGACTAAGACCGATCCCCGTGCAGTTAACAATAAAGTCACTATCGTTAACTAATTTTATAAACTCCGCAGAGCCGATTTCGCAAACATCATAACCAGCCCTCGGCAAGCGTGAATGGCGGATAAGCTGGATATCCCTCACCTGGCTTAGGACCTCGTAGACGCCCTGTCCGATAAAACCGCTGGCCCCTAAAAGCAGTAACTTCTTCACGTGTACGCAATCCCTTTCATGGTGTTAAAGATTCAACCGTGAAACACCCTGAGCGATAAACCGTGTGAGCCTGCATGCCCTGTTTTTGCAGTGTTTTCCTGACGGTTCTGAGAAACATACCGTGGGATACGACAATCATCGTCTTCCCTTTCCCGGCGCTGGATTTGTAAAGCTCACCGGCGACACTTACAGCCCGAAGGTGTTCTGCTTTTCGGGAGACAGCTCCCAACGAAATCCCCAGCAACCACAGAACTCTGTGCAGAGCGAACCATTGCCTTAACCCCAATCTCAGGAAAGGAATGGCGCTTACCCGCAGGTCGTACTCCTGTAATCGACTATCTTGTTGAATACGCGAAACTTTGAATAATTTGCACGCCGTTGCATAAGCTCTGTTGACCGGCGAGGAAATGACGGTGGCCTCGGACGCCAAAAGTGGCTGCGACAAATCCGGACGCGTCAAGAAGCCTGTAACTTCATCCTCATCGATATTTGAGGTCTGGTTATATTCTGCCAGAAGCACTTTCGCCGAGGCGGCATTGCAACGCCCGTAATTGACCAACGGTGAGGCGTGACGTATTAAATAAATCACAGCAGATAGACTCCCGTTACAATCGCATTACCGACAATAAACAGAAACGGTGTATCCCACGTATGAGGGGACTTTGCCTCCGTCAAGGTAAGGGCAAGAGGATAAACAGCACACAGCAGTACAAACTGATGCCATTCAAAATAATCCTTGAACAACACACAAAACAACATCGACATCACGAATACGGTTGCAGACCCTTCCAGGGTTCTTTTGAATTTCTTGTCAACAAAAAATCCTTTGGCAACATACTCGTGTTTTCCAAATCGGATACCGACAGGTTCTGCCAAGCCATCACCAAAGGTGGTGGCTAAAATGGTGATGTAAATCAACTCAATCGGAACACCGACTGCCAACCAGACATATTGCGTCACCCACAATACCAGCAAGCCCGCCACGGTTTGGCTTACCAACCAGGAAAGTGTATGCGGCGAGTCTTCCGGACGATCAATACTCGCAAACATATGCTGTGCAGTCAGATAACGACGACGCGCCCACCCGCACATGCCCAAGAATAAAATAGCCGTGGACACCACAGACAACAGTAATCGCTCATGGGTACTTTGAATGTTGAATAACACAAAGAAAAGGCTGGGCAGCAAGAACATCGCAAAATGCCCAACCTTTCTCGTATAGTTAACCCGCACTCCTTTATTCAGGACTAAAAGCCCCAAACCCTTGCATAGCATAAAATAGAAAAGAACAATCCCTAACAGAGCCGCACCCACCTGGACCATTTCATTACCACTTCATCGACGTCTTAAATAGTAGGCGGGCCTGCACCGCACCGTTACGACTACTGGATAAATACGAGCTGTTTAAATAATCTTTCGCAATGCATCAATACAGTGATCCACATCGGCAATCGTGTGGTTGTACGTCAGGCATAACCTGATCCTGGATTGATGATTCGGCACAAAGGGCGGTACGAACAGTGAGCCCATGATCCCTTTGCCGACCAACTCGGCATTGACCCGGGCGGCTTCCATCGGGTCTTTGAATACCACTGGGATCACGGCAGTCTTCGAATAGAGCTTATCGACACCCAGTGAGTCAATTTGCTTATGTGCGTAGCGGGTGAGCTCAGCAAGTTGAAGCCGACGCGCAGCCCCTTCCGTAGCGTTGATCTCTAGCGCGGTGCATGAGGCCGAGGCGACACCCGGTGAAACCGACCGTGAAGCATTATAGGTAGGGCAGCGGAACCGGACTCTTTCAGCGAACGCCTCATCCTTGAATACAACGAACCCACCGGATGAGCCAAAAGCTTTGCTCATGGTACCAACTATGTAATCGATCTCTGAGACCACTCCAGCCGATTCACAGGCCCCTTGGCCTGAACCGCCCAACATACCGACACCATGAGCGTCATCGATGTAGATTTCGAGGCTCGGATGGATCTGTTTCAACCGAGCGATCTTGCCGAGATCAGCGACATCACCGTCTGCCGAGAAAACCCCATCGGTAATGATCAAAATTCTCTTGTCTTGATTCAGTCGGACTAATTGCTCCAGCATTTCGACGTTGGCATGACTGTAGGCCCTGAATGGACGGCCCGACAATTTCACACCGTCCCAGATCGACACATGTGACAATTTATCCAACAGAATCAGATCAGCATGCTCAGCTGCCAACGGGATAACACCAAAATTCGCCTGATAAGAGGTGGTAAACATCAGCGATGTTCGCCCTGCATACAAATCGCTAAAGCTATTTTGCAGGCGCTCATGGTATTCGGTGAAGCCACTGAAAATCATCGGGCCGCCGATGTTCGAACCGTACTGCAGGATGGCGGCAATAGCCGACTCCTTCATGCGTTCGTGATTTGAAAGCCCCAAATAGTCGCACGATGCAAAGTTCAACATTTTCCGACCATCCGCGAGCGTCATATCCCGACCGCAGGCAGAACGTACTTGAGGAAAATATGTGTAATAACCCAGCTCTTTCGACTTTAATGCAACATCATCAATACGCATAAGACTCTCATTCTACCGGCGCAGTATATCTATAAATGCGATAGGCTCTTTCGTGACAAATACCGTCCCGGGTGAGATGACGCATAGTTCGAAGAACCATGACATTATCTTCCAGCATCCAAGACACGCTAATTCTGCTACGACCGACCTTGCTCAGCGCGATGGCGGTCAACTTTAAAGTGAGCGCTATCGACAATCCTTTACGTTGATACTCAGGAGCGACGCCAGTAAAAAAAGCGCGGCCGTACAACCCCTGCTCATTCATGGCGGGTGCAAACATAGTAAAGCCGACAATTTTATCGTCATGCTCGGCAACCAACGCCGATATGTTTTTAATATTACGCGAGGCTATTTCAAACTGTTCTTTTGACGCAGGGCTGTAACCCCAATTTCGCTCCCAAGATTGATTATAACAGTCTGCTAACAATTGGCTTCTGGCAACCAATTCGTCTTGCCCGTAGTGATGGAACTCAATACCCGTCAATCGCTGAGTGAGCTTTTCTTCCAAGGCATGCTGTTGATACCCTTGAGCGGGCGGTTGAAAGACAATTTCAACCAGGTCTTTTTCCTTTCGGAATCCTGCCTGCACCAAGGCGTCAGTCAACTCAATCGTATTTGATGGCAACGAAAACACATTGAAATCGGACTCAAATGTGCGCAGCCCTCGCTCAATCAAGAATGAACTGTGGATAGGGCCTACCAAGTCAGACACCCGCCGAGGCAGCAACCGAGTACTGTTTATATACTCAATTGCACAGCGCATCAGCTGCTGGAGGACACTCGCCACCGGCACTACTATCAGCGTTGAAAAGTACGCACTGCCAAGCCCGTTGACCTTGCTCTGCTTGTCGAAATGCACGATGCAAAAAGCGACTATCTCGCCACTCTCGTCCTTCCAGGCTATCGGTACATTATGCTCAGTTGCGGAGTGCTCGCAGGCCGCTGTCACTCGCTGCTCAAGCTGTTCCTGAGTGCGGCCCACCACCGAAATACGTTCGTCCAAGCACTTCAGGGCATACCAATCGCATGCCGCCAAACCTATGACTCTACTCATCGGCATTCTCGACTATCATTCGCTGTAAAGTTTTTAGGCGGCCAGACGCAAAGCGCTAGTGGTTTTGTCGTCGATTTCGATCCAGAAGGGAACGATACTTTTGTTGTCTATCAGCCGCGGCGGCGAAATCCTGCATGTATTGACGCCCATCCGTTTTAGCAAACGCTCATTGCCTACAGCACTGAACGCGATCAATCGAAACGCGCCTTTTGAGCGTGCGACGTCAATCACTTCCCTCACCAATTTCACCGTATTTTTCCAGGCCTGTTCAGCACTCAATACCTGGCCTTTCGGGTGGCTAATAGCGAACCGGGAGAGCTCCCATATACCCGCAGAGAACGGCGGAGGGTTCCCTCCCATTAAGTGAGGGAATACATCCCCCAGCAGGTATGGACGATTAGTAGGAATTAACCGAGCGCAACCAAATATCTCGTGATTATGATCACAGGCCAAAACATATACCGTATCAGGGCGATCGAAATCATCTAACTCAACCCCCTCCTCACAACGTAGAGGCCAGCCTAACTCTTTAACGAATACCTGATACCTATATTTAGCGAGCGCACATGCCATCCCAGGCAAAAGATCATTAACAGTCCCTGTTATAACAGTTAGCATGACAACCTCTCGGCAAATGTTATCCGGCCAGTACAACAAATCGAGAGCTGTATTAGTAGCTGCCCAAATGGGCAGGTTAATTAAAACCGCATCCAACAATGATGCAACATCAACGGTTAAACAATTGACAATTTTTATCTGACTGAGTTGAAAGTTGCGCCCTCCCTGTGGCGAGGGTAAAAATCCAGGCACTTAGAAATATCGACTTTCTAGCACTGACGTACTAAAAAATACAGAGAGCTACTGCGTCCTTGCGGGAGATTTATCTGTGCTACGGACCTTACCGGACGTGGTATTGCCGCTGTATTCAGCAAATATTGATACACTCCAGGGCTACCTCCCTGGCACGCTCCAATTCTGTATAATAGCCCCCCGCCCTTCTCACTGGGGGCGCTGACCACGGAAGGTAGTATTGGTGAAAGAATGGCGCGAAGACTTCATTGAGTTAGTTTCTGGCTGCACTTCTGAAAATGAATTATTCAATGAACTGGTTAAAATAACTTCCAACCTGGGATTCGAATTCTGCTCCTACGGACTAAAAATCCCCTTATCGTTAACATCCCCGCAATATTTTCTACTTTCAAATTACCCTACCCCCTGGGAAGAAAAATATGTAGCCGAACATTATTTTTCCCAAGACCCCACTGTCAAACATGGGTTAACACGGTCCATTCCCTTGCGCTGGTCAGCGGAGCAGCAAAGTCAAAGTCTGAAATTCTGGGAAGAAGCGCGGCATTACAACCTAAATCATGGATGGTGCCTTTCATCGCAGCGCGGATTCAACAGTATCGGCTTACTCTCTGTTTCCCGCTCCAGCGAATATATTTCACCGACAGAACTGGAGAGTAAAGAGACCAAGCTAATTTGGCTGACTCAGTTAGCGCATGAATCCATGACGCGTTTCTTTTCCGAAAAAAACATACCCGAAATGTATAAACCACTGACCGCTCGAGAAAAAGAAACCTTAAAATGGACGGCCATTGGAAAAACTTATGTTGAAATCAGCATTATTCTAAATATTGATATTCGGACCGTGAAATTTCATTTAGTCAATTCCATGCGTAAACTTCAAGCATCAAACAAAGCCGAAGCAGCGGTCAAAGCATCCTTGATGGGTTTGCTGTTCTAAGCACAATATGCCACAACGCCTGAGACCTGTATTTTTCAACCGGTCAACCTTCGTGCTCGGCAAATGAAAAAATGCTCCGTATCTTTCGATACGGAGCATTTTTTTAGCACCGTGCTTCAAACACATCAGCCAACTTATTTATTACATAACCCAGTCTCTAACTATCGAACGCGATCGACACTCACACTGCCCACACACAAACATAACACTTCAACAAGATTCAGACTAACACTAACGAGCCTCGCTGACTTTTTATAACATTCATTGACACGCAAACGCAGACCTCCTAGATTACTGGCACTCTGCCAACGCCAAGACTACGCATAAACTTTGTTAAGTTAATGGAATGCTGAGTTTCTGAGTTATTTCATTCCTGGTACAACGCATGAAATATGTAGACGATATTACGAAACTCTTTACACGTTTTGGTGCCAATGCGGAAACTTACCAGGAAATACAACCAAACTATAAAGATTTCAAAGACGACCCGATTACATCTGCAATGGCTGAGCCAGAACCAGAGTCGGCGGCCTTGTCTCCCACAACGCCAACGTCTCCTGTGTTTCAACTGGACGAGCCACAGTCTTCTTTATTGACTGGCGCGCCGATCGAGCCTGTGAAGAATGTTTTCCTCCCGCTGCCTTCGCCCAAGTCCCCTCCCCTGACTGAGCCACCTGCGAGTGCTGCTGCGGATGACCGTCAGCGATTGAGCGACCTGTTGCGTGAACTCAACCAGGTTCGTCGGGACGGTCTGCCAGAAACGATTCGCAAGCGGACCAAGGCGAAGGTCATTGCCATCGTTTCAGCGAATGGCGGGGTGGGTAAAAGCACCATCGCCGCTGGCCTCGCGAAAACACTTCGGCACCCTGGCGGGCGAGTCATCGCGATTGATCTGGACCCTCAGAACGCGCTGTCCAGCCACTTGGGTATCACCAGGCCGGCTCCCGGGCTGATCCAACTCAAAGAGCAGGACGCCGACTGGGGCGCTCATCGCCTGCCGGGCTTTAGCGACAGTGAGTGCCTGCCCTTCGGCACTGGCGAGCTGAACGATCGCCGATTGCTCAGGCAGATGCTGCTTGAAGATGCTGACTGGTTGAGCCAGCACCTGGCGTCAATGCACCTCAGCGAAAACGATACCGTGATCCTGGATACGCCTTCGGGTGCGACCGTCTATTCGCAACAGGCACTCGACGCTGCCGATCTGGTGCTGGTGATGACGGTGGCCGACGCGGCCTCCTACCTGGCACTGGACACCATGACCCAGTGGCTGGAAACCAGCCCGCGACGCGCACAGCAGCAGCGGTATGTGCTCAACCAATGGGATGACTCCCGTGCGTTCAGCAGGGACATGGGCGTGCTGTTTCGGCGACGGCTCGGCGCTAACCTGATCGGGACGATTCGCCTCGATCACCAGTTCAACGAGTCGCTGGCCTATGGTCGGGACCTGTTGCAGCACGCGCCTGAGAGCATTGGCTGTCAGGACATTCTGTCGCTATCAGGCGCGGTCCATGCCCTGCTTTTCACGGATGCTTCCAGCCAGCAGGGCACGCTATGACCGTCCAGCTGAATCAGCTACCTGCAAAGACCTGGTGGTTGCAGAAGCTACTGGATTCTTTCCAGGATCGCTTCAGTCAATGGCCCCTGCGTTGGCGCCTGGGCCTGAAAATTTCAGGCGGGCTGATTGCAGCATTGTTGGTGCTGGGTATCCTCACTGCACCGCAGAATCTGTATTCCCAAGCCGTGTTTGCCTCCGTCTGTTTTGCCGCCAGCCTGATCATCCGCAAGCAAACCGGGCGTCTGGCGATCCTGACCCTGATCACCCTCTCGCTGATCGCTTCGTTGCGTTACATGTACTGGCGCCTGTCCGACACTCTGGACTTCGACAACTGGCAGGATGCCGTATTTGGCTACGGGCTGGTGCTGGCAGAACTGTATGCCTTGCTCGTCCTGGTCTTCGGCTATATACAGACCGCCTGGCCGTTGCAACGTAAGCCGCAGTTTCTGCAACAGCCACCCGCTGAATGGCCGACGGTGGATGTGTTCATTCCCACCTATAACGAAGCATTGGGTATCGTCAAACTGGTGGTACTCGCGGCTCAGGCCATTGACTGGCCCGAGGGCAAACTGCGGGTGCACGTGCTCGATGACGGACGCCGGGAGGAATTCAAGGCTTTCTGTCAGCAGATTGGTGTCAACTACATCACCCGCGACAACAATCAACATGCCAAGGCCGGCAACCTCAACGAGGCACTCAAAGTCACCGATGGCGAGTTCATTGCCATATTCGACGCCGACCACGTGCCCACCCGCTCCTTCCTGCAAATCACCATGGGCTGGTTTTTAAAGGACCCGAACCTGGCGTTGCTGCAAACGCCGCATTTTTTCTACTCACCCGATCCGTTCGAAAAAAACCTCGATACCTTTCGCTCGGTACCCAATGAAGGTGAGCTGTTCTACGGCCTGGTGCAGGACGGCAACGACTTGTGGAACGCGGCATTCTTCTGTGGCTCCTGCGCGGTCATCCGGCGGACTCACTTGCTGGAAGTCGGCGGCATCGCCACCGAGACCGTGACCGAAGATGCGCACACGGCACTCAAGCTCAATCGCCGTGGTTTCAACACCGCTTACCTCGCCATTCCACAAGCGGCGGGACTGGCCACCGAAAGCCTTTCCCGACACATCAGCCAGCGCATACGCTGGGCACGGGGCATGGTGCAGATTTTTCGGACCGACAATCCCTTGTTTGGCAAAGGGCTGAACCTGGGGCAGCGCATCTGCTACCTCAATGCCATGATGCACTTTTTCTACAGCCTGCCCCGCCTGGTGTTCTTGACCGCACCATTGGCCTACCTGTTTTTCGACGCGCAGATTTTCCATGCCTCGGCGTTGATGGTCACGGTCTATGTACTGCCGCATATTTTCCATTCCAGCCTGACCAACTCCAGCATCCAGGGGCGCTTCCGCCATTCCTTCTGGAACGAAGTGTATGAGTCGGTGTTGGCCTGGCACATCATGCGACCGGTCCTGCTGGCTCTAATCAGCCCTTCGCTGGGCAAATTCAACGTAACCGACAAGGGCGGCACCGTCGAAAAGGACTATTTCAACTGGAAGCTCGCGCGGCCTTACATCGTCCTGTTGACCTTGAACATGATCGGTCTGGCGATCGGCGTGGTGAAACTGGTCGGGAGTGATTCGGCCGAGGTCACTACCCTGCTGATCAACCTGATCTGGACCGTGTACAACATCATCATCGTCAGCACCGCCGTGGCGGTGGCCACTGAGTCCTCTCAGGTGCGCAACGAGCCCAGGGTGCCCGCGGATCTGCCCGTGCGCGTCTATCGCGAAGACGGCACATCGTTCGATTGCATAACCCGGGACTTCTCACAAAACGGCGTGGGTCTGGCACTGCCACCGCAAGTTCAGCTCAGCGCCAAAGAGAAGCTGCGGCTGTGCATTCTGCGCACACCTCCCTCAAGCCTCTTTCCCGCAACAACGATCTTCAGCAACGACAACGTGGCAGGCGTGAAATTCGAGGGTTTGACCCTGCGCCAGCAAAGTGAGCTGGTGCGACTGACCTTTTCACGGGCCGACACCTGGGCCAACACGTGGGGCAACGGCCGCCTCGACGCGCCAATGTCAGCGTTGCGCGAGGTCAGCAGCATTGGCTTGCGCGCCATCCTGCGCTTGTTCGTTGCCACCCTAAAGGACAGCCAGGCGCTGCTGCGCAAACGCCCGGCCACTCCATCACCCATCGACCCCACCGCGGACACGCAACGATCTTGAAGCCTTCCACTCGCAGGACCTTTCCTCCTCGTCGCTCACTCATGCTGCTCGCCTGCTCACTAGTGGGCTGGAGCGACTGGGCGTTGAGTGCTGCCACCCCCATCAGCGCCACAGAGCCGGCGGTGATGCCGGTCGCATCGTTGCCCGGGACCGATGCCCCGAGCAACAGCTATACCCGCACCCTCAAGGAGCTCGGCAAAAGCTATTCGATGAACCTTAAAGGCGTGGAGGCTACCGACAGTGTGAACTTCAATGTGCGCGCCGATGAAGTCGTCACGGCTGCGCAGGTCACGCTGCAGTACAGCTATTCACCGGCGCTGCTGGCCGACCTTTCGCAAATCAACGTGCTGATCAACGATCAAGTGGCCGCCAGCCTGCCCCTCCCGAAGGAAGAGGCCGGTAAATTGCAGACCCGGACCGTGCAGATTCCGCCGCAGACCATCACCGAATTCAACCGGCTCAGCCTGCAGTTCATCGGTCACTACACGATGCAATGTGAAGACCCTCTGCACTCCAGCCTGTGGGCCAAGATCGGCAACGAGAGCCAGCTGAGCCTCCAGGTGTCCTCGATTAAACAGCCCAACGACCTGTCCGCTCTGCCTCTGCCCTTGTTCGATCGTCGAGATGCTTCGCCCCTGAAGCTGCCCTTCGTGTTCACTGCGCGCCCGGGCGGCCCTGAGCTTGAGGCCGCCGGTATCCTGTCGTCCTGGTTTGGCGCCCTGGCCAGCTACCGCGGCGCAACCTTCCCCGCCAGCCTCACCAGCCTGCCGGCCAAAGGCAACGCCGTGGTGTTTGTCAGCAGTGGCGAATCGACGGCCTTGAGTGGCTTGCCGATCAAAGCGGCCACGGGGCCGACATTGACACTCGTGAGCAACCCGAATGATGCTCAGGGCAAACTGTTGATCGTCTCCGGGCGCGATGGCGCCGATCTCAAAGTCGCCGCGACCGCGCTGGCCCTCGGTGGCTCGGCTTTTTCCGGGCAGAGCGTGGTGATCGACCGGATCGACTCGCTCAAGCCACGCCGACCGTACGACGCGCCTAACTGGCTGCCCTCCGACCGCCCGGTTCGCCTGGGTGAACTGGCGAAGCCCGCAGAACTCAATGTATCGGGTTACAACCCGGGACAAATGACGGTTGCGCTGCGCTTGCCACCCGACCTGTTCAACTGGCGTGAACCCGGCGCACAACTTGACCTGAAATACCGCTATACGCCGCAGCCGGTCTCCACCAATTCCTCGTTGCTGGTCCACTTCAACGATACCTTCATCAAGTCGATCGATCTGCCTTCGATCGAGAAACTCGGCAGCAGCGACAGCCTGCTGGCGATGCTCAAAACCGACGACAGCCTGGCCCGCACGTCGCGCATGCTGTTGCCGCTCAATTCCGTAGCGCTGCAATCACGCCTGCAATTTCGCTTTATGTATGACTACATCAAACAGGGCGACTGCCGCGACATCATCATCGACAACATGCGCGGTGTGATCGACCCGGACTCGACCCTGGACCTCAGCCAATACGAACACTTCATGGCCATGCCCAACCTCGGGGTATTCAAGGACAGCGGCTTCCCGTTCACCCGCATGGCCGACCTTTCTGAAACATCGGTGATCCTGCCCAACGAACCAGGCCCGGCCGATCTGAGCGCCTATCTGACCGTGCTGGGCCGCTTCGGCGACTCCACCGGTTATCCGGCCACCGGCGTCAAGGTGGTCCACGCCGACCAGGTGGCCGAGCAACGCGACCGAGATCTGCTGGTGCTCGCCTCGGGCAACAATCAGCCGCTGCTGGAGCAATGGCAAAACCTGCTTCCGGCCAAGGACGAAGCTGCTGCGCAGTACTTTGAACTGTCTGACCTGCCCTTGCGTCTGCGTAACTGGATCAGCCCGGATACGAAAACCAATCTGCGTGAAGCGCGCAGCAGCTTCAGGTTCAGCGCTGACGACGGCAGTGCTTATCTGACTGGATTCGAATCGCCGCTCAAGAGTGGGCGCAGTGTGGTGTTTATCGCCAGCGCAAGGCCCAACGGCCTGGCCGACGTGACCAACGCCCTGCTCAGCAGCGAAGAAAACGCCCACGAGTTGCAAGGCAGTCTGGTGGTGGTCAAGGGCAAGCATGTCAAATCGCTGGTCGCCGAACAGGACTACTACGTCGGGAGCCTGGGGCCATTGCGCTATCTGCAGTGGTACCTCTCGCAAAACATAATGGCGCTCATGCTGTTCACGCTCCTCGGGGTCCTGCTGCTTGCTTCGATGACTTACCTGGCCCTGCGCTTACGGGCCAAACGTCGTCTTGGCCAATGAGCTGCGCATGCCTATGTCGTCCATGAGCAGCCGGGCGGTTTCACTTCGCCAGTGCCTGCGCGGTAACGTGCGCAGGTTGAGCGTTGTGCTTGCGCTCGCCCTGCCGGTGCCTGCGATAGCCGCCACAACTCCCTGTGAGTTGCCGGCCTGGCCACTGTGGCAAACCTATGCAACGCGCTTCGTCCAGGCCGACGGCCGGGTTCTGGAATCGAGCCTGGAGAACAATCACAGCACTTCTGAAGGGCAATCCTACGGCATGCTCTTCGCACTGATCGGCAACGATCAGGCACGCTTTGACAAACTCTGGCGCTGGACATCAGCCAACCTCGCAGGCTCCGCCACCGCCACTCGCCTGCCAGGCTGGTTATGGGGGCAAGGCACGGACGGTCAGTGGCGCCTGCAGGACGCCAACTCGGCTGCCGACGCCGACCTGTGGATCGCCTACGCCCTGCTCGAAGCCGCACGCCTGTGGCATCGGCCGGACTATCGCCAGGATGCCCTGCACCTGATGGCGACGATTGAAGTGCAATTGGTCGTCACGCTGCCCGGGCTGGGTCCGATGGTATTGCCTGGACCACAGGGCTTCGTCCTGCCGGATGCTCTCTGGCGCCTGAACCCCAGCTACCTGCCACTGCCACTATTACGGCGGCTGGCCAAGGAAGCTCCCAACGGCCCCTGGCAAGCGATTGCCAACAACACCGCGACGATGATTGCCCAATCAAGCCACCACGGTTTTGTCGCTGACTGGGTCGGTTATCAAGGCACTTCAGCGCAATCGGGTGTCTTCGTCAGCGACCCGATCAACGGCGACACGGGCAGCTACGATGCCATTCGCGCGTACCTCTGGCTGGGCATGAGTGACACCTCCGAACCGCTGGCAGCGCTCCTGCTCAAACGGCTGGACGGCATGGCCCGCAGCACTGTCGCGACGGGCTCCCCCCCGGAAACAGTCCGAATTCTCCACGGCAGTGTCCAGGGTCAGAGCCCGTTCGGATTCTGGGCTGCACTGATTCCCTACCTTGAGGCCAAGGGGCATCCCCGGTTGGCCGATCAACAACGACAGCGCGTGGAGCTCGCCTTGCAAGAGGCGCTGGCCAGGCCTGATACCGACGCCAGTCCGCCGCGTTACTACAACTTCATGCTTAGCCTGTTCGCGCTCGGCTGGGCAGATAAACATTACCGATTCCGGGAAGACGGAACGCTGAAACTCTCCTGGGAGACCGCATGCACGCGCACCACCGCACGCTAGCCATCGCCGTCATGAGCGCATGGACGGCTGCTGCACACGCTCAAAGTCCGACGCCACAGACGTTACTCGTCGAGCAAGGGCATTACTGGCAGTCGCACAACAACCCTCAACGCGCTGCGGAAGTCTGGCAGAAAGTCCTGCTGCTGGACCCGGTCGAGGTTGACGCACTCTATGGCCTGGGCTTGATCGGCGTGCAACAGGGCAAGCCACAACAGGCGCAGCAATACCTCGCCCGCTTGCAAGCCATCCAGCCAACGCCTCGACAGGCCCTGCAATTGGCGCAGGACATCGGCGTGGCCCAACCGCAGAACCAGCAGCGCCTGGAGGAGGCTCGGCGCCTCGTCGATGCCGGTGAGCGTGACAAGGCGACCGCCGTGTTTCGCTCGCTGTTCGATGGCCGCCCACCTCAAGGTACGATCGGCCGCGAGTATTACAACAACCTTGCCTTCAATCAGGCTGACTGGGCTGAAGCACGCAGCGGATTCCAGCGCCTGCAACGTGAGATGCCCAACGACTCGATCGTCGCGCTGTTTTACGCCAAGCATCTGGTCCGTCGTGAAGACAGCCGTGCCGAGGGCATTCGTGCACTGGCCGCGCTGACCCAGCGTACCGACATTGCCGGTGATGCCGACGAAAGCTGGCGCCTGGCACTGACCTGGATCGGTCCGCCCAATCCGGCACAAGTACCGTTGTTCGAGGCGTACCTCAAGACGCATCCGGATGACGTGGAAATCCGCGCGCAGATGAACAAGGGCAAGCAACAGCCGGCAACGACGGCCAGCAAGGAATGGCAACCGCCCGCCGAAGTCGCGCGCGGCCTGAAGGCGCTCAAAGCAGGCGACCAGGCCACCGCCGAACAGGCGTTTCAAGCACGCTTGAAAACCCAGCCCGATGACGCTGACGCGCTGGGCGGCCTTGGAGTTATTCGCCAGCAGCAACAGCGACTGGCCGAAGCGGAAAAGCTCCTGGGGCAGGCCACGCGACAACACAACGGCAGCCGCTGGCAAGTGGCGCTGAACGAAGTGCGCTACTGGTCTGCGTTGCAGCAGGCCCGCGATGCCCAGGCCAAAGGCCAGACAGCCCAGGCACAGGCCTTGGTGAACCAGGCGCTGCGGCAGAATCCAAACGGGGCGGATGCTCTCCTCGCCCTGGCGGATATTCAGGCCAGCGCGGGCCAGTTCGATGAGGCTCAGCGCAACTATCGGCAAATTTTGAATCTGCGCCGCGACGACCCTCGAGCACAGGAAGGGTTGGTCAATGTGCTGCTCAAGAGCGGCAAGAACGATGAAGCCCTGCAACTGATCAACAGCCTGCCAGCCACCGGACAGGCAAAGACCGGCCAGTCCGCACGCCTGCAAGCCTTGCGCGCGACACAACTGGCCGCCCTCGCCGAACAACGCAACGACCTGCCCGCTGCGCGCAACGCCTTGCAAGACGCGCTGCGCGTTGAGCCGGACAACGTCTGGACACGTTTCGCCCTGGCCCGCCTGAACCTGGCGATGGGCGAACCGCAAAAGGCTCGGGACCTGATCAACACCATGCTCCAGGCCCACCCCGACAATGCCGATGCGCTTTACGTCAGCGCCTTGCTGTCGGTCCAGATGGGTGAGTGGAAAGCCGCCCAGGCAACCTTGGGACGCTTGCGCCCCGACCAGCGCACCCCGGACATGGAAGCACTGGCCGCTGATGTCAGCCTCAACCTGCAACTCAGCCAGGCGATCGGGTTGGGCAAGCGCGGACAGCGCCAGGAAGCCCTGACCTTGCTCGATCGTACTCAGCCGGTGGCCAACAACAGTCCAGATCGCACGGCGAGCCTGGCCTCGGCCTATGTCGAGATCGGCGAGCCGACCCGAGCGCTGGCCCTCATGCGCGGCCAGTTGCAACACACCGCTGCGCCCTCGGCGGACTTCATCCTGCAATACGCCTCGGTCCTGCTTGAGTCCGGGGAAGACGCCCAGGTCAACGAGATTCTGCGCGACCTTCAGAACAAGCCCTTGAACGCACCGACTCGCAAGCGTTTCGACGACCTGCTCCATCTCTATCGCATCCGCCAGGCTGACCATCTACGCGAACAAGGCAATCTGGCCAGCGCGTATGACACGCTGGCGCCCGCGCTGGCGCAACGTCCCGGTGACAGCGCCGCCGTCGCGGCGCTGGCGCGAATGTATTCGGCCAACGGCGACACGACAAAAGCCCTCGAACTCTACAAGCCGCTGTTACAACGTCAGCCAAACGACCCACAACTGCTGTTGGGTGCCGCCGACGCGGCAGTGTTGGCACATGACACAGGCTTTGCCGAACAGGTACTGCAACAGCTGCTCAAGACCGAATCCGGCAACCCTCAAACGCTGACCGAGGCCGCCCGCCTCTACCAGAACATGGGCAAGACCGGCATGGTGGCCGATCTGCTGCGCAAGGCAGTGGCCATCGAACAGAGCGAGAAACGCAGAAACCAGAGCGGCCAACTGGCCGGGTCGACGGTGGCACCCAACCCTTTTGCGGGGGTGTCGGGGCCACGTAGCGAGGTCAGTCGCGACGCCTTGCTGGCAGCGATCCCGCCACCGGCTCAGGAAATGCCGGGCAGCGTGAGGTCTACCTCCCCTTTTGGCATCGACGCCCTGCCAAGGCCCCAGCAGGCGAGCAATCCATTCGAGTCGCAGCTGCCGCGCGCAGCACTGGTGAGTGAAGACATCAGCCCCGCGCAACTGGCGCTGAATAAAATCCTTCAGGAGCGCAGTGCCTACGTCACCCAGGGCGTGAGCATTCGCAGCAACAACAGTGAGTCGGGGTTGAGCAAGCTGACCGATATTGAAACGCCGCTGGAAATCAATATCCCGCTGGATGAAAGCCGTGTCGCCCTGCGCGTGACGCCGGTCTCGCTGAACGCCGGCAGTGCCAGCGGCGAAGCACTGCAGCGCTTCGGTAGCGGTGCGCAGAGCGAAGGCGCTGGCTCGCAAAAAGCCGAGGGTGTCGGTCTTTCCGTCGCTATTCAACGGCCCGCGGATGGGCTCAAGGCCGATCTCGGCACCACCCCGCTCGGCTTCAAATACTCCACCGCCACGGGCGGCATCAGCGTTGATCGCCCCATAAGCGACTCTTCTAATGTCCGCTACGGGGTGAGCGTTTCCCGGCGTCCGGTGACTGACAGCGTCACCTCGTTTGCCGGCACCACGGACAAACGCAGCGGGCAGTCCTGGGGCGGTGTGACCGCCAACGGCGGGCGCGGCCAGTTGAGCTATGACGACAGCGAAGTCGGCGCCTATGGCTACGCCTCCTGGCACCAGCTATTGGGCAACCATGTCAAATCCAACAGCCGCAGTGAACTGGGCAGCGGCATCTACTGGTACCTGCAAAATGCAACGGACAGCAAGCTGACCGTCGGCCTGAGCATGACCGGCATCAGCTACGCGAACAATCAGGACTATTTCACCTATGGCCACGGCGGCTATTTCAGTCCGCAGACGTTCTTCGCCCTGGGCGTACCAGTGACCTGGGCACAACGCACCGGGCGCTTGACGTATCAAGTCAAGGGCACGGTCGGCGTGCAGCATTTCGAGCAAGACAGTGTCGACTATTTCCCGACCGACAAAGCCCTGCAGGCGGCCTCGGGCCTGCGTTACGCCGGGCAAAACAAAACCGGGATCGGCTACAGCGTCGCCGCAGCGGCTGAATACAAGGTCGCTTCGAACTTCCTGCTGGGCGCCAATCTGGGCCTGGACAACGCCCACGACTACCAACAATTCAGCGGCGCCCTGTCTTTGCGTTACCTGTTCGAGGACATCAGCGGCCCCATGAGCTTGCCGGTCAGTCCGTACGCCTCACCTTATTCCAACTGATCATTCTGGAGTTTCCGATGCCCACTTCTGCCCTTGCCGGCCTGACGCTCCTTGTTCTTGGGGAGAGCCATATGAGCCTCGCGGACCATTTGCTGGAGCCGCTGCACGACAACCTGACTCGCCAAGGCGCCCTGGTTCACTCCATCGGTGCCTGTGGCGCCAGCGCCGGCGACTGGCTGATCAGTAAAAAGGTCGACTGCGGTGCCGAGCGCAAAGGCAACGACAAGATGGTGATCAAGGGTCGTGACGCCACCACCACACCGATCCAGGACCTGATCGCCGCCGACAAGCCCGACCTGGTGGTACTGGTCATCGGCGACACCATGGCGTCCTACGACAAGCCCGTGTTTCCGAAGGCCTGGGCATGGCAAAGCGTCACCGGCCTGGCCAAGGCCATCGCGGCCACCGGGACCCGTTGCGCCTGGGTGGGCCCGGCCTGGGGCAAAGCCGGTGGCATGTACCAGAAGAATGATGCCCGCACCCAGTTGATGTCGCAGTTTTTAGCCGCGAACGTGGCGCCTTGCACCTACATCGATTCGCTGACGTTCTCCAAACCCGGGCAGTGGATCACCACCGATGGGCAGCACTTTACCGTTGCCGGTTATCAAGCCTGGGGCACTGCGATTGGTGGTGCGTTGGCCAAGTTGCCCGCCGACACCGTCAGCAGCACAGGAGCCGGCAAATGACTCGATCCGCATGTGGCTGGGCGCTGTTCGCGCCCTTGATGCTGAGCCTGCACGCCCAGGCCGCCGACATTGCCCTGTACCCGACGGGCCCGGATCAGGACTCGGCCTTCTTGCGCTTTATCAACGCCGCCGACCGCCCCTTGCAGCTGCTGGCCGAAGGCTCGCGGGCCAGCCTCAGGCTCGAGGGTTCGAATGCCGTGTCCGACTACCTGCCCGTGCCCGCCAACCAACCGATCAAGGGCACCCTGGAACGCAACGGCAAAAGCCAGCCGCTGGACATCCAGGTGGCAGCAGGCGAATTCGCCAGTGTGATCGCTTTGCCAGATAGCGCTCAAGGTATCCGTCAGGTCGTCATCCGTGAGCAACCCGACGATTTCAATAGCCTGAGAGCCTCGCTGGCGTTTATCAGCGCCGATCCAGCGTGCACCCAGGCCGGTTTGCGTGCTGCGGGGAAAAACACCGACCTGTTCAAGGAGGTGGCCGACGGCAGCGTGCAACGCCGAGCGATCAACCCGGTCACCCTATCGGTTCAATTGGTCTGCGCCCAAACCAATGTCGGTGCGCCACTCGACCTCGGCCAGCTCAAGGCCGGCGAGCGCTACAGCGTTGTGCTGCTACCTGGTGCAAATGGCCCGCACCTGTTGCTCGCGACTGACGTCCTGGCCCACTGATCGGATCGCGCCACCACCATGGTTTTTGCCTCTCTCGAGTTTCTGACGTTGTTCCTGCCGCTGTTCTTGTGCAGCTATGCAGTGTGCCCAGCCGCCTGGCGCAATGTCACGTTACTGATCGGCAGCTGGCTGTTCTATGGCTGGTTGAGCCCTCGGTTCCTCGCAGTGCATGTGGTGCTGACGATCACGGCGTGGGCCGGCGGCTTGCTGATTGACGCCTTGCGGGAAAAAGACAAGCGCCGCGTGCGGCTACTCGTGACATTGATCGTGCTCAACACGGCGGTGCTGTGCTGGTACAAGTACGCCAACATCGTCGCCGGTACGTTGATCGATGCCCTTGCCTGGTCTGGCGCCATGCCGCTGGACTGGCAGCGAGTCATCATGCCGGCCGGGCTATCGTTTATCGTCTTGCAGGCGATTTCCTATCTGGTGGATGTACACCGCCGCACCGTGCCGGCCGAACGCAGCTTAATTAATTACGCCACCTATATTTCGATGTTCGGCCATTCGGTCGCCGGTCCCATCATTCGCTATGACTGGGTTCGGCGTGAGCTGAATCAGCGTCACTTCAACTGGCAGAATTTCTCGCTGGGCGCACGCCGGTTCATGGTCGGGATGAGCATGAAGGTCCTGGTGGCCGACACCCTGTCGCCGGTGGTCGATGTGGCGTTCAATGTGCAGAACCCAAGTTTCTCTGACGCCTGGATCGGCTGCCTTGCTTACTCCTTGCAACTGTTCTTCGACTTCGCCGGCTACAGCGCCATGGCCATTGGTCTTGGATTGATGCTGGGCTTCCACTTTCCCGAGAACTTCAACCGTCCCTATCTGGCCAACAGCATCCAGGACTTCTGGCGCCGCTGGCATTTGTCGCTGTCCAGCTGGCTGCGTGACTATCTGTATATTTCGCTGGGTGGTAATCGCAACGGCACCTGGAAAACCTATCGCAACCTGTTCCTGATCATGGCTATCGCCGGCCTCTGGCACGGTGGCGATAGCTGGAATTATCTGCTGTGGGGCAGCGCCCATGGTATTGCGTTGTGTGTGAATCGTGTCTGGAACAGCTCTACCCTGCCCCCGTTACAGCCAGTGTTTTCCCATGGGCTGACCCTGCTGTTCGTCTGCCTGGCCTGGACACTGTTCCGCGCCCCCGACTTTCACAGCGCGCTGAGCCTGTATGCCGGACAGTTCGGCCTGCAAGGCATTGCCCTCGGTGACGAACTGTCCGCGACCCTACGCCCGGTACACGGCCTTGCGGGTTTGCTGGGGGTGTTCGGTGTCGTTGCACCGTTGTTGCACCCTTACTGTGAGAAACGACTGGGCGGCCTATTGCTCCACACCACCGCCCTTTGGCCCATCGCCGGTTTCATGCTGTCGTTCGCACTGATCGCCAGTCGCGAAACCGTACCCTTCCTGTACTTCCAATTCTGATGACAACCCTAAAGCCTCCCCCGCTCCCTACTCAGCCAGATGATTTGGCGATTCGCAGCAGTCGGTTGGCAGGCGTGGCGCTGCTGATATTCCTGTTCGTCGGACTGCTGTCCTCTGGCCGTCTGATCGTTTCAGGGCAGATCTCACTGTTACCCGGTGAAGTGCAGACCTCGCAGATTCTTGACGGCGATATCACTCATCGACTCGCCAAGGAACTGTCGAACGCTCACCTCCCCACGACCTTCGCCAAGCTGGAGCGCGGAGTCAGTTGGCTGCTCCTCAGTGACACCGGGCCGAGGGTTCGCTCAGGTTGTCCTGGCTGGTTGTTTTTGGCCGATGAGCTCAAGGTTAATCATCAAGCGCAGCGCAATGCCGATGCCAAAGCCCAGGCCGTGATTGATCTAAAGCAGCAGCTCTCCCAGCGTGGTATCAGCCTGCTGGTGGTCATCGTTCCAGACAAGAGCCGCATCGCTTCCGAGCAGCGTTGCACACTGCACCGCCCAGCCGCTCTCGAAGGACGCATCCAGGCCTGGACCTCAAAGCTGGATGCGGGCGGCGTGTCGAATCTGGACCTCACCGCTGCGCTGACGCCACTGGGGGCCAGTGCCTGGTTGCGCACCGATACGCACTGGAGCGAATCCGGCGCGAAAACGGCGGCCGATGCCATCACACAGCGCCTGAAGACCCTGGGCATCAGCGCCACGCCAAGCAGGTCGTTCAATGAACGTCATGCCCCGCTCGCGGTTCGACCTGGCGATCTGGTCCATCTGGCGGGAATCGACTGGCTGCCGCTCAAATGGCAACCCGCACCCGACATGGTCGCCCAAACCAGCACCCACGAACTTCCCGTTACGTCGGCCGCCAACCCTGACACTGAGGCAGACCTTTTTGGCGATGCCGACCTCCCCAACACCGCGCTCATCGGCACTTCATTCTCACGCAACTCCAACTTCGCAGGGTTTCTGCAGCAGGCACTGGGCGCCCCCGTGGGTAACTTCGCCAAAGACGGTGGAGCGTTCTCTGGCGCTGCAAACAGCTACCTCAACAACCCGGCTTCCAAAGAAACGCCGCCAAAGCAAATCATCTGGGAAATCCCGGAGCGGGACCTGCAATCGGCGTACGTCGACCCCATTGCCTATCGCTCTTTGCGGTAGGCAATCACACCTGGCTGAAGGCAATCTTCGCCAGCTCGCCCCGTGTGTTCAGGGGCATTTCTCTCGATTGTTACCATCTTCGCAACAGTGTTTCTCCTTTCCGGCAAATGACAATTTGTCGCAGGGCTCGCTTTTTTTGATATCTTTGCGCAATTAACCAAATAGTTAACAACTATTTTCAGACTTGCCTTCACTGCTCTTAACCCTCCCCACAAACGTTCATGCGTCAGTAGGATCATGCAACATGACTAAGTCTCGACCTTCGGCATCCGTCAGCCGCTGGCCCATCTGGGTCGTCGCCTTCGGTGTGCTGGTATTTGGATTATTCTTCGCAGCAGGTGGTGGCTACCTCGCCACGCTGGGTGGCAGTTGGTACTTCCTGCTCGCCGGTTTCGGTTTGATCGTCTCTGCCGTACTGCTCTTCAAGCAGCGTCTGCAAGGTGCCTGGCTGTTCGCGGCGGTGATGGTGCTGACCGTGATTTGGGCGCTGGCGGATGTCGGACTGAACTTCTGGCCACTGATCTCTCGCTTGTTCGCCCTGGGCGTGCTGAGCCTGTTGGTGGCATTGGTCTACCCCCATCTGCGCAAGGCCAATAGCCTGGCCAGCGGCCGCAGTGGCTACGCTCTGAGCGGTGTGCTGGCAGTCGCCATCGTTGCAGGTGGTGCCGGTATGTTCGTTCCCCATGCCCCTGTTTCGCCGACCGGTGACGGCCCAGGGCTGACCAAGGTCGACCCCGCCAAGGCCCAGAAAAACTGGGAACACTACGGTAACGACGAAGGCGGCGGCCGCTTCGCCGCTCTGGACCAGATCAACCGTAGCAACGTCTCGAAGCTGGTGCCGGCATGGACCTACAATACCGGGGACATCGCGATCAGCGACGGCAATGGCGCCGAAGATCAGATGACGCCGTTGCAGGTTGGCGACAAGGTGTTCATCTGCACACCGCACAACAACCTCATCGCACTGGATGCCGACACCGGTAAACAGCTGTGGAAAAACGAGATCAACGCCAAGACCCGTGTTTGGCAACGTTGCCGCGGTATCGCCTACTTCGACGCTACCGCTGCGCTCGCCCAGCCTGCTGACGGCAGCACACCTGTCAAACCCGTGTCGATACCGGCCGGCGCCAACTGCCAGCGCCGTCTGCTGACCAACACCATCGATGCGCGCCTGATTGCAGTGGACGCCGATACAGGGGAGTTCTGCCAGGGCTTCGGTAACAACGGCCAGGTTGATCTGAAAGCAGGTCTTGGCGACGTCCCTGATTCCTATTACCAGCTGTCATCGGCACCGCTGATGGCCGGGACCACCGTGGTCGTCGGCGGCCGTGTCGCCGACAACGTCCAGACCGACATGCCAGGTGGCGTGATCCGTGGTTTCGACGTCGTCACCGGCGAGATGCGCTGGGCATTCGACCCGGGCAACCCCGAAGACAAGCAGGCTCCGGCGGCCGGCAGCACCTACGTGCGCAGCACGCCCAACAGCTGGGCACCGATGTCCTACGACCCGGTAATGAACACCGTGTTCTTGCCGATGGGCAGTTCGTCCACCGATATATACGGTGTGGAACGTACGGCACTGAACCACAAGTACGGCGCTTCCGTTCTTGCACTGAACGCAACAACCGGCGAAGAAAAGTGGGTCTACCAAACCGTCCACAACGACCTGTGGGACTTCGACCTGCCCATGCAGCCAAGTCTGATCGACTTCACCAAAGCCGACGGCAGCAAGGTGCCCGCCGTAGTGATCGGCACCAAAGCCGGCCAGATCTTCGTGCTAGACCGCGCCACCGGCAAGCCGCTGACCAAGGTTGAAGAGGTTCCGGTCAAAACCTCGAACATCCCGAACGAACCTTACTCGCTGACTCAGCCGAAATCGGTGGGCATGCCAGCGATCGGCGCGCAAACGCTGACCGAGTCGGACATGTGGGGGGCAACGCCGTTCGATCAACTGCTCTGCCGTATCTCGTTCAAGAAAATGCGTTACGACGGGCTGTACACTGCACCAGGCACCGATATCTCGCTGAGCTTCCCGGGCTCGCTGGGAGGGATGAACTGGGGTGGTATCTCGACTGACCCGGTACACGGTTTTATCTTCGTCAACGACATGCGTCTGGGCCTGTGGATCCAGATGATTGCGGCGCAGAAAGATGCCAAGACCTCTTCCGGTGGTGAAGCACTGAACACCGGCATGGGCGCAGTACCGCTCAAAGGCACCCCGTATGCAGTGAACAAGAACCGCTTCCTGTCGGTTGCCGGCATCCCTTGCCAGGCACCGCCTTTTGGCACACTGACCGCGATCGACATGAAAACCCAGAAAGTCGCGTGGCAAGTGCCGGTCGGCACCGTCCAGGACACTGGCCCATTGGGTATCAAGATGCATCTGCCGTTGCCGATCGGCATGCCGACGCTGGGTGGTACGCTCTCCACCCAGGGCGGCCTGGTGTTCATTGCCGGTACACAGGACTACTACCTGCGCGCCTTCAACTCCGCCAACGGACAAGAGGCCTGGAAAGCCCGGCTACCCGTGGGCAGCCAGGGTGGCCCGATGACGTATGTGTCGCCGAAAACAGGCAAGCAGTACGTTGTCATCACCGCGGGTGGTGCGCGTCAGTCGCCCGATCGCGGCGATTATGTGATCGCTTACGCGCTGCCTGATAGCAAGTAACCTGTAACAACAAAAAGCCGCTGCCGCCCTGTGAGGGTGGCAGCGGCTTTTTGTTGTCTGCACGCTTGGCCCGTTGAACTCGCTGGCTCGGCGCGAAGCGGGTTTTAAAAATCGAAGAACACCGTTTCACCCTCCCCCTGAATACGTATGTCGAAACGATAAGCCGCCTTGCCATCCACCTCGCAACGCTGCGCTATCAGCGTTTCGCGACGCTGCGGTTGCTCGATCAGATTAAGCACCGGGCACGTCGCGTTGGCTTGTGGCTCATCGGCAAAGTACAGCCGGGTTTGCAGGTGAATATTGATCCCGCGGGCAAACAGCGACACATTGATGTGAGGCGCCATCGGCACCCCGGCGGCATTGTTCACCACGCCAGGCTTGATGGTGTTGAGTGTCCACTCCCCTGCATCGAAGGTGGTGGCGGTTCGGCCGAAACTGTTGAAGGTTTTTTCCGAGTCGAAGACCGGGTCATAAACCCCTTCATGATTGGCCTGCCAAAACTCCAGAAACGAGTCTCGCACCAGGTGACCGTTGCCGTCATAGACATGACCGATCAGCAGAATCTGTTCGCCCTCGGCACCCGGCTTGGCCATCTGATTCCAGATTTCTTCCGGCCGTGTCGGGTTGCCGGCAGCCTCTAGGGCCAGACCGATATGCACATAGGGGCCGGCCGTTTGCGAAGGGGTTTCGGGTAGCAGTTCGATAGGCATGGACGGACTCCTCAGCAGTTTTCGAAGTGGGTCTTGCGCTGGCCGCGCAGCACGATGTCGAAGCGATAGGCCAGGCAATCCATCGGATTGGCATTACCCATGTCGAGCCGGGCGATCAGGCTCTGTACCGCCTCTGGATTGGCGATCGACTTGACGATCGGGCACATCGGGATCAGTGGATCGCCTTCGAAATACAGCTGGGTGATCAGGCGCGTGGCGATCGATGGCCCGCTGATGGAGAAATGGATGTGCGCCGGGCGCCAGTCATTCGGACCGTTGCGCCAAGGATACGGACCGGGTTTCACGGTGCGGAAGCTGTAGTAGCCGTCACGGTCGGTCAGAGCCCGGCCGACACCACCGAAATTCGGGTCCAATGGTGCCAGGTAGCGATCATTCTTGTGCCGGTAGCGACCACCGGCGTTGGCCTGCCACATCTCCACCAGGGTATGCGGGATGGGCTTGCCATATTGATCACAGACCCGGCCGGAAACGATGATCCTCTCTCCCACCGGCAACCCACCATTATTGAAGTTGAGTAGCAGGTCGTTATCGAACCGGCCCATTTTCAGGTGAGAGAAATCCGGGCCGCTGGTTTCGCTGGCCGACTGGGGGATGCTCACCAAGGCTTGGCGTGGAGAACGGGCGACAGAGGTTTTGTAATCAGGGGTCAGGGCTTTGGGGTGCCAATTACGGTCACGAATAACGAAACGACTGCTGTCTGCATCAGACATGTCGATCTCCTGTTGTTTGATTTATGGAGCACTACCTGCGCAGTTTCAAACAACAGAAGGCTGGGGAATATTGAAAAGCCACCTTCAACACATAACCAAATGGTTATGGATAAGACCCTTCGCGATACGCCTGCCCTACCTCGCGCAGCACCTCGACGCACCACTGGGCCGCCAGTGACAACGGCAAGCTGGCGTTACTGGAAATCCCCACCGAACCACCCGGTTCGCGCTGCCCCAGGTTGATCTCAAGCAGTTCGCCGCTTGCCAGATCCAGGCGCACGGCATCCAGAGGCGCGATCCAGATCGCCTCGCTGGACAACACATAACGACGGCTCAGGGTCACGGACAAGGTTTCCAGACGCTGCCGCGACTGGCTGATGCCGCATTGCACGAACAGGCTATCGGCATATTTGCGAATCGTCGTTCCTGCCAGCGGCAGCACCAGCGGGAAATCTTCCAGGGCGCTACGCTCCAGTGGCTCGGCCAGCAAGGGATGACCGGGACGCACCACCAGCGTCATGGATTCACTGTACAGATGCTCGAAGGTCAGCCCCTGAATCTCCGGGCTATCGGTCATACGGCCGACCACCAGGTCCACATCGCCCACCCGCAACTGCGACAACAAATAGGCGCTTGGCCCGGTCACCACACTCACCACCAGCGCCGAATGACGCTCGTGCAAGCGCCGTACAACCTCAGGCACCAGCAAACTTTCCACTGTCGACAACACGCCGAGTCGAACCGTGCCTGCCGCATATTCGCCACCGCGCAAGGTGTTCACCCCATCACGCAACGCCTGCACCGAAGGCCCGGCATAACGCAAAAAGGCAACCCCGGCTTCGGTCAGGTTCACACCACTTTTACTGCGTATAAACAGACTTGCCGCCAGCAGCTCCTCCAGCTCCTTGAGCGTCTTCGACATCGCTGGCTGACTCACCGCCAACACATCCGCCGCCCGCGCCAGACTGCCCTGACGAGCCATTTCGAGAAAGCACACGAGGTGACGGAATTTGATGCGGGTGTCGATGTTCACTACGGAGCCCCGTGAGGTTGCCTCATTGGTATCGAAACGTTTGCAGGCAATCTTAGCGTGCGCTCAATTTCCTGGTGATCGGATGGTGGCAATGGACTTTTTTTTGACTTGCTCGGAGGGGATGTCAAATACAGGACATTGCGTCAATCAGGGCTTGATGTTCTTCAATTTATTGAGCAGTTCCAGCAACTGCTCAAGCGACTCCGCGCCGAACTGCTCCTGAATCTTCAAGTAGTTGCTTTCCATCCCCGCACTCATGTCGACGAAACACTGCTGCCCCTGCTCGGTCAGGGCGATGAATACCCGGCGCTGATCTTCGGACGACTTCCTGCGCCGGACGATACCGTCGCGCTCCAGCCGGGACAGCACGCCGGTCATGCTCGGTTTGAGGATGCATGCCAGATTGGCCAGTTGATGGCTTTCCAGTTCGCCGTGCTGACGCAAGATACGGATCACCCGCCATTGCTGTTCAGTCAGATCATGTTCGTTGAGCAACGGCCGGAAAAATGCCATGGCTGCTTCGCGGGCCTGCAACAAGGTGAGCGTAAGGGACGGTCTGGGGGTCGGCATGGTTCACGCGGAAAAAGAGGTCGAAGCGTCAAAGCTTAGAGTCGGCACAGAGTGCATGCAACATCCCCTCTGCAGCACATCATTAACTTATAAACAAATCAATGATCTCAGATAAAAAATAATCGCCACCACCCCTATTTCTTCTGAAAAAACTGAAAAAAACGCTACGAAAATAATAGATAAGATGTTAACTATATGACACCCCTTACCGAATAGGGGGTGATACCTACAAAAACAACAAAAGGACCCCCCTCATGCATTCGTGCCTCCTTCGCACGGCGGCAAGCGTTGCCCTGTGCGCCGCGTTTAGCCCGTTTAGCGCTCACGCTGATTTTGTCCAGGACAGTAAAGCCAGTTTGGACCTGCGCAATTTCTACATGAACCGAGACTTTCGTCAGAGCAACGCACCACAGAACAAGGCCGAAGAGTGGGCCCAGGGTTTTGTATTACGCCTGGAGTCGGGCTACACCGACGGCATGGTCGGTTTCGGGGTCGATGCCTTGGGCGAACTCGGGGTGAAACTTGACTCCAGTCGCGATCGTCGAGGCACCGGCTTGCTGCCCTTTGGCGCCAGCCAGCAACCAGAGGACAGCTACAGCGAATTGGGCCTGACCGCCAAGCTGCGAACATCGAAGACCGTGCTCAAACTCGGCACCCTACAGCCGCAACTGCCCGTGGCCGCCTATAACGACACCCGACTGCTGCCCTCAACCTACAGTGGTGAGCTGGTCACCTCCCAGGAAGTCGACGGCCTGACCCTGAATCTGGGCCGCCTGGAAAAGCAGAACCTACGAGACTCCTCCAGCAATGACGAGATGAGTTACGCCGGTGTGCAAAGCAGCCATCTCGATCTGGCCGGTGGCACCTACGCGATCAATCCACACCTGGCAGCGACCTATTATTACGCCCGGATGCAGGACATCTACAGCCAGCACTTCATCGGTCTGGTGCATGAATTGCCCTTGGCAGAAGGTGTGAATCTGCGCAGCGATTTGCGCTATTTCGATACTCGCGAACAAGGCAACCATGAATTGCGCAGTCCATCCAGGGTCGATGGCGGCAAGATCGACAACCGTTTTTTCAACGGCATGGTAAGCCTGTCGATGGGTGCCCATAAATTCGGCCTGGGGTACCAGAATCTCTCCGGAGACGGCGACTTCGCCTTTCCGGGCCTGGACCCATATTCAGTAAACCTGGTGACCATCAACGTCTTCACCAAGGCCGAGACCGACGCCTGGCAGGCGCGTTACGACTACAACTTCGCGGCCCTGGGCCTGCCTGGGCTGACCTTCATGACTCGCTATGTCGACGGCTCTCATGTGCAAACCTCCACCGTGCGCAACGGTCGGGAATGGGAGCGTGACACCGACCTGGTTTACACGGTGCAGAGTGGTCCGCTGAAGAACGTCAATGTGCGGCTACGCAACGCCACTCTTCGCTCAAGCAACGGCCTGACCAGCGATATAGACGAAAACCGGATCATCATCGGCTACAGCCTGGCCTTGTGGTGAGCCGCCCATGAAAAGTGCAATCGGTTCCCTGTAAAAGCCATTTTTCAGGGCACCGGCTGCGACCATGATTGCTCGACAAACACTCGGCGCCTATCGAGAAGCAAACATGGCTACCTCAGCGCAAACCCGACTGCCGCAGGCGGTACTCCCCAGGGGTCACCAGCGCATAACGCTGGAAAAACCGACTGAAATAGGCCGGGTCCTTGAAGCCCAGCTGGTAGCAGATTTCATTGGCCGAACTGCCAGTGAACAACAACAGACGCTTGGCCTCCTGCATCAGCCGTTCAAGGATCAAACGTTTGGACGGCAGGTCGGCAATGCGCCGGCAGACATCATTGAGCCGTGCCTCGGTAACACCAATGCCATCGGCATAGCGCGACAGCGGCCAGTGCTGCAGGTAATGGTCTTCGATCAATTCGTTGAAGCGGTGGAAGATCCGCAAGTCTTCATGGCGTGCCGGGCGGGCTTCCAGGGAATTGGCGCACAGCCTGAGCAGGCTGATCACGATCAATCGCGTCAGGCTCTCCAAGGCCGCCCCCCGCCCTGGCTTGTCGCCGTTGATCTCGTTGCACAGTTCCTCGAACAGAAACTCCAGTCTCCTGACCTCGGGCTGGAACTGTGGTGCCAGCCCCGCCAATGCCACGCAAGCCGCTGGCAACTGCGAGCCCGGCGCCAGACTCGGATCGGCATCGATCAACTGCCAGACCAGTTGCTGGCGCACCGTCAACACATGCCCGTCGGCGTCCGCTTCGGTGACGAAGGAATGGGCCACCGTCGGTGGCGTGAGGAAAAACATCGGTCCCGACTCGAGGTATTGCTGGTCATCCAGATAGACCCGCACCGCACCGCTCTTCACGTAATGCACCTGGAAGAACCGGTCGTGTCGGTGCACGGGCATATTGCGGCCGAAGAACTCAGCCAGATTGCCGAGTTTGTCGTAGTGCACTTCGGCATCGCTGTAACGCTGGTCGTAGACCTGACCGATGTTGATATTGGGGATCGGCTGACGATCGATCATCGCTCGGTTCTCTTTCTTGTTTGCGTGTTGGCAGTGCAAGGACTTTCATCCTGCGCCGGTTTGCGGCGGCTAACCACTGCCAGCGCATTTTGCCACGCTTGACGATTGTTAACATATTAATTATAACGTTAACAGGTTAACGAATATTTCGCGAAGCAGTCACTGCTCCGCCACTGCCAGGAGAAAAGCATGAGCCGTGCCCTGCATGATGTTGCGAACGGCACCCTGTTCGGCGTTGCGCTGAACTATCAAGGGTTGCTGAACCAACGTATCGCCGAATTCGGGCAAGCGCCTTACCAGAAACCGCCGGTTAAACCGGTGCTGTTCATCAAGACGCCCAACACCCGCAATGGCCATGACCGCGCGGTGATTCATCCGCAAGGTGAACGCCTGCAACCGGGGCCTGCACTGGGTGTGGTGATCGGTAAAAGCGCCAGCCGGGTCAGCATCGAGAATGCGCTGGAACATGTGGCCGGCTACACCATCGTCAATGAGTTCAGCCTGCCGGAAGACAGCTACTACCGCCCGGCGGTGAAAGCCAAGTGTCGTGACGGCTTCTGCTCGCTGGGCCCGGAATTGGTGGGCCGTGACCAGCTCGCCGATCCGCATCAGTTGAGTCTGAAACTGTTCGTCAACGGTGAACTGCGCCAGGAAAACTCCACGGCCAACTTTGTCCGCAGCATTCCCCAGTTGATCGCCGAAATCAGCGAATTCATGACCCTCCACGAAGGCGATGTGCTGATCACAGGCACCCCTGAAGGCCGTGTCGATGTCCAGCCCGGTGACACCGTCGAAGTCGAAATCAGCGGCCTGGGCCGCCTCGTCAACCACATCGTGGCCGAGTAACAGGAGCTTCCATGAAACACGCCCGTATCCGCTTTGAAGGTGAAGTCCACCTCGTCCATGTCGAAGAGCACAACGCCGTGCGCCTGGCCGACGGCCGCCTGCTGGCCGAAGAACAAGTGCAATGGCTGCCACCGGCCACCGGCAGCATGTTCGCCCTGGGCCTGAACTACGCCGACCACGCCGCCGAGTTGGCCTTCAAGCCGCCCACCGAGCCCCTGGCGTTCATCAAGTCCCCGGGCACCTACACCGGCCATAACCAGGCTACATGGCGCCCGGACAACGTCGCCTATATGCACTACGAGTGCGAACTGGTCGCCGTCATCGGCAAGCCCGCGCGTAACGTCAAGCGTGAAGACGCCCTCCAGTACCTGGCCGGCTACACGGTGTGCAACGACTACGCGATCCGTGACTACCTGGAAAATTACTACCGGCCCAACCTGCGGGTGAAGAACCGCGATGCCACGACGCCGGTCGGTCCGTGGATCGTCGACGTCGCCGACGTGCCGGACCCGAGCAACCTGAAACTGCGCACCTGGATCAACGGTGAGTTACGTCAGGAAGGCTCGACCTCCGACATGATTTTCGACATCCCTTACCTGATCGAATACCTGTCCAGCTTCATGACCTTGCAGCCCGGCGACATGATCGCTACGGGCACGCCGGAAGGTCTGGCCGATGTGGTTCCAGGCGATGAAGTGATTGTGGAAGTGGAAGGCGTGGGTCGCCTGGTTAATCGAATTGTTAGCGAAGCGGAATTCTTCTCCGCCCGTAAAGAGGCTTGAGCAGCATGATCAAACACTGGATCAACGGCCGTGAGGTCGAAAGCAAAGACGTTTTCGTCAACTACAACCCGGCCACCGGCGAAGCCATCGGTGAAATCGCCAGCGGCGGCGCCGAAGAAGTCGCTCAGGCCGTAGCCGCGGCCAAGGAAGCCTTCCCCAAGTGGGCTAATACGCCAGCCAAGGAACGTGCCCGACTGATGCGCAAGCTCGGTGAGCTGATCGAGCAGAATGTCCCGCGTCTGGCCGAACTGGAAACGCTGGACACGGGCCTTCCGATCCATCAGACCAAAAATGTGTTGATCCCCCGCGCTTCGCACAACTTCGATTTCTTCGCCGAAGTCTGCACCCGCATGGACGGTCACTCTTACCCCGTCGACGACCAGATGCTCAACTACACCCTGTATCAGCCGGTGGGTGTTTGCGGTCTGGTGTCACCGTGGAACGTGCCGTTCATGACAGCCACCTGGAAAACCGCGCCGTGCCTGGCACTGGGCAATACTGCGGTGCTGAAGATGTCCGAGCTGTCCCCACTGACGGCCAACGAACTCGGTCGTCTGGCTGTTGAGGCCGGCATTCCCAATGGCGTGCTCAACGTCATCCAGGGTTACGGCGCCACCGCCGGTGACGCGCTGGTTCGGCACCCGGATGTGCGCGCAATTTCGTTCACCGGAGGTACCGCCACCGGCAAGAAAATCATGCAGACCGCCGGCCTCAAAAAATACTCCATGGAACTCGGCGGCAAGTCACCGGTGCTGATCTTTGAAGATGCGGACCTGGAGCGCGCCCTCGACGCCGCACTGTTCACCATCTTCTCGCTGAACGGCGAACGCTGCACCGCTGGTAGCCGGATCTTCATTCAGGAAAGCGTTTACCCTCAGTTCGTCGCCGAGTTTGCTGCCCGCGCCAAACGCTTGATCGTCGGCGATCCACAGGACCCGAAGACTCAGGTCGGCTCGATGATCACTCAGGCCCACTACGACAAGGTCACTGGCTACATCAAGATCGGCATCGAGGAAGGCGCCACCCTCCTCGCCGGTGGTCTGGAACGTCCGGCCAACTTGCCGGCGCACCTGAGTAAAGGCCAGTTCATTCAGCCGACGGTGTTCGCCGACGTGAACAACAAGATGCGTATCGCCCAGGAAGAGATCTTCGGTCCGGTGGTGTGCCTGATTCCGTTCAAGGACGAAGCCGAGGCCCTGCAACTGGCCAACGATACCGAGTATGGCCTGGCGTCTTACATCTGGACCCAGGACATCGGCAAGGCCCATCGCCTGGCCTACGGCATCGAAGCCGGCATGGTGTTCATCAACAGTCAGAACGTGCGGGACTTGCGTCAGCCGTTCGGTGGTGTGAAAGGTTCCGGTACCGGACGCGAAGGCGGCCAGTACAGCTTTGAGGTGTTCGCCGAAATCAAGAACATCTGCATTTCCATGGGCAGTCATCACATCCCGCGTTGGGGTCTCTGAACAAGCGATGGTCGCTGCTGAAGGCAGCGATGGGCCGCGCATCGGCTCATCGCAGCCTTCACTGGCCACCAGATTGAATCGAATAACAACAATTTCAGGAGAATCATCATGGGCGAAGTCGTCCTGGCCGCGAAAATCTGCCATGTACCCTCGATGTACCTGTCGGAACTGCCCGGCAAGCATCACGGTTGTCGCGAGGCGGCAATTGCCGGACACAAGGAAATCGGCCGTCGCGCCCGCGAGCTCGGTGCCGACACCGCCGTGGTGTTCGACGTGCACTGGTTGGTCAACAGCGGCTATCACGTCAACTGCGGCGAGCATTTCAAGGGCATCTACACCAGCAACGAACTGCCGCACTTCATCAAGAACATGGAGTACGAGTACCCGGGTTGCCCAGCGTTGGGCGAGCTGATCGCCACCGAGGCCAATCAGGCCGGGGTGCGCACCATGGCCCACAACATCCCGAGCCTGGAGTTGGAATACGGCACTCTGGTACCTATGCGCTACATGCACATGGGCGTCCCGGACGAGCAGAAGTTTGACGTGATCTCCATCGCCGCGTGGTGCGCCTGGCATCGCCTGGAAGACAGCTTCGCCTTCGGCGCCGCCGTGCGCCGGGCCATCGATAGGAGCGACCGCAAGGTGCTGGTGCTGGCCTCCGGCTCGCTGTCCCACCGTTTCTCCGACGACCGTGAAGCCGAAGCCAACATTCACAACTGGACCCGTGAATTCGACAAGCAGATGGACCTGCACGTGGTCGAGATGTGGAAGCAAGGTCGCTTCAAGGAGTTCTGCGCAATGCTCCCGGACTACGCCGAGCACTGCTTCGGCGAAGGCAAGATGCACGACACCGCCATGCTCCTCGGACTGCTTGGCGGGCCCGAGTACAACAAACCGGTGGAAGTACTGACCGAGCCCTTCGGCAGTTCAGGCACTGGCCAGATCAACGCCATTTTCCCTCTCTGAGGTACCAGACAGGAACTGGCGTAGCAGCTGTCGAGCGGAGCGAGGCGGCGTCCGAGGACGTAGTCCTCGTAAAACCGGTGCTCTCGATTTACCTGAAACACAGAGGTGTATGGGGTTACGACTGCTTCGCAGCCGGACGCTGCCTCGCTCCGCTCGACAGCTGCTACGCGATGCGAAACATCAACGTTACGGGAGACTCACATGCCTCATTTCATTGCTGAATACACCGACAACATCGAACAACAAGCCGACTTGCCCAGCCTGTTCGAAAAAGTCCACGCCTCCCTCGGCGACAGCGGCGTGTTCCCCCTGGGCGGCATCCGCAGTCGTGGAGTGCGCCTGGACACCTGGCGCATGGCTGATGGCAAGCACGATTACGCCTTCGTCCATATGACCCTCAAGGTCGGTCACGGACGAGATCTGCCGACCCGGCAGACAGTCGCACAAACACTGTTCAACGTAATCACCGAGCACTTCGCCGAACTGCAGTCGCAACGGCTGCTGGCGCTGTCGTTCGAGATGATCGAGCTGCACCCCGAACTGAATTTCAAGCAGAACAACGTGCATGCCTTCTTGAAGAACCAGGCGGGCTGATTCACGCCCTCCTTCCGCCAACGGCCACTCAAACAAAAAGTACAACATCATGAGCACAGCCAATACCGCTGACAGCATCACCCTTGCCGAGCACGATCGAACCCACAGCACCGTTACCTGGCGCCTGATGCCATTGCTGTTGATCTGTTACCTGTTCGCCCATCTGGACCGGATCAACATCGGCTTCGCCAAGATGCAGATGAGTACCGACCTGCACTTCAGCGACACCGTCTACGGCTTCGGAGCCGGACTGTTCTTCATTGCCTACGCGCTGTTCGGGGTACCGAGCAACATGGCCCTTGACCGGGTCGGACCACGGCGTTGGATCGCCAGCCTGATGGTGGTCTGGGGCGTACTTTCTGCCAGCATGTTGTGGGTCGAAAGCTCCAGCGGTTTCTATGTCCTGCGCTTTTTGCTGGGCGTAGCCGAAGCCGGCTTCTTTCCCGGGATCCTGGTGTTCCTCAATCGCTGGTACCCGGCCCGGCGCCGGGCTCAAGTCACCGCGCTGTTTGCCATTGCCGTGCCGATGGCCGGAGTCATCGGCGGACCGCTGTCCGGGGCGATTCTGGAAAACCTCCATGACTTCGGTGGACTGCGCGGCTGGCAGTGGATGTTCCTGATCGAAGGGGCGCCGGTGGTCTTGCTGGGCCTGGTGGTGCTCAAGTGTTTGCCGGATAACTTCGAAGTCGTGAAGTGGCTGAACCCGGCGCAGAAACAGCAACTGCGCGCGCAACTGAGCAGCGAAGAACAGCGTAAATCCATCACCTCCTTCGGTGGGATTGTGCGCGACCCACAGGTCTGGCTGCTGGTGGCGATCTATTTTGCGGTGATGCTGGCGGTCAACACCCTGGCCTTCTGGATGCCAACACTGATCCACGGCGCGGGAATTGGCAGCGACGGCAAGGTAGGCCTGCTCAGTGCAGTGCCCTATCTGGCCGGGTGTTTCTTCATGATCGGCTGCGGACGCTCGTCGGACCGTAACCGCGAACGCCGCTGGCACCTGTGTGTGCCGCTACTGATGGCCGCCGCCGGTATCGCAGTGGCGGGCCTGGCGCCGGGCAACCCGCTGTTGGTGATGGGCGGCTTGACCGTCGCTGGCATGGGTGCCAGCGCCGCGTTGCCGATGTTCTGGCAACTGCCTCCGGCCTTTCTCTCCAACTGCACACAAGCCGCCGGCATTGCCCTGATCAGCTCGTTCGGCAGCATCGCCTCGTTCCTCGCGCCTTACCTGATCGGCTGGATGCGCGACACCACTCAGAGCGCCAGCCTGGCCCTGTATGTCCTGGCGCTGTTAATCGCTCTCGGCGGCTTCCTGGTGCTGCGCACCAATGCGGCCATCGTCAATCCACAATAAGAGATCTTCGTCATGCTCGATCAACAGCAAATCCTTCACGCCGCCGCACAACTGGATCGGGCTGAACGCTCCAGGGAGCAGGTCCGGCAATTTTCCCTCGATCACCCGGCTATCACCATCGAAGACGCGTATGCCATCCAGCGCGCCTGGGTCGCCCAGAAAATCAAGGACGGGCGCAAACTGGTCGGGCACAAGATCGGTCTGACCTCGCGGGCCATGCAAGTGTCCTCGAACATCACCGAGCCGGACTTTGGTGCCTTGCTCGATGACATGTTCTTCGACGAGGGCACGGACATTCCGTTCGAGCGCTTCATCGTGCCGCGGGTGGAAGTGGAGCTGGCGTTCATCCTTGGCAAGCCGCTCAAAGGTCCGAACTGCACGATCTTCGACGTGCTCGACGCCACTGAATGGGTGATCCCGGCGCTGGAAATCATCGATGCGCGAATTCAGCAAATCGACCCGCAGACCAAGGCGACACGCAAGGTGTTCGACACCATTTCCGACAACGCCGCCAACGCTGGCGTGGTCATGGGCGGTCGTGCCGTGCGGCCGACCGAGATCGACCTGCGCAAGGTGCCTGCGGTGCTCTACCGCAACGGCGTGATCGAGGAGTCCGGGGTGTCGGCCGCCGTGCTCAATCATCCGGCCAAAGGCGTGGCCTGGCTGGCGAACAAACTGGCCGCCTACGACGTCACCCTGGAAGCGGGCCAAATCATTCTCGGCGGCTCCTTCACCCGCCCGGTGGCGGCCAACCCCGGTGATACCTTCCATGTCGATTACGACATGCTGGGTTCCATCTCCTGCCGCTTTGTTTGATCCCTGGAGGACTGTTCCATGGACATGCCCATCAACCGTTTCAAACAACGCCTCAAAAGCGGCGAAGCTCAGATAGGCCTCTGGCTCGGTCTGGCCGACGCCTACTGTGCCGAGCTGGCAGCCAATGCCGGTTTCGATTGGCTGCTGATCGACGGCGAACATGCACCCAATGAACTTCGCGGGTTGCTCGGCCAGCTTCAGGCAGTGGCGCCCTACCCCAGTCATCCGGTGATACGCCCGGTGATCGGCGATATCGCGCTGATCAAGCAGGTGTTGGATATCGGCGCCCAGACCCTGCTGGTGCCGATGGTCGAAAGTGCCGAACAGGCACGGGAACTGGTGCGTGCGATTCACTATCCGCCCCAGGGCATACGCGGTGTCGGCAGTGCGCTGGCCCGTGCGTCACGCTGGAACAGCATTCCCGGTTACCTCGACAAAGCGGATGAACAAATGTGCCTGCTGGTACAGATCGAGAACCGCGAAGGCCTGGTCAACCTGGATGCCATTGCGGCGGTCGAGGGCGTGGACGGGGTGTTTATCGGCCCGGCGGATTTGAGCGCGTCCATGGGCCATCGCGGCAATCCGGGGCATCCCGAGGTGCAGACGGCCATCGAGGACGCCATCGTGCGGATTCAGAAGGCCGGCAAGGCCGCAGGCATTCTCAGCGCCGACGAGACACTCGCCCGGCGCTATATCGAGTTGGGCGCGGCATTCGTTGCCGTGGGTGTCGACACCACCGTGCTGATGCGTGGCCTGCAAACCCTCGCCGGCAAATTCAAAGATGCTCCGGTGCCCACCAGCTCCGGCGGCGTGTACTGATTTTTCGAGAAGCCCGATGAAACTTAACGATTTGAAACTGCTGCGCGAGCAGGCTTACATCAATGGCCAATGGGTCGACGCCGATGACGGTTCACGCTTCGCGGTGACCAACCCGGCGGATGGCGAAGTCATCGCCCAAATCAGCTCCCTCGGCCAAGCCGAAACCGCCCGCGCCATCGCCGCGGCCCAGGCTGCCCTGCCCGCCTGGCGCGGCAAAACCGCCAAGGATCGCAGCAAGGTATTGCGCACATGGTTCGAGCTGATCATGGCCCATCAGGAAGATTTGGCTCGCCTGCTCAGTTGGGAACAAGGCAAACCGCTGGCCGAGAGTCGTGGCGAAATTGCCTATGGCGCGAGCTTTATCGAGTGGTTCGCCGAAGAGGCCAAGCGGGTCTACGGCGATGTGATTCCTCATGACAAGCAAGGTCGGCGGCTGGTGGTGATCAAACAAGCCATCGGGGTGGTGGCGGCCATCACACCGTGGAATTTTCCCAATGCAATGATCACCCGCAAGGTCGGTCCGGCGTTGGCCGCCGGTTGCACCGTGGTGCTTAAACCGGCTTCAGAAACCCCATTGTCGGCTTTGGCCCTGGCTGAACTCGGCGAACGCGCCGGCATTCCGGCGGGTGTGCTGAACGTCGTCACCGGCACCCGCTCCCGGGAAATCGGTGCAGAGCTGACGGGTAACCCGGCAGTGCAAAAACTCTCGTTCACCGGCTCCACCGGCATCGGCAAATTGCTGATGGCCCAGTGTGCGCAAACCATCAAGAAAGTCAGCCTGGAACTGGGCGGTAACGCGCCCTTTATCATCTTCGAAGACGCCGACCTGGATGCCGCCGTGGAAGGTGCGATCGGCTCGAAATTCCGCAACAGCGGCCAGACCTGTGTCTGTACCAACCGCTTGCTGGTACAAAACAGTGTCTATGACGAGTTCGCCCGCCGCCTGGTGCTGGCGGTCAACACCCTCAAGGTCGCCCGGGCCGAAACCGAAGGCGCGCAACAAGGGCCGCTGATCAACGCCAAGGCGGTGGCCAAGGTCGAGGAACACATCAACGACGCACTGGCCCAGGGCGCGACGCTGCTGGCCGGCGGCAAACCCCACGCACTGGGTGGCAACTTCTTCGAGCCCACGGTCCTCGGCGACGTCACCCCGGCCATGCTGGTGGCCCGGGATGAGACCTTCGGCCCGCTGGCACCGCTGTTCCGTTTCGACACCGAAGCCGAGGCAATCGCCATGGCCAACGATACCGAGTTCGGTCTGGCGTCCTATGTCTACACCCGCGACCTGGGCCGGGCCTGGCGCGTCAGCGAGGCGCTGGAGTACGGCATGGTCGGAGTCAACGAAGGACTGATCTCCACCGAAGTGGCGCCGTTCGGCGGGATAAAGCAGTCAGGGTTGGGCCGCGAAGGTTCCAAGTACGGGATCGATGATTACATCGAGCAGAAGTACATGTGCCTGAGCATCAAATAATCTCTGTACAACGCGTCATTCGATTTCGCGAGCAAGCTCGCTCGCGAAATCGCTCCGATATTGTCAGCGCTTGATGGTCTTCAACTCGTTGAGCAGCCCGAGCAACGTCTGCAACTTCTCCTCTCCCAACTGTGCCTGCAACCGTTGGTAGTTCTCTTCCATGCACTGGCTCATGGACTCAAAGCACGCCTCGCCCTTTTCGGCCAGGGTCACCAGCACCCGTCGCTGGTCCTGCTCGGCCTTGCGCCGATGGACCATGCCGGCCGCCTCCATGCGCACCAGCACACCGGTCATGCTCGGTTTGAGGATGCACGCCAGTTCCGCCAGCCGGTAGATTTCCAGCTCGCCGTGCTGATTGAGAATGCGGATAACCCGCCACTGTTGTTCAGTCAACCCGTGCTGGTTGAGCGAGGGACGAAAAAAACTCATGGCTGCTTCACGTGCTTGCAGCAGGGTCAAGGTCAGGGATTGCCGGGGTTTGAGCATCGGAGTCAGGATCACGGTTGATTTAGTTAATAATTTAACGAAACTCTATCATCCTGTCCCCCCGAACGCGCCATAACTTCTTATCGCAAAGGCCTTCTGGCGCGCTGAATCAAAAATCCCGGCATAGAGAATCAAGACATCCACCGAGCCAAGGCTCTTAATAGGAGTCATCCGGTACAGAGCTAATCAAAGGCCCTGCGTTGAGTTTTTCTTCACTTTTTCAGGCTGCGCCATGATCAATATCGAAACGCCCACCTATTACACGGCCACCAAAAAATACAATCTCAGCTTCCCGACCCTGGAACAGGATGTGGAAGCCGACGTTGTGGTCATTGGCGGTGGTTTCTCCGGCATCAATACCGCGCTTGAGCTCGCCGAAAAAGGCATCACCAACATCGTTGTGCTGGAGGCGCGTTACCTGGGTTTCGGTGGCACCGGGCGCAATGGAGGGCAGATCATGGCCGGCATCGGTCACGACCTGGAGAAGATCAAGAAGGACGTGGGTGAGGACGGTCTGCGCCAGGTCTTCGAGATCAGCGACCTGGGCGCGGACATCATCAAGGACCGCATCGCCAAGTACAACATCGATGCCGACTTCTGCCACGGCTACGGCTACATGGGCTTCAACGCTCGCCAGGAAAAGACCCTGCGCGCCTGGGAAAAAGACTTCAAATCGATCAACAGCAAACACGAGATTCGCTTTCTCGGTGGTTCGGACGTCAAGCAAATCATCGGCTCCGATGCCTACAGCAGCGCATTGCTGCACATGGGCGGCGGTCACGTCCATTCGTTGAACCTGCTACTCGGTGAAGCCAAGGCACTGGTTGGGCACGGCGTGCGGATTTTCGAGAACAGTCCAGCGCTGGAAGTCAGCTATGGCGAGCGCATCACCGTGCGCACCGGCCGTGGTTCAGTAAAGGCCAGCAAGCTTCTGTGGGCCTGCGACAGTTTCCTCAACAAGCTGGAACCGGAACTACACCGATCGACCATCAACACCTACGCCTTCCAGATGATGACCGAGCCACTGTCGGACGAGTTGATCAACCGCATCAGCCCGATTCGCGGCGCCTACAGCGACATTCGTCCGGTGATCGACTACTACCGCGTCACCAACGAAAACCGTCTGTTGTTCGGTGCGGCCACACCGCTGGTCGAGCACATTCCCCTGGACCTGAAAGCCTGGAACCGCAACCTGATGCTGAAAATTTTCCCGTACCTCAAGGACGTGAAAATCGATCTGGCCTGGGGCGGTCCGATGGCCTGCAGCCCGAATCTGTTCCCGCAGATCGGCACCCTGCCCGGTCGCAGCAACGCCTTCTTCGTTCAGGGCTATTCGGGCTTCGGCGTCACCCCCAGCCACATCATCTGCAAGGTGCTGGCCGAAGGCATGAGTGAAGGCTCGGCGCGCTATGACCTGGTCAGCTCGATCCACCGCCCTACCATCCTTGGCAAAGATGCGTTTCGCCCACTGTTGCTGACCGCCGGCAAGTCCTGGCACCAGCTGTCAGGTTATTGGAACGGGCGTCGGTAACTGCCAAGGCGCTCTTCCCTTTTCTGTTTTTTTACTCATCAGGAGCAACTGCCATGACCCTTACCACCCTCAAGAAAGACATCCAGCTGTCCGAACTGGACGCCTGGGGCTCCGTTGCCGACCTCGGCTCGGAAATCCTCGAAGGCGAAGTCAAAGCCTTTGGCAAAATGACTTTCGGTGCACCGACCGACCCGGTCAGCAGTGCCTATTTCGGCACCACCCAGGGCAAGTTCCGCATGGTCTATCCGTTCGCCGAACAAGCTACGGTGGTTACCGGCGAAGTGGTCCTGACCAACGAATCCACCGGCCAGAGTGCTCGCTACAAGGCCGGCGACAGCTGGTTCGTGACCAAAGGCACTCCCGTGCTGTGGGAAGTGGTCAGCGAAAGCTTCGTCAAACACTACTTCGCTGTCGCTTGACCGATTCGGGTTGCCGGCGAACAGCCGGTAGCCCCTTGGCGAGGTACCGAACATGAATGCCCTCCCCACCCAGGAAATCGCCGGCCATTGCCTGCAAGCTTTCACTCAACTCGTACCTGCCAGTCAGGCGGCGTTCTACTGTGTCGACCGGCAACTGCAAGCCCGTGACTTCCGGCTGCATTGCATGAGCGATGAGATGCATCGCGACTATCTGGACAACTACCGTCGGTTCGACCCTTTGCAACCGCGAAATTGCCTGTCCAGCGGGCGAGCCGTGGTGCCTCTGGGTTTTGCCATGGCCCGACAGCCGACACGGGACAGTCGGCGCTATCGGGACTTTCTGCAGCGCTATGGCATTGTCGATGTGGTGGAAATCCTCGCCCATCGCGCCGGCCAGCCTCAGGCCGCGATCTCGATGTTACGCACCGCCGAACAAGGCGCCTTCACCACCGACCAACTGGCCCAGCTCAATGCCTTGCAGTCCCTGCTGCAACTCGCCGTCGCGAACATACAGCCCTGCGAAGATCCGCTGACCGGCCTGACGCCCAAGGAGCGGCAGATCGCGTTGTTACTGCGCCAGGGCGCCAGCAACAAGCAACTGGCCCTGGAACTGAAAGTCGGTCTGCCGACCATCAAGACCCACCTGATCAACCTGTTTCGCAAGACCGGCGTCAGCAGCCGCACCGAGCTGGTCGGAACCCTGTTTCTCCAGCTCTGATTTTTTAGCCCGGCTCAACCATCCGGTTGATAGGCGAGCTTGTTTGCGAACCGCATGCTCCAGATTGTTATTTCACTCAACTGGAGCATTGCAATGACAACATCATCCGACTGGATCACCGTTGGCGCCCTGGCCGACGGCTTCGCCCCTGAAGCCTTCATCCTGCCGAACCTGGCCGACCTGAACGGCAAGGCCTTCACGCTGAACTTCGCCAATGGCTGGCAGATCGAACATCGTTTCGACACCGAAGTCCTATCCTGGACCGCTGCCGATGGGCACTCCACGGGCACTGCAAACTATCGAGCCACCTCAGTGCGTCCAGGTCTGTACCTGGTGGACTTCATCAAGCACGAAGGTGGTCAAGCCTGGTCGATCAGCCTGGTGCTCGACACCGTTAGCGCTGCATTCACCGCTGTGATCGGCCGCATGCCGACCCAGGAGCAAACCTGTGAAGGCCTCTACAGCCGTGCGCTGGCGGGCAAGCACCTGACCTCGGTCGAAGTCGAGTTTTTGCATGGCAGCCTTGATCGTCCGTGGCAGGAAGGCCAATGCCCTCACGCACCGACCAGCGAACTGACCGGCCTGCGCAACCTGTATCGCTACAGCCCAAGTGAAGTCTACGAACACATCTACCTCAACGATCAGTTCTATTCCTGGCAGTGCCTCAAGGGCGTCGAGCAAGGCCTGTGCGACACCGACCGCTGCCACTACTACAAGATCGCCGATCAGCTGTACCTGTTCGTCTGGCGCGAGAAGATCATCCCGACCCTCGGCCTGGTGCTGATCGACCTGCAACAGCACCGCAGCGACGGCAAGATCTTCGGTTATGCCGGGTCGTCCTTCGATGAACTGTCAAACTTTCCGATCAGCTCTTACTGCCAGGTTCTCAACCGGACGGAGTATCCCAATGCCTGAGCCACGTACCGTTGCAATTACCGGTGCCGGGACGGGTATCGGTGCTGCCTGTGCCCGGCTGTACGCAGCCGAAGGCGCCAGTCTGGTGTTGATCGGCCGCCGCCGCGAGCCCCTGGAGCAAATTGCCCGGGAAACCGGCGGGCTGGTTTTGGTCGGCGATGCCGCCTGCCCGGACACCTGGGCAGGATTCGTGGCACAGATTCGTCAGCGCTACGGGCGCCTTGATGTACTGCTGGCCTGTGCCGGCGGCCTTGGCCTGGGCAGCGCCACCGACACCAGCCCGCAGACCTGGGAAGCGGCGTTGCGCAGCAACCTGGACAGTGCCTTCTACAGTGCCCGGGCCTGCCTGCCTCTGCTGCTGGAAAGTACCGGCAACATCGTGCTGATCGGGTCCATTGCCTCACTGGCGGCGGGCCCCGAAGTCTGCGGCTACACAACGGCCAAGCACGCGCTGCTCGGCCTCAACCGCTCGCTGGCCAGGGATTACGGCCCGCGCGGTGTACGAGTGAACGCCGTCTGCCCCGGCTGGGTGCGCACGCCCATGGCCGATCAGGAGATGCAGCCGCTGATGGACTTCTATGGCGAAACGCTGCAGCAAGCCTATGACCGGGTCTGCACCGACGTGCCGTTGCGACGACCGGCCAGCGCCGAGGAAATTGCCAGGGTTTGCCGCTTCCTGGCCTCTAGCGAAGCATCGATTATCACGGGCGCAACCGTGGTGGCCGACGGCGGCTCGAGCATCGTCGATGTGCCGACCCTGGCCTACACCCACATGGAGCAAACTCATGTCTGAAGGCTGCGCTTTCAAAGATCTTGATTTCAGCGGAAAAACCGTCCTGGTGACCGGCGGAGCACAAGGCATTGGGCGGGCGATCGTCGAAGCTTTCGCCGTGCGAGGTGCTCATGTGGTAATCGCCGACCTTCAACTGCCGCTGGCCCAGTCGCTGGCTGTCGAATTGTCCGCGCAATCGTGTCAGGTTGAAGCCGTGTGCGTCGACCTGGCCGAATCCAGGGCGGTGTTCGAACTGATTCAGGCGCTTGAACAGCGTTTGGGGCAACTGGACGTTCTCGTGCACAACGCCGGGTATTTTCCGCTGACACCGTTCGCCGAGATTACCCCTTCCATTCTCGACCGAACTCTGGCGGTCAACCTCTCGGCGCTGTTCTGGCTGACCCAGGCGGCCTTGCCGATGTTCCGCCGTCAGGGTCAGGGTTGCGTGCTGGTGACTTCATCGGTCACCGGCCCACGAGTAGCCTACCCGGGGCTGAGCCATTACGCGGCATCAAAAGCCGGGGTCAACGGTTTCATCCGCAACGCGGCACTGGAACTGGCCGGACACAACGTGCGGGTCAATGGCGTCGAGCCGGGCATGATCGCGACGCCAGCTATGGGCAATCTGGGGGACGACCAACTGAACGAAAATATCGCCAGTCGAGTGCCCCTGGGACGGCTTGGCAAGGCGGCGGATATTGCCGGAGCCATGCTGTTTCTAGCATCGGATCTGGCAACTTACATCACCGGACAGACGCTGGTGGTCGATGGCGGCTCGACCTTGCCAGAGGTTTGATGTAGCGTTTTTTCATGCTGGAAGGGGGCTTTGAAAAGCCCCCTTTTTCATTCAGAGAGTCAAGCCGTCCCCACCGCCTGCTGCAAATGACTGGAACGAAAATCCTTGGGTGACAGCTCGAACTGCTTCTTGAACGAGCGGCTGAAATGCGCCGAGTCGGTGAAGCCCCACTTGTAAGCGATTGAGGTGATCGATTCGCTACGCAAGAACGGATTGGTCAGGTCATCGGCGCTGCGCTTGAGCCGCGCCCGTTGAATGTAGCGGCAGACGCTATCGTCCTGCTCTTCAAATAACCGATACAAGTGCCGCACTGAAATGTTCAATCGATTGGCCAGCCCGACGGGACTCAAGCCCGGCTGGGTCAGGGACTCGTCGATGACTTTCTGCACATAACTGCGCAGGTTGTTGCCCTGCAACGAAGTAACGTCATCCCCCGACACCTGATCCTGATCGAATGCCGAACCCAGCAACGATACAAAAGCCGATTGCAACGCCTCACCCTCACCGACTGCGCCCTCGCCCACCCACGCGTCCTTGCACAGCTGATCCACCAGCACATGCAGCATCCGCCCACAGGCCTTGCTCGAGGAAATCTTGCCGAACGTCCGGGACTGGCTGCCAAGCTGTTTGCACACTTCGTTGCGGGACAAGGAGACCGAGACATGCTCGATCAGCCCGAATGGGCTGATTTCAATGGAACCTGCCGAGTCTATCAGCAGCAGGTCCCCGGGTGCCAACTGGATGCTCTGTCCGTACTGGGTGATCTGGCAGTAACCGCTGCGCTGGCTGACCAGGAAACAATCCTGTTCGTTGTCGTGATCGGCGTTGGGCTTGTCGCGCTTGATAAGCCCTGCGTTGGTACGCAAGTTCGCCAAGGACAGACCGCCCCGGGAACACTCGGAAACCTCACCAATGAACAGCGAACGGTTGTAGGCCAATTCTGTGTCGAAATGACCACAGGCTGCTCGCAGATCCCGGGTCCAGGTTTCCAACCCGTCTTGCACAGACTGATGGACGCTCATGGGGCTCTCCACAATGGCTTTTTGTTTTTGTTGCGCAATAGTTAACATGTTATCTATATGCGCGCAACAAGTACGTGTCTGCCAAAGTGGGTAGCACTAATGATGCCAAAAATCGCGAATCAGAGCGTGCGCAACAAGCGCTGCAATCCAGTCAACGCTTCAAGCAGCCAAGCGCGTTGATCACGGCTCAAAGCGATGTAGCGACGAAAGGCCGGCATGCGGTTGACCACCTCGCTGCCACCCATATGCTCCAGCCGTACGCACCACTGATGCCCTTGCAGATCGATGCGCAAGCGTTTGAAGTCCAACGGCATCAAGGCCTGGTGCAGCGCACTGTCCTCCTGCAACCTGGCCTGCAACCTGGCCTGCAACCTGGCTAATAGCGCGGCGTCTCCAGCACGCTGCCGACAGCGGATCCCGGTCCGTCGAACAGCCCCGCTATGGTGCAGTTCGAAGCTCGCCGCGCCCTCAGTCGAGGCAGGCACCCGGATCACGAACTCGGTCATGACCAGGTGCATCAACAGCTGCGACTCGGTGCGCTCGACAATCTCCAATTGCAGGCTGCCATCGTCCAGCGAAGCCCGGGCCGCTGTCGGCTCTGTCTGCTCGAAACTGGCCAGACCGAGGTTGCGCCGCAGGTGCTCAAGCGTCACCCCCGGCCGATAACCGGCCGGGGTGCGATGGGCACTGAACAGCTCAGACAGTTTTTGCAGCATGGTCGATATACCCGTTGTGAGGGTGCCCCGGCTCATTGGAAAACTCCTTGGCCAGCACTTCTTCCACCGAAGCAGGCTTGAATGGATTGACCTTCTGCACGACTAACGTCCAGAACAGCGCGTACACCGCGGTGCCACCAAGCATCACCGCGAACGGGACATAGATATCCGCGGGGTTCATGCCGGGCGGCGTGATAAACCACATGCCCAGCAGGATGCCGACGCTGGAAAGGATCTGTGGCAACGGGAAGAAGGGCGAGCGATAGGCCCGTGGCAGATCGGGACGACGGATGCGCAGCATTACCACCGACAGCGTCACCAGCAGATAGGCAAAACTCCAGGCACAAACGGCGGCCAACACCAGATGCATGATGTTGTCAGTGTTACCGCCCAGATACAGCGCATGCAGGCAAGGAATCAGCATCGCCACCAGAATGCACAGCAGCGGCGTCTTGAAGCGTGGGTGCAAGTAGGTGAAGACCTTGGGCAACGCGCCGTCGACTGCCATGCCGTAAAGAATCCTCGGCACACCCGCCATCAGTGTATTGATGGTCGCCGCCCCGGCAAACAGAAAGCCGATCCCCAGCCACATCGGACCGATATTGCCCATCACCTGCTCGGCGAACTTTGGAATGGCCATCGGTGTATCGAGCAGATGCACGCCACCGGCGGCATCAAGCAACACGTTCTCCACTTGACGCTTCATTGCCGCGCCATAGATGAACATGCACGACGCAACGCTCAACAACCCCAGAATCATCGCCTTGGGCATGACCTTGGCCGATTGGCGCAAGTCCGGCGCCAGAGGGGTGACGAACTCACAACCGACGAACATGAACATGGCCATGCCCACCAGCGACAGGATGGTGATCAGGTCAGTACCCACAAGGGATACACCGAACCAGCCATCCAGTTGCACCGCTGGCGCCGCGATCAACCCCAACACGCCAAACACCATCAATGTGGTCCACATGCCGAAGGTCAGAATGATCTCTGCCCTGCCGAAGGCGCTGACGCCGAAGGCATTGAGAATCCCGAACACCACGACGAACCCAACCCCAAGCAACCAGGAACCACCGGCAGATTCTGCCAAGGTATTGAGGTGCTCGAAGTTCACCAGGGCCATGACCCCGGAAAGAATGGTCTCGGCAGTGCCTGCGAACACATGCACGATCAGGTAGGCCGACAACGTGCCAGTGATAGCAAAGAAGCGGCCCATGCCGCAATTGATGTAGTCGTAGACCGAACCGGTAGTCGGCAGGATCGATGCCGCTTCAGCGAAGGTGGTCGCCTGGGCCAACATCATCACCACGGCAATCAGCATGGCCACCGCGAAGGCGCTGCCGCCGATGCCAAAGCCCATGGTCGCGGTGAGAATCACCGGGCTGGCCATGATCAGACCAATGGTACTGGCGAGCGCAGTGGGAAAACCGACCGTGCCCCGGTTCAAATGCTCGGTGAGTCTGTCATTGATCGACATAGTGCAGATCCTCAAAAACGGATTTTTATAGTGGATGTAACGAGCCGTTCAAGGAGCTGGCGACAAAGCCCTCCCCAGCCAGTCCCTGAGCGAAACGGCGCCGTGTGCAGAGTGACTGTGCTCCTCTGCCACCCAGATCGTCTTGCCCATGTCTGCCGCCGGTCTTGTTGCTCCCTGCCATGCTTCACCGCGTGGCTGACAGGATCAAATGCCTGGCACGCAGGTGAAAGACTTCCCCCACCTCCAGTCGCCCTAATGCGCACTCGACCTATCGAACTGTCCAACAAAAGCTGGGGAAAACAACAATGGAGCAAACACTGAAAGCACGAGCGCTGCCCAAGGCCGTTGGTCTGGGGATCGCGCTCTTGATCGCCGACTCGTCGGCCCAGGCGTACGAGCTGTATGCCGATAACGACACCAAGGTCACGGGCAACTTCCTCGCGGTCTATGGGATGTTCAACAGTCGCAAGAACTATGACGGCACCACAGGCGGGTCTAGCTGGCGCGAAGGATTTATCAAGTATGGCTTGAGTGTCGAGCAAACGCTCGGCGGCCTGGGCAGCGCCTACGGCACGGCCAATATGGTCAGTTCCGGCACCTGGGGCGATGGCGATGCCGCGGGCATCACCGACGGTACCGAACGAACCACAAAGTTTGATGAAGCCTTCGCCGGCTGGCGTTCCGGCGACCTGTTCCCGGTACTTGGCAAGGATGGCGTGGATGTGTCGTTTGGGCGCCAGGTCATTACTCTCGGTGACGGTTTCATCATCAACGACGACGGCCTGAACCTGGGTAAAGGTGTGGCGGATGGTGAGTTCAACCGAGGTGGTGCCTATTATCTCGCGGCGCGCCACGCATTCGACGAAACGGCCGTCCTGCGCCTGGGCGGCAAGGAAGGCGTGCACGGCAGCCTGATGTGGATCAAGTCGGACAACCGCGCCCAGGCCAAGACCGAGATGGCCGCCAGCACCCTGGAATACACCGCCGCGCCAGGTACCCTCGGGCTGACGTATATTCACGGCATTGACGTCGATGATCGTTATGCCAGCGACTTCCAGAAGCAACGTGAAGGCATGAACATCTATAGCCTGCGGGGCGCTGGCAATGCCGGAATAGAGAACGCTCACTTTTCCTTCGAATATGCCTGGCAGGACAAGGACGCCGGCCCGGAAAAAGCCTGGTACACCGAAGCCGGCTACACCTTTGCCGACCTGCCATGGTCGCCGGACCTGACGTACCGTTACAGCCGCTATTCCAAAGATTGGGATTCGATGTTCAACGGTGTCAACCGTGGCTACGGCACCTGGTTCCAGGGTGAAGTGGCCGGTAATTATTCGGGCCCGTTCAACAGCAACACCGCGATCCAGCATGTGGCGCTCAAAGTCAAACCACTGGAGCCAGTGACCGTTGGCGTGCTGTTTTTCGACTACAAGACCCTGCACAAGAACAATGCGCTGGACCTCGATGGTCGTGAACTGGACCTGTATGCCGAATGGGCGGTGAACGAGCACCTGATCGTCACCCCGTTGGTGGGCCTGTATAAGCCGGAAAAGGATGAAAGCAACGGCGGTAATCAGGTTGGTGGCAACGGCACTAATGTCTACAGCCAACTGACCGTGGCCGTGCCTTTCTAATCCATGTCAGGAGCTGCCTGGCGCAGCTCCTGACGCGGTTTACTGTTTGTGCTGATGCAACATCGTCTGAATCTGATGAGTCGCCTGGCGGGTATTTTCCGCCAGTTTGCGCACTTCATCGGCCACCACTGAAAACCCGCGCCCGACCTCGCCCGCCCTGGCCGCTTCGATGGCGGCGTTCAAGGCCAGCAAGTTGGTCTGGTCGGCGATGCCTTTAATGACCCCCACCACCGTTGCGATCTGGCTATAGGTCGCCTGATTCTGCTCGAGCATTTGATGATGGGTCGCCTTGGCCGAACGCTCATCGCTGATGTCGCGTACCGCACCGATCACACGACAAAGCTTTGCGTGCTCATCACGTACCGCACGACCACGCTCGCGGCACCAGATGTAGTCGCGGGTCTTATGGAGCATCCGGTATTCAAAGACGTATTCGCCGCTGCCGTGGGGTCCGAGAATTTCCCGGTCGAAGATCGACATGATTTTCGGCAGATCATCCGGGTGCGTGATGCCGACTTGTGCATCCCAGCCGTCGGGCAACTCGTGGGAGGCATATCCCATCAGGATGCGGAACTGATTGGAGAAACGCATGCAGCTGGCAGGGTCTTGAACATTGCCGTTGACCACGGTGATGTCCCAGCAACCCTCGGTCAGCGTTGACTGCAACAATTCCCAGATCTGCGCCTCCTGCTGATGATGATGGGACAGCTGCACGTGCCGGCTCAACTCGACTTCAAGCGCTTGCTCGCGGCAGCGGGCCTGTTCCAGTTGCTGGCGAAGCGTTTCAAGCGCCTGCTCGTTACGTTCCAACTGGAAAGTTTGATTCCTGGCCAGTTCCTCGGCCACCCGCAGCCGCTGCACGATTTGGGCTTTTTCTTGCGTGAACTGTTCCAGTTGCAAGGCATCAGCGAGCGCCTGCAGCTGTTTACGTTTCTTGAAGAACATCAGCCTGTCCTTTGTTCATCGAGTCGAAACACTGGATCTGATAGCAAATTGAAGGTGATTGCTTGTAGGAGGCTGCCAGGTGTTTGCTTCTGTGTGCCATCAATAAAAACGGCGCCCAAAGGCGCCGTAAAAGTGTGATCAATTATCAGCAGTTGCTGATCAACCTCTTCAACACCGCCTTGAAGGTGTCGATCTGCTCTTCATTGAAATCGGCGAACACCTTGTCCTGCTGCTCCTGGGCGATCGCCCAGAGGTCTTCAGTCTGCTCGATACCCGCTGCGGTCAGGCGCACGCGACTGTCATCGTCGTTGACCAGCCCTTTGCGCTTGAGGTTGGCCACCGCCTCATCGATTTCCCGCACCGGCATTGCCACCTCCCGCAACAGATCGTTCAGGCCCAGCCCAGCGTCACTTTCCAGCACCATCAGCATGCGCGCCTCGCTGGTGCGCAGGCCGGTGGACAGTTGCCGTGGCTGGTAGCTGGACTGGTAGGCCCGCACCGCCTGGGTCATCAGGTAATACAGATTGTGGCTGAGGCGCCCCTGAAAATGGCTGCTCGGCGGCTGGCTTTCATCGCGTTTAGTCATGCGGGTATGGGGCAAGACCATGGAATAGGCGCCCTGGTGATAGAGCAAGGGCGAGCGACCGAAATCATCGAACGCCACCACCTTGCCGATCATGATCCAGTGATCGCCGCCATCCACCTGCTGGTACTTCTCGCAGTGAAAACGCGCCGAGCAATCGGCGAACACCGGTGCCCCGCCCTCGCCCGGTTCGAACTCGATCTCGGCGAAGCGATCTTCCTTGGGCCGGGCGAAATTATTGGAGAGGTCAATCTGGTCCGCCGCCAACACGTTGACCGCGAAATGGCTGGCCTGCTCGAACACCTCGTGGCTGTTGGAACGCTTGTCGATGCTCCACAGCACCAGCGGCGGATCGAGGGATACCGAGTTGAAGCTATTGGCGGTCACCCCGACTTTGCGCCCGGATGCACTGGCGGCAGTCACCACCGTCACGCCGGTGGCGAAATTGCCCAGCGCCCGGCGAAAGGCCCGTGGGTCGAAGGTCGTTTCAGTAGCTGCACAAACGCTGTTATCAGACATGCAAGACTCCCGGACTGCTTTCAGGAGCAGTCCTGATTGTTGTTATGGGGACGCGGTGACGATCTGGCTCAGATCATGCTCGGGTCGGGCTCCAGACCCATCAGCTCGCGGCCGAGGATCTGCGCGCAGACGTCGTAGTCGGTGTAGGCATGGGCCCCGGTCATGTGCGAGTCGCGGAACAGACGTTGCATCTCGTTGTGCTCGAACCAGGCATTGCCGCCGGCGGCCTCGAACAGACGGTCCACTGCCTGGATGCACATCTTGGTGGCGTAAGCCTGGTTGGTGCGCCAGAACGCCAGGGTTTCGCGGCTTGGGTATTCATGTCGTTCGCTGTGCTCGGCATGCTCCTGCCAGGTCTTTTCGAGAAAGGCCCGGGCCGCTGCTACCTGATGGGTCGACTCGGCCAGGCGCATCAACGCCGGGGTCGCGGCACCGACCGCCGCACCGGTGTAGGCACGCACGCGGGTTTTGGTTTTTTCACGGAACACCTCCAGCATGCGCTCGGCGACACCCAGGTTCACCGTGGAGAAACCGCTGGCAAAGTAAGGACGGTATGGCGAGTAGAAGATCTTGCTGTCCGGGTACAGACCGAAACCCGCGGACTTGCCTTCCATCATGTCTTTGGCTTTCTGGATGCGATGTTCCGGTACCAGCACATTGTCGATGATCAAGGTCTTGGTGCCACTGCCTTTCATGCCAGCGGCGAACCAGTCGTCACGGATCTGGTAGTCGCTGCGCGGCAGCACCGCGAAGCAGTAGTCCTGGGTACCCTCGGCATTCTTGCGACGGAAACCGACAATCGCCCACTCGGCATGGTCGCAGCCGCTGCTCCAGCCCATTTCACCGCTGAACAGCACACCGCCTTCGGTCTCTTCGGTACGGCCGAAAGGCGCGATGCTGCTGCTGGCGGTGGCATCCGGGTTGGTGCCCCAGACTTCCTGCTGCAATTTGGCCGGGAACATCGCCAGTTGATGGCTGTGAGTACACAGCAGACTCATGGCCCATGCCGTGCTGGCACAAGCGCCGGCGAGCAAGGCAATGCAGTCGGCAAATTGCGGCAGCGATATTTCCATCCCGCCGAACTGCTTCGGCTGAAAGGCACGGTGCATGCCGATGCTTTTGAGCAGCGAAATGTTCTCGTCGGGGACCTTGCGGTTCCGCTCGGCCTCAAAGGCATTGGCAGCGATGGTTGGCAGAATGGACTTGAGGTCTTCGAGGAGCGGGTTTGGCTTTTTCATGGACGGCCCTGCTTATTATTGGATGTCCGCTCGGGGCCGCGAATCGAGGCACGGCGCCGGATACAGGGCCAGTATGGAACCCGCCATCGCGATAGAAAATGCACCTTCCAGAGCCAAGATTGTACTTTTCAAAGGCAATGGCCCAATCATTCTGCCCACACTTGAAGCCGTTCTGGCACCCACGGGCATGTAGCACGGCAGGCACAGTCAAGCCACGCATGCCCCCACGGATTAACCTCGGGTTTTTCTCTTGTTCGCGATCAGGAAAACCCCCATGAGCGATATTGCGCTGCTGCCTCAAGTTGAAGCCTTCCTCCGTCGAAGCCATGCATTGTTTATCGACGGCGGCTACGTCCAGAGCCGTTCCAGCCAGACACTGGAAGTGATCAACCCTGCCACTGGCAAAGTCATTGCCCAGGTCGCCAATGCCGATCCAGCCGATATCGACGCGGCGGTGGAATCGGCCAAACGTGGCTTCAAACAATGGTCCCAGGCCACACCGGCGACGCGGGGCAATGTGCTGCTGAAACTGGCGGACTTGCTGGAGCGCCACCGCGAAGAACTGGCACAGATCGAAACCTGCCAATCGGGCAAGATCATCCATATTTCCAGGGCTTTCGAAGTCGATCAGGCCGCTCACTTTCTGCGTTACTACGCTGGCTGGGCGACCAAGATCAGCGGCCAGACCATCACCCCGTCATTGCCCTCCTTCGCCGGCGAACGCTATACCGCCTATACCTTGCGCCAACCCGTCGGGGTGGTGGTCGGCATCGTGCCGTGGAACTTCTCCACCATGATCGCTATCTGGAAACTCGCCTCGGCACTGGTGACCGGTTGCAGCATCATCATCAAACCCAGTGAGTTCACCCCGCTGACCATCCTGCGGATCGCCGAACTGGCCATTGAAGCCGGTCTCCCGGCCGGCGCACTGAACGTACTGACAGGGGGCGGGCTGGTTGGCAAAGGGCTGATCGAACACCCGGGCACCGACAAGGTGTCGTTCACCGGCTCGGTGCCGACCGGCATTGCCGTCGGTCAGAGCGCCATGGGTGCCGGCCTGACCCGCGCCACCCTGGAGCTGGGCGGCAAAAACTCGGCGGGGTTCCTGCGCGACGTCGATCTGGATAAAGCGGTCAACGGCATCATCGAAGCCGGCTTCCTGCATTCCGGGCAAATCTGTGCCGCTGCCGAACGGTTCTTCGCCCATCGCTCACAGATCGAGCCAATCATGGACAAACTGGCCCAACGTTTGAGCACGCTGAACATCGGCTCGCCCCTGGACGAGCGCACCGAATTCGGCCCGGTGACCAACCGCCAGCATCAACTCAAGCTCGGCGCGTTTTTCGACAAGGCCCGTGCTGAAAACAACACCATCATCTGCGGTGGCAACCTGATCGACCGCCCCGGCTGTTATGTCGAACCGACGGTGATCCTCGCCAACACCGTCAACGACTCCCTGCTCAACGAAGAAACCTTCGGCCCGGTCGCCACCTTCTACCCCTACGACACCGAAGACGAGCTGCTCGAACTGATGAACAACACACCGTACGGCCTGAGCGCGAGCCTGTGGACCAACGATTTGTCCAAAGCCATGCGCATGATCCCGAGCATCGAAGCCGGCACCGTCTGGGTGAACATGCACACCCTCCTCGACCCGGCAGTACCGTTCGGCGGCATCAAGTCTTCAGGCATCGGCCGTGAATTCGGCGGCGCGTTTATCGACGACTACACGGAGCTGAAATCCGTGATGATCCGCTATTGATTCGGAGGATTCCAAAGTCACCAGTGGATCCACTAAATCGTTAATAAACAGAATCAGCTTGACAAAACCTCAATAAATCACCATTAATGGATCCACTAAATAAAAACAAACAACCTTGGAGAATCTCCATGTACCCCAAAAACACCTGGTACGTCGCCTGCACGCCCGATGAAATCGCTGGCAAGCCATTGGGCCGTCAGATCTGCGGTGAAAAGATGGTTTTTTACCGTGGCCACGAGGGTAAGGTGGCGGCTGTCGAGGACTTCTGCCCTCATCGCGGCGCGCCGCTGTCCTTGGGCTATGTGGAAAACGGCAATCTGGTGTGCGGCTATCACGGCCTGGTGATGGGGTGCGACGGCAAGACTGTGGAAATGCCCGGGCAGCGGGTTCGCGGCTTCCCGTGCAACAAGACCTTTGCCGTGGTCGAGCGCTACGGCTTTATTTGGGTCTGGCCCGGCGATCAGGCGTTGGCCGACCCGGCGCTGATCCATCACCTGGAATGGGCCGTCAGTGACGAGTGGGCCTATGGCGGCGGCCTGTTCCACATCCAGTGCGACTACCGCCTGATGATCGACAACCTGATGGACCTGACTCATGAAACCTACGTTCATGCGTCCAGCATCGGCCAAAAGGAAATCGACGAAGCGCCGCCGGTGACCACGGTCGACGGCGACGAGGTGGTCACCGCCCGCCACATGGAAAACATTATGGCCCCGCCCTTCTGGCGCATGGCCCTGCGTGGCAACAACCTGGCCGACGATGTGCCGGTGGACCGCTGGCAGATCTGCCGCTTCACCCCGCCCAGCCATGTGCTGATCGAAGTCGGCGTGGCCCATGCCGGCCATGGCGGTTATCACGCTCCCCAGCAGTTCAAGGCGTCGAGCATCGTCGTCGATTTCATCACGCCGGAAACCGAGACCTCGATCTGGTACTTCTGGGGCATGGCGCGCAATTTCAATCCGCAGGATGAAGCCTTGACCGCGAGCATCCGCGAGGGCCAGGGCAAGATTTTCAGCGAGGACCTGGAGATGCTCGAGCGCCAGCAACAGAACCTGCTCAGCCATCCCGCGCGCAACTTGCTCAAGCTCAATATCGACGCTGGCGGCGTGCAGTCGCGTCGCGTTCTGGAGCGCCTGATCGCCAGGGAGCAAGCCCCGCAGGAGTCAATGGCATGATCGAAGTGCTGGTGGTATCGCGCAACAACGAAGCCCAGGACATCTGCAGCTATGAGCTGGCCAGTGTCGATGACCGACCGCTGCCGGCCTTCAGCGCCGGTGCGCATATCGATGTGCACCTGCCCGGCGGCTTGATCCGGCAATACTCCCTGTGCAACCACCCCGAAGAACGCCATCGCTACCTGATCGGCGTGCTCAAGGACCCCACCTCCCGCGGTGGTTCACTGGCCATGCACGAGCAGATCCACCCCGGCACCCGCCTGCCGATCAGTGAACCGCGCAACCTGTTCCCGTTGGTCCATGAGGCCAGGCGCAGCCTGCTGTTCGCTGGCGGTATCGGGATCACGCCGATCCTGTGCATGGCCGAACGCCTGGCACACAGTGGCGCGGATTTCGAGCTGCATTACTGTGCCCGATCACGGGACCGTGCAGCCTTTGTCGAACGCCTGCAGCACTCGCCTTTTGCCGACCGGGTGTTCCTGCATTTCGATCAGGAACCCGACTCCGCGCTGGACGCGGCCAAGGTTCTGGCCACGCCGCTGAACGACGTTCATTTATATGTGTGTGGCCCCGGCGGCTTCATGCAGCACGTGTTGGACACGGCCAGGAAGCAGGGCTGGCAGGAGCAATGCCTGCACCGCGAGTACTTCGCCGCCGCGCCCGTCGACACTGGCGCCGATGGCAGTTTCTCGATCAAGGTCGCCAGTAGCGGTCAGGTCTTTGAGGTGCCGGCCGACAAGAGCGTGGTGCAAGTACTGCAAGACCACGGCATCGAAATCGCCATTTCCTGTGAACAAGGCATTTGTGGCACTTGCCTGACTCGGGTTCTGGAGGGGGTGCCGGAGCATCGCGACCTGTTCCTCACCGAGGATGAACAGGCCTGCAACGACCAGTTCACCCCTTGCTGCTCGCGCTCGAAAACGCCGCTGCTGGTGCTGGATATCTGATAAACCGCGCTTATTCCGAGCGGAGAATGACCTTCATCCGCTCCTCGGCCGTCGCTGAGCCGAAGACCTCGGCGTAGCGCAACGTGGCGTTGGCGTGTTCGCGCATGATCGCTTCGGCACGCGCGCCCTGGCGGTTGACCAAGGCATCGAACACCGAATGGTGTTGCATGTGGGCATAGTTGAAGCGTCGGTATTCCCGGACCATGTCGTTGCGGTCCACGGCCAGGGCAGTCACCGAAGCGAAGGGCAAATGATCGTTGCGCGCCAGGGCATCGGCGATCGCCGGGTTGTGACTGCCTTCGACGATCACCTGGTGAAAACGCATGTTGAGGTCGTGATAGACCTCCAGGTCTTCTATGGTCACGTACCCTTTATCGAACAGCTGATCACCCTGCATCAGGCACTGTTCGAGGGTCGCCCGGGCTTCGTCCGAGAGCCCGCGCTCGGCGGTCTGACGCGCCGCCAGGCCTTCGAGTACGCCCCGTACTTCGACCGCACCGGCAATGTCATCGGGGCTGACCGAACGCACCTGAAACCCGCGCCCGCCAAAACGCACCAGCAAGCCTTCCTGCTCCAGCGTGCGGAACGCCATGCGCACCGGCATCCGCGAAACACCGAACAGCTGCGCCGTGGGGATTTCCATCAACCGCTCGCCCGCCGCCAGTTCGCCCGAGGCGATCATCTTGCGCAATGCGACCAACACCGTTTGACCGGGCTTACTCATCCAGGCAACTTCCAGAAAGGTGGGCCTGCATAGTAACGCAAGAGAGAGACGCCAGGTTTGGGCAGAGGTCGCGGTGTTCAGCCTTGATAGGCCGGATTCTCGATCAGCAGTGCCATACCCTGTCCTCCGCCAACACACGCGGCGGCAATGCCATAACGCAGATTGCCCTCGCGCAGTTGCCTGGCCAGGGTCAGCACCAGACGCAACCCGCTGGCGGCCAAGGGATGCCCCAGGGCGATGGAGCCGCCCCGCCGGTTGAGGCGGTCGCCGTCCAGTTCAAGCACCTGCGCCACGGCCAGCACCTGTGCCGCCTGGGCTTCGTTGATTTCCAACAAGCCGATGTCGTCAATGGCCAGGCCGCTGCGTTGCAGCAGCAACTGGATCGCCGGCGCCGGGCCGATGCCCATGAACTCCGGTGCCACGCCCACCACGGCACTGGCCAGCAAATGGGCCAACACCGGACGCCGAGCCGCAGAGGCTCGCCCCACCAGCGCGGCCGCCGCACCATCGACCACCGCGCAACTGTTGCCGGCCGTTTGCACACCGCCGGCATGCACCGACTGCAACCGGCCCAAAGCGCTCAGGTCGGTAGGTCGCGGGTGGCTATCGTGCGTTACGCGGTCCACGCCCCGTGGCAACTGAATATTGCGTGGCTGATAGCCGGCCAACTCAAAACGCTCATTACCAATCGCTACCAGTTCCGGTTCGAACCAGCCGTCGGCTTGCGCCTGCAAAGCCAGTTGATGACTGCACAGAGCGTAGCGATCCACTTCGTCGCGGCTCAGGCCATGCCGCCGGGCCAGGTTGTCGGCGGTGGTGATCATGTCTACGCCCGGGGCCGGGTCGTAGAGGGCTTCCCAGAGAAAGTCCTTGAACGCCACCTCGGCACCGAGCCGGAAACCGCTGCGGTGGGTGTAAGCGGCAATCGGGTTGCGTGACATCGATTCGGCTGCCACACACAGGGCCAGCTGCACGCCGTCATCCAGCTGCCTGGCGGCCTGCCGCAAGAGTTCGAAACCGGTGGCGCAGATGCGCTGCACCCCCAGCGCCGGAGTCTCTTGCGGCACACCACTGTAAAGGCCGATATGTCGAGGCAGCAGGTAAGCATCGAAACTGGCCTGAGCCACGGAGCCGGCGAGCACGCTGTCCACCGAGGACGGATCGAGAGCGGCGCGGGCCAATACCTCGCGCCCGACCTTGATCCCCAGATCGATCGGCGAGACCTGAGCCAAGTCCCCGCCAAGGTCGACCCAAGGCGTGCGCAGGGCTTCGAAAATCGCCACATCGCTAAAGCTCGAATACTGCCCCGCACCGTTCACAGCAGAGGTCCGGCACGCAGGATGGAAGGCTCTTCACCGCGATACAGCGCCTCGACCTTGTCGGCACGCCACTGCAACACCGCACGCTGATTGATCGAGCCCTTGTCGGTGATTTCACCACGGTCGATGGAAGCTGGTTCGTCAAGCAGCGCGATCCATTCCAGGCGGCTGGCATTACCGGTGGCGTCGCGGTTGAGCCGCTGCAGCCAATCGCCGAACCACTGACGCACCGGCGCGCTGGCCAAAACCTCGGCATCGCTGGCGTGGGCACTCAAACCCGCCAGACGTCGGCATTCATACAACCGGGGAAAGACCAGCGCCCCCAGGCACTCGCGGTCCGGTGCGGCCACCACCAGGTCCTGAACATAAGGAGAACCTTCGAGCACCGCACGATTGCGTAGCGGACCGACACTGACAAACACGCCGGAGCTGAGCTTGAAGTCCTCGGCGATGCGCCCGTCGAACATCAGCCCGAGTTGCGGATCACGGGGGTCAGCCAGCTTTAACGCATCGCCAGAACAGTAGAAACCCTGTTCGTCGAACACCTCGGCGGTCTGCTGCGGCGCGCGCCAGTAACCCGGCATGATGTGTGGCCCGCGAAAACGCCCTTCCAGCTTGCCGTCCACCGGCACCAACCGCACTTCGCAACCGGGTGCCGGCAGGCCGATGTAGCCGGCCATGGACAATGGCCCGGTGGTGAACGTGCAGGACGGCGACGCCTCGGTCATGCCAAGCCCGGCCATCATGCGAATGCGTTCGCCACAATGCTGTTCAGCGACCCGGTCCAAGCGATCCCAAACCCGTTGCGACAAACCGGCGGCAGCGAAAAAGAACAGCTTCATGCGCGAGAAGAAACGCTCGCGCAACTCGCCATCCTGCTCCAGAGCGTTGACCAGCTCTTCCCAGCCCTTGGGCACGGTCAGGTAGGCGGTGGGCGATATTTCCTTGAGGTTGCGCAGTGTTTCAGCAAAACCCTGAACGGTCGGCTTGCCGTCGTCCAGGTAAAAAGTGCCGCCGTTGTACAGCACGATGCCGACGTTGTGGCTGCCACCGAAGGTGTGATTCCACGGCAGCCAGTCCACCAGCACCGGAGGCTCTTCGCCGAACACCGGGAAGGTTTGCAACAGCATCTGCTGGTTGGCGCAGAGCATGCGCTGGGTGGTGACCACCGCCTTGGGAAGTTTGGTGGAACCTGAGGTAAACAGGAATTTGGCGATGCTGTCCGGCCCGGTAGCCGTGAAGGCGCAATCGGCCTCGGCACCGCCGGGCCGTTCCAGCAGGCTGGCAAAACTCGCCTGACGGCGGCCCGGTACTTGGCCATGCACGGTAACCAGCGGCGTATCGGCCGGCAGCACCGCCTCAATCGCCCGCTGATAGGTCGCGGCGTCGCTGACGAACACCAGCCCCGGTTGCAGCAGGTCGCAGACATGCCTCAGCTTGGCGAAATCCTGGGACAACAACGAATAGGCCGGGGAAATCGGACTATAGGGAATGCCGGCGTACATCGCGCCCAGGGCCATCTGCAAATGCTCGATGTCGTTGCCCGAGAGGATCGCCAGTGGTCGCTCGGACGACAGGCCGTAACTCAGCAGGCTCTGGGCAATGGCGCGGACGCTGGTCAGCATGTCGGCGTAACTCACCCGGCGCCAGTCGCCGCCCTCCAGGCGAGCGGCAACAAAGGTCTGTTGCGGGCGCACCCGTGCCCAATGCACCAGGCGATCGAGCAAGCGTACGGGCAACTCGGCCAAGGGTTCCAGGGAGCGCATATGCAATATGCCCTGCTCTTCGCTGACTTCGACCGCAGGACAGCCAATGGATACCTGGCGATAGCGCGGTGCACTGGCTTCGGTCTGGGGTGGCGATCTGAATTCGGAACTCACGTGCTTGTTCTCCATCAAGGCACGCCACCGGTCCGCTGCGAAGCAGTCAACTGGGGCATGGCAGCCTTGTTATTGTTATTTCTGGCCTGCACGCGGGCGACGGGCGCTCTCAAGCGTACGTCGCCCGACGCTGCGACAGCTGCTCAGATCGGGTAGTGCCGCGGGCCGTTCTGCAAGGTCACCCAGCGCAATTGGGTGAAGTGCTCGATGGACGCCTTGCCGCCAAAACTGCCATAGCCGCTGGACTTGACCCCGCCGAAAGGCATCTGTGCCTCGTCGTGCACGGTCGGGCCGTTGATGTGGCAGATGCCCGACTCGACCCGCTGGGCCAAGGCCAGAGCACGGCCGGTGTCACGACTGAAGATCGCCGCCGACAAGCCGAACTCGGAATCATTGGCCAGACGCAGCAGCTCTTCATCGCCCTCACCGCGCAGCACCACCGCCACCGGGCCAAAGGATTCTTCGCGGTACAGGCGCATGGCATCGGTGACGCTATCGAGCAAAGTCGGCTGCAGAATACTGCCCTCCAACCGGCCACCTGCGACCAGGGTTGCGCCCTTGTCGAGAGCATCGTCGATCATCAGTTTGATCCGTTCGCCGGCGTTGCTGTCCACCAGGGAACCCAGCACCGAACCTTCCGCATTGGGGTTGCCGGCGGGTAAGGTGGCGATCTTCGCCGCCAGTTTGGCGACAAAGGCATCGGCCACCTTGGCATCGACGATCAGGCGCTCGGTGGACATGCAGATCTGTCCCTGGTTGAAGAAGGCACCGAAGGCTGCGGCCTCGACTGCCGCATCCAGGTCGGCATCTTCCAGCACCAGGAACGGCGCCTTGCCGCCCAGTTCCAGCAACGCCGGCTTGAGATGACGCGCCGACAACTCACCAACGATGCGCCCGACATGGGTCGAGCCGGTGAAGTTGACCCGACGCACCGCCGGGTTGGCGATCAACCGTTCGACAATCGCCGCGGCATCCTGGGGCGCGTTGCTGATGACGTTGACCACGCCGTCACCGAGGCCGGCGTCCTGCAACACCTGGCCGATCAGCCTATGCACCGCCGGGCTCAGTTCCGACGCCTTGAGCACCACGGTGTTGCCGCAGGCCAGCGGCATGGCGATGGCGCGGGTGGCGAGGATGACTGGGGCGTTCCACGGCGCGATGCCGAGCACCACGCCACACGGTTGACGCAGGGCCATGGCGAAGCTGCCGGGCACATCCGAAGGAATGACTTCGCCGGTGATCTGGGTGGTCATGGATGCCGCTTCACGCAGCATGTTCGACGCCAGATGCACATTGAAACCGTACCAGTTGGCCATGGCGCCGGTCTCGCCAGCGGCGGCGATGAATTCTGCGCTGCGGGCCTGCAACTGCTCGGCGGCGCGCAGCAACCGGGTGCGTCGTTCATTGGGGGCCAGGGCCGCCCAGATGGGGAATGCCGCTTTGGCCGCAGCCACGGCGGCGTCGGCATCTTCCAGGGTGGCGGCGGCAACCCGCGACACGATTTCGCCGGTCACCGGATTACGCCGTTCGAAGGTTCGACCGTCTCGGGCGGGGCACGACTGGCCGCCGATCAGCAGGGGCACGTCCAGCATGGTGATTCCTCTTTATTGTCTTTATCGGGAATACGTTCGAGGGGCTCACAGTAGCGCCGAGGCGCCGGGGCGAACAGCTGGCGGACGCTCGATCGCCCGGCCAGCTCGCCTTGTTCTAAACGTCAGGGCTCAGCGTTTGTAAGCCTGCAAACCGGGCTTGATGCTCTTGTCGTCGAGGAACTGCTTCATGCCCTGCTCGCGGCCACCTTCGGTGTCCAGAAGACGCGACTGATCGAGCTTGGCGTACAGGTAATCTTCATTCTGCTCCCAGGTGAGTTCGCGGCAACGCTTGAAGCCGTGCTTGGCTGCGCGCAGCACCACCGGGTTTTTCTCCAGCAGGTTACGCGCCAGCTCGATCGTCACCTCACGCAGTTGCGCCAGCGGCACGCTCTCGTTGACCAGGCCCATCTCGGCGGCTTTCTGCCCGCCGAAGGTCTTGCCGGTCATGATGTAGTACAGCGACTGGCGATGGCCCACGGTGTCGGCCATGGCCTTGCTCACCAGGTTGCCCGGCGGAATGCCCCAGTTGATTTCCGACAGGCCGAAAGTCGCTTCATCGGCGCAGATCGCCAGATCGCAGGCCACCAGCGGGCTGAAACCGCCACCGAAGCACCAGCCGTTGACCATGGCGACGGTCGGCTTCGCGTACATGCGCAGCAGTTTCCATTGCCATTGAGAGGCTTCGCGGCGGATTTTTTCCTGAAGGATTTCCGGGCCGGCGTCCACTTCGCGGAAGTATTCCTTGAGGTCCATGCCTGCAGTCCAGGCTTCGCCCGCCCCCGTCAGCACCAGGACACCGGCGTCCGGATCCTGCTCCAGGGTTTCCAGAACGTCGATCATCTCGCGGTTCAGGGTCGGGCTCATGGCGTTGCGTTTTTCCGGACGGTTGAGGATGACCCAAGCGATGCCTTCCTCGATTTCCACTTTGACCGTTGTCCAGCGACCTTCGTAATTGCTCATGGCGATGCTCTCTTGTTCTTGGCTTGACGATGGGTAAAAACTAAACCGCAAATATAGTTATGTCAATTAACTATTAATAAAATTAACCGAGTTGTTTTCGTGCCTGAAACGGGCGCAGCGCCCAGAAATCTGAAAGAGGTCGTGGCTATCCCCGGCCAATCTCGGCAAACTAGATAGCCTTCTTAACCGCCAGCCCGAGGATTCACCCTGCAATGGCCAAGTCTTCCAAGATTGCCGCCGCCCCCGAGGCGCCTGCCGACAGCCCCGAAACCCAGGCGTCGCTGGACGCAGCCCTCGACGACCTGATCGGTTACGCCATGCGCCGGGCGCAACTGAAACTGTTCCAGAACCTGATTGGCCGGCTCTCGGCCCACGACTTGCGCCCGGCGCAGTTCTCGGCCCTGGCGATCATCGACCAGAACCCCGGGCTGATGCAGGCCGACCTGGCCAAGGCACTGGCCATCGAGCCACCGCAAGTGGTGCCGCTGCTCAATAAACTGGAAAGCCGGGCGCTGGCGGTGCGAGTGCGCTGCAAACCGGACAAACGCTCCTACGGGATTTTTCTCAGCAAGACCGGCGAAACCCTGCTCAAGGAGCTGAAACTGATCGCTGCCGAGAGCGACATGGATGCCACGTCCGCCCTCGACAGTCAGGAACGCGAAGAACTGCTCAGGCTGCTGAAGAAGGTCTATCAGGCCTGAAACGACTTACCAGATCGGCACGGTGTAGAGCACCAGAAAGCGGGTCTGGTTTTCATCGCGAAACGCCGCGCCGGTGGGGAAGTCATTGCGATAGATCGACTTGCGCGCCATCAGCCCGACGTTCTTCAGCGGGCCACTCTGGATCACATACCCCAGCTCCATCTGGAACTCCCGCTCCTTGCGGTCGTCGGCGTTCAGCGCCGCCAGTTCGATATGGTCACCGCGCACATAACGCAGCCGGCTCTTCAGGCCGGGCACCCCGGCGGCGGCGAAGTCATAGTCGTAGATCGCCTGCCAGGTTCGCTCCTTGGCATTGAGAAAGTCTGAGCTCATGGTCAGCTCACTCATGCCCATCAACTCGGTGCCCGACACGTAAGGCGTCGCGGTGTCACCACTGGAGTGCATATAACCCAGGCTCAGGCGATGGCCGCCAAAGCGATAACCGAACAACGCCGAGAGGTTGCGGTTGTCCACCTTGCCGGCCTTGGCGCTGCCGTCCTCGTCGCTGAAAAAACTGCGCAAGTCAGTGGTCAACGTGCCCTCGCCTACCTGCAGCGTGTGCAGCAAGGCCAGGGTGTTCTGCTGATACAGATCCGCCACTTCGGCGTGATAGGCACGCAGGCTCAGATCCTTGTTCACCTGGTAATCGCCACCGACATAGGCCATGTGCGATGAGGTGGCCGCGCCGTTGAAACGCCGGTTCGGCGAGGCGATGCTCATCGGCTGGTAGTTGGTGGAATCGCGCTTGTTGATGCGATCGATGTAGCCAGTGTTGAAGGTCAGCCCGTCGATGTCCTTTGAACTGAGGGTGGTGCCACGAAACGTCTGTGGCAGCAGCCGTGACGGACTGGCGAAAGCGAACGGCAGGAAGATCGACACATCGCCGGTCTTCACCGTGGTCTGGGCAAAACGCATCTTGGCGGTCATGGCCAGGCGCAAATACTCGTCCGCCGCACGCTTGTCGCTGGCGGACACCGGCAACAACTCGGTGCCGCTGCGGTCCGGTGACGAGTCCAACTTGACGCCCATCAGGCCGCGAGCGTCCAGGCCAAAACCAACAGTCCCCGGAGTAAAGCCCGACTCCATATTCATGATGAAACCCTGGGCCCATTCCCGGGCCGCGGTCTTCGCCCCGTCGTCCTTGTAGTCCCGATCCAGGTAGTAATTGCGCAGGGTCAAGGTGCCGTGACTGTCATCGATAAAGCCTTCGGCCAGCGCCGGAGTGGCAATCACACTCAAACCCAACAGGGCCAGATGACGTGCGCGAACAGGTAAGGTTGAGATCGCCACGAGGGCGTCCCGAGGGAGATTTGGCATGTTCGATGTCCACTTATTGTTGTTGTTTTTTTGAACGGGATCGTCGGGTTGCCCCAAGGATCTCCGGTCAGAGAATGGAAACGCCTGAGGGTGGCGTCAATCCACAATGACCGATAATCGAACATTAATATTATTATCTATTTTTTAAATACACCTTCAACCTTACGTCATCACATTGATTTAAATGAAATTAATGGCATTTTTCAGCAAAAAATCTTGGTCATTCATTTTTTAGTTATCTTTGTTAATCTTAATTTCAGCCTGCTATCGCCTACAGCAATCAGGCTCGCGCTCCCCCGTAAGCCCCAACAAAAACAATAATGAGGTTCGCCATGGACACCCCATCACGTCGCACGACGCTGACCATCGCCCTGTGTTTTATCGTTGCACTGATCGAAGGCTTCGACCTGCAAGCCGCTGGCACTGCCGCCGCAGGCCTGCGCCAGACCTTTGCCCTGGACCCGAAAATGATGGGTTGGGTATTCAGCGCCGGCATCATCGGTTTACTGCCGGGTGCCTTCTTCGGCGGCTGGATCGCCGATCGCATCGGCCGCAAGAAAATCCTCATCGGCGCGGTGCTGCTGTTCGGCGTGTTCTCCCTCAACACGGCCTATGTCAGCAGTTTTTCCGGCCTGCTGCTGGCGCGCTTCATGACGGGCCTGGGCCTGGGTGCCGCCCTGCCCAACCTGATCGCGCTGTGTGCCGAAGCCGTGGGTGAGCAACGTCGCGGCACCGCGATCAGCATCATGTATGCCGGCGTGCCGTTGGGCGGCGCGCTGGCGGCGGTGGTCGCCATGCTGTTTGCCGAGCATTGGCAGATGACCTTCATCATCGGTGGTCTCGTGCCCTTGCTGGTGGTGCCGTTGATGGTCCTGCTGCTGCCTGAGTCCAGCGCCTTTCGCCAGCAACAAGGCAGCGTCAACGTGGCGCGCGCGTCAACCGGCCAGGCGCTGTTCGGCGAAGACCGGACCCGCGTCACCCTGGCGTTGTGGCTGAGCTACTTCTTCACCCTGACCGTGATGTACATGCTGCTCAACTGGCTGCCATCGCTGTTGCTGGAACAGGGTTTCAGCAAACCCCAGGCAGGCCTGGTGCAGATGCTGTTCAACATCGGCGGCGCCCTCGGTTCCCTGCTCGGCGGGCTGCTGCTGGATCGCTGCAACGGCATCAAAGTGGTGCTGTTTGTCTACGCCGGGTTGCTGGCGGCGCTGGCTGGAGTCGGCCTGTCGGTGGGCATCGTCCCCATGGCCATCGCCGGTTTTTCTGCCGGGTTGTTTGTGATGGCCGCGCAGCTGGTGCTTTACGCCCTGACACCGCCGTCGTACCCGACCTCGGTGCGCGCCACCGGCGTCGGCGCTGCGGTGGCGATCGGTCGCCTCGGATCAGTAGCCGGGCCGTTGGCCGCCGGGCAGATTCTGGCGGCCGGGGCCGGCACCACCGGAGTTTTGCTGGCGACCTCGCCCGGGCTGCTGATTGCAGCACTGGCAATCATCAGCGTGATTGCCCGCTCGGCCGAGCCGCCGTTGCGTACGGCGAACCCGGTTGCGGATAAAACCTGACCGGGGTGCACTCCTTGTAGCAGCTGCCGAGCCTGCGTGGCTGCTGCTACAGATCGTGTTACGGCGTGGTGCGCAGGCACGCATTCACCGGCGGTACGCGCTGCCGCCAGGGCTGAGCCTGCTCCAGTTGTGCGGCCAGGCTCAGCAAGGTCGCCTCTTCGCCGAAGCGGCCTGCGAAGTGCGCGCCCATGGGCAAGCCTTGCGGGCTCCAGTGAAGCGGTACCGACATTGCCGGTTGCCCACTGGCATTGAACAACGCGGTAAACGGCGAGTAACTGTGGAAGCGCTCGATCAATTCATCGAGACTCAAGCGGTCGTCCCGCAGGTCCAGCTCGCCGATCGGTACCGGTTCACGGGTCAGGGTCGGGCTGAGGATCAGGTCGTAATCCTGCATGAACAGCGCCAGTTGCCGGCCCAGGGCATGAATCCACTCCACTGCTGCCGCGTATTGCGCGCCACTGACCCCGCCCTTGTCGCGCAGAATGATCCGCGTACGGGCTTCCAGCTCCTCGGGCTGTACAGGCGCGCCACGCAATTGGCCCAACAGGTCGACGTAGTTTCGCGTGCTGGCACCGATGATAGTGAACACCTGGTCAAGAAACTCAGGCAGCACCACCGGTAACCGGGCGGGTTCTACCCGATGCCCCAGCGACTCACACAGGCTCGCAGCCTGACGCACCGCCTCCAGGCTTTGTGTGGAAGTCGGCCAAGACCCGATCTGCTCCACCAGGGCGATACGCAATGGCTGCGGAGTCTGTTGTACAGCAGTCACATACGGTTGCGCCGACAGCGGCGCAGCATAGGGCGCACCCAAATCGATTCCCGCCGTGGCGTCGAGCAAAGCCGCGCTGTCACGTACCGATAAGGTGATGCAGTGGTTGGTGCCCATGCCCGCCCAGCCCTCGCCTATCATTGGCCCGGAGGGCAGCAAACCACGGCTGGGTTTGAGGCCGAAGACTCCGCAGCAGGACGCCGGCACTCGCAGCGAACCGCCGCCGTCATTGCCGTGGGCAAAAGGTACTACCCGCGCCGCCACCAGGGCCGCCGCCCCGCCGCTGGAGCCGCCGGCGCTGTGCTCGGTGTTCCACGGATTGCGGGTGGCGCCGAAACGTGTCGACTCGGTGGAATAGGATGTGCCGAACTCTGGTGCCGTGCTGGTGCCGACGATCAGGCAACCGGCGCGGCGCAGGCGGATCACCACCTCGGATTCGAAATCGGCGCGGGCCCCGCCCAGCGCCAGCGAACCATTGGTCATTGCGGCACCCTGCACCGGCGCGAACAGGTCCTTGATCAAGGTCGGCACACCGGCAAACAGTCCGTCCCGAACCTGAGGTTCGAGCGCTGCCTCGCGGGCCTTGTCGTAGAGCCGCTCGGCCACTGCGTTGAGTTGCGGTTCAACCCGCTCCAGTCGCTCGATCACTGCGTCGACCAGCTCCACGGGCTGCACTTCACCACGCCTGACCCAAGCGGCCAGGCCGGTGGCGTCTTCCTTGTCCAACAACTGCTGGATGTCTTGCATGTTTGATACTCCGGATCTATTTCAATGACGAATGGGTGGATGGCACGGAAGAGTTCGAGCGGCGGCGCGATAACCCGGCGATCGCCCAAAGCAACGCGGCAGCAAGACTGGCAAAGGCCAGCCATTCGATGGCGTGACGCAGGTCGCCGGCAAATGCGCCGAGCATCGCCACCACCAAGGGGCTGACGAACTGACCGAAATACAGGCACGCGGTGAAGCCTCCCAATCCCCGACCACGGGTTCTAGCACTCAAGGCCTCCATCATCGGCGCCATGACATTGGGCACCAGCAATCCCGCGCCCAGGCCATGGATCACCACCGCCAACACCACTTGGTTGTAGCTTTGCCCGCGCATCAGCAACCACAACCCGAGCGCCAGCAACAGCAGCAACACCGCATTGGTGCCGGCGATCCCCAAGCGTCGACGCAGCAGCGGCCAGGCCAGGGAACCGCCCAGGGTGGCCAGCAGGCTCAAGCCGGCGGACAGGCCAATCAGGGTGCTGGATGTGACCCCGAGACCCACCAGCAAAATGGGCGTCTGTACCGGCACCACAAAGCTCAGCACCATGCCGACGAGAATCAGCAGATAACCCAACACCAGCGGCAGAATCGCCACCCGCTCCGGTCCCTGAACCTCAACGGACGGCTGCGTACGAACCGGCTCCCAGAGCACCTTCACCATGGCCGGCACCAGCAGCAGCGGCAGCAAATAGAGGAGGAACGGCAAGCGCCAGGAGTGCTCGCCCAAAGCGCCACCAACGACGAAGAACAACGCACCGACCAAACCGATGGTGACCACCTGACGATTGATGTAGCGCAAGCGTTCCTCGCCCTGCCAATAGTCGCCGATCAGGGTCGCGCAACAGGTCATCACCGCCGCCTCGGCCACCCCGAACAGCAGGCGCACGGCGACGATGGACTGCAGATCTCCCAGCACCGCCGGCAACGCGCCGAGCAAGGCATAGAGCAAGGTGGCGATCACCAGCAACGCCTTGCGCCCGACTCGATCGGCGAGCCAACCGGCCAGAGGCGCGCACACCGCAATCGCCAGCGCCGGTCCGGTGACCGCCAGTGGCACCAGCAGGTCGGCCCGGGAAGTGAGCGGCCCGAACTCGGCACCGAGTTTGGGCAGGATCGGCGCGATCATCACCGAGCCCATGATGGTCAGGCTGCTGCCCAGCACCAGCACCAGCCCTTCGCGGCGTCCCGTGGCCTGACGCACGACAGGCGTCGCCAGGGTTGAAGCGCAATGCACAGAAGTCATAGTCCGGTCCTCAGAAACTTTGGGAAACGCGCAAGGCGACGGTGTAGCCTTCGGCGCGGTTGCTCGCGCCCTGCTCTTTGTAGAGGTGCAGCCAGACCGGCGGCAGGCCCGGTTTGACGTAGCTCACCGCTGGTCCCACAGCCAGCACCCTGGCGCGATTGCCACTCGTCAGGCCCGGGGCGTCGTCATCGGTGAACTGACGGTAGTAGTACCCGCCGATACCGGCGGTCCAGGGGCCGAAGTGCTGGCCCACGGCGAACTCATGCCGGTACTCCACGCCGTTCTTGTAGTCAGTGGCAGGGTTGCGCGTGTTGATGTCCACCTCGAAGCTCGATGACACCTCGAAGCCGGTGTCACTGATGTAAGTGGCATTGACGATGGGGGAAAAAGTCCAGTGGGTGAGCCCGGGGGAAATCAGCCGGTTCTTGTCGTAGTCGCCGGTGGGGGTCTGGATCTGAAACTGGGTGTTGACGAACAGGTTGGGCGACAGGTTCCACTGCAGGATCAGCGGCAGAAACTGCACGTCTGCCAGGCGGAACGGATCGGCCTCAAGCTTCAACGGACCGCCTGGCGTCGGCACCTCCAGGGAAGCATCCATCTTGAAGAAAGGCACCACCGTGCCGAAACCGTATTGGGCGCCGAGGACGCTGTAGTCCGTCATGCGCATATAGGCCAGGCCGATGGACAGCACGTCCAGGGAGAGATTGTTGTCCAGAGAACGACCGTGGCGGTCCTTCTGCACGTTGGCCGAATAGTAGGCCGTGCGCAGGCCCAGGGTGCCGAATGGCGTGGCCGGCGGCATCATCCCGGCGCCGAAGTCATAGACGCCCACTGCGGTGGTCGGCGCCCCGTTTTCAGTGGCCTGTGCGCCGGCGCACAGGCCGAACAGCCCCAGGGTGAATACAGTGACGCGGCTGATGCTTGAGTTGTTGTTCTTGTGATTCATCGAATGCCCCTCCCAACCAAATGGTGTGGGCCATCCTAGTAACGACTCCGGTAGGCGGGTTATCCGTTTTCAGCACAGTTAATGGCGACGCAAGGTCTGTGAGGGCGTCTCTCCGAACAGTGTGCGGTAATCGCTGGCAAAGCGACTCAGGTGCCAGAAGCCCCAACGCGCCGCCACCTCTTGCACCCCATGTTCATGGGGGCTGTCACGCAGTTCACGACGCACTGCATTGAGGCGCAACGCCCTTAAATACGCCACCGGATTGATACCCAGGGTTTCCTGGAAACAGTACTGGAGTTTGCGTCGGCTGGCGCCGATGTGATTGCACAGATCGAGGATCGACAATGGTTCGTCCAGATGCCCCAACGCGTATTCCCTGGCACGATCGACCATGCGTTTGCGCGCCGTCGGGTTAAGGGGCGCGGCCTGATCCGGCGCGACCAGCTCCAGCAGTTGCACCATCACGGCATCGCGAATGCCATGACGGATCGCCTCATAGCCCAGCAGGCTGTCGTGGCCCTGATCGGCAGCGGCCAGCTCGTCGAACAGCGCCGCCAACTCAGCCTGCACCGAGGAAGCCCCCAGACGGTAACACTTGGGAAGATCGGTAATTCGAAACCGGGCGCCCTGGCGCTCCAGCACATGTTCAAGGGCCTGGACATCAACCGCCACCCCCAACAGATCCAGATGTTCGGGCGTGCGCAGATCGGGCAAGTGATCACCATGGGCCACCAACAGGCTCGCATCATGAATCGGATGCCCCGCACAAAACACCGCCCCCTGAGCGCTCAGCGGCACGCTGAAGGTGATGGCTCCCTTCCAGGCGCTGCCACTCTTGAGCATCGCCTGATTAGAGCGGTCGCGCGCCAGTTGCATCCATCCGGCGCGAAACTCGATCAACTCACCTTCGAAGCGACCGGGCGTCAGCTGGTCATAGCGTACCTGCCAGCCGTCCATGTTCTGTGCGTGCTGATCGATGTCGTTGGTGCGATAACGATGAATCGCCGCAGTCATGTCCGGCGTACCGGTGGCGCCTTCCACGCTAGGGTTATTGTTATTCATGGACCTTTCCTGTTGGGCACACAAGGCTTGCAGGCCGTTGGGGAGGCAAGTTCCATTCCGCCGTAACAGGCATTGGCGCAATTGTGCCGAAAACAGCTAGTCGGTCCTCACTGTCCCCGTCCTCGTGTAGCGCTTGCCGAGTCCTCAGCCCTCCTTGACCAACAGCCCATGCCGGCTCGCTTCAGGCTTTTTTGCGAAGACCTTCTGCGGCAGCAACAGCCAGGCCAGGGCCGGCAGCAGGATCAGGGCGCCGAGCATGTTCACCAGGAACATGAACGCCAGCAGAATCCCCATGTCGGCCTGGAACTTGATCGGTGAGAACGCCCAGGTCGACACTGCGACCGCCAGGGTCATGCCGGTCAGCAACACCACTTTGCCGGTGAACAGCAGCGCCTGGTAATACGCCTGGGCCAGGGTGTCGCCGGCACGCATGCGAGCCAGGATTACACTCAAGACATACAGCGCGTAGTCGATGCCAATGCCCACGCCCAATGCGATTACCGGCAGTGTCGCGACTTTGACCCCCATGCCCAGCCCCACCATCAGCGCCTCGCAAAGAATCGAAGTGAGCATCAGCGGCAGCATCGCGCAAAGGGTTGCGCGCCAGCTGCGGAAGGTCAGCAGGCACAACAGGCTGACGGCGCCGTAGACCCAGAACAGCATCTCGCGCATGGATTTTTTCACCACGATATTGGTCGCGGCTTCGATCCCGGCGCTGCCGGCGGCGAGCATGAATTTGACCTCTGGGATCTGATGCTCGCTGATGAATTTCTCGCTGGCCTCCACCACCCGATTCAGGGTATCGGCCTTGTGATCGGCCAGGTAAACGTACAGCGACAACATCGAACAGCCCTGATTGAACAGCTCCCGCGGAGCACGGGTTTGCACGGCGCCCAGCGCACCGTCATTGGGGATCAACTCATACCATTTGAAGTTGCCTTCGTTGTAACCGGCCGTGGCGATTTTGCTCAGCGCCACCATCGAGGTGGTCGACTCCACGCCGGGCAATTGCTCCAGCCGCCAGGCCAACGCATCCACTGCCGACAGGCTCGCGTAACGGGTGCACTGATCTTCCGGAGTCTTGATCATGACCACGAAAATATCCGAGCTGGCCGCATAGTTCTGGGTCATGAACAGCGCGTCGCGGTTGTAGCGCGAGTCAGCCCGCAACTCCGGAGCGCCGGGGTCGAGATCGCCGATCTTCAGGTGCAGGCTCACGGCAAAACCGAACGCTGCCAGCAGCAGAGCGCCCAGCATGGCGCCCATGGCCCAGCGCCGTTGGGTGAACAAATCGAGCACGCGCCACAACGGATGCTTGATCTGTGCCTGCAGTTCGGCGTTTTCCGAACTCAGGCTGCGTTGCGCCGCTGCCGGGCTGACACCGATATAGCTGAGCAGGATCGGCAACAGAATCAGGTTGGTGAAAATCAGCACCGCCACGCCGAGGCTGGCGGTGATCGCCAGATCCTGAATCACCCGGATATTGATCAGCAGCAACACCGCGAAGCCCACCGCATCACAGAGCAACGCGGTCATGCCGGCCGCGAACAGTCGGCGGAAGGTATAACGCGCGGCCACCACCCGGTGGGTGCCGCGACCGACGTCCTGCATGATGCCGTTCATCTTCTGCGCGCCGTGGCTCATGCCAATGGCGAACACCAGAAACGGCACCAGCGCCGAGTACGGGTCCAATTCACAACCGAGGATGGCGAGCAGACCCAGCTGCCAGAGCACCGCCACCAGCGAACACGTCACCACCACCAGCGTGCTGCGCGCGCAGCGGGTATAGCCAAACAGCACCAACACCGTCACCAGTACCGCCACCACGAAGAACAGCAAAACTTGAGTCAGCCCCTCGATCAGGTCGCCGACGATTTTGGTGAAACCGGTGATGTGAATCCGCAGGTCATCGCTCTGGTACTTGTCCCGCAGGGCTTCCAGTTGCCGGGAAAACTCGCCGTAGTCCAGGGCCTTGCCGGTCTGCGGACTGATGTCCAGCAATGGCACGAAGATCACGCTGGACTTGAAGTTGCCGGCCACCAATTGACCGACCTCACCGGAACGCGCGACGTTGGTCCGCACCTGTTCGATACTGGCCGCCGAGCCATCGTAGTCGTCGGGGATCACGGTGCCGCCATCGAGCCCCTCCTCGGTCACGGCGGTCCAGCGCGTGGTCGGGGTCCATAACGATTTCATGTAGGGCCGGTCGACACCCGGCAGCAGATAGAGCTCATCGTTGAGCCTGGCCAGGGTGTCGAGATAGTCCTTGGTGAAAATGCTGCCTTGTTTGACCTCCACGGCGATCCGCAGCGAGTTGCCCAGGCCGCTCAACTCACTGCGATTCTCCAGGAAGTTGGCGACATAGGGATGCCCCGTGGGAATGGTTTTCTCATAACTGGCATTGATGCCGATGCGCGTGGCTTGCCAGCCGAGCACCAGCGTCACCAGCAGACACAGCAGGATCACCAGCGGTCGATGGTTGAAGATCGCCCGCTCGGCGAAGTTGCCCGACGCCTGGTCGAAGTCTGCCAGGCGGCCGATCACGGTTTGGGTTTTGTCGTCTTTCAAGTCTGACTCCTGTTGCACGGGCCGTGGCCCGATAGCGCTGCACCGTGAAGATTCAAGGTTTGCCAGAGGCTCGTGGATCCTGGTCAGCGGCCACACCGCTCAAACCAACGCTGGCCAGACTGCCATCGGCCGCCTGTTGCACGGCAGCGACAGTCCCGCCGCTGCGGCTCTGGCGTTTGTCGAAGCTACGACCCTGGTCATGGCTGAATAAAAGCTCGCCGCCCTGGCTGGCCAACAGCAGGCTGCCATCGCGCAGTTCGATGGCGCTCGACAGTGTTGATTCGATGCCGGTGTCGAGGCGTCGCCAACTGCCGCCACGGTCATCGGACCACCAGGCGTTACCGCGCAAACCATAGGCAATCAAGGCGCCGCCGCGAGTGCCGAGCAGGCCGAAAAAGCTGCCTTCATAAGGTGACTTCAAGGCCTGGAATGAATGCCCGGCATCGGTCGAACGCAACAGCAAACCGCGCTCCCCCACCAGCAGCAAATCGTTGCCCGAGACGCGAATGCCATACAGGTTCAGGCCCTGCGGATTGTCCACATGCTGCATCCACGGCTGCCAGCTTCGCCCGCCGTCGTCGGTACGGTAGATCTGGTTGTAGGCGCCAACGACGTAGCCGTGCAGGTGGTCACTGAAGTACAGGTCGAGAAACGGTTTGTCCGGTCCGTCGTCGAGCATATGCCGGGCCTGCGCCAGGTTGCCGGCACCGCCCGGTTGATCGGCATCGCGCTCAGCAGCCTGCACCGCCAGCGCGGCGGCGCGTTCACCGTCGAGTTGCTTGTGCCAGGTTTCACCGCCGTCCTCGGTGTGCAACACCACGCCCAGATGACCGACTGCCCAACCCTGCTCGGCATCGACGAATTGCACCGCCGTCAGGCTGACGCTGACCGGCACACTGGCCTGGCGCCAATTGACTCCAGCGTCATCCGAGAGCAGCACGATCCCGCGCTCGCCGACCGCCACCAGTCGCTCGCCGGCCCGGGTCAGCCCGAGCAATGCCGCGCGCTGGGCCTTGGCGGTCGACAGTGCCGGCTGCTGCAGTACGGCAAACGTGCTCGCCTGGGCGCTGAACACACACGCCATCAAACCCAATGCCAGGACGCAGGCGCCCCGGCGCAGGCCAAAGCCTGCATAGCGTTTTTGCCCCATCATGTCTTTATCCCACTCGCAAAGTCACAGGCGACCGCAGCGCGCACCCTCACCCGCCGCGGCCTCCCCAGGTTCAACGCATGTTTTCGTTGGCCATGGCATCCGGTGTGAAATAGGACGCCGAAGGTTTCGCGACTTTCTGGTACTGGACCGCCAGATCGTTGCTCGAGGAGTTGAGGAAGTAAGCCCCGGTGTCGAGGTTGTAGCTACCCCACATGACCTGCGCGGTAAGGGCCGGCAGGTCCGGCGCCAGCAGCGTCAGCGAATACATCTGCCGTCCAAGCTTGCCCTGGGCGTCATACCCGTCGGCCATCAGGATCTGCCAGGAATCTTCGTCGATGTAGTAGGTGCGACGCGGCACCACATGGCGTTTGCCGGATTTGAGCGTGGCCTCGACCACCCAGACCCGATGTTTCTCCCAACGCACCAGGTCAGGATTGAGGAAGTTCTGCTTGACCAGGTCGTCGCTCTTGGCCAGGCCGGCGCGGTTATTGTTGTAGGCGACGATCAGTTCTTTCTTGCCCATCAGCTTGAGGTCATAGCGATCGGTAGGCCCGAACAGCATGAACGCTTCGTCGAACAGACCGACCCCCGAGGTCACGAAGTCCGGGGTGTCGTAGGCAATGTTCGGCGCACGACGCACCCGGCGCTGGCCGACCAGATACTGCCAGGCCGCGCGGTTGGCCGGGTCCAGGTCCCAATGGGTCATCAGGCCTTCACCGGCCTTGGACGATGGCAACTCGGTCAGCAGCTTGCCCACCAGGTACTTGCCGGAAAAGTTTTCCAGGCTGCCGTCTTCGACGTAGTAGGGAAACTGGTAGGTGTACTGGGCGCGGGTTGCCTGGACCTTCTTGCCGCCGGCGGTCATCAGCCAGGTATCGAAAGGCGAGCTGATGGTGTCGCCGCCCTGCCAGGACAATCGATAGTTCCACAGCACTTGCGTACCGTTTTCCGGGATCGGGAACGGAATGCCGCCATAGGCGCCGGTGACTTTCTCGCTCGCCACGTCCAGCGTGGCGCGGGTGGCATTCTTGCCGGTGTTGTCATACACCCATTGCGGGGCTGCCGCCGAGCGATGGGTCGGGTAGACGTCCAGGCGATAGTCCGGGTATTTCTTCAGCAGCAGTTTGGTGCCTTCGGCCAATACATTGGCGTACTGCTCCATGTTCGAGGCCTTGATCGAGTACAGCGGTTTTTCACCGGCGAATGGATCGGGACGTTTGTCACCCGGTTTGTAGCCCGGCGCGACCTTGGTGTAACCGCCTTGCCAGGCCGGGATGCTGCCATCGGCGTTGCCGGCGCGCTCGCCACCAAGGGGTGTCAGTTCAGTCTTCAAACGTGCAGCCTGCTCAGGCGACACGGCCGCCTGCGCCAGGCTCATGCCGGCAAGGGCCAGGGTGAGGACGCAAGTGTTGAGAAATGCTTTGTTCTGCATGGCGAATCCACCTTATTAGAATGAGGTTTTCACGTAGAGCGAGACGAAGTCGCGGTCGGCCAACGACTGCCCGTAACTGAAATTGCCGTCCTCGCGCAGCCCGGCTTTTGGGGCACCGAAGAAGTTCACGTAGTTCAGGCCGACATCCCAGCGCTGCAGGTAGGTGGCCTTGAGCCCGACACTCCAGTCGCCGGAATGGGTATTGCCGAAGCCCGATTTGTTGACCGCCGAAGAGCGCCCATCGAGTACCACACCCATGCCGATCGGCACGGTCAGGTCGATCCCGTCGACAATCTGGAAGTACGCCGGCTCCACCAATACCCGCAGTGCCGTAGCATCGCGGGTGGTGTTGGCATCCAGCGCGGCGGCGTTCTCGGTCACGCTCAGGGTGCGGTTCCAGGCCAGCTCGGCCAGTGCCGAGCCGCCATCCCAAAATGCGGTGGGCGATAACAGGTAAATCGCCGACAGGTTGGCGTGAGCGGTTTTGCCCCTGGCAAACAGTGAGTTATCGTCGCCATCGGCCGCCACGCCAGGGGCCACCACTTGCAGATTGCTCACCAGCGGCGCGTTCCAGCGCACGGAAGTTTCACCGGCAAAGTTGAACGGCCCATAAGCGGTGGAGAAGCTGACGCCGGCAGTCTTGATGTCTTCGGCGTAGACCTGACGATAGGAACTCAGGATCGGCAACCCCGTGGCGGCCGCAGCCGCACCGTCGAGGTAGGCGTACAGGCCGGTCGGGGTTTTGTCGTGATACTGCGCAGCGTAGAAACCCAACTCCAGCTCGGTGCCGGTCGGCTTGAAGCGGATCTGCATACCGCCCTGCCCCGAATTTCGCGGTTTCAAATCACCGCCATTCACCGTGTCGTTGCCGAACACTTCGCGCAGTGAACCGCTGCCGTAACCGATGGCATCGATATCGCTCAGGTAGCTGCCGGCGCCGGGCACATTGGAGCGTTCCCACTCAAACTGGTAGTAAGCGCCCACCGACAACTGCGGGTTGATCTGCAACTGCCCGGAGATCTGATTGACCGGACGCAGGATCTCCTTGAACTGGGTCCCCGGCACGCTGAGCAACTTGACCACATCGGTCGGGCCCTGGGCATTGGCAATGCCGTTGCCACCGTAGAACAGGCTTTCGCCGTAGATCAGGCTGTGTCGGCCCAGACGCACCACGCCCTGGGAGTCTTCACCGAGGTCACCACGCAGGAACACGAAGGCGTCGAGAATTTCCGCGTCGCGACCGTGGAGCTTGCGGGTTTCGCTGAGGAAATGCGTTTGCTCGCTGCTGTCGGTGCCCTTGTTGTAGATATCGTCGTACCAGGCTGCGCCGCTCACGCGCAGGCCATAGTTTTGCCGGCTGAGGTCCATTTCGGAAAACAGGTCCAGACGATTGGAGACCAGGCCACTGCTGAAGTTTTTATCGCCCTGACTCTGGATCGAGGGATACAGGCCGTTGGCGGTCGGTGCGTTGACCAATCGGCTGTCCTGCCCCTGAAGACGCCAGGCCTGGCTGTACTTGATGGTGTTGTCCCAACGCAGTTTCCAGTCGGAATCACCAAGATCCATTTGCATGGCCTCGACCCTTTCGACCATCACACCGGCGCTGCATAACGCCAGAAACAGGGCGCAATGCTTGAAACGAAAGCAACGTTTAACGTTGTCCATGGACGCTCCTCATTATTTTTATTTTTGCCTGTGCATCTGTGGCGAGGGGGCTTGTCGGAACGCCGCATCGCCCCGTTGGGGCGCGCAACGGCCCTCAAGTAGAACCGGTGCACCGGTTTACGACTGCTTCGCAGCCGAACGGGAGCAAGCTCCCTCGCCACAGCCGCTGTCTACAGGTGTGCATTTCAGATGTAGGTGGAGGCCAATCCGCCATCGACGGCCAGGTTGACGCCGTTGATCCAGCGCGACTCGTCGGCACACAGGAAAGCGATCACCGCCGCTACCTCATCGGCATAAGCGGGGCGTTTCATGCGATGGGCATCGGCCTGGGTTCGGGCCTCACCGAGCATGCTCACGAAGTCGCCGAGGATCGGCGTGAAAACCGGACCTGGCGCGACGCTGTTCATGCGCACCGAATGTTCGAGAAACCAGGGTTGGGCCTGCAGGTAATTCCAGACGATCAAGGCTTCCTTGAAATACTGGTAGCAGGTCTGGTCCGGTACCGGGTGCTCGGCCAGCCAGGCCTGCCCGGCGGCGAAACCTTCGATGCGCGCCAGCGCCTTGTGCTGTTCCAGACGTAACGGCCACTCGGCGCCGAGGATCGAGGCGATATTGACGATGCTGCCGCCAGCGTTGATGCGTGGCAGCAACGCGCTGCTCAAGTGGCGCAATCCCAGGTAGTTGACCCGCGCCAACAGTTGCGGGTTTGCAGTGCCCGGCACCCCGGCGATATTGCACAGGCTGTCGATCCGTGCCGGTAGCTGCGCCAGCAACCGGTCGATGTTCTCGGCACTGCTCAGATCGCCCTGAACAAAACCATCCAGGGTCATGTGCGGCGCCTTCAGGTCCACGCCAATCACCTGGGCGCCGTGGCTGCGCAGCAGGCTTGCCGTGGCCGCGCCGATACCCGAAGAGACGCCAGTCACCAGCACAATCTTGTTGTCGAGTTTCATGTTGAGTCCTCTTATTATTTTTGTGTACTCGGTGAGCCGACCTACCTTGTCGGCCCGGCAAAACCGGCCCGTCAGAACGGGTAACGCGGCGCCTTATCCTTGACCGTCACCCATTGCCATTGGGTGTATTCATCCCAGTCGGCCGGGCCGCCTACGCTGCCGGCATTTCCTGAGCTGCCGCGTCCGCCGAAGGGGTTGATGCATTCGTCGGCCACTGTCTGGTCGTTGATGTGCAACAGCCCGCAATTGAGTTGCTCGCCCATCGCCATCGCGTGCCCGACCGAAGGCGAAATGATCCCCGCGGACAAGCCATACTCGGTGCGGTTGGCCAGGTCGATGGCCTCATCGTCGCTGGCAAAACTCACCACCGTGGCCACCGGGCCGAAGATTTCCTCGTCGAACGCGCGCATGCCCGGGCGCACACCGGAAAGCACCGTGGGTTGGTAGAAGAGCTGCTCATACTCGCCGCCGGCTTGCAGAGTTGCCCCGGCCGTCACACTCTCCGTGACGATTTCATGCACTCGCAACAGCTGGCGTTTGTTGATCAACGGCCCCAGCACCGCCTCACCGCGAGCGGCATTGCCGACCGTGATTGCCCGTGCCTTTTCTGCCAACCGGCGGACCAGTTCTTGTGCAATCGACTCATGGGCCAGGATGCGTCCGGTGGCCATGCAAATCTGCCCCTGATGCAGCCAGGCACCCCACGCGGCGTTGCTGGCCGCCAGTTCGAGATCGGCGTCTTCGAGCACGATCAACGAGTTCTTGCCGCCCAGCTCCAGGGCGACTTTTTTCAGATGACGCCCAGCCAGCTCCGCGACTTTGCGCCCCGCTGCGGTGGAGCCGGTGAACGCGATCATCCGCACATGCGGATCGCGGCACAGCGCTTCTCCGGCTGGCGCTGCACCCGGCAACACCTGCAGCAAGCCCTTGGGCAGACCGGCCGCCTCGAACAACCGGGCAATGATGAAACCGCCACTGACCGGGGTCTGCGGATCGGGCTTGAGCACCACGGCGTTGCCCGCCGCCAGCGCCGGCGCCACCGAACGCAGGGACAACACCAAGGGAAAGTTGAACGGCGAGATCACCCCGACCACGCCATGGGGCAACCGGCGTGCATAGGACAAGCGCCCCGCTTCGCTCGGCAGAACCAGACCATGGGGTTGCGACAGCAGCCCGGCCGCCTGATGCAGCAACACGATCGCCTCACGGACCTCATGTTCACCCTTGAACAGGCTGCCGCCACTTTCCCGGGCGATGTACAACGCCAGTTCGGCAAAGTGTTGCTGGGCCAGTGCGGCAGCTTTACGAAAGATCTCTGCGCGTTCCCGTGGCCCCAATGCCGCCCAGGCCGGTTGAGCACGAGCGGCGTTCAGGCTGGCAAACGCGATGTCCGCTGCATCGGCCAAACCGGTGACGGTCAACACCTCGCCGGTGGCCGGTTCAATGACGCTATGGCTGCCGCCCAATGGACGTAGCCAGTCACCATTGAAGATGCGTTCACGCCATGGCTCGTCCCGCAGAAAATCAGATGGTTCACTTACCGACATTTCGGTCTCCCGGCTCTTGTGTTTGTCATTGCCTGACGCGGCCTTGCTAAAACGATGCAAGGCGTCTGCGTGGTGAAAGCGCTAGAGCAAGGGCTGTGCCGACTTCCTGCGTCGCGCCGCATTTCAAGTGGCGAAGGCTCTGGCTTGCGGGCTGTAGAGGGGTGTTTGCGAATAGGACAAGGTGCTTGGCGTACAGCCGGCAGCTCGCCACTTGTCCAAATGATAAAGTTATGTTTAATAACTGTTTTGCTAGTTGATCATTTCGATCAGTCGACTCGCTCAGGGGCATAACAATGAACAATCCCCATTCGCTGCTTCCTCATCTTGCCGTGCAGGAGGAGCATTTCTCGCCCCGAGGCGACAGTACCCAACTGGCCGAAGGCAACTCACCGACCCTGGCCGAGTTGACCGAATGCCTGTTCTTTTCCCCTGTTGACGGACGTATCTGGCTCAACGACCAGCGCATGCTGCTATTGCACAGCTCATCCTTCGGCGCGCTGCGACGAGAAATTATCGAGCGCCAGGGACTGGAACAGAGCCGCGGCCTGTTTACCCGCACCGGCTATCTCTCCGGCGCGCGCGATGCGCGGCTGATCCGCGAGCGCTGGCCAGACGCTGACGCCGCGGCGGTTTTCTCGGCCGGCACGCGTCTGCATACACTCGAAGGCATGACCAAGGTCGAACCCCTGCACTTCAAATTCGACGCCGACTCAGGCTTCTATGAAGGTGAATTCCTCTGGCACCACTCCTGTGAGGCCGACGAACATATCGCCGCCTACGGGATCGGCCAGGATCCGGTGTGCTGGACCGAACTGGGCTATGCCATCGGTTATGTCAGCGGGCTGTTCGGCCGTCTGGTGATCTTCCGCGAAACCGAATGCCGGGGCATGGGCCATGAGAGCTGCCGGGTGATCGGCAAGACCGCCGAGCAATGGGGCGATGTCGAGCAGGACCTGAGTTATCTCACTGCCTCACCCTCAAGCGCCGAGCCCAAACAGCCTCAAGCCCCGGCGCCCGCCCCCCAGGATGACGACAGCGAAAACCCCGGCGGGCCAAAACCGATTGGCGCCAGCGCGGCCTTCAATGCCGCTACCCTCGCCTTGCAGCGCGTGGCGCCGACGCCCGCCACGGTGTTGTTCAGCGGCGAGTCCGGGGTCGGCAAAGAGTTGTTCGCCCGTCAGTTGCACCAGTTCAGCCCACGCCATCGAGCACCTTTCGTGGCGCTCAACTGCGCCGCCATCCCGGACAATCTGATCGAGGCTGAGCTGTTTGGTGTCGAACGTGGCGCCTACACCGGCGCGACCCATTCGCGCCCCGGACGCTTCGAGCGCGCCCAGGGCGGCACGCTGTTTCTCGACGAAATCGCCAGCCTCAGCCTGCCGGGTCAGGGCAAGTTGCTGCGTGCATTGCAGGAGCGGGAGATCGAGCGCATCGGCGGTGGCCAGCCCATCAAGGTCGACGTCCGGGTGGTGGCGGCCACCAATGTCGACTTGCGCAAAGCCGTGGCGGCCGGAGAATTTCGCGAAGACTTGTTCTACCGGCTGAATGTCTACCCCATCGTGCTGCCACCGCTGCGCGAACGTCGCGACGACATTCCGTTGCTGGTCAACGCGTTCCTGCGGCGCTTCTGTCAGGCCTACGCCCGCAAACCCGCCGGCCTGACCATGCGCGCACTCAAGGTGTTATTGCGCTATGACTTCCCCGGCAACGTACGGGAACTGCAGAACCTGGTGGAGCGCGGCCTGATCGCCAGCGAAGACGGCCAAGCCATCGATCTGATCCACCTGTTTCGCAACGAACCCATGCCGCAGGATGCGTACTCTCTGGACGACAATGGCAGCCTCGCCGCAACTGACCAGAGTCCCGCCGGCACACAGCCTCGCCCGGCCTTGCTGGAAACCCTGGCTCGCCTGGAACACGGCTTCTCCATTGAAGGGCTGGAGTCGCGCCTGATCGATGAAGCGCTGCAAAAAAGCCAAGGCAATCTGGCCGCTGCCGCGCGACTGCTGGGTTTGAGTCGTGCGCAGTTTGCCTATCGACTGAAAAAATACCGACAGGCATCGGCTTGATTCAGGCGGGTCAATGCATGGTGAGCAGCGCTTAAAAGATTAATGAAATTAACTATTAAGCCTGAGGACTCTCGCCATCAGCCAACGAGACTTTTCGCTTCCGGGATAAACGCGCACTACAGAAATTAGCGCTTTAAAAGTTTTACCCGATTAAGTATTTTGCATGGATGATTGGGCGACATGCGCCCCCTTTATTCATAGCGACAAGGGATCAACCGTGAGCGGACTGCGTGAACGTCAGAAAGTCGAACGACGCCAAGCCATCAGCAAGGCAGCGATCGAACTATTCGAGCGTCAAGGTTTCCAGAACACCACCATCGAACAGATCGCCAACCAGGCTGGGGTGTCGGCGCCCACCGTGTTCAAGTACTTCGGCAACAAGCAGGAAATCATCCTGGAAATCCTGCACGACGCCGACCAGCGCGCCCTTAAGGACACCCGCAACCAGATCCCTGAAATAGAAGATCCGGTCGAGGCCCTGTGCTACCTGGAACGCCTGCTGACCGGTTACGCCCTGGAAGTCATGCATCCCAGTCTCTGGCGTGAACTGCTGCCGTTGATTCTATTTGGTGGTGATAACGGACTGCCCGAAGGTTATCGGGCCATGAACGATGCGCTCAGGGCCGAAATCAGCGGTTTACTCAGAGAACTGCAACAGGCCGGCAAGCTACGCGCCGACCTCAACGTCGACCTGGCCGCCTTCCTGTTGAACGACTACTCACACCTGCAGTTGTTCAGGCTGGTCAACCAGGAACAGCCGGACATCGAGTCACACTCCGCCCAGGTAAGGCGTATCACCGAGCTGCTCTTTTACGGAATGCGGGCCTGAGAACGCCAGCCTCCTCCCAGACTGGCTGCATGCCATAGCCGAGGCGCGTCATTGCTGGCGAGCCCGGCGTCACGACGCCGGGCCACGATGATCAGCGGTTGGTCTTGATGGTGGTCCAGGTGCGGGTGCGGATCCGCTCCACGGCTGCCGGCATGGGCTGCAGAGCGAACAGTGTTTTGCGCGCTTCGTCCGGCACATACATGTTGGGGTTATTACGGATCTCGGCGTTCACCAGTGCGGTGGCGTCCTTGTTCGGATTGGGGTAACCGATCTTGTTGCTGATCCGGGCAATGACGTCAGGGCGCAGGATGTAGTTGATGAACTCATAGGCCTCTTTGGTATGGGGGGCGTTGGCCGGCACCATCATCACATCCGACCACATCGGCGCACCTTCCTTGGGTAACGCCATCTCCACCCTGACGCCCTTGCCGGCCGCATCGGCCAGTTGCTTGGCCAGCGCCACGCCACCCGACCAGCCGACGGCTACGCAAATGTCACCGTTGGCCAGGTCCATGCCGTAGCGTGAGGAGTTGAAGTAGGTGATGTGCGGGCGAATCTTCATCATCGCCGCCTGGGCCTGCGGGTAGTCTTCGCGCTTCTGGCTGTTGGGGTCGAGGCCCTTGTAGTGCAAGGCGATGGGCACGATTTCGTTGGCTGCGTCGAGGAAACCGACACCGCAACTGGCCAGCTTGGCGAGGTTCTCTTCCTTGAAGATCATGTCCCAGGTGTTCATCTGCACATTGGCGCCCAGGACTTGCTGAACCTTGTCGACGTTGTAGCCGATCAGCGTGATGCCCCATAGGTACGGTGCTGCGTAGCGGTTGCCCGTATCACCGGCAGCTTCCAGGGTTTTCATGAACTCCGGGTCCAGGTGCTGCCAGTTCGGCAGCTGGTTGCGGTCCAGCGGCTGGACGGCACCGGCGGCGATCAGGTGACTCAGGTTGGCGCTGCCGGGGTACACCACGTCATACCCGGAATTGCCGGTCAGCAGCTTGGACTCCAGGGTTTCGACACTGTCAAAAACGTCGTAGACCGGACGGATGCCCGTTTCCTCCTGGAAGCTCTTGAGCACTTCAGGTGGCAGGTATTCGATCCAGTTGTAGATCCGCACCGTGCGCTCTTCAGCCAGGCACACACCGCTGGCCAGCAACGACACTACAGCGCCCAATAAGGTGTTACGCAAAAACATGTTCATGGTTAAGCACTCCTGCGCGGCCGCGAAGGCTCGCGGCACTTAATAGCGGTAGGTGAAGTACAGTTCCAGCGCGCTGAATTTCTGGTCATCGCCGAACACCTGCCTGGCGGCGGCCAGCGGCTTGACCCAGTTATAGGAGAGCGACGTATAGAACGACGGCGTCGGGGTCCAGTCGAGGAAAACCACACTCTCGTCCGCAAAGCGCCGATCGCTGACCTGCGCACCCATGTAGTTTTTCTCGTCCAGCCAGAACTGATAGTGGATCGCGCCGAGGGTCAGCGTTTCATTGAGGTGGGTCTTGAGCGAGAACTGTTGGACGTTTTCGTTGCTGTTGAACAGCAGGTAGTTGCCGACGACATCCCCCACCAGCCAGGTGCTCCAGTCGACGAAGCCCTTGCTCAGTGACTCCCAGGCTTTCTGCCGGTTGTCGGCCAGGTTGTCGTCGCCGGAAAAACTGGCGTAGCGATAGCCGATCACCGGGGTCAGCGGCAACGTGTTGAAGGCGTAATCCGCCTGACCGTACCAGGCGTTGGCATCGTAATCCACGCCTTCACCACTGCCCCGCTCCACGGCGTATTCGGCATTCAGGGTCAGGTCCGGCACGCCCGGTACTTTGGCCTTCAACGCACGCACGTTGTACACCTGCATCCCGTCCCGGCGTCGTGGCAGTGTACTGCCCTTGGGCCCCAGCGCGTTGACCTTCATCGCCATGGCCCCCAGTGTCACCTGGTCGTCGAGGTTGTAGTCCAGGTTAGCGCCGGTCATGCGGAAGTCACCCAGATCGTCATCGACCCGCAAGGTGAAGGCCTGGGTCTTCAATGCGCCATGATCCCAGGCCAGGATGGCCGAATCCTTGAAGGCGGTTCTGGGGCCAAGCCAGTAGGCGCCGTCCTTGAGTTGGTCGAGGTTACCGTCCATGACGATGAAGCCGGTCCCGATCATGTAGTTCTGGCGACCGGCTGTGAGCGTCCACTCCCCGGCCCGGAAACCACCGTAGAGTTCTTCGGTGGCTACATCACCATCAGAGCTGCGGGTGAAGCCGCCGGCATCGCCGTCGCCAAAGGTGGTCGCCGCCACCAGCGAGCCACCGGCCAACAGGCTGAAGTCTGGCTGCAGGGCGTATTCCAGCTTGACGCCGGGCTTGACGTAGAGCTCCTGCCAGTCGATTTTCGTACCGCCATTCTTGCCACTGCGCGCATCGACGCGGCCGCTGCCGAAGTTGACGTTACGGGTGGAAAGGGTCGCACCGCCGGCAGTGAAGTTGACCTCACCCTTGAGGTTGCCATCCTCGAAGGTGTAGCCCGCCAGCGCGACTTGGGCGGTCAGGGGTAAGCCGACCGCTAAGAGCGTTCGAGAGAAACGCGTCATGAGAACCATATGAAGCTCCTGTGTGATTATTGTTGTTACAGGGCAGTGAATGGCGGCGCAAAGCGCCGCCAACACCTGGTCGAGCCAGGCGAATAGGTCGCAAACTTCTTGTCGTTATGAGGCGTTTCAGTGAGTAAGGTGCGCGGCGATGGCACGCAGCATGCGCACGCTGTCAGCATCGAACGGGCTGACAGCCTCGGTCAGCGATGACTGCTTGACGATCACCACACCGGACGGCTTATCGACGAACAGGTACTGGCCGTGGATACCGCCGGCCATGATCGCCTGGGTGTGGTCGTTGAAGACGTACCACTGGCTGCGGTAGGAAGCGTCAGGGGTCCATTGGGAGAACTCGGAGTTTTTGGCGTAGATCGCGGGATCGGAGCCGGCGCAAATGCGTGCAACCGTCTCGGTCGACAGCAATTGCAGCCCATCATGGCGACCGTCGTTGGCCAGCAGCCGACCGAACCGCGCCATGTCTCGCAAGGTGGCGTTGAAACCGGCACCGGCAACGCTACGCCCCCAAGGATCGGCCATGAAGTAGCCGTCGCGCTCACACCCCAACTGGCTCCAGATGTCTTGCAGCAATTGATTGCAAGCCTTGCCCGAAGCGCGCTCCATGACCCAGGCCAGGGCTTCGGTGGTGGCGGTCACGTAATGGAAAAAGCCGCCATGACTGCCGCGTTTTTTCAGCGACGGCAGGTACTGATACAGCGACTCGAACTGAGCGTACTGCGCAGGTGCCGGCTGGAAACCGCAGGCATAGCCGTACTGCGAGCTCTCGGAGTTGGGATCGTCATAGACTTCGCTGTAGTCGATGCCCACGGCCATGTCGAACAGCTGGCGCACCGTGGCATCGCCAAACGCGCTGCCCAACAGTTCGGGCACGTAAAACGCCGCCGGCAACTCCGGATTGAGGATGCCATCGCAGACCAGTTGCTCCCCCAGGGTGCCGATCAGCGACTTGGTCACCGAGAACATGACGTGCCGGTCCCGGGGACGCTGGCCGTTGAAGTAACGCTCGAACAGCACGGTGTCGCCCTGCATCACCAAAAAGGCGTCGGTCTGACTGACCACCAGATGATCGATGACACTGACGCTCAAGCCACATTCACTGTCGAAGTGCAGTTCATCCAGCGCTTGTGGCGCTTCCTTCAGGACACTGACCGGTCCGCCACCCGCCTCCACATCAATGGAGGGACGCAGGCGCGCCAGATTGCGGAACCCCCACTGATTGAACGGTGGACGCATCCAGTTGTTCCAGGTGACGCGGCGTTTTGGCTCGGCCGGAAAACCCTGCATAAACAAAGGCGCCAAGCGCCTGTCGAGTGACGATTCATTCGTCTCGATGTAAAGACTGGCCAGCAACGGCACGGTGTTCTGACTCATCGGGTTTCCCCTGCAAAATGACTCTGCGTGAAAGCAGATGCAGGGAAATGATTACCCGGTATTATTTTTTAGTCAATAAAACATTTATCAGATAAAAATATTTTGGCGCTGTGCTTTGATGGGGGGCAAACACGGCGTTCAGCGCCCGCTACTCCTGCGTCAGCCCTGCCAACCGGTGGGGTAATTGGGTGCTAAATGCCCTCGCAGGGTGCTGACACCAGGCGTAGGATCGATACGATGACTGCTTATCACGCATCGTTGGAAGGTGACTTCCAACCCATCTGCATTCACGTGCAAACGCAAGACATTTACCGCCGCACTGTAAGGCCGCGCGACCCTTCGCAGTACAAGGGCCGTGTTCTCACAACAACAAAAGCGAGGTGAAATCATGTCTGGTAATCGTGGTGTCGTGTATCTCGGCGCAGGCAAGGTCGAGGTGCAAACCATCCCCTATCCGAAAATGGAAGACCCGCGCGGCAAGCGCATTGACCATGGCGTGATCCTGCGCGTGGTTTCGACCAATATCTGCGGCTCCGACCAGCATATGGTGCGTGGCCGGACCACGGCCCAGGTCGGGCTGGTGCTTGGCCATGAGATCACCGGCGAGGTCATCGAGAAGGGCCGTGACGTGGAAAACGTGCAGATCGGTGACCTGGTATCGGTGCCGTTCAACGTCGCCTGCGGCCGTTGTCGCAGTTGCAAGGAGCAGCACACCGGCGTCTGCCTGACGGTCAACCCGGCGCGCCCCGGCGGTGCCTATGGCTATGTGGACATGGGTGACTGGGTTGGCGGCCAGGCCGAATACGTGCTGGTGCCGTATGCCGACTTCAACCTGTTGAAGCTGCCCGACCGCGACAAGGCAATGGAGAAAATCCGCGACCTGACCTGCCTCTCCGATATCCTGCCGACCGGCTACCATGGCGCGGTGACCGCCGGTGTCGGCCCTGGCAGCACGGTGTATATCGCCGGTGCCGGTCCGGTCGGACTGGCTGCTGCCGCCTCCGCCCGTCTGCTGGGTGCGGCGGTGGTGATAGTCGGCGACGTCAATCCGCTGCGCCTGGCGCATGCCAAGGCCCAGGGCTTCGAGATCGCCGACCTCACCCTGGACACTCCGCTGCACGAGCAAATCGCCAACCTGCTCGGTGAGCCGGAAGTCGATTGTGCGGTCGATGCGGTCGGCTTCGAAGCCCGTGGCCACGGCCATGACGGCGCGCAGCACGAGGCCCCGGCCGATGTGCTCAACGCGCTGATGGGCGTGGTGCGCGTCGCCGGCAATATCGGTATCCCCGGTCTGTATGTCACCGAAGACCCGGGTGCGGTCAATAAAGCCGCCAAGCATGGCAGCCTGAACATCCGTTTCGGCCTCGGCTGGGCCAAGTCCCACAGTTTCCACACCGGCCAGACCCCGACGATGAAGTACAACCGTCAGCTGATGCAGGCGATCATGTGGGACCGGATCAAGATTGCCGAGGTCGTCGGCGTGCAGGTGATCAGCCTGGACGACGCGCCGCGTGGCTACCACGAGTTCGATGCCGGGGCGCCGAAGAAATTCGTCATGGATCCGCACAAGCTGTTTACCGCGGCCTAAGGAATGGGTTGGGACAAGGGCAGCTTTGAGCTGCCCTTTTTTATGGCCGTTTATAACGTAAGAAACAGCGCCGAGGTCCAGACTCGGGATTGATCGCGCTGCCGGGCGCAGATGAATAATGGATGTTCACGCCCCTGCTCCAGATTCAACCGGGCAAGCTCGATTTGCCCTTGCAGTTCACGAGGCAGCGGCGCAGCGGTTGTCCTTTCGAGGGACACCTTCAACTCCGCGCCCGGCAACTCTTCACTCACTTGCGATTGCACCAGCAACTCATCGCCGGACAACTCCATCAGCACCGTCGGCGCATGCACGTAAGGTTGCGGTTCAGACGGGTCGCCGACCTTGATGTAGTTATCGATGCGGCTATGAACCTGCAGCGTGGCGCCGGCCAATTGCGACAAGTCGATTTCGATGCTGTCGGTGTCGCCGTTGGTGTCGGTGCGAAAGGCCAGAACCGTTGCATCCTTGCGCCATACAGTTTGTTCGGGGTGATCGAGACCCAAGGCGCGAAAGCCGTTGATGACCGCACCCGTCACGCGAATCTCGCCGGTCCAGTAGGCGCCGCGATAACGGTCCTTGATCCTTGCGCCGCCCAGGCGCAGACGAATACGTTGGCTGGAAAAACCCAATTCCTGATGCAGGTTGCGCGACCAGATCAGTTTGTCGCCATCGAACAGATCGACCTGCTCCCAGCCCGCCTCTCCGAGCAGTCGATAGTCCAGCGTGGCATTTGCATCGGCGGTGAACACTTCACCCATGAAATGCTGGCCCTGGCGCAGGCTGGCAAATGAACGCTCGCCGGTGGTGGCAAAAGTGCGACGGGCGCGAAGTGCCTTGCCAACACTGGCTCGATCGAAGGCCTCGGCCACCACGCCAGTCAGCCCGCCGCGAGAGCCGAACACCGCCGTGGCCGGAACACCACCGCCACAACGCCCCTGATGCTCATCGCTGTTCGCCGCGGCACCCACCCGATAGCCACGCTGAAGCGCTTCGGCGTAGACCCAATGGAACTGCCCCCAGGCCGAGCCGACCTCGATCAGGCGCTCCAGCTCCGGATGGTGCCAGTCGAGGTTGCAACGGCGTCCGCCGACGTGAGGCATCATCAAATGCCCTTCGGGGTCCTTGGCATAGGCGGCATACAACTCATCCACCGGCCAGGCACCCGGCTTGATGGTGCCGGCGGTGAACTCGTTCCACTCGAAAGAACGCACCAGCCGACCTTGATTGTCGAAGGGAAACTCGGGTTTGCGGTCATGCAGGAACACCACATTACGGTCGCCGCCCGCGCAAGAGTTGCCGCACCATTCGGTGCCGGGATAGCAAACAAATCGTCCTGGTTCATTGAGTTCGTGAATCAGGTTGACCGCCTGATCCCAGCGCTGCTCAGTGATATTGAAATCATTGGCGGTGTAACCGAGGACATCGAGCCCGGCGACATCGCGACCGTAGCTGAGGTTGTACAAGGTGTCGTTGGTGCCCACCGTGTCATCGGAGTGCACATGCAGGTCGGCGTACAGCGGGCGCAATGCAGTGCCAGCCGGATCGACCGTGACAAACGCCCGAGCGGCACGCACAAAAGGTACCGCCACCTCGGCCGACAAGCGCCACTCCCCCACCGCACCAAGATCAAAACCTTCAAGCCGGGCAGTCGCCCAACCTTCAGCCGCCAGGGTGAACGGTTGTTGTCGCTCCCCCCCTTCGGGATCAACCAGAGTCAGGACACCTTGGAGCGGTAAGTTGCGGCAGGTGTTGCCCCAGGCATCATCCACCCTGAGCAGTACGTCGAACGCCTCACCCGCGCTGACCAGGCGAGGCACGATCAACTGCACGCTTTGCGCCGGTCCCGGCACGATGTTCAGCAGCGGGTCACCCGGCACCTCGGCAAATTTCGAGCTACCCAGCGGGTCGATGAACAAACGGAAACGGAAGTCCTTCTCGACAAAACTCTGCAGCCGCGTACCCGCGCCGCCCTGACGACGATCGCCCAGGCGAATGATTATTTTGTCTCCCGGATTCAGGTAACCGTCGATGATGTCGATGATGATCGCTTTCTGAAACGGCCGTTCATGCCCCTTCTGGTCGAAGCGCACTTTCAGATGCTGCACAGAGGCCTGGCTCTGGCCAGGGACCAGCTCGCCTGCCTGATATTCGGCGCTGACATAGTTGGGGCCAGTCGGATTCGAGGTCTGGAACAAGGCCCAGTCGGAGTAGAACTTGAAGGCCAGTTTCAACCAGGCGCCGTCTGCGAGGCCGCTGCCGCCGACCTCGTAGACCAAGGTGATTTCATCCCATTGGCCAGCAATCAGCGTGTCACGATCACAGTGGATGCTGCCCAGAAACGGGCGTTGTTTGTTGCGTTCGTAGAGGCCTTGAGGGGCAATGTAATACCCGGCTTCGCGGGGATCGAAAACGTTACTCACATGACACCTCGTGCAGTGGTCCACTGAAGGTTTGAAGGGGGTTGAAGTCAAATGACGATGCTTACTGCACTCGCCATTTCTGGTAATGACGCTCGATACGCCTGAACACAAAACTCTCCATCAGCCAGGCAATCAGGCCGATCACCACAATGCCCAGCAGCACCTGGCTGCTGTTGCCGATCTGCCCACCCGTCGACACCATCCAGCCGATGCCCTGGGACGCACCGATCATTTCCGCCGCGACCAATGCCCTCCAGCCCTGGCTGAAGCCGATGCGCAACGCCGCCGTCACGAAGGGCAGCGAGGCCGGCAGGTAAACGTGGGCCAGCAGTTGCCAGCGGTTGGCGCCCAAGGTGCGTGCCGCACGGACTTCACCGCCGCGGATACTCTGCACGCCCTCCTGAATGGTCACGGCCATGGGGAACATCGCGGCGATGAAAATCACCAACACGATGGAGACATAGCCCAAGCCAAAAATGATCATGATTAGCGGTGCCCAGGCGATCGGCGGGATCGCCATGAACAGGCTGTTGAGCGGCGAGATGAAATCGCGAAAACGCGAGGACAGGCCACCGGCAGTACCCAGCAGAATCGCGACGATCACCGCTGCGCAAAAGCCGCCAACCTCTTCAAGGACGCGGCCAACGGGTACGAAGCACTCCTGAGTTCGAACCTGGATTCCTTACTGACGGCCTTCGCGCCACCTGGCCCCAATACGAGCGGCGATCACAAATCGCCGCTCCAATGATCAACCTCGACCGTGGAGATCGAAGACCTTATGAAACCCCCAGGTTCAGCACATCGGATACTGATCGCCGGCGCCCTGGTGTTCTGCCAGGCAACCTTCGCTCATGGCCCCGTCTTCGACTGCTACATCGAGAGCGATGATCTGGTGAAGTGCGAGGCGGGTTACACCGACGGCAGCTCCGCCGCTGGCAGAAAAGTCCATGTCCAGGACACCAGCAACAAGGTGTTGCTCGAAGGAAACGTCGGCACCGACAACACCTACGCATTCCAGCCCCCAGCCGGGAAATACTCCGTTGTGTTCATGGGCGGAGACAACCATCAAGCAACGATTCAGTCATCCGACATTTCAAGGTGAAATCGACCATGCCGATCAAACGACGACTGCTCCAGGCACTTGCCGCCGTTACATTAGGTTGCCTGACAGGCGCTGCACAGGCCCATTTCCAGATGCTCTACGTCGAGGAAACGGCGCTGCCGCGTGCGGATAAACTGGAGTTCGCGCTGGTGTTCACGCATCCCTTCTCCGGCGGCCCCACCATGACCATGGATGAACCCCGCGCCTTTAGCCACATCAGCTCGCACGGCGGGGAAAAAATCGATCTGCGCCAATACTTGCGCCCTGTCCAGTGGCAGAGTCGCGATAACCAAACGACTGCCTATCGTGCGTCGATTCCGCGGGAGTTGGTTCGCTCACTGGGTGACCATATCTTCGTACTCGAGCCCGAGCCCTACCTGGAAACCGAGGAAGACGTCTACATCCAACAGTTCACCAAGCTGATCGTGAACGTGGGCGGAGTACCCGGCAACTGGGCAGAACCACAAGGGTTGCCGGTTGAGATCCAGCCACTGAACAAGCCTTATGCAAACTGGACAGGCGGAGTGTTCCGCGCCTTGGTGCTGGCCGATGGCAAGCCCGTTCCGTTCGCCGAAATCGAAATCGAATACATCAACCATTCCGTCGATATCGAGAAAAACGCCTTCGGCCAGCAAGACTATGTAACGGCACCTCAAGCTTCATTCAAATCCCTGAGCACCTACACGGACGCCCAGGGCATCGTGACCATCGGCCTGCCCCGGGCCGGCTGGTGGGGTATTGCAGCGCTCGACATCGGGACAACCAAAACCCACAAGGGCAAGCCCTTGTCGCAAGACGCGGTGCTGTGGGTGCAGGCCAGGGATATGAAATGAAAAGCGCATAAAGCAACCGCGCCTGATGGTCCTCACGAAAAGCGCCCCCTGCCCCCCCCTCAGAAATGGATAGATATCGCCTCGAATCCGGATAGATGCACCGCACAGAAAGGCTTTCAATCGGGTCGTGCCTAAAACTACAAAAAGGGTGTACCTGATGAACAGCTCTAGAAGCATTGCGCAGTGGCAAGATTACATTCAGGGTTGCCTGGATTTTCGGCCGGCCGAAGGTATTTACCGCGTCGCCCGTGACATGTTCACAGAGCCGGAACTGTTCGACCTGGAGATGGAACTGATCTTCGAGAAGAACTGGATCTACGCCTGCCACGAGAGTGAAATCGCCAATCCCAATGATTTCCTGACGATGCGCGCAGGTCGTCAGCCGATGATCATCACCCGCGATGGGAGCAATCAGCTCCACGCGCTGATCAACGCTTGCCAGCACCGGGGCGCGACCCTGACTCGCGTCAGCAAAGGTAACCAATCTACCTTCACCTGTCCGTTCCACGCCTGGTGTTACAAAAGTGATGGCCGCCTGGTCAAGGTCAAGGCTCCGGGGGAATACCCGGAAGGTTTCGACAAAGCAACCCGCGGCCTGAAGAAGGCCCGGATCGAGAGCTACAAGGGTTTCGTCTTTATCAGTCTGGACGTCAATGGCAGCGACTCGCTGGAAGACTACCTCGGCGATGCCAAAGTGTTCTTCGACATGATGGTCGCGCAGTCTCCGACCGGCGAACTGGAAGTACTGCCCGGCAAGTCGACCTATAGCTATGACGGCAACTGGAAACTGCAGCACGAAAACGGCCTGGATGGTTATCACGTCAGCACCGTGCACTACAACTACGTCTCCACGGTGCAGCATCGCCAGCAAGTCAACTCGGCCAAGGGCGGCGGCTCCGACACGCTGGACTACAGCAAGTTGGGCGCCGGAGATGCCGAAACCGACGACGGCTGGTTCTCGTTCAAGAATGGCCACAGCCTCTTGTTCAGCGACATGCCCAACCCGACTGTACGCGCCGGGTATGCCAGCGTGATGCCGCGTCTGGTGAAGGAATACGGCCAGCAACAAGCCGAGTGGATGATGCATCGTCTACGCAATCTCAACATCTACCCAAGCCTGTTCTTCATGGATCAGATCAGCTCGCAGCTGCGTATCGTGCGCCCAGTGGCCTGGAACAAGACCGAGATCACCAGCCAGTGCATCGGCGTCAAGGGTGAGTCCGACGCAGATCGGGAAAACCGGATCCGCCAGTTCGAGGACTTCTTCAACGTTTCAGGCATGGGCACTCCCGACGACCTGGTGGAGTTTCGCGAAGCCCAACGCGGATTCCAGGCCCGCCTCGAGCGCTGGAACGAAGTGTCCCGCGGCAGTGAGAAATGGGTCGAAGGCCCCACCCCGAACAGCGAGGCTCTGGGCATCAACCCGGTACTGACCGGCACCGAGTTCACGCATGAGGGGCTCTACATCAATCAGCACGGGTCCTGGCAGCGCTTCCTTCTGCAAGGTCTGGCACAAAAAGCCCTGAAGTTGAAGGAGGTGTGAAATGAGCGCACTACAACATTCCGTCGAACAATTCCTCTACCGCAAAGCCGAGCTGTGTGATCAGCAGGATTGGGACGCCTACATCGCCCTGTTTGATGAACAGAGCGAATTCCACCTGCCGCAATGGGAGTCGGAGCATGTGTACACCACCGATCCCAAGCGCGGCATGTCGCTGATTTACTACTCGAACCGCTCCGGCCTGGAAGACCGGGTATTTCGTCTGCGCACAGGCAAGTCGGCAGCTTCAAACCCGATGCCGCGCACCTTGCATCAAATCAGCAATGTGCGAATCAAGGAGATCGATAACGGCTTGCTTGAAGTCAAGGCCGCCTGGGTCACGCTCTACACCCGGCAAGGGCTGTCCGAGCAGTTCTACGGCCATGTGACCTACCACCTCAAAGCGGACGCCGACAGCTGGAAGATCACCCGCAAGCACATCGTGCTGCTCAACGACACGATCAACTCAGTGCTTGATTTCTATCACCTGTGAACTGTGGGGCACGCTGTCATGAACCATAAAGTCGCTTTCAGCTTCGCAGATGGCAAGACCTCGTTCTTCGAGGTCAAGCCCAACGAACTGCTGCTCGACGCCGCGCTACGCAATGGCGTGAACATCCCGCTGGACTGTCGCGAAGGTGTCTGTGGCACTTGCCAGGGTCGCTGCGAATCAGGCCAATTCACTCAAGACTACGTCGATGAAGAGGCTCTTTCCGAGCAGGATCTGGCGCAACGCAAAATGCTCTCTTGCCAGACCCGCGTGCAATCGGATGCGTCGTTCTATTTCGACTTCGATTCGAGCTTGTGCAACGCTGGCGCAACCCGGTTACTGCAAACGGTGATCACCGGTGTAGAACAGGTGTCGGCCACCACGGCGATCCTTCATCTGGACGCTTGCGCCCACCAGCAGCAATTGGACTTTCTTCCGGGGCAATACGCTCGACTGCATGTACCGGGCACCAGTGAGTGGCGCTCCTACTCATTCGCCAACCGCCCCAACCCCACCAACCAATTGCAGTTTCTCATCAGGCTCCTGCCTGATGGCGTGATGAGCAACTTCATCCGTGAGCATTGCCACCCCGGTCAAACACTCGAGCTCGAGGCCCCATTGGGGAGCTTCTATCTACGTCAGGTGACCAAACCTCTCGTACTGGTGGCAGGAGGAACCGGCCTGTCGGCCTTCCTCGGGATGCTTGATAACATTGCAGAAAAAGGTGGCTGCGGGCACCCGATCCAACTGTTCTATGGCGTCACGCAGGACAATGACCTGTGCGAAACTCAACGCCTGGCTGATTATCGCGACCGCATCGCCGACTTCGACTATCACCTTGTGGTTTCAAAACCCTCCGTGGATTGGCAAGGTAAAACCGGGTGGATTCCTGATCACTTCGACCGTCAGTCGTTCGACGCCAACCCATTCGACATCTACCTGTGCGGTCCTCCGCCCATGGTCGACGCGATTAAAACCTGGTTCAACGATCAGAAGATCGAGCAGTTCCAGATGTATTACGAGAAGTTTATCGATAGCAATTCCAAACATTGAGCAACAGGGAAATATCCGGAGAAGCATCCAGATATTTCCCTGTTTTTTTTATCGCCTGATTACGTCGCAGCCAATCTCACTTCCTCAAAGAATCTGCGAAGTTTGGCGCGCACTAGACACCATCATCCGCTGTCTTGTCTGTGACGATGAGGGGCTCGATGCCCCAGTCGCCAGACAAATACCAATCCTCTCCGAACATCTCGGCCGGATGCATCGTACGGTCGGAGCCATTGCCGCATGCCAGGGACTTGGCCGGACAATACCGGTCGCACCCCCAACAGATCCGCTCGGGGTGCTTGGGGTTGACGGGGAAGTTCTTGGCCATTTCGATCTCCGGTCATTGAGAGACGTTCTTGCAACCTACAGCCATTGTGCAAAACCATCCTTGATGGATATCAAGAATCGACATCTAGCGACTGCTCTCCCTATCGCGATCCTGGAGCTAAGCTTCTAACGGTTTAATTGATCAAAACTTGATAACAATCATTATTGTTCGCAGCAAAGCTTCCTAGACTCGGGCTCCTACTCGTCAGTGCTCAGGAAGACATTATGCGTACCCACCTCTCACTCGCCCTGCTCTTGCTCGTACCGCTGGCTCACGCAAAGGAATACCCGATCGGGGAGCCACAGCTGTGTCAGGGGCTGGAAGTCGGGGCGGTGTATCTGCAACCGATCGAAATGGCCCCGGCTGGCATGATGCGCGCTACTGTCGATTCTGATGTTCACCTGGAAGCCGACATTCGGGCCACCGCGGACAATCGACAGGGCTTTCAGGAAGGCAGTTTCGTGCCTTACCTCAATGTCTCGTTCAACTTGAGCAGAGCGGGTAACCCGGACGAAATCAAGGGCGACTTCCATGCCATGGTCGCCAATGACGGCCCGCACTATGGCGACAATGTGAAGCTGCTGGGGCCGGGCAAATATCGGCTGACGTTCACCGTGCTACCACCCACCGGTCACGGCTCCCTCGGGCGTCACACCGATAAGGAAACCGGTGTGGCGCCCTGGTTCGAACGCTGCGAACTGCACTACGAGTTCATCTACGCCGGCATCGGTAAAAAAGGCGGCTATTGAATGAAGCGCCTGCATCTTGCCTGGCTGATCGTGGCCGCAACAGTTGCGCCGTTGACGGCCCATGCCGAGTTGCCGAGCTTTGAGCTGACCCTGCGCGATGGCCACTTCTCCCCTGCCTTGCTTGAGGTCCCGGCCGGACAGCGCTTCAAGATCGTCCTGAAAAATAGCGGTCAGGGGCCGGCCGAGTTCGAGAGCACGCCGTTGCGGGTTGAAAAGGTACTGTCGCCGGGCGTGACAACCTTCGTCGTCATTCATCCGCTCAGGCCCGGCCACTATCCCTTTTTCGATGAGTTCAATCCGCAATTGCCCGAGGGCGGCATCCTCGCGAAATAACCTGTTAGCGCACGGAGCTTCCATGAATCAATCAATGTTCATCGTCTGGCGCGAAAGCGTCGAGGCGTTGCTGGTGATCGGCATTCTCCAGGCCTGGGCCAGCCAACAAGGCCAGCGTCATCGCTTGGTCAAATACCTGTGGGCGGGTGTGATGCTGGGGTTGATGCTCTCGGGCCTGCTGGCGGTGTTGATTCTGTTTGCCGGTGAGGCCATGAGCGGGTCGGCCAGTGAATGGTTCCAGGCCGCACTCGCACTGTTTGCCAGCCTGTTAATGGTGCAAATGGTCGGCTGGATGCACCGTCACGGGCGCACCCTCAACCACGATTTGCGACGGCACGCCGATAGCCACCTGGCCCGCCAAGGAGGCGCAGGTCTACTACTGCTGGCCATGCTCGCGATCAGCCGTGAAGGCAGCGAAACGGTGGTATTTCTCTATGGCGCCGGCGCCCGATTGCGGGGTCCGCAGCTCGGTTTGTTTGCCGTCGGCGGCGTGTTGGGGCTGGTGCTGTCCGCGCTGACCATTACGCTGTTGCACAGCAGTCGCCGCTTCATTTCATGGCAACGATTCTTTGCCATCAGTGAAGTCATCTTGCTCATGCTCGGCGCAGGGTTGCTGGTCAGCGCCACCGAGCGAATCGGCGGCCAACTGCTCGCCCTGGATGTGCCGAACGTGGTTTACAGCCTCGTAGGCGAATCGCTTTGGGACAACAGCGCGTGGCTGAGCGACAGCCATGGATTGGGTGGCTTTCTGGCCAGTTTTGTCGGTTATCGCGCAACGCCCAGCGGCATGACCTTACTGGTGTGGGTCGGTTACTGGCTGGTCGTCAGCACCTGGCTACGCCAACGGGCTGCGGAGAAAGTCCCATGCCTGACCTGAGCCGGCACAATCGATGGCTCCAGCGCCTGGGTGACGGGATGCGTCGCCATGCGTCCGTCATCCGTGCGCTGCAGTGGACTGTCGTAGTGTTTTACGCAGTGCTGTTGGTGACCCCGGCGCTGTTGCCGTTGCCGGACAGCCAGGCACGGATACTCGACAACCTGACCTTGCTCGCGCAGTTTTTATTCTGGGGAATCTGGTGGCCGTTCGTGTTGCTGTCGATGGTGTGCTTCGGTCGACTCTGGTGTGGCGTTCTGTGCCCGGAAGGTTCGCTCAGCGAATGGGCCAGTCATTACGGCAAAGGCCTGGGTGTGCCGCGTTGGTTGCGTTGGGGCGGTTGGCCCACATTGGCGTTCTGCCTGACGACCCTCTACGGCCAATTGATCAGCGTCTATGACTACGCCCAGGCCGCACTGTTGATTCTGGGTGGCTCGACCGTCGCAGCGGTCATCGTCGGGTTGTTGTTCGCCCGGGGCAAGCGGGTCTGGTGCCGTTACCTGTGCCCGGTCAGCGGGGTTTTCGCCCTGCTCGCAAGGCTGGCCCCCGTGCACTTTCAGGTCGATGAGCAACGCTGGATAGAGAATGCCGCGCCACGCCTGCCGCCCCCCAACTGCGCTCCCCTGCTCGATATCCGTCGCCTGCAAGGCGCCAGTGATTGCCACGCCTGCGGACGCTGCAGCGGGCAACGCGGCGCCGTGCAGCTGATCGCCCGCTCCAGCAATCAGGAGATTCTTCACGCAACCGCGCAGGCGCTGTCCCCTTGGGATACACGCTTGCTGCTGTTCGGCGTGATCGGCTTGGCCATGGGCGCGTTTCAGTGGACGGTCAGCCCATGGTTTATCGCCCTCAAACAAACCCTGGCCCAGTGGCTGGTGGAACACAACCAGCTCTGGGCCTTACGGGACAACGCCCCCTGGTGGTTGCTGACCCATTACCCGCAACTCAACGACAGCTTCAGCTGGCTCGACGGCTTCAGCATTGTCGCTTACTTGAGTGTGAGTTCGATCATGCTCGGCACGGCGTTGATGCTGCTCCTGCGCCTGACGGCCCGACTGGCGCGAGATCGCGCACTGTATTGGCCTCTGGCGCTGACACTCACGCCTGTGGGTGGTGCCGGACTGTTTCTCGGGCTGTCGGCCACCACCGTCAAATTACTGCGTTATGAAGGTCTGCTGCTGGAGTGGGTACAACCCGCCAGGGCCTGCCTGCTATTGGCCGCCATGGGGTGGAGCCTGCTACTGGGTTGGAAACGGCTGAAACACGAAGGTATTCCCCTGGCTCGGCGCGTGTCGGGTGGAGTTTGCCTGTTCCTCGCCAACGCCCTGATCGGGTTTGGCTGGTGGTTGCAGTTCTGGGGCTGGGCTTGAGTTTCCCCAGCCCCCGTTACCCCCGCAGCACGAAGGCTGGGAACAACTCGCGCATGGCCTCCCACAACTCTGGCAACAAGGCTTGTGCCGAAATGCTTGGCAGTAGCGGATCGAACATCCGCTCAGTGCGGACCAGTTGCACGGCGAAGCGTTTGACGCCGAGCGCACTCAAGCGTTTTGCCAGGATCAGCAGACGCGCCGGCTCGAACAGATGCCAATGCACTGTGGTGCGACATTCGTAGTCCACACCACTGGCCAGCAGATGCTCAAGGCTGCGCCAGTTAGCCGTTCCACTGCCCTCGACCCGGGTAATGGCCAGGCAATCTTCGGGCAACGCCTTGACGTCGAAACCGACCCAATCCGCGCCCGTGAGTGCCTTGGCGAAGGCGGCAGGCTTGATGCCGGCGCTGTGCAAGCCGATGCGAAATCCCATCGCCCGCACTTCATCCATGGCGCCGAGCAAGCCGTCCTGCAGGGTCGGCTCACCGCCGCTGAACACCACGGCATCGAGCAGGTCCTGACGACGTTGCAGAAACACCAACACCCGCCGCCAATCCACTTCCTCACTGCCACGAGGCGGAATCAGCTGCGGGTTATGACAGTAACGACAACGCCAGGCGCAACCCTGGCAAAACAGCACACAGGCGAGCTGTCCCGGATAGTCGATAGTGGTCAGGGGCACCATGCCCCCGACCCGAAGCATTCGACTCATTGGCGCCCGGCCAGGGCTGCGCCTTCAGTGAAGTGCACCCGCTCGCGGTGCTCCGACTGTTTATCTGGATTGAACGCTGATACAGGACGGTGATAGCCCATCACCCGGGTCCAGATTTCGCAGCGTTGGCGTTGAGCCTGGGGCAGAGTTTGCGATGCAGTCATGGTGAAGCTCCTTGCGGTTGAGTGGATCAAAATCAATGAACGGTGCCAGCCTTCTGTTCTTGCAACAGCAGGACCTCGTCACATTTGGGGCAGAACTCATGTTCGCCATCGAGGTAGCCATGCACCGGGCAGATGGAGAAGGTCGGGGTCACGGTCAGGTACGGCAGGCGGAAGCGTCCAAGGGCCTTGCGCACCAGTTGCTTGCAGGCCTGGGTCGAGGAAATCCGCTCGGCCATGTACAGGTGCAAGACCGTGCCGCCGGTGTATTTGCATTGCAGTTCGTCTTGAAGTTCCAGGGCCTCGAAGGGGTCTTCGGTGTAGCCCACGGGCAGTTGCGAGGAGTTGGTGTAATACGGTGCCTGCGCACTGCCCGCCTGGAGAATGTCCGGATAGCGCTTGAGGTCTTCCTTGGCGAAGCGGTAGGTGGTGCCCTCCGCCGGTGTCGCTTCCAGGTTGTAGAGATGACCGGTTTCCTCCTGGAAACGCAGCAAGGTGGCACGTACATGGTCCAGCAGATTCAGGGCAAACTGTCGGCCATGTTCGGTGTGCATGCCCTCCTCGTCGCCGGTGAAATTGCGCAGCATTTCATGCAGGCCGTTGAGGCCGATGGTGGAAAAATGGTTACGCAAGGTGCCTAGGTAGCGCTTGGTGTAAGGGTACAAACCGGCATCCATGTGGTGCTGAATGACCTTGCGCTTGACCTCCAGGCTCTCCATTGCCAGCTCCATCAGCGTGTCCAGGCGTCGCAACAAGCCACTGGTGTTGCCCTTGAACACATAGCCCAGGCGTGCACAGTTGATGGTCACCACGCCGAGCGATCCGGTCTGTTCCGCCGAACCGAACAAGCCACCGCCGCGCTTGAGCAACTCGCGCACATCGAGCTGCAACCGGCAGCACATCGAACGCACCTGATTGGGCTGCATGTCCGAATTGAGGAAGTTCTGGAAATACGGCAAACCGTAACGCGCCGTCATCTCGAACAGACGGTCGGCGTTGTCACTGTCCCATGGAAAGTCATGGGTGATGTTGTAGGTCGGGATCGGAAAGGTGAACACTCGCCCTTTCGCGTCGCCAGCCTGCATCACCTCGATGTACGCGCGGTTGAGCAGGTCCATTTCGACTTGCAGATCACCATAGGCAAACGGCATCTCCTCACCGTCGATGACGGGTATCTGCTCACGCAAATCCTGCGGGCAAACCCAGTCGAAGGTCAGGTTGGTGAACGGCGTCTGGGTGCCCCAGCGCGACGGCACATTGAGGTTGTAGATGAACTCCTGGATCGCCTGGCGCACCTCCTGGTAACTCAGCTGGTCCTTGCGCACGTAAGGCGCCAGGTAGGTGTCGAATGAACTGAACGCCTGGGCACCGGCCCATTCGTTCTGCAGGGTGCCGAGAAAATTCACCATTTGCCCCAGGGCACTGCTCAAGTGCTTTGGCGGACCGGCTTCGACACGCCCCGGCACACCGTTGAGCCCCTCGTGCAACAGAGTACGCAGCGACCAACCGGCACAGTAACCGGCGAGCATATCCAGGTCGTGCACATGCAAATCCGCCTCGCGATGGGCCTGGCCGATGGCCTCGCTGTACACCTCGTCCAGCCAGTAGTTGGCGGTGACCTTGCCCGACACGTTCAACACCAGCCCGCCCAGGGAGTAGCCCTGATTGGCGTTGGCCTGGACCCGCCAGTCTTCACGGTCCAGGTACTCATTCATAGAAGTCGCCACCTCGACCATGGTCCGGCGGTCACGACGCAAACGCCCGTGCTGTTCGCGGTAGACGATGTAGGCGCGCATGGCGAAGAAGTAACCGGCATCCATCAATACCCGTTCGACCCGATCCTGAATCTGCTCGACGTGCAACCTTGGCAGCCCTTCCAGTCGGGCGAGTACCGCCTGAAGCAAGCCTTCAACCTCAACCTCGGTGTACTCCCCAGTCGCCTTGCCGGCGGCGATCAATGCCTGACGGATCTTGTCGGCATCGAAGGCAACCAGACTGCCATCGCGTTTGTGCAAGCGGTTACATCCCACTGAGATCAGCGTGCTCTGCATTTGGCCTCCAGATACTACATATAGTTGCTCATACACAAACAAACACAACATGCAGTGAAGACTACGGACAAAGTGCTGTTCTGCAATTGATCGACATCAAGATTTGCCGGTGAAAAAAACCGCCCGAAGGCGGTGAAGGAAAAATCGGTGCGAACACTGTGGCGAGGGAGCTTGCTCCCGCTCGGCCGCGAAGCGGTCGCAATCCTGCAAGCTCGATTTGTCTGAATAATCGTGGTGCCTCATTTAGGGTTGCTTCGCAACCCAGCGGGAGCAAGCTCCCTCGCCACAAGTATTGTGTTTAGCAAACTCTTTCCTTAACAGAACAGCTCAACCGCCACTCATGTTCATGAACCGCACAATCTGCACCTCCCCTTCGGGGTTGAAGTCGTGGCGCAATGGCTTGCCGCGCAAAGCCTTTTGCACCGCATTGATCAGCGGCTGGTCGTCCAGCGGATAACGCCGCAACAATCCACGCAAATCCAGCGCGTCGTCCTGGCCCAGACAGAGCAACAGCTTCCCTTCAACGGTCATCCGCACCCGGTTGCAGGTGCCGCAGAAGTTATGGCTGTTGGGTGAAATGAAACCGATCCGGGTATCGGGATGGCGTTCCAGACGCACATAGCGCGCCGGTCCGCCGCTGTTTTCCGTACTGTCGAGCAACCGATGTTGAGCGGCGATCGATGCCCGCACTTCATCGCTGGAACAAAACGATTCACCCCGTGACCTGCCGACATCGCCCAACGGCATTTCTTCGATGAAACTGATATCGATGTGCTGATCGATGGCGTACTGCACCAACGCCAGGACTTCATCGAAGTTGCGCCCCTTCATCACCACGCAGTTGAGCTTGATCCGCTCAAACCCTGCGTCCCGCGCGGCTTCAATGCCACCCAGCACCTGATCGAGATCGCCGTTGCGGGTGATCGCGCGAAACTTCTGCCCGTCCAGGCTATCGAGGCTGATGTTCATCCGCTTGACGCCTGCCTCCGCCAACGGCCGGGCCAGACGGCCCAGCTGCGAGCCGTTGCTGGTCATCACCAGTTCGCGCAAACCGGGCAATGCGGCGATGTTGCGGCACAGTTCGACAATGCCCGGACGAATCAGCGGCTCGCCGCCGGTGAGGCGGATTTTGCGGACGCCCAACCCGACGAACAACGTTGCCAGGCGCTGCAATTCCTCCAGCGTCAGGACCTGCTGACGCGGCAGGAAGGTCATGTTTTTCGCCATGCAATACACACAGCGAAAATCACAACGGTCCGTCACCGACATCCGCAGATAATCGATCTGCCGTCCAAAACCATCCTGCATGACAGCGTTCATCACATCTCCCGGTTTGTCTCGATGCTCACTGCACCAGCGGTGAGTCGGCGCCCTGCAAGTGGATGCCACGAATATCCGCCGCTCCGATCAGGGTTTGCAGGTACTGCACCAGCGCTTTTTGCCAGACGCCCTGCTGCAACTGCGTGCGGATCGCCGTCGACACCACTTCATAAGGCAACGGCATGCCTTCAATCCGCTGATCGACACTCACCACATGCCAGCCGTAGCGACTTTCCAGCGGTTTACTGGCCAGGCCGGGCGCCAGCGTGAACAGCTGACGCTCCAGTTCCGGCACGGTCTGGCCCTTGCTGATCTGCCCCAGAGAACCGCCTTGAGCCTTCGACGGGCAGGCCGAATATTTCACCGCCAGCTCGGCGAAACTGCCGGGGAAATCCTCCAGACGTTGCAGCAATATCTCGGCCTGAGCATGCGCAAGGCTGCGAGCCTCGACATCATCCGGCGCGCACTCGAGCAGGATGTGTCGCACCGCCAGCAACGGCGCGCTGTGAAAGCGCCCGCGATTGTTTTCGTAGTAGCGCAGGCTGGTTTCCTCGTCGCACTGCGGCACGTGCACCTCGCGTTCGAGCAACAAACGCGTGGCCGCTTCTTCTTCGTTCTCACCAGCGCCGATCTCCAGCGCCAGGCCGAGTTCGGCAATGCGCTGCTGCAACAATTCGCGGATCACCAGTGCCCTGGCGGCCAGATAGACCGCCTCTTCACGGCTTTCGGCCGGGTGATATTGCAGCTCCTGGGCCATTGCCTCAGGCGTGATCGACACCCCGTTGACGCTGATGATCGGCCACTCCTGTTCGCTGCTGGCGATCAACTGCACCGGGGCGTCTTCGGCCGCCGCCGGCTCGACCGGCAGTGCTTCAAACTGCGCGATGTCGACAACTTCCGGCACCGTAAGCTCTGCATTTTTAGAAGAACCGCAGCCACCGCTGCCGCCGTTACCGCCGCCACATCCACATCCACATCCACCTGACATGATGTTCTCCTCAGACTTTCTGCCGAACGATTTGATAACGACGCCCCAGGTACCAGATCGGTGCACTGACGATGTGTACGAGACGGGTGAAGGGGAACAACACGAACAGGGTCAAGCCTAGAAACACATGCAGCTTGTAGGTCAGCCCGACCGGCGCAATGGACGCCGCCGCTTCCATCGGCCGCAACAGCACGGTGTTCTGCGCCCAGTCGGCGAGCATCACCATCACCGAACCGTCCATGTGCGCGGTGGACGCTGCAATCGTCAGCAAACCGAGCAGCAACTGCACCAGCAGCACCAGCAGAATCAAAATGTCCGAAGCGCTGGAGGCGGCACGTACCCGAGGATCGGTGAGCCGCCGATTGACCAGCATCAGCAAGCCGATCAGGCACAGCAGGCCGAAGAGCCCGCCGGAGACCATCGCCAGCAACTGCTTGTTCTCGGTGCTGATCACATGGTGATAAACCGATGCAGGCGTCAGCAGGCCGACGAAATGCCCGGCCAGTACAAACAGCACACCGATGTGGAAGAGGTTGCTCGCCACGCGCATGCCGCGCTGGTTGAGCATCTGGCTGGAGCCAGCCTTCCAGGTGTACTGCGACAGATCGAAACGGGCCCAACTGCCAATCAGGCAAATCGCCAAAGCGACATAGGGATAGATCCCGAACAACAACAGGTTCCATTTAGACATTGCCTACCTCCTTGGCTGGCACGGTGGCCAACCCTTCATGCTGAAAATCCACCCAGTGCAACGGCACGGCGCTTTCTTCCCGGGCCTTGCCCGGGGCGCCAGGCAACGAACTGCAACGGTCTTGCTGTTCGGCCTGGAGAAAGTCCACGGCCTCCTCTTCCCAGATCTTGTCGAGGGCTTCGAGGGAGTCGTCGCGCGGTTCCGCCGCCACCTGCGCCCGCAGGTCGGCCACCGCCTGATGCGGCTCGGCCCCGGCGATTTGCAGCAACGCCCGGAAGCAACTGGCATAGGCGCTTTCGCGCTCTTCCAGACGCGCCGCGAGCAAGGCCAGCAAGTGCGAAACATCCGCCAGGCCCTCGCGGGCCTCGAGGTCTTCGCGGGTGGACAGGAACTCCAGGTACAGCGGGATATAGTCCGGCAGCTCCTTGACGCCGATGGCAAAACCGGCGGCTTCGTATTGCGCCATCATGTCGACCATGGCCTGGCCACGATCGCGGGATTCGCCGTGCACATGCTCGAACAACAGCAACGACAGCGAACGCCCCCGGCCGAACAGCGCGCCGTAGTGCTCCTGCCCGTCCATCAGGTCATTGGCGCAGATCAACTCCAGCAATTCGAACAACGCACCGCGCTGTTTAGGGCTGATTTCCCGTGACTGGATAATCGCTTGCTCCAGTTCGTCGCGCCCGCCAATCAGCGTCTCGGTCGGATAGTCGAGCAGCAGCGAAATCACTTTGAGAATTTGCATGCTCATTCCTCCCACAACTGGACGGTTTTCAGGACGTCGCGGCGGTTGGCTTTCTTCGCACCGAACATGTTGGTGTCGGAGCTGCCGCTGCAACCGCTGCCGAAACTGAAGCCGCAACCGGAGCGCTCGGCAAAGGCGTCGCTCATGGCGTCTTCACGGTGGGCACTCGGTACCACAAAGCGGTCTTCATAGTTGGCAATCGCCAGGTAGCGATACATCTCTTCGACCTGGGCCACGCTCAAGCCGACGTCCTTCAACACTTGCAGGTCCTGAACGCCATCGACTTGCTCGGAGCGTTTGTAGGCGCGCATCGCCAGCAAGCGTTTAAGTGCGCGCTTGACCGGTTTTTCATCGCCCGCTGTCAGCATGTTCGCCAGGTACTTCAGTGGAATACGCAGGCTGTCGACATCCGGGATCACCCCGTTCATGCCCACGGTGCCAGCGGTAGCGGCGTTCTGGATCGGCGACAGCGGCGGCACGTACCAGACCATTGGCAAGGTGCGGTATTCCGGGTGCAGCGGCAGTGCGAGTTTCCAGTCCACGGCCATTTTGTAGACCGGCGAACGCTGGGCGGAATCAATCACCGACTGCGGTACGCCATCGGCCAGGGCCTGGCGAATCACTGCCGGGTCATTCGGATCGAGGAAGATCTCCAGTTGTTTCTCGTACAGGTCTTGCTCATTGGCGGTGCTCGCCACTTCGCTGATGCGGTCGGCGTCATACAGCAGCACACCGAGGTAACGGATACGCCCGACACAGGTTTCGGCGCAAACAGTCGGCATCCCGGCTTCGATACGCGGGTAGCAGAAGATGCACTTCTCGGACTTGCCGCTTTTCCAGTTGAAATAGATCTTCTTGTACGGGCAGCCGCTGATGCACATCCGCCAGCCACGGCATTTTTCCTGGTCGATCAGCACAATGCCGTCTTCTTCACGCTTGTAGATCGCCCCGCTCGGGCACGACGCTGCGCACGCCGGGTTGAGGCAGTGCTCGCACAGGCGCGGCAAATACATCATGAAGGTGTTTTCGTATTCGCCGTAAATGTCCGCCTGGATCTTGTCGAAGTTCTTGTCCTTGCGGCGCTTGGCGAATTCGGTGCCGAGGATTTCTTCCCAGTTCGGGCCCCATTCGATTTTCTCCATGCGCTTGCCAGAGATCAGCGAACGCGGGCGCGCAGTGGGCTGATGCTCGCCCAGCGGCGCGGTATGCAGGTGCTGGTAATCGAAGTCGAACGGTTCGTAGTAATCGTCGAGGCTCGGCAGGTCCGGGTTGGCGAAAATATTCGCCAAGACCCGGAATTTACCGCCGATGCGCGGGTTGATCGTGCCGTTGGCATTGCGGATCCAGCCGCCCTTCCACTTGTCCTGGTTTTCCCATTCTTTCGGGTAACCGATGCCGGGTTTCGATTCGACGTTGTTGAACCAGGCGTATTCCATGCCTTCGCGGCTGGTCCAGACGTTCTTGCAGGTAATCGAACAAGTGTGGCAACCGATGCACTTGTCCAGGTTCAGCACCATGCCGATCTGTGAGCGAATCTTCATCTCAGTTCTCCTCGATATCGGTCGGCAGAGGACGCGGCAGGTCATCGCCGTTTGAGCCATCGAGCCAGTCGACTTTGGCCATTTTGCGTACCACGACGAATTCATCGCGGTTGCAACCGACCGTGCCGTAATAGTTGAAACCGTAGGCCTGCTGTGCATAGCCGCCGATCATGTGGGTCGGTTTGAGCACCACGCGGGTGACCGAGTTGTGGTGGCCGCCGCGGGTCTTGGTGGTTTCCGAACCAGGCACGTTCACGATCCGTTCCTGGGCGTGGTACATCATCACCATGCCGTCCTTGACCCGCTGGCTGACCACCGCTCGTGCGGTCAGCGCGCCGTTGGCGTTGAAGCATTCGATCCAGTCGTTGTCTTCAATGCCGGCGCGTTTCGCGTCGTTCTCCGAGAGCCAGACAATCGGCCCGCCGCGGCTGAGGGTCAGCATCAGCAGGTTGTCGCTGTAAGTGCTGTGGATGCCCCATTTCTGGTGCGGAGTAATCCAGTTCAGGACGATTTCGGTCTCGCCGTTGCTGCGCTTGCCTTTCACTCCTGCAATGGTGCGGGTGTTGACCGGCGGGCGGTAACTCATCAGTTGCTCGCCGAATGCCTGCATCCACGGGTGATCCTGGTAGAACTGCTGGCGACCGGTGATGGTGCGCCATGGGATGGCTTCGTGAACGTTGGTGTAGCCGGCGTTGTAGCTGACGTGATCGTCTTCGAGACCCGACCAGGTAGGGCTGGAAATGATCTTGCGCGGCTGCGCCTGAATGTCGCGGAATCGGATCGCCTCGTGTTCCTTGGATAACGCCAGGTGGCTGTGATCGATGCCGGTAAATTCCGACAACGCAGCCCAGGCCTTGACGGCGACATGGCCATTGGTTTCCGGCGCCAGGGACAGAATCACTTCAGCAGCATCGATCGCCGAGTCGATTTTCGGCCGACCATGACTGATCCCGGCAGCCCCTTCGCGGTGATTGAGCGCACCGAGGAATTTCACTTCGGCGTCGGTGTTCCAGTTGATGCCCTTGCCACCGTTGCCGTGTTTTTCCAGCAATGGTCCCAGCGAGGAAAACTGCTTGTAAATATTCGGGTAATCACGCTCCACCACATGCAGGTTCGGCGCGTTCTTGCCTGGCACCGGGGCCACGCCGGCGCTTTTCCAGTCGGTGCCGCCAAAAGGTTGAGCCAGTTCACCGACGCTGTCGTGCATCAGCGGGATGGTCACCAGGTCCTTCTCAACGCCCAGATGCCCTTCAGCCATGCTGGAAAAGGCCTTGGCGATGCCTTTGTAGATTTCCCAGTCGGAACGCGATTCCCACGCCGGGTCGATGGCGGCCGACAGCGGGTGAATGAACGGGTGCATGTCCGAGGTGTTCATGTCGTCCTTTTCGTACCAGGTCGCGGTCGGCAAGACGATGTCGGAATAGACGCAGGTCGAGGACATGCGGAAATCCAGCGTGGTGACCAGATCGAGCTTGCCGATGGCGCCCTCGTCCACCCATTCGGCTTCTTCGGGTTTGCAATCCCCGACCTGGCCGATGTCTTCGTTCATCACCCCATTCTTGGTGCCGAGCAGGTACTTGAGCATGTACTCGTGGCCCTTGCCCGAGGAGCCCAGCAGGTTGGAACGCCAGATAAACATGTTGCGCGGGAAGTTCACCGGGCTGTCCGGCTGTTCGCAGGAGAAGCGCAGCGAGCCGTCTTGCAGCGACTTGACCACGTAGTCTTTCGGGTCCATGCCGGCTGCCGCGGCATCGCGGCAAATGTGCAGCGGGTTGGTGTTGAGTTGCGGTGCGCTGGGCAACCAGCCGGCGCGTTCGGCACGGATGTTGTAGTCCAGGGCATGCTCGGGGAATTGCGACTTGTCGGCCAACGGCGAGAGCACATCGTGCATGCTCATTTTCTCGTGGCGCCATTGCGAGCTGTGCGCGTAGAAGAAGCTGGTGCCGTTCATCTGCCGTGGCGGACGGTTCCAGTCCAGGCCGAACGCCAGCGGCAGCCAGCCGCACTGCGGACGCAGCTTTTCCTGGCCGACGTAGTGCGCCCAACCACCACCGGTCTGACCGACACACCCGCAGAGCATGAGCATGTTGATCAGCCCGCGGTAGTTCATGTCCATGTGGTACCAGTGGTTCATCGCCGCGCCGACGATGATCATCGAGCGCCCCTTGGTCTTGTCGGCGTTATCGGCGAACTCGCGGGCGATCTGGATCGCTTTCTCACGGCTGACGCCGGTGATCTGCTCCTGCCAGGCCGGGGTGCCAGGTACGCTTGCGTCGTTGTAGTCCTTGGCGACGTTAGCGCCACCCAGGCCACGATCGATCGCCAGATTGGCGGCCGACAGGTCGAACACAGTGGCGACTTTGGCCACACTGCCATCGGCCAGTACCACGTTGTGCACCGGCACGCGGCGGTATTGCACGGCATCGCCAGCGACGTGCTGGAAGTGCTCGTGGGACTCGCCAGCGAAATACGGGAACGCCACTTCGGCGACGTCATCGCCGATCAGGCTCAGCTTCAGATCGATCTCACGCCCTTCGCCGCCTTCACGAGGCAGGATGTTCCACTTGCCCTTCTCGCCCCAGCGATAACCGATGGAGCCCTGAGGAGAAACCAGTTCACCGCTGACATCCAGCGCGATGGTTTTCCATTCCGGGTTGTTTTCCTGGCCGAGGTTGTCGGTAAGGTCCGAGGCGCGCAAGAAACGGTCCGGCTGGTAACCGGCGCCCGGCGCCTTGTCGACCATTTGTTTGAGCAGCACCAGCACCGGCAAATCGGTGAAGCGCTTGGCGTAGTCGGTGAAATACGCGCTCGGTTTGTCCAGGTGAAACTCTTTGAAGATCACATGATTGAACGCCTGGGCCAGCGCCGCATCGGTACCCTGCTTGGGGTTGAGCCACAGGTCGGTGAGCTTGGCGACTTCCGAGTAGTCGGGGGTGATGGCGACGGTCTTGGTGCCCTTGTAACGGACTTCGGTAAAAAAGTGCGCATCGGGGGTACGGGTCTGCGGGACGTTGGAGCCCCAGGCAATGATGTAGTTGGAGTTGTACCAGTCGGCCGATTCCGGCACGTCGGTTTGCTCGCCCCAGACCATCGGCGAGGCCGGTGGCAAGTCGCAGTACCAGTCATAGAAACTCAGGCACGCACCGCCGATCAGCGACAGATAACGCGAACCCGCGGCATAGCTGACCATCGACATGGCCGGAATCGGCGAGAAACCGACGATCCGGTCCGGGCCGTATTGCTTGATGGTGTAGACGTTGGACGCGGCAATGATCTCGTTGACTTCCTCCCAGTTGGAGCGAATGAAGCCCCCCATGCCGCGCTTGCTTTTATAGGAGTCGGCCTTGGCCTTGTTCTCGACAATGCTGGCCCAGGCTTCCACCGGCGCCATGGTCTGCCGCGCCTCGCGCCAGAGCTTGAGCAACGGCTTGCGGATTTTCGGGTACTTGAGGCGGTTGGCGCTGTAGATGTACCAGCTGTAACTGGCGCCACGCGGGCAACCGCGGGGTTCGTGGTTAGGCAAATCGTTGCGGGTGCGCGGGTAATCGGTCTGCTGGGTTTCCCAGGTGATCAGGCCGTTCTTGACGTAGATTTTCCACGAGCACGAGCCGGTGCAGTTCACCCCATGGGTGGAACGCACGATCTTGTCGTACTGCCAGCGCGAACGGTAGACGTTCTCCCAGTCGCGAGACTCTTTGCGAGTCTCTCCATGACCATCGGAAAACTCGTTTTGCTTGCGATTGAAAAACCGCAGTTGATCCAGTAAATGACTCACGGTGTGTCCTCTCAGGCTTGCTGCGGGGTTCTGCGCCCCGCCCACGCAATGGTTGGATTCAGGTCGTCTCAGCAGGGTGTCGCGGCGCCTTTGCGCGCGTACCACCACCAGGTCACCACGATGCAGCTCAGGTAAAAAACGACGAACATGTAGAAGGCCATCTCAGGGCCGCCGGTCTGGGCCATCGAAGTGCCGAAGGATTTGGGAATGAAGAACGCACCGAAGGCGCCCATGGCCGAACTGAAGCCCAGGACGGCGGCCGATTCCTTGCCGGCATCCTTGAGCGCCTGTTCACGCACGGCTGGCGATTTCCCGGCCGAGGCTTTTTCGTGCTGCGTGCGGAAGATCACCGGGATCATCCGGAAGGTGGAGCCGTTGCCCACGCCAGTGGTGATGAACAGCAGCATGAACAAGCCGAGGAAGCCGTAGAAGCTTCCGCCCGCGCCGTTCTGCGGCAAGAAGTGCATCACGCCGAAGACCATCGCGATCATCGCCACGAAGTTCCACAGGGTCACTTTCGCGCCACCGAGCTTGTCCGCCAGCCAGCCGCCCAATGGCCGTACCAGCGCACCGACCAATGGGCCAAGGAAGGCGAATTTCAAGGCGATGACATCCGGAAAGGAGGTTTTGATCAGCAGCGGAAACGCGGCGGAAAAGCCGATGAACGAACCGAAGGTCGCCAGGTACAACCAGCACATCAGCCAGTTGTGCTTGCGCTTGAAGATCACCGCCTGTTCGCTGAACGAGGCCCGGGCGCTGGACAGGTCATTCATGCCGAACCAGGCCAACACTGTCACCAGGACGATAAATGGCACCCAGATGAACCCGGCGTTCTGCAGCCACAACTGACCGCCGTCCGGCAACGCTTGCGGCGAGCCGCCCATGAAGCCGAACACACCGAAGGTAATCACCAGCGGCACACAGAACTGCATCACCGAGACGCCCAGGTTGCCCAGTCCGGCGTTGAGGCCCAGAGCGGTGCCCTGCTGGGACTTGGGATAGAAGAAGCTGATGTTGGACATGCTCGAGGCGAAGTTGCCGCCACCGAAACCGCAGAGCAAGGCAATCAACACGAACACGCTGTATGAGGTGCTCGGGTCCTGCACGGCGAAGCCCATCCAGATCGATGGCAGCAGCAGCGACGCAGTGCTCAGGGCGGTCCAGCGCCGGCCGCCGAAGATCGGCACCATAAAGGAATAGAAGACCCGCAAGGTCGCACCGGACAGCCCCGGCAATGCCGCCAGCCAGAACAGTTGGTCGGTGGTGAAGCTGAAGCCGATGGCGTTCAAGCGCACAATCACCGTGCTCCAGACCATCCACACCGCAAAGGCCAACAACAGCGCAGGAATGGAAATCCACAAGTTGCGAGTGGCGGTCTGTTTGCCGCTACTTCCCCAGAACGCGGGGTCCTCGGGGCGCCAGTCATGAATGACCGGGCCTTTGTCAGGCGTTTGCAGAACGGACATGTTCTTCTCCTTGGGCAATGCTGGAAATCGGGGACGGGATCAGCAGCGGCTCTTTACCAAGCACCGGGCTTTTGCGTATTTCGCTGAAGTACATCCAGGTGAGGGAGACCCAGACCACGCCGTACATCAACATGAAGCAGGAAGAACGCACGCCGGTGAGGTCCACCAGGGCGCCGAACAGGATCGGCAGCACGAAACCGCCCAGGCCACCCGCCAGGCCAACGATGCCGGACACCGCGCCCATGTTTTTCGGGTATTCATTGGCGATGTATTTGAAAACCGAGGCCTTGCCGAATGCGAAGGCGATGCCCATGACGAACAGCAGCACGGTGAACAACGCGGGGCTCAGGCCAATGTGGAAATCCAGCGGACCGTCGATGGTCTGCACTTGCAGTTGGGTCTGGGGATACGAGAGCAGGAACAGGCAGATCCAGCTGACCCACAACACCCACCAGGTCACGCTTTGCGCCCCCCAGCGATCCGACATCCAGCCGCCGACAGCACGCAGTACGCCGCCGGGCAGGGAAAAACAGGCCGCCAGCAGCGCCGCGCTTTGCAAGCTGAAACCGTATTCCTGCACGTAGTACTTGGTCATCCACAGTGCCAGGGCAACGTAGCCGCCGAAGACGATCGAGTAGTACTGGCAGTAGCGCCACACCGCAGGATCCTTCAGCGAGCGCAGTTGCTCACGCAAGCTGGCGCCCGTGGCACTACGATGGCCCTTGTTTTCTGAGGTCAGGAACCAGAACAGCAGCGCAGTGATAAACAAGATCGCACTGAAGACTTTCGGCACCAGCTGCCAGCTGCCGGCGGCGATCAGCGCCGGGGCCAGGAACTTGGTCACCGCCGACCCGGCGTTACCGGCACCGAAGATGCCCATGGCGAAGCCCTGGTTCTCCTTGTCGAACCATTTGGCGACGTAGGCAATCCCAACGGAAAACGAGCCACCGGCCAGGCCGACGAACAAACCCAGTACCAGGAACTGCCAGTAGGCGGTGGCGTGACTGATCAAGTACAGCGGCGTGACGCAAGTCAGCATCAGCAGGAAAAACACGCTGCGCCCGCCAAATCGGTCGGTCAGCAACCCCAGCGGCAAACGCACCAGCGAGCCGGTCAGCACCGGGGTCGCGGCCAGCAGGCCGAATTGGGTTTCGTTGAGCTGGAGCAATTCCTTGATCGGCACGCCGAGCACGGCAAACATCATCCAGACCATGAAGCACACAGTGAAGGCCAGCGTGCTCATGCCCAGCACCAAGCCTTGTCGTACACGCGGTTGGGTCACAATGCTCTCCCGTCAATTAGCCATGGCGGCAGACTAGAGAGGCAAACCCCGCAAAAACTTGACCCAGGTCAACGATGCCCATGTGGCCCTAAGCCTATGCTTAGCCCGCCTACCTCCAAGGAGGTAGTGCTAGAAAACCTTGAAAACCTTTATTTATCAGCTTGTTAAGGGTTTCAACCCACGCTTTTGCCGACAAGGAACTGTCGACAACTCTTTAGAGGTAGCTCGCCCAGGAACGGCGGCAAAACCCCACGCTGGAACGTGCATGCTCTGTTTTCTTATCGCTTTCCCGGACCTGCGCCGATGATCCGCTGGTTGCGCAGCTCCCTGCCCGCTCGCGCCGGGCTGGCGGTGATCCTGATCGCCGTGCTGGCGCTCGCCAGTTCATTGAGCGCCGGGCTGATCGCCTGGTTCAGCCAGGGCGATGCCGCTGCCATCAACACCGCAGGCTCGGTGCGCATGGAGACCTATCACCTGAGCTGGAAACTCGCCGCTGGCGTCGCCGACGAAGAAATCACCACCATCATCGACAGCCTGCAAAACCGCTTGGACAGCCACTCTCTCAAAGCGGTACTGGAAGATGGCCCGACCACCGCATTGCAACTCAGTTATGGGCAAATCCAGCAACACTGGAATGAGGATTTGCGTCCGGCACTGGAGCGCGGCGATGCGGCGGCCTTTCAGGCCCAGGCGCAGTCCTTCGTTGAGCAACTGAACCAGTTCGTCGATCTGTTGCAACGCCAAAGCGAACAAAAGCAAGGCTGGCAACAGGCGATCCAGGGCCTGGCCCTGTTCACCACCATGATCGTCCTGCTGCTCGGGCTCTACGAACTGCAGTACGGCGTCGTTACCCCTTTGAAGGAGTTGGTGGATGCAACCCAGCGCTTTCGTCGCGGCGACTTCAAGGTGCGGGTCAACCATCAGTCCGAGGATGAGCTGGGCCAGTTGGCCATGAGTTTCAACACCATGGCCGAGACGATCGAAGAGTCGCATCGCACCCTGGAAAGTCAGGTCCGGCAAAAAACCCTGAACCTGCAACAAGCCAATGCCGCCCTGGAGCTTCTGTATCAAAGCAGCCGAAGCCTGGCCACACGCCTGGCCAATGCCGAAGGCCTGGATGAGTTGATTCGGCGCTTCCAGCAACGCCTGCCCGGCTTGCGCCTGTCGCTGTGCCTGCAAGGGCAGATGCAGGCACCGGCCCAGCAGCTGCTCGCCCTGCATGGCGCGAACATCCGGGAAGTCTGCGCCAGTAGCGACTGCGCCACGTGCCAGCGACACCCTAAAACCAACCCGCAAATCTTCAGCATCAGCAACCAGGGCAGTGAACTGGGGGAACTCAAGGCGCACTTTGTCGACGGGCACCCCATGCAAGCCTGGGAAACCCAACTGATCCAGGCCCTGGCCAATCTGATCGGCACCTCGCTCTCGCTCAAGCGTCAACGGGAACAGGATCATCGCCTGCTACTGCTCGAAGAACGCACGATCATCGCCCGCGAGCTGCACGATTCACTGGCCCAGGCCCTGTCCTACATGAAGCTGCAAGTCAGCCGCATGCAAACCCTGATGCGCCGGGGCGAACCGGTCCAGACCCTGGAAACCGTCACCAGCGAATTGCGCGAGGGACTGAACAATGCCTATCGCCAGTTGCGCGAGTTGCTGACCACGTTTCGCTTGCAGATTCACGACGCGGGACTGGTACAGGAACTCAAGGACACGGCCGAGGAGTTTTCCCGTCGCGGAGAATTTCAGGTGCACCTGCACGTCGACACGCTGGCCTTTCAGCTATCGGCCAGCGAACAAATCCACATTTTGCAGATCACCCGCGAGGCGCTCTCCAACTGCCTGCGCCACGCCCATGCGCAAAACGCCTGGCTGCAACTGCGCCAGGATGGCGAGACCGTAAGGTTGTCGGTCGAAGACGACGGGCGTGGGTTCAGTGGCAATGTCGACCAGCGCGAACACCACGGCCTGAACATCATGGATGAGCGGGCTCGCAGCCTGCGCGGCCAACTGCAGATATTTTCCAGGGAGCCCCAAGGCACCCGTGTCCAACTGGAATTCCACCCGGAGTTTCTCGGGCAGCAAACAGAAGGTAGCGCCACATGACCCCGTCCCCACAACACAAAATCCTGCTGGTAGACGATCACCCGATGATGCGTCACGGCATTCGCCAGATGCTCGAACTCGAAGATGATTTCCTGATCGTCGGCGAAGCCAGCCAGGGTGAAGAAGCACTCAGTCTGATTGAGCCGCTTCAGCCGGACCTGGTTTTGCTCGACAACAACATGCCGCAAATGAATGGCATCGAAACCCTGCGCCGGCTACGAGCCATGCACTACACCGGCAAAGTCCTGCTGTTTACGGTATCGGACGCCGAAGACGATATTCGCGATGCATTGCGCCTGGATGCCGACGGCTATCTGCTCAAGGACATGGAGCCCGAATTGTTGATTCAGTACATCCGCGATGCCCTGAACGGCGCGCTGGTGATCAGCCCGGGACTGACCCAAGTCATGGCGCAAGCACTGCGTGCTCCTGCGCGTCAGGCCGTGGTGGAACTGACCGAGCGTGAGCGTCAGGTGCTGAAAACCATCGCCAGCGGCTTCAGCAACAAGGTCATCGGGCACAAACTGGGCATCACCGAAGGCACGGTCAAGGTTCACGTCAAAAACCTGTTGCACAAACTCGGCTTGCGCTCACGAGTAGAGGCGGCGGTGTGGGCCATGGAACATCTGCGCAACGCCGGCTGAAGGGTATTCCTCTTTGGAGGTAGGCCTGCAGAGGCATAGGTCATCGAGCCTGCGCTCTCTACTATGGTCGTCAGCGGAGGTACGCCATGCTGACTCACCCTTCCATCGTTTTAACGTTGCGCCGTCATCATCTGTTCAGCCAACTGCCGGAGAAAGTCTTCGAGGAAGTCTGCGGCCTGGCCATGCTCAAACGCCTGAGTTGTCACAGTACGCTCATGCATCAAGGGGATCCGGCCAGGCGTTTTTTCCTGCTGGTCAGCGGCCAGGTCAAGTTGTACCGGCTCACCGGCGAAGGCCAGGAGAACCTGGTGGAGATCATTCAGCCCGGCCAGACTTTTGCCGAAGCCTTGCTGTTCAGCCAGGCTCGTCTGTATCCGGTGAGCGCCACCGCGCTGAAGGACAGCGTGCTGGTGAGCATCGACGGCAACCATTACCGCAATGCCCTGGAGGACCAGCCGAGAGTCTGCCTGGCCATCCTGGCGAGCATGAGCGTTCACCTGCACCTGCGTCTGCGCGATATCGATACCTTGACCATGGCCAGTGCGAGCCGTCGGGTGATCAATTTCCTGTTCCAGGAACGCCACCCGGTAACCGGCCAGATTGTCTTGCAGATGTCCAAACGCCTGGTGGCGTCGAAGCTGGGAATTCAGCCGGAAACCTTTTCGCGGATACTGCATCGCCTGGTGGAAAGCGGCCTGATTGCCATGGAACGACGCCACATCAGCATCCTCGCCGAAAAGGAACTGGCCGCTTTCCAATAGTCGGAATTGACCGTCATCAAGGCGCCCATCCACACCTCTTGCACACTGACAGAGCCCATCCACGGAGAGTGCAAATGCCCCGTTCAACCCTGCCTTTGGTTTACTCCTGCTCAGGCTGCTCCAACGTCGCCCAACTGGCCAACACCCTGGCCGTGCGCCTGGATCGCAGTGGTCTCGCTGAAATGTCCTGCATCGTTGGTGTCGGCGGGCATGTGGCAGCGCTGGTCAACAAAGCGCGCTCGGGGCGCCGGATCTTCGCGCTGGACGGCTGCCCGCTGCAATGCGTCGAGAACTGCCTCAAGCAACATGGCCTGCACGCGGACGTGCACCTGATCCTCAGCCACTACGGGCTGCGCAAACGCTATGGCGAGGACTGCACGCTGGCGCAGAGTGATGAGTTGTTTGAAGGGATCAGGCAGTTGATTGCCAGTGATGCCCGACAGCACGGAAGCCGCCAGTAAACGATTAATGCTGTTCACTTAAGCAATTTCAGCCGCGACGCATTCTTTGTAGCAGCTGCCGAAGGCTGCGTTCGGCGGCGAAGCCGTCGTCAAACCAGTGATTGCGGCGTGTCAGGCAGACCGCACTAGCCGGATTCACGACGGCTTCGCCGCCGAACGCAGCCTCGCAGGCTCGACAGCTGCTACAGATCGCATTACGGCTTAAGTGAACAGCATTACAGTAAACGATGGCCTGAGGGCCAACGAAAATCCAACTGTGGGAGCGGCGGTGCGACGATTCGACCTGCTCGCTCCCACATTTAATCTACGTTGGTCATCCCGCCGCCAAGCCCTTCCCCGCTCGCTCCAGATTGCGCCACAACCACACGGGCAGAACATCGGGATCAAGGCTGTCAATCAGGTTCTTCAGCGCCAGCCCCAGTTCGGTATCACCCTCGATGACCAGCCGCCGGCGAAAGAACAACGTGTCGGGATCTTCCTGACGGCTGGCCAGCAATAAAAATTCGCGCCAGTTACCGCTGATGGTCACGTTCGCCGTAGCGTGCTCGGCAATCCGCAAGCCCTGACGACTGAGCGTCAGGTACCAGGACAAACCCAGGTCCGGAATCCGCAAGCACAGCCAGCGCCCGCGCAGCACTTCGAACTCGCCCTCGCGCAATGGCTCGGCGAGGCAGCGATTCAGCGTCTGCTGCAACGCCAGGCGCTGCACGGCAAAAGGCACCCGGCGCACCAGTGGCAACAACCGGTCGGCGCCTTTCAACAGCCACTTCTTTCGATTCAGCACAGGCCAACCTCCTCGACGCGCAGCATGCCGGCCTGACCATGCCAATAGCCATTGCAACCTTCGACGAACAGCGGCGGTGTTTCGCCCAGACGAACCCGTTGATAGGCCGCGATCACTTCGTCCATGCCCTGAGCACGAGGGCTCAAGCGCAACAGATCGGCACCACAGGCCACCAGTCCGGCGTAATCGGCCAGCAGGTTGGTCACCTCGGCCGACATCGTTTGAATACCGTTAAGGGTAAACAGTGGTTGCCCCTCCTGGCTGGTCAGCGCCAGGCCATCGGGGTAGTTGATGCAGCAGAACCGGCAGTCGTCCTTGGGCCGGTTTTCTGCACGGGCAGTGAAGCAGCGGGCGGAATAGGCCAACGGCAGGTGCCCATAGGCGAAGATTTCAACTTCCGGCACTGCACGGCCCAGCTCGCGCACTTGCCCGATCACGTCGCTGATCAGCGTCGCCGAACACTCCACGGGCGGCACCCAGCGAGTCATTCCGCTGTCGAGTAATTGTGCCAATGAGTGGCCGTTGTACAGATTGAGCGCCGGGCCGCCCACGAACGGTAACTTGCGCTCGGCCAGGAAATGCACCGCGCCCATGTCGTTGGCCTCCACCAACAACTCGCCGTTGTCGCACAGCCGGCGCAGGCTGGAGAGTTCGGAGGCAGCCTCGATCAGCGTCAGGCTGGAAAGCACCAACTGTGCCTGGCTGCATTCCTGTAACTCGCGCCCCAGCCCCAGCCATTGATCCAGGGAAAAGGCCCGGCGTTTGGAGCACACGGTTTCCCCCAGATAAATCACGTCCAGGGGCAAGGTCGACATGTCGGCGTAAAAGTTGCTGAGTTGCTCTTTGTCCCAATAAAACAGGACCGGTCCCAGGCTGAGCTTCATGTCGCGTCCCTCATTGCCATGATCGATGATAAGCGCCCAGGGTGGTCTGGCTGCCTTCGGACAAACCGGCCAGCACCTGACGCCATTCTTCCTTGACCCGAAAACTGCCGGGCGCGCCACGGTGAGCGTCCAGTGCCGCGCGCCAGACCCGGGTGACTTGTTCGACATACGCCGGGCTGCGTTGGCGGCCCTCGATTTTCACCGCTTCGACGCCAATGGCCGTCAATTCCGGGAGCAAGTCCAGGGTGTCGAGGCTGGTGGGCTCCTCCAGCGCATGAAAGCGTTTGCCATCGACCAGAAAACGGCCTTTGCACAAGGTCGGGTAACCGGCCGATTCGTCAGGGGTGTAGCGATCGATCAGCACTTCGCTGAGGCGCGCGCTCAAGCCTTCGGCGTCCTCGCTCCAACGCACGGCTTTGGCTGGCGAACAGACACCGCACAGGTTCGGCGACTCACCGGTAATGTAGGAAGACAGGTGGCAACGCCCTTCGGCCATGATGCACAAGCTGCCGAAGCCAAAGACTTCGATGGGCACCGAGCTGCTGGCGGCGACTTGACGTACCTGCGCCAACGACAACACCCGTGGCAATACCGCGCGACGAATGCCGTAGCGCTGCGCATAAAATTCCAGCGCCGCGGCATGGGTTGCCGACCCCTGAACCGACAGGTGCAGGGCCAATTGCGGGTGACGCTGACTGGCATAGTCGAGCACCCCGGGGTCGGCGGCGATCAGCGCATCGACGCCGAAATCGGCGGCACGATCCACCGCCCGTTGCCAGCGCTCCCAACCCTTGGGTTGTGGGTACGTGTTGACCGCGACGTAGAGTTTGCGTTGATGTTGGCGGATGTGGGCGACGGCGGCGTCGAACTGTTTGTCGTCCATGTTCAACCCCGCGAAATGCCGGGCATTGGTGTCATCGCGAAAGCCGACATACACGGCATCGGCGCCTTGGCGCACCGCCGCTTTAAGCGCAGGCAGATTCCCTGCCGGGCAGACCAGTTGCATGGGTAATCCTCATGAAATTACGCGTCCGGGGCAGCGCCCGGCGTCTGTGGCGCACCCTTCGAAAAAGGCGCTGCCAGTCTAGCCAGACCGGCAGGCACAGCCTTGACGGCAATCAATTGCCATCACTGCATCAGGTCGGCGAAGGACAGGAACATCACGTTGTCGTGCTTGAGCACTTGCTGCTCGCACTCGATCACCGCCAGCCCGTCGGCCCAGCACGCGGCGGTCAACATGGCCGAGCTTTGCTGAGGGTGCAGTTCCACACTCAACTGGCCATCGGCACCGGGAATCAACCTGGCCCGCAGGTATTGTCGACGCTTGTTACGCTGCAACCAGTCGAACCCGGCGGGTACAGCCAACGGCACTGGCAGCACGTCAGTCACGCCCTGGGCCCGGAGCAGGAACGGACGCACCACCAACGCGGTAATCAGCGCCCCTGACGGGTTTCCCGGCATACCGATCCACGGTTTACCGGCCACTTCGCCATAGGCCAATGGCTTACCCGGCTGGATGGCCAGCCGCCAGAAATCCACACTGCCCAGTTCCTCGATGGCCTGTTTGAGGTGATCTTCCTCGCCGACCGACACGCCACCGGAGCTCAACAGCAAGTCGCATTCCGAAGACGCCAGGCTCAAGGCATGCCGGCTGGCCACCAACTCATCGGCCATGACGCCATAGTCGTGCACCTCGACGCCCCAGCCGCGCAACAACGCGGCGAGGCAATACCGATTGCTGTTGTAAATTTGCCCCGGCGCCAAGGGATCGCCCGGCTCACGCAGTTCGTTACCGCTGCTGAGCAGGCACACCTGCAACGGCCGATAGACCTCGACCCGGGCGATCCCGGCGCCGGCCAGCAACCCCAGTTCTTGCGCGCGCAGGCGTTTGCCGGCCTTGAGCAACAGATGCCCGCGGCGAACTTCCTCGCCCTCCTTGCGCACGTGATCGCCAACAGATACCGGCGGGAACCAGACGCGCTCGCCCTCAACCCGGCAGCGCTCTTGCGGCACCACGGTATCGGCACCCGGTGGTAATGGCGCGCCGGTAAAGATCTGCACCGTTTGCTGCGCAAGCAAGGGCGAGCGCGCCTGATCCCCCGCCGCAATTCGCCCGCCAATCGTCAAACAGCCACCTTCCGCTGGCAGGTCACCAGCCCTGAGGGCATACCCGTCCATGGCACTGTTGTCCCAGGCCGGCAGGTTCACCGGGCAATGAATGTCCACCGCCAGTACCCGCCCCATGGCTTGGTCCAGACGGACCATTTGCGCCAGGGGTGGCGGTGGTGCCTGGTCGAGCAGACGGCTGATGGCCTCGTCCACGGGCATCAGGTTGCCGAGGTCGCACACCCGGCCGCTCATGAGCGTGTCTCGCAGGCGTCGATGACCCGCTGTGCTTGCGCTTTCAAATGCGGGGCGAAATTACACGGGCCGGTGCGACTGTCCAGTTGCTCGAGCAGAATCTTGTTCCAGGCAGTCCGGCAGGCACCCGGCGAGCCAGGAACGCAGCACACCAGAACACCGTTACTCATCCCGGCCAGTGCCCGGGACTGCAGACTGGACATGCCAATCTCTTCCAGCGACACCTGGCGGAACAATTCGCCGAAGCCTTCCACATGTTTGTCCAGCAGTGGCAGCACCGCTTGCGGTGTGTTGTCACGAGCGGTGAAACCGGTGCCGCCAGTCATCAATATGACTTGCACCCGGGGGTCGGCGATCCACTGGGAGACCGTTGCGCGGATCTGATAAATGTCGTCCTTGACCAGGCCACGATCGATCAGCACATGCCCGGCGGTTTGCAGCAAATCCGCCAGGGTCTGTCCTGAAGTGTCGGTGTCAAAGGTGCGCGTATCGCTGATGGTCAGCACGGCAATGTTCAGGGGTTCGAAACTGCGTTGCGTCAGATGGGCCATATCCAGGCTTTCCCGTAGATGAGGGTATGGCCCAAAGCCTGAACCGGAATAGCGAACGAGCCTATTCCTCCAAGGAGGTACCTCGTCGGGGTCTATGGATTAATGGGGGACTCAAGCCCGTAGCAGCTGCCGCAGGCTGCTACGGGGGAACTTACTCGTCGCTCAAGGCGCCAAGCGGCGCCGTTGCCATGCACCATCTCGCAACCGGTAATCGAGACGGTCATGCAAGCGGTCGGCACGGCCCTGCCAGAACTCCAGACGTTCAGGGTGCAGGCAGTAGCCACCCCAATGCTCGGGACGCGAAACGGTCTGGCCAACGAAGCGCTTGATGGTCTGCGCCAACATCGACTCCAGCGCGGCACGACTGGCCAACGGACGGCTTTGCGGTGAAGCCCAGGCGCCCAGGCGACTGGCCATCGAGCGGGAATCGAAGTATGCATCCGAGAGTTGCGGGTCGAGCCTGGACACCCGGCCTTCGATGCGCACTTGACGCTCCAGCCCCGGCCAGAAAAACGTCATGGCGGCATAGGGATTGACCGCCAGCTGCTGCCCCTTGTCGCTCTGGTAATTACCGAAAAAAGTAAAACCTTCATCGCTCAAGCCTTTGAGCAACAGCACACGGCAGTGCGGCCGCCCTTCATCATCGACCGTCGCCAGCACCATGCTATTGGCTTCGACAGGTGCGCACTCGGTGTCGCGGGCCTGTTGCAGCCATTGCCGGAACATCGCCAACGGATCGTCCAGCGCAGCCTCATCTTGCAGGCCATTAAGGGTGTAGTTACGGCGCATTTGGGCCAGGGACAGGGGCATGACGGTGATCTCCGGAAGGTTTTGCGCAGTGTGCGAGGCACTGCGCGATACCACCTTGACCGCCATCAACACCGAGGGTCGAAGCGACAACGCCCTGACCTACTTCAGACGCAGGCGCCGCGCCAGTTTGTGCAAATTGCTGGGGTCGACTTCCAGCATCCGCGCGGCGCTGGCCCAGTTGTCCCCGGACAGGCTCAGGGCCTCGAGGATCTTCTTGCGCTGGTAATCATCGACGGCTTCGCCCAAGGGCTGGAACGGCAGATCAGCCGTAATGTCCCGGGATGGCTCGACCTCTGCCCCCGATGCTGCCATCGGGCTGTCGAGATCGAGAACCTCTGGCTCCAGCGTCATGATCGATGTGCGACTCGTCCCGCGACTGAGCTGCTTCAATGCGGCCCGACTGATGACGTGCTCCAGTTCGCGCACATTGCCCGGCCAGGTGTATGCCAGCAAGGCTCGCTCCGCCGCCGGCGACAAACGCAAACCTCGCAGGCCGAGCCGTGCCCGATTGAGCTCCAGAAAATGCCCGGCCAGCATCAACACATCGTGACCACGCTCGCGCAGCGCTGGAATCGGCACCGGGTACACCGAGAGGCGGTGATACAGATCGGCGCGAAACAAGCCATCGCGGATGCTGTCCGGCAGGTGCCGATTGGTGGCGGCGATGATGCGCACATCGACGTGCAACGGCTTGTCGGCGCCCAGGCGCTGGATCTCGCCGTTTTGCAGGGTGCGCAGCAATTTCGCTTGCACACTCAAGGGCAACTCCCCGACTTCATCGAGAAACAGCGTGCCACCGTTGGCGGCGTCGAAGCGTCCGGCACGGTCACTCGTAGCACCGGAAAAGGCGCCTTTGACATGCCCGAACAACTCACTCTCTGCCAGCGACTCCGGCAAGGCTGCGCAGTTAACCTGTATCAGCGGTTTGTGGTGGCGCCTTGAAAGACGATGCAAGCGCCGTGCGAACAGCTCTTTGCCGACGCCGGTCTCGCCCAGCAGCAATACCGGCAGATCGGAATCGGCCAGTACATCCAGCTCATTGAGCAACTGATGCAACACCTCACTTTGCCCAAGGATCTCGCCTTCTCCGACGGGCACGCGCAAGTCCTGAGGATCGCTGCGGGACAGGCGCAAGCTGCGGTTTTCCTGCTCCAGGCGGGTGACCCGCACGGCGGCTTCGATCTGCAAAGTGCAACGCTTGAGTTCTTCCCGCGCCCGGTTGTCAAAGGTCCCGGCGTGCAGCGCATCGAGGGTGATCGCGCCCCAGATCCGCCCCTCGACATAGAGGCTCACGCCCATGCAGTCATGCACCGGCAGCGGCTCGCCGACATGGTTGTCGAGCAAGCCGTCGTAGGGGTCCGGCAGGCGGCTGTCGGGCTCGAACCAGGTCGGCTCGCGCGACGCCATGATTGCCGCCAGCCGAGGATGCTGGGCAATGACGAACCGGCGCCCCAACGCTTCATGAACCAGCCCCACCGTCGCAACGGGCCTGAGGCTGTCGTCATCCAGACGTAACAACCCCACGGCGCCACTGTTGAAGTATTCGCGCAGGGTCTGGACCAGTCGTTGCAACCGCACGGCATTGGGCAACTCGACGATCAGGTCGGCCGCCAGGCTTTCTCGCAGCATGGTAGTCATCACCCTCTATGGTTGTATTTACCCTGAAGCATCAGGGTGAATATCACCACAACTAAAAATTAATCCATGTTTTTCAATACGTTAAAAATGGCATGCCGAGTGCAATGAGCCTGGGGAACCGTTGAAACCCAAACAAGGAACCCTGATGAGCCAGCCCCTATTGGAACAAAGCCTCGGCCAACTGGCCTGCGACATTCCCGGTGCCACCCGGATCTTTCACACCTTCAAACTGGACTTCTGTTGCGGCGGGCATAAAAGCCTGCGTGACGCGGCCCTTGGCAAAAACCTCGATCCAGTCCTCATTGCCGACGCCCTGCGGATTCTGCAAGACGCCGGCGAAACCCAGCACGACTGGCGCAACGAACCGTCGGAACTGCTGATCGCCCACCTTCTGACGCGCTACCACGCCCGCCACCGCGAGCAACTGCCGGAGCTGATCCGACTGGCTCGCCGCGTCGAGCAGGTCCATGGCGCGCGCAGCAGTTGCCCCAACGGCCTGGCCGATCTGCTGACAGACATGCAGCAGGAACTCGAAGGCCACATGCTCAAGGAAGAACAAGTGCTCTTCCCGATGCTGCAACAAGGCGTTGGCCCTCAGGCCGCACCGCCGATCCAGGTGCTGCGTTTCGAACACGATCAACATGGTGAAGCGCTGGAGAAGATGCTCGCCCTGACCAATCACATCATCCCGCCCGCCGATGCCTGTAACACCTGGCGTGCGCTCTACCGTGGGCTGCTGGAGTTCAAAGACGACCTGATGCAACACATCCACCTGGAAAACAACGTGTTGTTCATTAATGCCCTGAACCCCCGCCATTGATCGATTACCGGCCACCCCCAACCCGCGCCATCCAACCGGATGACGCGGGTTTTGTTTATGAGGGACGTATTGCGATCAGCCGTGCCAATAGAACATGGCCTTGGCCAGGATCACGATCAACACCATGTGCCCGAGAATGCTGCGGCGAATCCAGCTTGCGCGGGTCGCGGTCAGGCGCCCGTGGGTCAGCCAATAGGCCAGCAGCAAGTAATGACCAATGATGCTCAAGGCCAACAGGATTTTCAGGCTCAGCAACGTACCAAAACTGCTGGCCAGCGGCTGACTCAATGCGCCACGGTACTGCCACGCCAAACCGATGCCGGCGCCATACAACAGCAACACCACGCCGTGCAGAACCTTACGCGAACGCAGGGCAATCCCCTGATCCGCCGTCACTTGCGCAATCTCCGTCAACGGCTGGCGGGCGCGATGCCAGATGACCACCTCGAAAAACAGCGTGCCAATGAAGGCGATTGCTGCCAGCAGGTGTGCGACCAGAAAAAACGGATACATCAGCGGCAGCCTCTGTCAGTGTGCGTGCTCATCCCGGATGACCGTCAACCCGGGCCCGCAGCAGCATCGGCCCGTAGCGCCAGGTATACAGCGCAAACGCCAGCGCCCAGCACAGACCGGCCAGCCACAATGCGGCCAACGGCAAGAACAGGATCAACACCACCCGGCTCAGACACGCCAGGTTGAGCAGAATGAACGCCAGGGTCATGCCCGATGGCGGTTCCAGGGGGCGACCGGTGTGGCCGAGGCTGACCCGCGCGATCATCGCCAGCACCAGGCCAGCCATGGCTCCGATGGTCAGGCAATGCACCGCCAGACTCGGGTTAACCGGCACACCGAAATGCCACAGCGCCATCCCGAGACACGCCACCGCCAACCAGCCATAAGCCAGATGCAGCGACCACAGCAACGGCACGCGCCAGAGTGCCCGGTCATGCCAGCGCACCAGGCGTACCAGATGCCCTGCCGCCAGCACCGCGAACAGCAGGCCCACCCAGACATTGGGGGCGAGCGCAGGTCCTGCGGCATACAACAACGCCACCAGCGGCGAACCGACCAACAGCAGTCGATCCAGCCAGGGCCAGGCGGCAACGCCGTCCACCCGACCAAGGCCGCGCTGGGTGAAGAACGGAATGACCCGCCCGCCGATCAACCCCATCATCGCCGCCACCAGCCAGAGGCCGCTCAGCACGCCCTGGCGTTGCCAGCCTTCGTGCCCCTCGACCAGGCCATACAGAGACAACCCGTCAGCCAAGGCCAATAACATCAAGACCACCACAATCGGGTAGTTACGTTTCTGCCGCACTTTCCACAAGGTGAAGCCCATGAGTACCGCCACCGCCAACGGGAACGCCAGTTCCAGCACGGCGAGCAACGGCCATGGCGCATTGGCCAGCCAGGCCACCCGCGCCAACAACCACAGCAACGCCAGCGCGGCCAACGGTTTGCTGCTGAGGCCGGGGCGACCGGTCCAGGTCTGCACCGCCGTCAACAGAAAGCCCGCGATAATCGCCAACCCGAACCCGAACAGCAATTCATGCCGATGCCAGCCCAGCCAACCGCCCGCCGGCTGCCAGTTGGAAATCGAACCACTGAAGGCCGCCAGCCAGAGTGGAATGACCAGCACTGCCAAAAGGCAACCGGCGAGGAAAAATGGCCGAAAGGCCAGCCGAAACAGCGGCGTGATTGCCATCGCTTTACGGCGGTCAAGCACTTGCATAAAACCACTCCTCTACCTTGTTGCCGACCTGACACCAACCCGCAGGCGCCGAGGTAAATCCAGGGGCAATCATCGGGTATTACCGATCCATTGCCGTTGTCGCAGATCAAGTGTGCAAGGGGCGTGCCCTGATGCTTTCTCGTATTCCTGTGGCGAGGGAGCTTGCTCCCGCTCGGGTGCGCAGCAGCCGTAAAACCGGCGAATGCGTTCTATCAGACATACCGCGTAGATCGATGTTGGGAGTGCTTCGCACTCCAGCGGGAGCAAGCTCCCTCGCCACAGGGCATTCCGGATCAGGGTACAAATGACCATTAAAGGGTTATTTTCACCCTAATCCTCAGGGTCTTTTTTACCCTCACGCCTGAGAACCCCGCTAAATAAAGGCCTCCAAGCCTGGCCCATGTCTTGCTCAAGCTTGTGGAAATCAAACAAACCGATCCCAGGAGTCGTCATGAAAAAAGTCATCCAGCCACTGGCCTGGTTCGTGGTGTTGACCTCAATCCTGGCCGTGGCCAGTGGCGTTTCCCTGGGCCTCGTCTGACTTGATCACCAGCCCCCCTTCTCAATCTTCAGGATGAATTCTCATGGTGCTTCACCGCGTCCATCACCAGATTCTGCGCAGTCATCATCTGTTCGAGCCGTTGAACGAAGAACAGCTGGACGAATTGATGAGTACCAGCCAATTGCTGAGCATCGACAAAGGCGAGCCGTTGTTCCGTCAGGGGGAGCCGGCCGATGCGTTCTACTTCGTGATTGCCGGCGCGGTAAAAATCTACCGGCTGACACCGGATGGGCAGGAGAAAGTGTTCGAGGTCATCAGCGAGCGGCAAACCTTCGCAGAGGCGATGATGCTGATGGACACCCCAAACTATGTGGCCTCGGCCGAAGCGATCTGCCCCACCCAGCTCTATCGTTTATCCAACAGCACCTACATGCGCCTGCTGCAGAGCAATAGTCGGTTGACCTTCGCACTACTGGGCAAGCTCTGCGTTCGCTTACATCAACGGGTCAACGAAATCGAAACCCTGTCGCTGAAAAACGCCACCCACCGGGTCGTGCGTTATCTGCTGACGCAACTGGTGCGCCAGCAAACCGTTGACTGCCAATTCGAACTGCCGATGGCCAAGCAACTGATTGCCGGGCATCTGTCGATCCAGCCAGAAACCTTTTCGCGAATCATCCGCCGCTTGATCGATGAAAACATCATCACTCAGGACGGCCGTCAGATCGCCATTCTTGATCGTCTGCGCCTGGAACAGTTCGAGTGAGTGCCATGCCCGTCTGCCTGTATTGCCAACATGCCAACCCTTCACAAGAAACCGAGTGCCACCAATGCGGCATGCCCCTGCCGGCACTGGCTGAACACGCCGGGGAACGTCGGCAGCGCCGATTCATGTGGTTCTGCGTTGGCCTGACGGTCTTTTGCGTGGTGATGTTTTTCTGGCTGCCGCGCAGCTGAAGATCGCACATATCCCTGTAGCAGCTGGCGCAGCCTGCGTTCGGCAGCTGCTACAGGGACGCAGGTGGTCAAGGACATCACAGTTGGGTCAGCTGGCGGTACAACTGCGGCAAGCGCAGGGGCAGTTGTTCGGGCTGGCGGATCAAGGTGTAGCCATTGGCGCCGAACATGTATGGCAGGTAATCCCCGGCCTCGCGATCGATCGTGATACAGAACGGCGTCAGCCCCTGACGCCGTGCCTCCAGCACCGCCTCGCGGGTATCTTCAACGCCGTAGCGCCCCTCATACAGATCCAGATCATTCGGTTTGCCATCCGTCAGCAGCAACAACAGTTTGCTGCGCCGCTTGCTCGTGCCCAACAGTTGCGTGGCCTGGCGAATGGCGGCGCCCATACGTGTGTAATACCCCGGTTTGAGACCTTGAATACGACCTCGGGTGGTGTCGTCATAACGCTGGATGAACGACTTGAGTTCCTGCATGCGCACTTGCTGACGACGCAACGAGGAAAACCCGTACAGGGCGAAATCATCACCCAGCACCGACAAGGTTTCGCCGAACAGCAGCAGGCTGTCGCGGATCACGTCGATAACACGATGCTCATCGTTCAGATGGGCGTCGGTGGACATCGATACGTCGGCCAGCAACAGGCACGCCAGGTCGCGGCGAGTCTGCCGCTGCTCCATGAACAAACCGCGTTCGGCGCACTGGCCATGCTCGCGATCAACGTGAAAATCCAGCCAGGCCTGCATGTCCAGCTCTGATCCCTGAGGTTGTTGGCGTAACCATTGACGATCATTGCGCAGGTGCTCGAACTGACGCCGCAAGCGGTGCGCCGAGGCCTTCAAGCGTAGCGGCAGCGGCTGCGCCTCACAGTTTCGGGGCACCAGCATTTGCAGGTTGACGAAGCTGTCCTGCATCTGTTGCTTGCGATAGTCCCACTCCGGCAACTTGAGGCCCTCGCCGAGGGGAATATCGTCGACATCGGCCGGTGGTAAATCCAGATGCAGCTTGAGACCGCCACCCTTGCGCAGGCGTGTGCGCGACAGCGTCAACTCATCCAGGTCGTCGGCGACTCGGGCAGCGTCAGGGTCTTCGCTGTCATCCGACCAGCGATCCAGGTCCACGTGCTCGGTCCAGCTGAACAGGTTCTCCAGACGCACCACCAGCAACCCGCCTTCACGGGTGCTTTCATCGATCCGCGTCGCGCGCTTACGCCCGCCTTTCTGCTCGCCGGGTGGCGTGGTCAAAGACTCTTCGGACTCATCGCCCAGATCGGCAGTCTGCGGGCTGGCAAGGTTTTGCGGCGGGTACAACCACAGCGGCAGCGGCCACGCGGCCCGTTCGCTACGGGGAAAATGCTCGACACTGCCGGGCTCGCGCAACGCCTGGCATAACGCCCGCTCCAGGGCCGCTTCGCTGGCGTTCAACGAGGCCGGATCGGGGCGCAATTGCAGATGGGCATCGACCAGTCGTTGGTACCGAACACGCAGCGCCGGATAGCGTCGCAGCAGCTGTTGCGTCCAGCGTTGATTGTCCCGGCCCCAGTGGCGCATCTGCCCGGCCTGCGCCGCCAGCAACGCGAGCCACCGATAGAGTTCCTCATTCAGTGCCACGTCAGGAAACACCGCCAGGCTTGACGGCAGTCTTAGGTTAGTCGCGTCGCACCATGCCAGTGGCACTTGCTTGCAGGTGCCGGCGATTTGCTGCAACAGGTTACGCCGCAGCAGCAGATCGCGGTCGCTGGCGGCTTCCACACCGACGCCATTGGCACCGCCCATGGCGCGGAACAACAGCGCCAGCGGGCGTTGCTGGCTGGCCAGTTCAACCCGTGCTTCGGGGAAATCAGGGCTGGCGCGCCGGGTGATGAAACGATGCCAGACACTGCCAACCCACTCTTCCAGTTCGACGGTAAACGCCATGATGCTTGCCCTTGCTGGAAACCAAAAAAACGGCCCGCTGTATCAGCCGGGCCGACCTTTTCTAGCTATTGCACTCGTTCATGAAGGCACAACCGCAGCCGGAGCGCGCAAGGCTGCGCGGCCACGTTGCTTGAAGCTGAACAGGTAACAGAGCAGCCCGGCGAAGAAGCCGATACCAGCACCCAGACGCGCCCAGAACAGCACTTGCAGATGTTCGACCGTGGCCATGAATGGCAACGCGATCCCATCGGCCTGCCAGCGTTGCAGGTAAACCTGTACGACACCGGCCGCGGTGAGGAACAGCGTGATCATCACCATCGACAGGGTCATTAACCAGAAGCCCCAGACTTCGAGGGTCTGTGAACGCTCGTCACCCGCTTCACCCAGCCCGCGCAGGCGTGGCATGGCGTAGCTGATCAAGGTCATCACGATCATCGCGTAAGCACCGTAGAAAGCCAGGTGACCGTGCGCTGCCGTCAATTGCGAACCATGGGTGTAGAAGTTGACCGGCGCCAGGGTATGCAGAAAGCCCCAGACACCCGCACCGAAGAACGCCGTGACCGTGGTGCCCTTGGCCCACAGCGTGGCGGCACGGTTCGGGTGTTGCCGCCGACGGTTCTTCACCATGCTGAAGGCAAAGATCACCATGGCCAGGAACGGCAGCGGTTCGAATGCGGAGAAGATCGAGCCGACCCACAGCCAGACCTCGGGCGCACCGATCCAGAAGAAGTGGTGACCGGTGCCGATGATCCCGGTAATCAGCGCCATGGCGATGATCACGTAGAGCCATTTCTCCACGACTTCCCGGTCGACACCGGTGATCTTGATCAGCACGAAGGCGAGCATCGAGCCCATGATCAGTTCCCACACGCCTTCCACCCAAAGATGCACCACCCACCACCAGTAGAACTTGTCGCGGGCCAGATTACCGGGGTTGTAGAAGGAGAACAGGAAGAACACCGCAAGGCCGATCAACCCGGTCATCATCACCATGCTGACGGTGGTCTTGCGACCTTTGAGCAAGGTCATGCCGATGTTGTAGAGAAAGCCCAGGCACACCACCACAATGCCCATCTTGGTGATGGTCGGTTGCTCCAGGAACTCCCGGCCCATGGTCGGCAGCAGCTCGTTATGCGTCAGTTTGGCCAGGCCCGCATAAGGCACCAGCAGATAGCCGAGAATCGTCAACACACCAGCAGCGGCGAATACCCAGAACAGAATGATCGCCAGCTTCGGGCTGTGCAGTTCGCGGTCGGCCTCTTCCGGAATCAGGTAATAGGCGGCGCCCATGAAGCCGAACAGCAACCAGACGATCAGCAGATTGGTGTGCACCATCCGCGCCACGTTGAAGGGAATGATCGGGAACAGAAAGTCTCCGATCACGTATTGCACCCCCATGATCAAACCGAACAGCACCTGACCGAGAAACAGCATCAGGGCAAACACGAAGTACGGTTTGGCCACGGCTTGCGAGGCGAATTTCAGATGCGGATTAGCGATGCTCATCTCTTAGCCCTCCTTGTTTGGCGGCCAGCCATTGGTGTTGATGTTCGAGCTCCATTTGAGGAACTCGGCGATGTCATCCACCTCTTGCTCGCTCAACTTGAACTGCGGCATCGCTCGTCGGCCCGGTACGCCCAGCGGCTGCATTTTCATCCAGGCATGTAGAAAAGGTTTAAAGCCCTCCTCCCCGCCGCGCCGCTGGAATACGTTGCCCAGCTCTGGCGCAAAGTAGGCGCCCTCGCCCAGCAACGTGTGGCAGCCGACGCAGTTGTTTTGCTCCCAGACCGTCTTGCCGCGAATCACTGATTCGGTTAACTGCGCTTCGTTGCTGCGCACTGGAAAGGTCTGTTCCGTGTGATAGGTCAAGGCCAGGAATATCAGGAAGAAAAAGACGCTTCCCCCGAAGTAGATATTCCTGGCCATGCCTTTGGTGAAGGTCTCTGACATGGTCGCTTCCTCTTTGCTTGGCGTGCTCATGATAGAAAGCGAGGGGGTAAAACCTGCTTGATGGCGATCAAGAAAGGCAGATGGTTTTGGTCGGGTATCAGGGCCAACCTGTAGCAGCTGCCGAAGGCTGCGTTCGGCTGCGCAGCAGTCGTAAACCCTGCCCCCTCAATCATCCTGAAACACCGCGGCGTCTGACTTTGCGACTGCTTCGCAGCCGAACGCAGCCTTCGGCAGCTGCTACAGGGTTCGCATAACGACTTAGCGGAACGACGCCAGCGTCAGCCCCACTACTGCCGCCAACACCAGCGCCCAGCTCACCATCAACCGGCGCCACAATCGCGGCGCATGGCGCATCTCCATGAAGCCATCGGTGATCAGCCAGGCCTTGCCAACCGCCACCAGCAAAATGGCAATGGACAACAGCCACGTCGCGCCGACTTGTGACAACACAACGGTGCACACGCTTAATGTGGCCAACGCTGCCCAGCAGACGAGCAACAACCTGGAAGCCGACATCAGAACCTCCGTCAATTCAGCACGTACACCAGCGGAAACAGCACGACCCAGATCAGATCGACCATGTGCCAATACAGCACGCCCGATTCAAACCCGCTGCGGTTGGCGGCGTTGTACAGGCCTCGACGGCAGCGCTCGGCCAGCCATCCGAGAATGACCATGCCGAGCAATACATGGAGAAAATGAAAACCGGTGAGGATCCAATAGAGGGTGAAAAACGTGTTGTGCTCCATGCCCAGCCCCGAGGCCAGCAAGTGCCGGTATTCGGTAAGTTTCAACACCACGTAGACGCTGCCGGCAAGCAACGCGGCCAGCAGAAGTACGGCGCCGTGGCGGGACCGGGAACGCCTGACCTGCTCCTGAGCCAGCGCGGCGAACAGCCCGGCGGTGAGCAGGCTCAGGGTCATCGCCAGGCCGGTAGAGGTGTTGAGCAATTGACGGCTTTCACCGAACAACTGCGGCTTGAGTGCCTGGGTCACGGCGAACGCCAGAATCAGGATGGCGAACACCGACAACTCGGCCAAAATGAAAAACCACATCGCCAGATCGCCCGGCAGGTGGCCACGCGCAACGCCCCTGGACTCAGCCGAAGTGGACATCAACCACGCCCATCAGCGCCGCAACCGTCAGCGGATCATCGCTCAGCGGCTCGGCCAGGCAAGCCATGCACGCTTCACGCGGGCTCATGCCGGAGCGGATCATTCGCGCAGTAAAAATCAGCAGCCGTGTCGAGGCGACTTCCTCAAGATCATGTTGATCCAGCCTTCGCAGGGCCTGCCCCAGCCTGACCACTTGCGCCGCCAGCGCGCTGTCCACCTGCGCTTCCCGGCTGACAATACGCTCTTCGTCGGCCACCGGCGGATAGCCGAAACGCATCGCCACGAAACGTTGTCGGGTGCTGGGTTTCATGCCTTTGAGCAGGTTCTGGTAGCCGGGGTTGTACGACACGACCAGCATGAATGAGGACGGCGCCTGCAACACTTCGCCGGTGCGCTCCAGGAACAACTCGCGACGATCATCGGCCAGTGGGTGCAGTACGACCACCGTGTCCTGCCGCGCCTCGACCACTTCGTCCAGATAACAAATGCCGCCTTCACGCACCGCGCGGGTCAGCGGCCCGTCCTGCCACCAAGTGCCTTGGGCGCCAATCAGATGACGGCCAATCAGGTCGGCGGCACTCAGGTCGTCATGGCACGCCACGGTGTACAGCGGCAGCTTCAGCCGATGGGCCATGTGCTGGACGAAACGGGTCTTGCCGCACCCCGTCGGGCCTTTGATCAGCACCGGCATGCCGTGTCGCCAGGCTTGCTCGAACAGCGCCTCCTCATTATTGAGCGGTTGATAGAAGGGTTCGCAAGACTGGATTCGGTCCATGGGCTGTCTGTTCCAAAAAGCGGATTCAAGTCACACGCTACGGGCGCCTGCGACAACCTGGCAAGTGACATGGCCGGCAAACTTGATCGCGGTCAAGCAAGCATTGGCCTGCTCGGGCATAGCCTTGCACGGCACTAAGAACCTGCGTTCTGCGCTGCCGTTCCAGCACATCGCAAAGGTCTTGCCTGAGGAGAAATGGAATGCTGATCAGCAATAGAAAAACGTTTGCTCTGACTGTCGCCACATTGTGGTCGGCGCTGGCCCTTGCGGTGACTCACGCAGCCAGAGCCGAGGAACCCACCACTGCCGCGGCCAGCCCGCTGATGGTCAAAACCGCCGGAGCGCCCGACATGAGTCAGGCCGAGTTCGACGCGTCCAAGGAAATCTACTTCCAGCGCTGCGCCGGCTGCCACGGCGTGCTGCGCAAAGGCGCCACGGGTAAACCACTGACGCCGGACATCACCCAGTCTCGCGGTCAACCGTATCTGGAGGCGTTGATTACCTTCGGTTCACCAGCGGGCATGCCGAACTGGGGAACATCCAATGCGCTGACCAAGGATCAGATCACGGCCATGGCCAAGTTCATTCAGCACACACCGCCCACGCCACCGGAATGGGGCATGGCCGAGACGCTGAAAACCTGGAAAGTGCTGGTCAAGCCCGAGGATCGTCCGAAGAAGCAACTGAGCAAACTCAATCTGCCGAACCTGTTTTCGGTGACGTTACGCGATGACGGCAAGATTGCCCTGATCGACGGTGACAGCAAGAAAATCGTCAAGCTGATCGAGACCGGTTACGCGGTTCACATCTCGCGCATTTCTGCCTCCGGTCGCTACCTGCTGGTGATTGGTCGAGACGCCCGGATCGACATGATCGACCTGTGGCCGGTGGAGCCGACCAAGGTCGCCGAAGTCAAAGTGGGCATCGAGGCGCGCTCGGTGGAGACTTCCAAGTTCAAGGGTTACGAAGACAAATACACGGTCGCCGGCTCCTATTGGCCACCACAATTCACCATCATGGATGGTGAAACCCTGGAGCCCAAACAGATCGTCTCGACCCGCGGCATGACTGTCGACAAGCAGGAATATCACCCAGAACCCCGGGTCGCGGCGATCATCGCCTCCCACGAATGGCCGGAGTTCATCGTTAACGTCAAGGAAACCGGCAAGGTCATGCTGGTCAATTACCAGGACATCAAAAACCTCACCATCACCTACATCGATGCTGCCCCTTTCCTGCATGACGGCGGTTGGGACAGCACCCATCGCTACTTCATGACCGCCGCCAACAACTCCAACAAAGTCGCCGTGATCGACTCCAAGGATCGCAAGTTGGCCGCCCTGGTGGACGTCGGCAAAACCCCTCACCCGGGTCGTGGCGCCAACTTTGATCATCCTGTCTACGGCCCGGTCTGGGCCACCAGCCACCTGGGAGACGACGGTATCTCGCTGATCGGTACCGACCCGGCCAAACACCCGCAATACGCCTGGAAACAGGTCGCCTCGCTCAAGGGCCAGGGCGGCGGTTCGTTGTTCATCAAAACCCACCCCAACTCGCGCCACCTGTATGTCGACACCACCCTCAACCCGGACGCCAAGCTGAGCCAGTCGGTGGCGGTGTTCAACCTCGACAAACTCGACGCCGGCTACACCGTGCTGCCCATCGCCGAGTATGCCGGCATCAAGCAAGGCGCCATGCGGGTCGTGCAGCCGGAATACAACAAGGCCGGCGATGAGGTCTGGTTCTCCGTGTGGAGCGGTCAATCAGAGGAGTCGGCACTGGTGGTGATCGACGACAAAACGCTGAAGCTCAAATCGGTGATCAAGGACAAACGCCTGATTACCCCCACCGGGAAATTCAATGTCTACAACACCCAACACGACATTTATTGAGCTCCATCAATGCAAGGAACGACCATGAAAAATACTCTGCTTTCACTGTTCGCCCTGACCGCTGCGCTGAGCGTGCAGCCGGTTGTGGCCCAAGATGCGCAGGAACTGTTCAAGAGCAAACCCTGCGCCGCCTGCCATTCCATCGACACCAAGCTTGTCGGCCCGGCGCTCAAGGATGTCGCGGCCAAGAACGCTGGCGTACCCGAGGCCGTCGACACCCTGGCCAACCACATCAAGAACGGTACGCAAGGCAACTGGGGCCCGATACCAATGCCGGCCAACCCGGTGACGGATGATGAAGCGAAGACACTTGCAACTTGGGTCCTGAGTCTCAAATAGCCAACGGAGGGCGCCATGATGGTTCATCGACACGCAGTGGTTCTGGCGGCCCTCCTCCTTTTTTGCGCGACCTCGGTTGCGGCGCCGAACGCCAAGCGTCAGGCCCAACTCGAGCACCTGCTGGCCCAGGATTGCGGCGCCTGCCATGGACTGCACATGACCGGCGGGCTGGGTCCCGACCTGACGCGCGCAACGCTGGCAGGCAAGTCCCGCGACAGCCTGATTGCCACCGTCACCCAAGGTCGCCCCGGCACCGCGATGCCCGGTTGGGCCCCGTTGCTCAGCCCGGACGACATTCGTTGGCTGGTTGATCTTCTTCTCCAGGGATATCCCGCACCATGATCCGTTCAATCCTGCTGTCAGCGGCGACCGGGCTGTTGTTGTCCGCCTGCGCTCAGTCACCCTTGCGTGGTACCGGCGATCTGGGCGTGGTGGTGGAGCGCACCACCGGCAGCGTGCAAATCATCGAAAGCGATACCCGCACGGCACTGGCCCGACTCGAAGGCTTCGGCGATCTGTCCCATGCCTCGGTGGTGTTTTCCCGCGACCAGCGTTATGCCTATGTGTTCGGCCGCGACGGCGGGTTGAGCAAAATCGACCTGCTGACCCAACGCATCGACCATCGCGTCATCCAGGGCGGCAACAGCATCGGCGGCGCCATCAGTCAGGACGGCAAGTTGATCGCAGTCTCCAACTACGTGCCCGGCGGCGTGAAGGTGTTCGATGCCGTCACTCTGCAACAGGTGGCCGATATTCCCGCGACACCGCTCGCCGATGGCAGCAAACGCTCACGGGTGGTCGGCCTGGTCGACGCGCCCGGACAGCGTTTTGTGTTCAGCCTGTTCGATACCGGCGAGATCTGGACCGCCGATTTCAGTCAGGGCAGCACGCCACGGATCAGCCGCTTCACCGACATCGGCCAGCAACCCTACGACGCGCTGATTACCCCCGATGGTCGCTATTACATGGCTGGGCTGTTCGGCGAAGACGGCATGGCGCAACTCGACCTCTGGCACCCCGAGCGCGGGGTGCAGCGAGTGCTCGGTGATTACGGACGCGGCCAGGCGAAGTTGCCCGTCTACAAGATGCCGCATCTGGAGGGTTGGGCCGTTGCCGACAACCAGGCCTTCGTGCCCGCCGTCGGCCGTCATCAGGTGCTGGTGATGGATTCCCGCACGTGGCAGCAGACCGCTGCCATCCCGGTGGCCGGCCAACCGGTGTTCGTCACGTCGCGGCCGGACGGTCGGCAACTGTGGGTCAATTTCGCCTACCCGGACAGCGATCGGGTCCAGGTCATCGACACCGAAACCCGTGCCGTAGTCGCCGATCTGCGACCGGGGCCGGCGGTGCTGCACATGGAATTCACCGCGCGCGGCGACCAGTTGTGGCTGTCGTTACGCGATGGCGATCAGGTTCAGGTCTGGGATCCGTACAGCCTGAAGCAGCTGAGCACCCTTCCCGCCACCGCGCCGAGCGGCATCTTCTTCAGCAGTCGCGCGCAGAAAATGGGCTATTGAAATGAACCTCGACCTGCTCAGCCGCCAACTTATCGACCGCTTCCAGCACGGCATGCCATTGTGCCCGGAACCTTACAAGGAGATGGCCCGGATTCTCGGTTGCCGCGAGGCCCAGGTGATGGATTGTCTGGAAGCGATGGCTCAGGCCGGCACCCTCTCACGCATCGGCCCGGTGTTCGAACACAGCCGCGCCGGGGCCAGCACCCTCGCCGCCTTCGCCGTGCCCGCCGAACGTCTGCAACAGGTCGCCGAGTGCGTCAGCCAGTATCCCGAGGTCAATCACAACTACGCACGGGAGCATTTCTACAACCTGTGGTTTGTGCTGACCGGGCCTGATCGCCCCCACATCGAACGTGTTCTCGAAGCACTTGAGAACGAAACCGGCCTTGTTCCGCTGGATCTGCCGATGTTGACCGCTTACCGCATCGACCTCGGTTTTGCCTTGGGAGAAGGCCCATGAAGACGGGATTGAGCCCCGAACAGACACAAGCCTTACGAAGGCACCTGGAAGACGGATTACCGCGTGTTTCGCGCCCCTATCAAACCCTCGCGGAACGGATAAACGCCGACGAAAACCAGGTGCTCGCGCAGATGCACCAGTGGCACGAACAGGGGCTGTTTCGCCGGGTCGGCCTGGTGCTCAACCATCGCGCCCTGGGCTTTACCGCCAACGCCATGCTGGTGCTGGATGTTCCGGACGCGCTGATCGACGAAGTCGGCCAGCGCCTGGGGCGAGCGTCCGGTATCACCCTCTGCTATCAACGGCCACGGCGCCTGCCGCAGTGGCGCTACAACCTGTTCTGCATGGTTCACGGACGCCAACGCGCGCAGGTCGAGGCGCAGATCCAGGCGTTGCTGGGAGAACACTTGCTGAGTGACCTGCCCCATCAACTGCTGTTCAGCACCCATGCCTTCAAACAATGCGGCGCACGCTTTGTCGCCTCCTCAACGGGAACCAAGCCCCATGGATGATCTTGACCGTCGGTTGATCAACCGCTTGCAACTGGGCCTGCCACTGGTGCGTAACCCCTGGCAGGCGCTGGCCAGCGAACTGGACAGCAGCAGCCCTGAATTGCTCCACCGCCTCCACGAACTGCTCTGTGAAGGAATACTCACGCGCTTCGGTCCGATGTTCGACATCGAACGCCTCGGTGGCGCCTTCACCCTCGCGGCGCTGGCAGTGCCGGAAGAACGGTTCGAAGAGGTCGCCGAGCAACTGCACGCCCTGCCTGAAGTGGCGCACAACTATCGACGCGAACACGCCTGGAACATGTGGTTCGTGCTCGCCTGCGCTACCGAACAAGACGTCACCGAAACCTTGCAATACATCGAAACCCTGACCGGTTTGCCGCTGCTCAACTTGCCTAAAGAGGAGACTTACCATGTCGGTCTGTACTTCCCGGTCTGAAGACACCCTGGCGCACCGGCTGATTGAACTGACCCAGGCCGGCTTGCCGCTGCTGGATGACCCGTGGGCCTGGCTCGCCGAACAGCTGGACCTGAGCATCGAATCCACCCTGGATCTGCTCAAGCGCCTGCAGGCCGAGGGCGCGATCCGGCGCATCGCCGCTGTCCCCAACCACTATCGCCTGGGCTATCGCTACAACGGCATGACCGTTTGGGATGTGCGCGACACCGACATGCCGCGCCTCGGCGCGCTGATCGGCGCACAGCCTTTTGTCAGCCACTGTTATCGACGCCCGCGACGAACCGCGTGGCGCTACAACCTGTTCGCCATGGTGCACGGTCGCAGCCGCGAGGAAATCGACAGCTACCGCGAACACCTGCGCTACTTGCTGGGCGACGCCTGTGTCGCCGACGAGATGCTGGTGAGCAGTCGCATCCTGAAAAAAACCGGTGTGCGTTTAATGCCGCTCAGTTCAACGCATACCTTGTAGCAGCTGGCGAAGCCTGCGTTCGGCTGCGAAGCAGTCGTGAAATCAGGCGATACGGTGTTTCAGATAAACCTTGCACACAGGTTATACGACTGCTGCGTCCGATCGCGGCCCGAACCGAACGCAGCCTCGCAAGCTCGACAGCTGCTACGGGCATCAGGCTTGCGTTTGCTTATTGCTTCGCGCTGAACACACCCTGACTCAAGGAGAGTTGCATGTTGAGGATCAGCCAATACCTGCGTGCCCTGACCGGCCAGGTGCCCGCCCCCAGAACCAGCCCACCGGGCAGCAACCGGCCGCCGGTGGTGATCTGGAACCTGCTCAGGCGCTGCAACCTGACCTGCAAACACTGCTACGCCACGTCCGCCGACAGCGTCTTTCGCGACGAACTGGATACGCCCGCCGCGCTGACCGTGATCGACGATCTGCACGATGCCGGCGTGAAGGTATTGATTCTTTCCGGCGGTGAACCCCTGCTGCATGACGATCTGTTTGTGCTCAGCGCCTATGCCCGCACAAAGGGTTTCTTTGTGGCTTTGTCCACCAACGGCACATTGATCGATGAGCAGAACATTGCGCAGATCCGCGCAGCGAATTTCGACTATGTGGGGATCAGCATCGATGGCCTGGAAGCCACCCACGATGCGTTCCGCCAACTCAAGGGCAGCTTCGCCAGTTCCATGCGGGCGATCCGGCTCTGTCGCGAACAGGGCATTCGCGTCGGCCTGCGCACCACCCTGACCCAGGAGAATCATGCGCAGCTGCCGCAATTACTGGCACTGATGCGCGAATACGACGTGCAGAAGTTTTATCTGTCGCACCTCAACTACAGCGGTCGCGGCAAACGCAGCCGCCAGCTCGACGCCCGACAGCAGATGAGCCGCGAGGCGATGACGCTGATCTTCGAACGGGCCTGGGAAGATATCCAGCACGGTCGCGACAGCGATTTTGTCAGCGGCAACAACGATGCCGACGCGATTCTCCTGCTGCAATGGGTAGGCCTGCATCTACCCGAGCATTACCGGCGCCTGGAACACATGCTCCGCGCCTGGGGCGGCAACGCCTCGGGCAGTGGCATCGCCAACATCGACAACACAGGCGAAGTGCACCCCGACACCTATTGGTGGCAGCACTCGGTGGGCAATGTCCGGCACACGCCGTTTCGCACGCTGTGGCTGGACCGCCCGGACGCCTTGTTGCAGCAACTGCGCGCGCATCCTCGCGCCGTGGGTGGCCGTTGTGGCCAATGCCGCTGGCTCAGCATCTGCAACGGCAATACCCGCACCCGCGCCTGGGCCGAGGGTGATCTCTGGGGCCAGGACCCCGGTTGCCACCTCAGCGATGAAGAAATCGGCGTGTCGCCCTTACCGACCATCCCTTGCGTCATGCACTGAAGCACCCGCCTGGCGAGCCATCTGACAAAGGATGGGGCCGGCCCACCTGATGAAGTACCAAGGACGTCCCATGCATCCATCGATTATTTTACCGGCTGCACTTGAGTCCCCGTTCAGACCGGGCGAAGTTGCCCTGGTCGGCGCTGGCCCCGGCGATCCACGCTTGCTGACCCTGCGCGCCTGGAGCCTGTTGATGCAAGCCGACGCCGTGGTTTACGACCGCCTGATCAGCCCCGAGCTGCTGGCATTGATCCCCCTCACCTGCGCCCGGCATTACGTCGGCAAGGCCAGCGGCTGCCACAGCCTGCCTCAGGATCAGATCAACGAACTACTCGCCGACCTCGCCGATCTGGGGCAGCGTGTGGTCCGGCTCAAAGGTGGCGACCCGTTCATCTTCGGCCGTGGCGCCGAGGAACTGGAGTACCTGCTGCAACGCAACATTGACTGCCAGGTGGTCCCCGGCATTACTGCCGCCTCCGGGTGTAGCGCTTACGCTGGCATTCCACTGACCCATCGGGAGCTGGTCAACTCCTGTCGATTCATCACCGGGCACCTGCAACACGATGGTGAGTTGCAATTACCCTGGAGCAGCCTCGTCGACAGCAGCCAGACCCTGGTGTTTTACATGGGGTTATCCAATCTCGGGATTATCGCCCAGCGCTTGATCGAAGCTGGAATGCCCGCCGAGACACCGGCGGCGCTGATCAGCAATGGCACGCGTCCCGACCAGCATGTTGCACGAGGCAGGCTGCACCAATTGCCGACCCTGGCGCGGGAATGCCCACCTGGCATTCCGACGCTTGCGGTGATCGGCAAAGTGGTCGATCTGTTCGCTGCCCAACAACAGGAATTCCCGGCGCGCTTTTACCCCGCAGCGCTGCAACGCCAGCGCAAGGTGGCGATATGAGGCGCATGGTGCTTGGCCCATTGTTATGGATCGGTGCGGCTCACGCCGGTGCAGCGACTCCGCCCTCCGACGCGGCCGCCAACCTCTACCAACAGCATTGCCAGAGCTGCCATGGCGCCAACCGTTTCGGCGGTGCGGGGCCGGCCTTGCTGCCGGAAAGCCTGAGCCGGATCAAACCCGACGAAATCCGCAGCGTGATCCAGGACGGTCGCCCCGCGAGTCAGATGAGCGGGTATGCCAACGTGTTCAACGCCACGCAGATCGACGCGTTGGTGGACTACCTCCAGCAACCACCCGCCACCCCACCCACCTGGAGCAACGATGACATTCGCGGCAGTCATTCGATTCTCGCCGATATCAACAAACTGCCCGACACGCCCCAGCATCGCGCCGATCCCCTGAACCTGTTTGTGGTGGTGGAAGCCGGTGATCATCACATCGACATCCTCGACGGCGACCGCTTTGAAGTGCTGGCTCGGTTCTCTTCGCACTTTGCAGTGCATGGCGGGCCGAAGTTTTCGCCGGACGGACGCTTCGTCTACGTGGCTTCTCGCGATGGCTGGATCAGCCTGTATGACTTGCATAACCTGAAACTGATCGCCGAGGTCCGCGCCGGGCTCAACACCCGCAACCTCGCGGTGAGCAAGGACGGCCGATGGGTGCTGGTGGGCAACTACCTGCCTGGCAACCTGGTGGTGCTCGATGCCCGTGATCTGTCATTGGTCAAAACCATTCCGGCGATCGGCCAGGACGGCACCGCGTCACGGGTCAGCGCGGTCTACACCGCGCCGCCACGGGACAGCTTCATCGTGGCGCTCAAGGACGTGAAGGAAGTCTGGGAACTGCCCTGCACCGGCACACCGGATTTCGAACCGCGACGGATCCACGCCGAAGATATGCTGGACGACTTTTCCTTTTCACCGGACTACAAGCAACTGCTGGCCACGTCGCGCGCGGCCAAGGGCGGCCAGGTGATCGACCTCGACAGTGGCAAGGTGGTCACCGACATTCCACTGCCGGGCATGCCGCACCTGGGGTCCGGGACCTACTGGAAACGTAACGGTGAGTGGGTGTTCGCCACGCCGAACATCAGCAAGGGCCTGATCTCGGTCATCGACTTCAAGACCTGGAAACTGCTCAAGGAAATACCGACCCTGGGGCCGGGCTTCTTCATGCGCAGCCACGTCAACTCGCGGTATGCCTGGACCGACGTGTTCTTCGGCCCCGACAACGATGCGATCCACCTGATCGACAAACAGACCCTGGAAATCGCTCACACCCTGCGCCCGATGCCCGGAAAGACCGCCGCCCACGTCGAGTTCACCCGCGACGGTCGCTACCTGCTGCTGAGTATCTGGGCCACTGACGGTGCGCTGATCGTCTACGACAGCAACACCCTCAAAGAGATCAAGCGCCTGCCGATGAACAAGCCGTCGGGTAAGTACAACGTGGGCAATAAAATCGAGTTTGCCGAGGGTACGTCGCACTAGATTTTGTGTCTGAACATCGAAATACACATCGCACTTGTGGCGAGGGAGCTTGCTCCCGCTGGGGCGCGAAGCGGCCCTAAAAGCAGTCACTGCGTACATTCAGATTAAACGCAGGTGCTGATTTTACGACTGCTACGCAGCCGAGCGGGAGCAAGCTCCCTCGCCACAGGGTTTGTGTTCACCTCTTCAGCTCAGGGTATAACCGTTATCGACTTTCCAGTCCTGACCATAAACACCCCGCGCGCCTTGAGACAGCTGAAAGACAATCACGTTGGCCACCGCAGACGCATCGAGGAAATGACCGGGCAGCAGACGTTTGCCGAGGGTGCCGGCAACGTCGTCGAGTTCCCCGTCGCTCAACCCCAGGTTGTCCCACATCGAGGTCGCGGTCGGCCCCGGGGAGACCAGATTGATGCGCACGTCATAACGCGCGAATTCCACCGCCAACGTGCGCGCCTGCGCCGCCAGCGCGGCCTTGCTGGCAATGCAGGCGGCCAGACCGGGAAAGCTCGAGCCGGTCAGGAAGCTGCCGACAAACACCACCGAAGCCGGACTCGCCAACTCCCCGCGTAACGCCGCCAGGGTATTCAACGCCCCGGCGCCGTTGACCGCCCACTGACGCTGGAAGGCCGGCATGTCGAGGCTATCGGCCATTTCGGCGATACCCGCGTTGGGCACCAGATAATCCACCTGGCCCAGTGTCGACGCACGTTGGGCCAGCGCCTGCAGGTCATCCTGACAGGTCACGTCACCGGCACACCATTGCAGGCGCTCGCCATAGATCTGCTGCAAGGCCGGCAATTCCCCGATTTTCCGTGACATCGCCAGCACCTTGACCCCGCGCGGCAACAGCGCCGCACACAGGGCCAGGCCTATCCCGGAACTGGCACCCGTGACCACCGCCAAACGATCCTGAAACTCGGTTCTCATCATTTCCTCCTGGCATCGCGGACGCCAGCACTGGGGACTTCAAACGGTACGTGAAAACCGGCCTTTTTGATCAGCGCCCAAATAGGCATCAAACGCCATCGCCGCGCTGCGCATCATCAAATGCCCGTGGGGCAACAACACCAACGCGTCTTTGTGAATCTGCAGCAAGCCATCGCGAACATGCTCGTCCAGTTGCATCAGCGCATCGGCAAAGTAATCGGTAAAGCAGATGTCATGACCCGCTTCAAACTTGCCGAAGTCGATCCGGCCGTGGCACATCAGATCGCTGATCACTTCTCGGCGCAGCCGATCATCGGCGCTCAACCGGTAACCCCGATGCACAGGCAACAAGCCTTGATCAATACGGGCGTAGTACTGCGAAAGCTCCTTGACGCTCTGGCTGTAGCTGTCGCCGACCTTGCCGATGGAAGACACCCCGAGACCGATCAAATCGCAGTCGGCATGGGTGGAATAACCCTGGAAATTGCGTTGCAACGTGCCATTGGCCCGGGCCAGCGCCAACTCATCGTCCGGCAAGGCAAAATGGTCCATGCCGATATAGATATAACCGGCCTCAGTCAGACGACGGACAGTCAGTTCAAGCAATTCCAGTTTGCGCTCCGGTGGCGGCATGTCGGCCGAACGAATCAGCCGTTGTGCGCGCACCAGTTCCGGCAGATGGGCGTAGCTGTAGGCGGCAATCCGGTCCGGACGCAGCGCGATGATTTTGCCGAGGGTGACATCGAAACTCTCCACGGTTTGCAATGGCAGGCCGTAAATCAGATCGACACTGATCGATTTGAATCGCGCTTGGCGCGCCGCAGCGACCAGCGCATGGATTTGCTCTTCACTTTGCTGCCGATTGACCGCTGCCTGCACGTCGGGATCGAAGTCCTGTACGCCAAAGCTCAAACGATTGAACCCCAACTGACGCAACAACTGGATCTGTTGCGTACTGATGGTGCGAGGGTCGACCTCGATGGAAAACTCATGGTCATCGCTGTCATCCATGTCGAACGCCTGGTGCAGGCAGTCCATAAGGTCAGCCAGTTGCTCGCCGGTCAAATAGGTCGGCGTGCCACCTCCCAGGTGCAGTTGTGTGAGTTTGCGGGTGCGGTCGAACAAGGCAGCCTGCATCACGATTTCGCGCTTGAGGTACGTCAGGTACTCGACGGCGCGGTGGGTTTTCCGGGTAATGATTTTGTTGCAGGCGCAGTAGTAACAAAGGCTCTTGCAGAACGGGATGTGGATGTACACCGACAGCGATTTTGGCGTTGTCGCCTGGTTGCTGTCCGAGGCCGCACGCTGATAGTCATCGACGGCGAACGCCTGATGAAACTGCGGCGCGGTCGGGTAAGAGGTATAGCGCGGCCCCGGGAGGTCATACTTTTCGACCAGGGCACGATTGAAATCAAATGAAGTTGTCATGATCAATCCATTCGTAATGGGGTTCATGCCCCGCACCGTCCGAATCCTTTTCAAACAGGTTGCAGACGGCATCCACGTGCGGCCGACCGGCCGGAAGAATGCTGATGAAACGGTCAGACAGTTCAATCAACCCGTCACGGCTCAATTGCTCAAGCACAGGCCAGGCGGTGAAAAAGTACTGGCGAAAAATGACTCCATGACGCCTCTCGATTGCCTGGATATCCAGCTCCAGATCACACGCCAGGCGTTCCATGACCATGTGCCTGACCTGATCCCCTTCCTCACAGCGCCAGCCACGACTCGTCGGCAGTTGGTCCATGTCCAGTTGCTTCTGGTACCGTTCCAGTTCGTCGGTGTTTTGCGCATACAAACCGTCGATCTGACTGATAGCGCCCAAACCGAACCCGATATGGTCGCAATGCCCGTGACGGGTAAACCCCTCACAATTGCGACGTAATCGGCCGCGCTCCTGAGCAATCGCCAAATCGTCATCGGGTCGGACAAACTGCCCCAGGCCAATGTAGTGATAACCGGCGCCGATCAACTGTTCAAAGCAGATCCGGCGCATGGCGCCTTTATCTTCCTCGCTGCAAAACGCCCCGATTGTGTCTGCAGTCTTTGGCCGATAGCGTTGGGGTGGCCGGGCATAGTCAAACACCAGCAGCCGGTCCGGCTCCAGTTCGATGATGGTCGCCAGTTTCAGCGCAAAACTTTCTGGCGTCTGCCAGGTATGGCCATAACCCAGATCGACATTGATGGATCGATAGCCGAAGGTACGAGCGGCATCGATAAGCGAATGGATCGGTGCCGGATTCTGGTAGCAGGCCACCGACATCGCACGGTCGGCACCGATGTCCGGAACGCCGATGCTGACATGGTTGAACCCCAGGTCACGCAGCATGCCCATGGTCGACCAATCCGTATGGTGAAGGTCCACTTCTATGCTGTAGTCACCGCACTCATGTCCAAGAAAGTTGAATCGGCCACGAAGGTGATTCATCAGCCGTCTCAGTTGGGCGATGGCGGGTGTTCCGCCCCCCAGATGGAACTGCTCGACCCGCTGCCCGGCTCCCAGATGACAACCGACGAGGTCGATCTCATGTTGCAGACGCTGAAGATAGTGTTCGACACCACTGTGCTCGCATGAAGTTTCGCGAGGGGACCACAAGGCACGCTTGAGGTTAGAAGGCAGTTGCACGTTCAGCGACAGCGGACGGCACTTCTGACGGCTGACGCGCAATGCACGATGCAAATCCAGAGAGCCGATGCCGTCGTGAAATTTTTCAGTGTCGACATGGCCGTTGGGGTCGAGCACGCCTTGATCGCACCGGACGTTCAGCTCTCCAGGGCTGTGAAACGAATTGAGCATAACGGGTCTCCGAGACTGGCTGCGGACCGCCAGTGTCGGAGCCTGGCGACCCATGCTCCTTGATTTGCATCAAGCGCGAGCAAAGTGCTTGTCGCGCAACGGACACCAGGCATGCCCAGTCACCACGTCAGGTAAAACATCCACTTGGCCAACAGCACAATGACAACCATGTGGCAGAACAGGCTGCCATGGATGAAATGCAGGTATCGAGCACTCATCCGGCCACTTTTGAACAAAAACATGGCGACCAGGAAATGCAGCAGTACGCTGACGGCCACCACGATTTTCAACATCAGCAACGTGCCAAACGATGAGGCCATTGGTGTGGCAAGGACCGGTAAATAGCGCAGCCAGACCATCCCCAACCCGGCACCGAACAACACCAGCAAGACCCATGGAATCAAGGTGCGTGCACGTCGACCGACACCCTGCTCGACCAGTAACATGACCTTGACCGGCAGTTGTTTGCGGATACTTTCAAGGAACAGGACTTCGAAGAATACCGTGCCGATGAAAATCATCGCGGCAAACAGGTGCAACGTCAGAAACAGCGGATAGAGCATGGGATTCTCGCTCTCAATACAGCTGAACACGTTCCACTCACCGCGAGGGAAACGTCACTCCCATCGTTGCGCCGCCTCGCGATCACTGTGGCGAGCCTCGACCCAATGGGAACTCTCGGCCACCTGTTCTTTCTTCCAGAATGGCGCTCGGGTTTTCAGGTAATCCATTACAAACGCACAGGCATCAAAAGCCGCTTGACGATGACTGCTGCTGACGCCGACAAAGACAATGGGGTCTCCCGGTTGCAGCGCGCCGATTCGATGGATCAGCACCAGTCCGAGCAACGGCCAGCGCTGCCGGGCTTCGTCGGCGATCTTGCCCAGGACCTTTTCGGTCATACCGGGGTAATGTTCAAGAAACATCCCGGCGACTTCTTGTCCGACGTTGGTGTCACGTACATACCCGACAAAACTCACCACGGCACCGACATTCAGACTCAAAGCCTGCAGGGCATTGATTTCGGTGCCGGGTTCGAAGCGCTCTGTCTGCACTCGAATCATCGAATCACCCTCCCGTTACGGTTGGGAAAAAACCCACTTCATCACCGTCTATCAACGGCTCATCGAGCCCACACATGTCCTGATTGCGGGCACACATGAGGTTCTGTTCGGCCAGCACCTGCCAGACGCCAGAACGATGTATCAGGTGCTGACGCAACTGATCGACAGAAGTGAAATCACCTTCAATCGTTTCATCGTCAAGGCCAAGCGTTTCGCGGTACCGCGAGAAATACAAAACATTCAGCTTCATTGTTGCGGCGCCTGATACCAGCCACTTTTACCACCCTGCTTCTCCAACAGCCGCACCGATTCGATACTCATTCCCCGGTCCACGGCCTTGCACATGTCATACAGGGTCAAGGCCGCCACACTGGCGGCGGTCAGTGCCTCCATCTCGACGCCGGTCTGTCCGGACAGCTTGCACCGAGAAACAATGCGTACGCGTTGGTCACCTTCAAAACTCAACTCAACGTTAACACTGCTCAGAAGCAGCGGATGACAGAGCGGAATCAACTCGCTCGTGCGTTTGGCCGCCTGAATGCCGGCGATCCGCGCTACCGCAAATACATCACCTTTAGGGTGAGCACCACTGGCAATCAGTTGTCGGGTCTCGGCAAGCATATGAACCCATGCCTCAGCCACGGCTTCTCGGGACGTCACGCATTTATCCGTAACATCGACCATTCGCACGCGTCCCAGTGAGTCGAGGTGAGTCAGCATCAATTCAGTCATGAGCAATAAGCCTTGCGCTACCAACAGTCGGTTTCAGCGCAGAATACAGCGCAGGCCGACACAGGCGGTTGACGTCAATCAAGTAATCCAGACAAGGCCATTCCTACAACCTTGCGTAAACCTGGATGTCGAGGACGGACCTGGAAAAAAATCCATTCGGGACCCGATCTCCAATGAGCAAAATTGATGTAACTCATTGTTGTTAAATATAATTTTAAAAAAATCACTCACATTTTCCTGGCGTCTGCCGATGGCTTTTTTACCGGACCCAGGGAGCTGCAGGAATGAGGAACAACCAACCCGTTACGCAACGTGAGGTCGCGCTTGCACCTCAACAGAAACTCATCTCGACAACAGATGCTCGAGGAGTCATCACTTACTGCAATGACGCCTTCGTAGAAATCAGTGGCTTCCACAGAGCCGACCTGATTGGCGCACCGCAAAATATCGTCCGCCATCCCGATGTGCCTCCTGCCGTATTCGCCCATATGTGGGGCGCTCTTAAGCAAGGCAACCCGTGGATGGGCATTGTCAAAAACCGCTCCAGAAACGGTGACCATTACTGGGTCAATGCCTACGTCACACCGATTTTCGAAGGCAGCCAAGTGGTTGGCTATGAATCGGTCAGGGTCAAACCCACTGCCGAACAAGTTCACCGCGCCGAAGCCCTCTACAAGCGCATCAGTCAGGGCAAGGCGGCCATCCCCGCGCGTGACAAGTGGCAACCGGCCCTGCTTGGCTGGTTGCCATTCCTGGTTATGGGCTTGGCGGGGGCTTTGAGTGGTGTCTTACTCAACACCTTCGTGGCCATTGCCATCACCGCAGCTGTCTCTGCACCGCTCGGACTGATCGTCACGCGCTGGCAAAAGCAGGGGACATTGCGCTTGCTACAGATGGCTGAACCCTCCACCTCCGATCAACTGATCGCGAAAATGTACAGCGACGAGTGTGGCCCTCAGGCACGCCTTGAAACCGCCTTTGTGAGCCAGGCCGCGCGCCTGAAGACCTGTCTTACACGTCTGCAGGACACCGCGGAGCAACTCAGCGGACTAGCCGGGAGGTCCGACGTATTGGCCGCCGACAGCTCACGGGGTCTTGATCGCCAGCGTGTCGAAACCGAACAAGTGTCCGCAGCGGTCAATCAGATGGCGGCGACCACACAAGAAGTCGCCAGCCATGTCCAACGCACCGCTGACGCCTCCCAAGAAGCTAACTTGCTGACCGGACGCGGACGCGATGTGGCCCGAGATACCCGCGAAGCGATCCAGCGACTGTCCGCAGTGGTTGGCGAAACCGGGCAGACGGTCGCGCAGTTAGCCAAGGACAGCAATGAAATCGGAACCGTGGTCGATGTCATCAAAGGCATTGCCGATCAAACCAACCTACTGGCCTTGAATGCCGCGATCGAAGCTGCGCGCGCTGGTGATATGGGTCGAGGCTTCGCCGTGGTGGCGGACGAGGTGCGTCAGTTGGCGCAGCGCACCTCTGAATCCACGACGCAAATCCATGGCTTGATAACCAAGCTCCAGATGTCTTCCGATAACGCCGTGCAGACGATGGAAAGTGGTCGCCGTCAGGCCGAAGAAGGTGTGGTGTGGGTGCTTGAGGCAGACAAAGCGTTGGTAGGTATCAGTGAAGCGGTCGCCAATATCACTGACATGACAACCCAGATTGCAGCGGCCACTGAAGAGCAAACCGCCGTTGCAGAGGAAATCAGCCGTAATATCACCACCATCGCGCACCTGGCAGATCAGACGTCGGAGCAGGCCCATCATTCGGCAGAGTTAAGCAAGGAATTGACCCGGACAGCTAATACTCAGTATTCATTGGTCGAGCGTTTTAATCGATAACTAGAGGTGTTTGAGCTGACCGAAGAAGCTCGCAGTTGACCGGCGAAAATACGGGAGAGCACCGACCTCAAGTGGTTTGCGCCACAATCGGCATGGGGACGGCCTTCATAGGTCGTTCCCCTGCCACACTACCCGGCTCATCGAGATTGGCACCATGGTTCATGCCAGATGCAAGTTTTCTCTCTTGCTGAATGCCGAGCGTGCCATGCCACAGTCCATCAAAAATGCTGAAGCGAAATTCCGTCGTCCGGTGCTGGCCACTCTGGTGGTTTCTCTGGTCACCAGTTGGGTGAGCAGCAGAAAGTCGCCGATGTCTTTTTTGCCGCAGGTCGACACAGCAGCGTTTTACCGTACGCCAAGTCATTAACGCCCGGGCATTGGACTGCGTGGACGTTTTACATCGCGTTTTCGCCTTACCGTGTCAGGGCTGGTAATGCAGCTCGATTGAGGCAATCGGGGTGTACGCAGTAACAGACTGATTTCCTCTGCGCTGACCGCTCTGCTGAAAAAGTGGCCCTGAATTTCATCGCAGCCGTTTTCACGCAGGAAGGTTTGCTGCTCTTCGGTTTCGACACCTTCGGCTATGACCTTGAGGTTCAGTTGGTGCCCCAACGAAATCACTGCGGTAGCGATGGCTTTGTCGTTCTCGTTGTCGGGCAGATCGTGCACGAAAGACTGGTCGATCTTGAGTCTTGCGATGGGGAAGCTTTTCAATGCCGCGAGGCTGGAGTAGCCGGTGCCGAAGTCGTCGATCGACAGACTGATCCCCATTGATTGCAGTTCCTTCATTTTGCTGATGGCTTGCTGAAGGTCTTGCATGATCAGACTTTCGGTCAGCTCCAGCTCAAGGTACATCGGGTCCAGTCCGGTCTCTTGCAAGGCATGCCTCACCCGGTCGATCAGGTCCCTTTCGATGAACTGGCGTGCTGAAATATTCACCGACATGGTGATCGGCGGCCAGCCCGCATCCTGCCAGTCCTTGTTCTGTCTGCACGCGGTATGAATCACCCAATCGCCTATGGGCACGATCAACCCGGTCTCTTCGGCCTGCGGAATGAATTTGACTGGAGACACCATGCCGAGTTCGGGATGCTGCCAGCGGATCAGTGCTTCTACGCCGATAATCTGACCTGACTGCAAATCCACCTGTGGCTGGTACAGCAGCAGGAACTCGTCATGGTTGAGTGCGTTTCGTAGCCCGTCTTGCATGGCGAGCTTGCCCTGATCCTTGTTATTCATCTCGCTCGTATAGAACTGGTAACTGTTGCGACCCAGTTCCTTGGCCCGGTACATGGCGGCGTCCGCATTGCTGAGCAACGTGTCGGTATCGCTGCCGTCGGCTGGGTAGGTAGCCAACCCCATGCTGCAGGTGACGTGGAGTGTATGCCCGCTGAGCTGAATCGGCTGCAGGATGGCTTCCTGGATCTTGTGCAGGGCTGGAGTAACGCCGTCGAGGTCTGAGGGCTGGTCGAACAGGATGATCACAAACTCGTCGCCACCCAGTCGCACGACGGTGTCGGTGCGGCGCACACATTCCTGCATGCGCTGGGCGACGGTTCTCAGCAGTACGTCTCCAGCGCTGTGCCCAAGGCTGTCATTCACCAGTTTGAATTTGTCCAGATCGAGAAACACCACCGTCACCAGCCGGCTGTAGCGCTGGGCATACAGTATTGCCTGCTTGAGACGGTCCTCGAGCAAGGTGCGATTCGGCAGCCCGGTCAGTGCGTCATGGTCGCCCATATAGCGAATGCGCTTTTCGGTCAGTTGGCGTTCTATCGCAATACCGGCAAGAGGTGTCGCCATGTCGATCAGTCGCGTCTCGGTCGAGCTAGGGCTGCGGACGGTGTTGGAATACAAGGCAAACGTACCCAATACCTTTCGCTCATGGGACAGAATCGGCGTCGACCAGCAGGCGCGAAATCCATAGGGCGCAGCGGCTGATCGGTACTCCTCCCACAGCGGGTCCAGCTCGATATCCGTGACGATGACCGGTTCTCGTCGATACACCGCGGTGCCGCAAGAGCCGACGTTTGGACCGATCGCAATCCCGTCAATGAGCTGGTTATAGGCTTTCGGCAAACTGGGGGCAGCCCCGTGCAGCAGGTGTTTGCCATCCTCATCCAGCACCAGGATGGACACCATCATCCCCTCCAGTTGGGACTCGACCAGGTGAGCCAGACTCTCGAGGACTTCTGCAAGCTCGGTGCTCCTGGCGATCAGCTCCAGGACATGACCTTGTCCGGCACGGATGATGGCTTCTTGCTCTAATCGGTTGTTTTGCAGGGCGAGCCGCTCTGTGGCGATACTCAATTGGACCGTCTTTTTTTCCAGCTGAAGACGGTCTTTGAGGAATTGATTCACCGCGCGAGCCATGTTGCCGATCTCGTCTTTCCCATGTTCCACCATCATCAAATGCGTTTTGTCAGTGCGTTCCTGACGCAATTGCCGGCTTATTTCATTCAGGCGCACAAGCACATGACGGCCCATGAAGACCCGGGTCACGAACCAGGCGAACACCAGGCTGGCGCCCAACATGATCAGCACCCATTGCTGGCTACGATTTGAGGCCTCGACCAGGCGCTGCACGGCTTCGCGATAGTCTTCGGTGTAAGCACTGGATTGCGCACGGGCCACCGCGACCAGAACCCCGGCCTCATTCTTCAACTCCTCATTGAAGCGCTGGATGACGTTGTGCTGATTGATGAGTCTCAGGCGCAGGGAGAAGAGATCGGGCGTTTCCCCATCAGCGTCGGGTAACTTGCCAGCGGCGCGTGACAGGCGCTCATATCGGATCCGCAGCCGTTGCACGGCATCACTGTCATTAGCCTGCGGCAGATCGAAAAGTAACACCGCCAGTTCCAGGCTGGACCGGGACTTGGTCGCGGTTAACCGGGCAGCGTGATCCTCCAGGGCTTGCTCGAAGGTGACCTCGGTCTGCAACAGGCTTTCTCGCAGTTGCGCAACGATGTTGGCGGTATTGCGGAACATCTGACTCGACTGATGCATGTCGAGTATCGCCTCGCCACTGTTCGCGGCAGTCAGCTCCTGCACCAGTTGATCAAGGGCTTCAAGCTGTTCGACGGTCGCCGCATAGCTTGAACGCAGGGCGTCAGGGGAACGGGTTGTCAGAAGCTGATCGGTCTGGCGTTCGATCAGCAAGGTCCGCTGCACCATGTCTTGCCCATTTTGCATGCGCACCAGTCGTTCATCCGTCAGCTGGCGGGTGGCGCTGTTTGACGTGCGCAACGCGTAGACCGCTGTGGCACCACCCGCCAGGATCAGCAGCGCCAGCGTCAAGAACGCCAGTGTGAACTGTGCGCGCAACGACTGCGGCAATAGCCGGCGTCCGAGCCGGGAAGTAACGTCCAATGTCATGGATTCCATTGGTGGCGATAGATGTCTCGATAACCATTGTCAGGGTCGTACTGGAATTTCTTCCCGCCGTCGAAAGCAATATTGTCGGCATTGACCAAGTGAATCGGTGCTACGAAGCCGCTCACCGGCTGCCCTGCAAACAACCGGTTCAATTCATCCATCACTTGCCAGCCATGCAGGTTGAGCGGCTCGGCCACGGTGACGGTCTGGTAGGTTTTTGCCTGTATGCGCAAGAAAGCCGAGGCGCTGCCATCACCGGCAGATAACAGACTGATGCCGTCACTGGGCATTGCGGCGTTGGTCAATGAGGCAATCGAGTAGTCGAAATAGATATCGTTGATGGCCAGCGTGTGGGTCCAGCGCTTGCCATAGCGCTGAAGCAGCTCCTTGGTGAGCGCCGGCATCTTCTCGCCACTTTCGGAGATCGCCACATCGCGCACTTCCAGCAACGTACATTCTCGACAGGCCCGAATGACGTTTTCCATGGCCTTGGCTTTCGCCATGGCGATGCTGTACTTGGAGTCGGTCAGGATGACCACGCCGGCGTGTCCGTTTGACTGTGCCACTGCCGCCATGGCCGTGAGGCGAGCCACTTCGAGCGGGTCGGTCGTGACGTTCATGGCCACCGGCGTGCCGTCAATCGGCCCGGGGCGTGCCCCGGCGTGCCAGCCAACCACCGGCACATCCCTGTTGGCGAAGAGGATCAGCGCCGCATTGTTCTCAAGGGCATCGGAACCGCACAGAATGAGGCCGTCGGGCTTCTCTGCCAGCGCATCGGAGAAGGCCTTTGCGCGCCCGGCCGATGATCCAGCGCCATCGAATATCTTCAGCGTCCAGCCCATCGCCTTGGCTGCCTCGCGAGCGCCCTGCGCGACACCGACGATGCCTCCGTTACGCAAATCCTCTGCGACAAGGGCGATGCTCTTGCCCCGCTGGGCTTTCGGGCCGGACTCAGGGCCGCTCCAGCGAACGGCTTCAAGGGTGGCCCTGGAAACGATTTCCTGCGCTTGAATCACCGTTACCGTGGCGTTTTCGACACCTGCCGCGGTTGGCAGGTTCTGGCCGTATCCGGGCGTTGCCGTGAAAAGACAGAAAACCGTGATTGAAGCCATCCGGAGTAGCCAGGGCCTGAGTAACCAGGGCCCGATCAGACAGGTTCGATCACCGTATGTAATGCCGGGTGTGGAGCCGATGGCGCGATCATAGTCTGGCATGGCGTCCCTTTTTGCCAAGAGTGCAGCGTTCACTATCCGAAAGGATAGTCGGTTCTGCTGTCATCAGGTCTTCGGTGGTTAAAAGTGCGCGAACTTTAGTTTTACAGTACTCATCCTTTACGCAACTTTGAAAGATGCTCTTCATAAGCACGATTGAATTCGCGCCTGAATAAATTGCGCGGGTACTCACTTTTTAGAATAAAGCCTATAACCAAAGATACTAAATAATGACCTCCGATCACCGATCTTGAAACGCCTCGGTGTTCACCCCACTGGTCGGAGAGTTTCTTGACAAGAATTGAACAGCGCTAACACTTCCTTGAATTGTAAGGATTAGAGATAACGCCAAAGAGGCGTTGGGCAAAAGGTTAATCCGCTGGAAACGGATTCAGTCGTACGTTGCGTTATGTATTCGAGACGGCCGACTGACGCCCAAACACGAGGCAGAGGAAGCCGTGCATGGCAATCACGCAAAACAACCGTTTGGTGCAGGTCAACTGCCCCCTCGGCGGCGATGTCCTGCTGCTGCGGAGCATGGAAGGCAACGAAGAATTGGGGCGGTTGTTCCACTACGAATTGAACCTCACCTCCGAAGACCGGGCGATCACGTTCGACCATTTGCTGGGCAAGCCGATGGGCCTGACCCTGGAACTGCACGACGGCGGCAAACGCTACTTCCACGGCATTGCCTGCAGCTGTCGACAACTGACCGGCCATGGCCAGTTCGCCGGCTACCACGTCAGCCTGCGGCCCTGGTTCTGGCTGCTCACGCGCACCTCGGATTGCCGGATTTTCCAGAACAATACGGTGCCGGACATCATCAAGCAGGTGTTCCGCGACCTCGGTTTTTCCGATTTCGAAGACAGCCTGAGCGGCAGCTACCGCCAGTGGGAATATTGCGTGCAGTACCGCGAAACCAGCTTCGATTTCGTCAGCCGCTTGATGGAACAGGAAGGGATCTATTACTACTTCCGCCATGAGCAAGCGCGTCATGTACTGGTGTTGGCCGACGCCTATGGCGCCCACTCCACGGTGGCAGATTACGACTCAGTGCCGTTCTACCCGCCCGATCGGCAAATGCGCGAGCGCGATCATTTCTACGATTGGCAACTGACGCGGGAAGTCCAACCCGGTTCGCTGGAGCTCAACGATTACGACTTCCAGCGACCCCGCGCCAACCTTGAGGTGCGCTCCAGTGTGTCGCGCAGCCACAGCAACGGCGACTACCCGCTCTACGACTACCCCGGTGAATACGCACAGAGCAACGACGGCGAGCACTATGCGCGTACCCGCATCGAAGCCATCCACAGCCAGTTCGAGCGCGTACAACTGCGCGGCCGTGCCCGCGGACTGGGCTCCGGCCACCTGTTCTCGCTGACCGGCTATGAGCGCGAAGACCAGAACCGCGAATACCTGGTGGTCAGCGCGCGCTACCACATCCACCAGGAGCCCTATGAAAGTGGCACCCAGGATCTCTCCGAGCAGTTCGTGGGCGAACTCGCTTGCATGGATGCCAGCCAGGTTTTCCACCCCCTCCCCCTGACCCCCATGCCGATTGTCCGAGGGCCACAGACCGCGGTGGTGGTCGGCCCCAATGGCGAGGAGATTTGGACCGACCAGTATGGCCGGGTCAAAGTGCACTTCTACTGGGATCGCCACGACCAATCCAACGAGAACAGCTCCTGCTGGATGCGCGTCTCCCAGGCCTGGGCCGGCAAGAACTGGGGGGCGATGCAGATCCCGCGAATCGGTCAGGAAGTGATTGTCAGTTTTCTCGAAGGCGACCCGGATCGGCCGATCATCACCGGCCGCGTCTACAACGCCGAACAGACCGTGCCCTACACGCTGCCGGCCAATGCCACCCAGAGCGGCGTGAAGAGCCGTTCAAGCAAGGGCGGCTCACCGGCCAACTTCAATGAAATCCGCATGGAAGACAAGAAAGGCGCGGAGCAACTGTTTATCCACGCCGAGAAGAACCAGGACATCGAGGTCGAGAACGACGAGACCCACTGGGTCGGCCACGACCGCAGCAAGAGCATCGACAACGACGAAACCGTGCACGTCAAACACGACCGCACCGAAACCGTCGATAACAACGAGACCATCACCATTGGCGTCAACCGTACGGAACGCGTCGGCAGCAACGAGACCATCAACATTGGCAGCAACCGCACGATCAGCGTCGGCGCCAACGAAACCGCGACCGTGACCCTGCAGCGCACCCATGCGGTAGGTATCAACGAGACGATCGCCATCGGCGCAGCGCAGGAAGTTGTCATCGGTGCCTTTCAAACGGTGAATGTCGGGGCCTACCAAAACGTCAATGTGGGCCTCTACCAGTCGACCAATGTGGGCGCCAACCGCTCGGTGGACGTGGGTGCCAATCTTTCAACCACAGTAAAGGCAAACGAATCGCGCAAGGTCGGTGCAGGACGCACGACCGATATCGACAACAACGATGCGCTGACGGTGGGCAAGGACCTTGTCATCGATGCCGGTGACTCGGTGACCATCACCACCGGCAAAGCCAGCATCGTCATGAAGAAGGACGGCACCATCAGCATCCGCGGCAAGGACATCACCATAGACGGCTCTGGTGCGATCAACATCAAGGCCAACAAGAACGTGGTGATCAAGGGACGCAAGATCCTGCAAAACTAGGAGTCACGCGTATGACGGTTCAATACCCACTACCCACCCAGGCCCGCATCGATGGCGTGGTCATCGGCGTCCTGCTCGACCTGCCGCAAGCCAGTGCGCCCCTGGTGACCTACCCCGGTTGCCCCGAGGAACAGAGCATCGCCGCCCGCAGCACCACCCTGCTCGCCCCTGCAGACATCGGCACCCAGGTGGCGCTGATGTTCGAAGATGGCGACCCTTTCCGCCCGCTAGTGATCGGCCGCCTGCTTGGCCAGACCGCGGCGCCCGCACCGGTTGCCTGCGTGCAACTGGACGACCAGCGCCTGGAATTGAGTGCCGAACGCGAGATCGTGCTGCGTTGCGGCAAGGCCAGTATCACCCTGACCCGCGCAGGCAAAGTGATTATCCAGGGCGCCTACCTGTCCAGCCGCTCCAGCGGGGTCAACCGCATCAAGGGTGGTTCGGTGCAGATCAACTAGACAGGTATTCGGCCCATGGAACTGCTCAACGCCAGCAAACTGCTTGCTGCCTATACCCAGGGCATGGAGCCCGATGGCCGCGAATCCCTGGTGGTGGTGGCCAAAGGCACTTTCAATCTACCGCTGGACGGCCGCGCGGCGACCCTCGCCGACAGCCAGCAACCGCTGCTGATGGCCGATACCTTCCTCGGCGAGCCTGGTCTCAGCGCCCCGCTGCAGGAAATGGACTTCGCCCCGATCAAGCCATTCTGCGATGTGCTGGTGCGCGGCAAGGCCTATGCCCCAGGCGGGCGGCCCGTGAGGCAGCTGGCTGCGGGCATTCGCGTCGGTCAGATGAGCAAAGCCTTTTCCGTCCTCGGCCCCCGGCAGTGGCAACCGGGGCTGTTGGGCGTTTCTCCCGGCTTGCCGCAGCCCTTCACCGAGCAGCACATCTCTTATGCCCAGGCCTTTGGCGGCAGTCATCCGATGGCCAAAGACTCCGAAATGCGTCACTGCTACCTGGACAATCCGACCGGTTGTGGCTGGTTCCCACGCCATATGGGTAGTGCTGATATCGGTGGCATGCCGATGCCGAACACCGAGGAATTGGGCAAGGCGATCGACAGTCCCTCTGGCGACTACCGTCCGATGGCCCTCGGCCCCATCGGCCGTAGCTGGCCGCAACGCGCCCGCTTCGCCGGTACTTACGACGAGGCCTGGTTGGCCGACTGCTTTCCGTTTCTGCCGGGTGATTTCGACCGCCGCTACTTTCAGGCGGCCCCTGACGATCAGCAGATCCAGTATCTGCGAGGCGGCGAGGACGTGCTGCTGCTCAACCTCACACCCCAGGAGCGCGCCGGCTTTCGCATCCCCGAAATCGACGTGCCGGTGACCTTCTTTCTGAAAAAAGGTGGTCATGAGACTGTGCAGGCGGTGATCGACACCCTGCTGATCGACACCGACGCGCTCCAGGTGCAACTGACCTGGCGTGTCGCCCGCCCGCTACGGCGCAACATGTTCGAGATCGCTCAGGTGCTGGTCGGCACGATGTCCACGGGCTGGTGGCGCGCCCGTGAACTGGGCAAGGATTACTACCCGTCGCTCTCCTCCCTGGTAAAAGACAAGCACGCACCCGAGGAGACGGACTGATGACCGTGCTTTGCATCATCGGCTCCGGCATGGTCAGTGCTGTCGGCCTCAGCGCACCCGCGAGCTGCGCGGCGATCCGCTGCGCCATCGACAATTTCCAGGAAACCCGCTTTATCGACCAAGGCGGCGAATGGCTGATTGCCGCCAGCGTGCCTTTGGAACAGCCCTGGCGCGGCCGCACCAAGCTGATCAAGATGGCCGCCCGGGCCATCGCCGAGGCGATACAAAGCACCCCCAACGTCGACCCGGAAAAGACCCCGCTGCTGCTGGGGGTGGCGGAAGTCGAGCGCCCCGGCCGCCTCGATGGTCTCGATAAGGGGCTGCTGCACGCCATCGAAGCCGAACTGGGCCTACGCTTTCATCCCGGTTCCAACGTCATTGCCCGTGGTCGGGTCAGCGCTGCGGTGGCCCTGCTGAATGCACGCACGCTGATCTACCAGGGCGGCCATCGCCATGTGCTGATTGCCGGCGTCGACTCCTTCCTCAGCGGACCGACCCTGGCCGCTTTCGAAGCACGCGAACGCCTGCTCACCAGCCAGAACTCCAACGGATTTATCCCCGGCGAAGGCGCCGCCGCCGTGGTGCTGGCCGCCCCCGTTGCCAGCAAAGAGCCGCAATTGGCCTGCATCGGCCTGGGGTTCGGTATGGAGAAGGCCACGGTGGAGGCCGAAGACATTCCCTTGCGCGCCGATGGCCTGACTCAAGCCGTACGCGCCGCCCTGAGCGAAGTCGGCTGTGGGTTGGAGCAAATGGATTATCGGCTCACCGACATCTCCGGCGAGCAGTACTACTTCAAGGAAGCGTCCTTGGCCCTGAGCCGCACCCTGCGCGTGCGCAAGGAGTTCTTCCACCTCTGGCACCCCGCCGACTGCATCGGCGAAGTCGGCGCCGCCATCGGCCCGGCGATGCTCGCCGTGGCCCTGGCCGCCAGCCGCAAGGGCTATGGCGAAGGCCCGAATATCTTCTGCCACTTGGGCAACGACGCCGGCGAACGCGCCGCCGCGATGCTCAGTTACCAGACTGTGAGGGCTGCGTGATGGCGAATGAGGTCTTTGCCAACAATATGGAGATCTCCTGCAAGGCGGCGGATGGCAAGTCGGTGGCCTGCTTTCCGGATGTCTGCTTCACCCCGCCCCAGGCGCCACCCACGCCAACCGGAGTGCCCATCCCCTATCCGAATACCGGTATGGCCAAGGACACGACCAAGGGCAGTCGTACGGTGAAGATCAGTGGTAAGGAAGTGATGCTCAAGAACAAGAGTTACTTCAAGACCAGCTATGGGGATGAGGCCGGTTGCGCGCCGAAGAAGGGCGTGATCACCAGTAAGATCAAGGGCAAGGTGTACTTCACCTCCTGGTCGATGGATGTGAAGTTCGAGGGGGAGAATGTGGTTCGGCATATGGATATGACGACCCATAACCACGCTTCCGATCCGGGTAATACTGTACCTTGGACATACTTGGACCGCATGGCGCTCGGCATGAAGACGGGCCAGTGCAACAACGAGATCGACGCTGCAAAGAAGGCCTGCGGGGACGATCTGAACCGGAAGGCGACCTGCCCGCCTGAGGGCCAGCAGGTGGCCGATGAGCGCAAGAAATTTGACAGGGAGCGCAGGGGTGGGGCGAACAAACAGACGCTGGATAATATCCGTAAAGACATTAGGCAATTAGAAAGGCGGCTGGGCGGCGCCTCGCAGAGACCCTGCCAGCGGGCAATGCGTTGCTTTCTCACCCCCTACGACAGCGGCCATTGCTGTCCCGGCCAGACGCCCGACCACCTCATCGAAGTGAAATGCATCGTCGAGGCCGGAGCGGACCGTCAGAGTGGTGGAAAAAGACCGGGCTGGGACAATTACGACTCCAACAAGGCACCCTGTCTGTGCGCCGAAGGCGAAGCGGCCACGGTTAGCACTCACGGGGTGCTCTCGGCAAGACGCAAGGTGGCGATGAAGGCCCGTGGATCTAGCGAGATGAGCCTAGATGAAGCCGCAACCATAGGTGCGAAATCAGCCTCCACCACTTTCAAGGGCTGCTCGGAAGCATGCCTCAAGGCACAACTCATGGACTACCATCAGGAGGCGCGGACCGACCCGAACGCGACCTTACGCCCTTCCTCTTACGGGATGGGGAAAACAGGCAGGGCGAAGAAAGGCGTGCTGGCGCGGTCCACCGCGTTAATGAACGGTTAGATAGGGAGATCGCCCCCCATGCCATTACAGATTCCAAGACAGATTCCTGGCATGACGCTTGTCGATGCACGGCTCGTCGCGCCCGGCAGTGGCGCCTTGATCGTCTCCGTCGATGAGCTGTTTCAACAGGACGAACCCAATGCAGTGCTCAGCTGGCTGGAGGCCGGCAAGCTAACCTCCATTCCTGTCGAGTGGAACGCCTGTTCGGTCGATATCCGCCAGATCCGTCCCTATCCACAAGCCATCTATCTGGGAGAGGCTGGGCAGCTCGTTCGGTTCGACGGCCAGAGCTTCCATGAGCTTCCGTCCATCGAGGGGGTGGAGCCGCAGGGCCCGCTACGCTCAATCAGGACTATAGGCGCGGATTTTACACTGGTGGTGGGTACGGTCCTACAGGTGTACTGCAGCCGCGACTGGACCCTCTGGGAAGCGGAAACGATTCCCTTACTACCAGGCGAACAAGCCTTGGATCTGGCCGTGGAAGCGGTGGCGGCCTTTTCCAGCGATGAGCTGTATGCCGTCGGCTGGCAAGGATTGCTCTGCCGACGAACAGCAGACGGCTGGGAACGACTGGACGCCCCGACCAACCTGGACCTTTTCGATCTAGTCTGCGCCGAGGATGGCTCGGTATATGCTGTGGGCGACGAGGGCGTCATTCTCAAGGGACGCGGTGATGTCTGGACCCTGATCGAGCAGGACGAAACGTGCGAGAAGCTGTGGGGTGTCGCCTCTTTCGCCGGGCGCGTGTTCGTATCCGATATGCGTCGGCTCTATGAAATCGTCGACAATGAACTGATTCCCCTCGCGCCACCCGATGATGAGGTATTCCCCTCCTCCACTTACCGCCTGAGAACCACTGAAGAGGGGCTCTGGTCGGTCGGAGGCAAGGAATTGTTCGAGTTCGACGGCCAGCGCTGGAAACCACTGCTGAGCTTCTTCGACCAGTGAAGGAGACTTAGGGGGGAGGGACTCCCACGGTAGGCGCTCGGCAATTTTCCGCTCCTCTTCCTAAACACCTAGTGGAAATTGGAAAGGTCGTTGAAACCTAGCAACAAGGTGGTTTCAGGCAGTGGCAGTTGCCGAGGTGCACGAGAGAGTCGCTTCGCTTTGCTTTTCCGCCTGTGTTAGACCTGAAGAGATCACGTTTCTGGTGAAATACGCCGACTCCGCTATCCCAGTTTAGCCATGAAGCAGATGACCTTCGTCGGTGCTGAGTGCGCCGCCAAGCGCAAGCAGACCCGCAAGGAGTTGTTCCTGATCGAGCCGCACTACTCGACAGGTGAAGGCGGTCATCCGGGTTATCCGCTGATGGCAATGTTGCACATGCATCTTGGGCGCAGGTTATATATCCAGATAACATTTAAACGCTTTCAATTTTAAAATACGCCACTCCATAACTGAGAAGTCCCTATTGAAAATAGTCTCCTTGGTGATCGATCAACACGCCGACGAAGCCGGTTTTCTCGTTGATCTTCGTGACCATGCCGTGTGTGCCCCGCACTACAGCCTGAACGACCTGCACACCCTTGAACGGCGTATCGAGGCCCATCTCGATGGCCTAAGGGTCGCCGGTTCAGCCGGTCTGGAGACTCTGCTGCAGTTCCGGCCGAATACCCGCGCAGAAGTCTTTGCCGCCGTCGTGCTAGCCTTCGAGTCCGGCAATAGCGTCGCACTCTACAAGCTCAGTGTACATCTGCACGAATACCCCGAAGCCGAGCGCTTTTTCTCGGCCGCACTCGGTTGGCTGGAGTGGGAACTGATCTCGCCCTGGATCGACCGCATGCTCGCCTCCCCTGACCCCCTGTTCCGCCGTCTCGGCCTGGCCGCCTGCGGTATGCACCGCCACGATCCCGGCCCCGCCCTGCTTACCGGACTTTCCGATGCCGACCCAAGCGTGCTGGCACGTGCCGCCCGCACTGCCGGCGAGCTGCGTCGTCGTGACCTGATGCCAACAATTCGTGCCCACCGTCTACACCCGGATCCAGCCACGCGCTTCTGGGCCAACTGGGCCACCGCCCAGATGGGCGATGAGCACGCCCTGGAACCGCTGCGCCAGTTCGCCGAGCAACCGGGCGAGTTCCAGTACCGCGCGCTCTGCGTATTGCTGGCCTGGCAAAAGCGTGAAAACAGCATCGCCTGGATACGCCAATTGATAGAGAACCCTGAGCAACAGCGCATCGGCATCCAGGCCATCGGGCTGCTGGGCGACCCGTTCAGTGTGCCCTGGTTGATCCTGCAGATGAGCGACCTGCCTCATGCCCGCGTCGCCGGCGAAGCCTTCAGTCTGATCACTGGCGCTGACCTGGCGCTGCTCGACCTGGAATTGCAGGACCTGCCGGATTTCGATGCCGGCCCGAACGACGATCCTGAGGACGCTAATGTCGCCATGGACCCCGATGAAAACCTGCCCTGGCCCGACCCGCAATTGATCGCCGCCTGGTGGCAGGCCCATGGAGGCGATTTCCAGGCGGGCATGGGCTATGTGCTGGGGCTACAGCAGAGCGAGAACAGTTACCGGCGCGTCCTTGTCCAGGGCCAGCAACGCCAGCGTATTGCGGCCGCCTTCGGCGTTGCTCGCTGGCGACCGAACGAAGTGCTGTTCCCCACCAGCGCACCCGCCTGGCGGCAAAAGATGTTGTTGGGGGAGCCGGCGCCGCCCGTTCGGCGCCTCTGAGGTTTTGCCAAAATAGAATGCAGCCCCTAAGCCAGGCAGTATGGCTTGATCAGCACGGAGCCAGCGTTCGGCATGCAGGGTTCTTCATGATTACGGAGACTGGCTGCGCCCCCTGCGCTGCAATGTGAACGATGAACAATCACGTGTTGGACGGTGATTGCGGCGTATCAGGATTGAGTTGCTGACGCCTGAATTGCCCTGGAGGCTGGCCGTGGATCTGGCGGAAGCGTCGCGAAAAATAAGCCTCGTCAGCGAAACCGCACAACCTTGCCACCTCCCCCACTGGTCGTGTCCCATTGAGCAAATAATTGCGTGCCGCGTGCATCCTGCGCTCGAGCACCAGCTCAGTGAAGGTCTTGCCGATTTCCTTGCGCAACCAGTGCGTCAGGTACGTCGGTGACAGGTAAGTCGCAGCAGCCACCTTGATCAGGTTGAGGTCGGGATCGGCAATGTTCTTGCGCAAGTATTCGGACATCCTGCTCAGCGCATCGCGTCGGCTGACTTCGGCGGCATTCTCTTCGGCCAACCGTTTGAGCGGCTCGGCATACAAGGCACAAACGCTCCCCACCAGTTGCAGCAACAACCCCTTGAGCATCTCGCGAGTGCCGAACTGACGGTTTGCATCGAGCACGCGCATCTGTTCGATCAGGGCACAGACTTTGCTGAAATCTTCATCGGACAGAATGAAATCCAGATGCTCCTGAAAGCGGAACGGCGACAACTCGGGTGCCAGCAGAATCGAGACTTCCTCCAGGTCCATCGGGTCGCACTGCAAATGCGGCAACAGGAAGGTCTGGGAAAAGTTGATCACCATGAAATTGCTGTCGGCCGGATGCGGAATCACGTGCACGCGATGCGGCAGGATGAAGGCCAGCGTGTTGCGCGGAAACGGCCGCTCTACGTTGCCGATGTGCTGCACGGTATCGCCACCGAGGTTGACCTGGATCTGGAAATACTCATGGCGATGCGGGCTGGTTTCGGCGCGCCGGCCCTTTTTGTCGCGGATGTAAAAGTCCGTCAATTCGCTGCGTTGCTGCATGACGTAAGTGGGTACTCGACTCGGTGACGACATCGCCTGAGGATCCTCGACAGGTACATGGACAGGTTGTCGTCGCGCCGCGACGCAGGCGGCGACCGCAGTGATTGTGAAGGCAGACACCGCTGGCCTCAACATGTCATAGGATGACAATGAAACACAGAGAACTAATTGTATCCGTGTGTGATGTGTCGCCTGTCCAAAAAAATAAGAGCACACGAAAATATTTAATCCTTTAAAAACATCAACTTATTAAGTGAATAAAGCATAACGAAGGAAATGAGCCGATTTGATTTCTCTTGGACACCTGCATGAATCACCTTTTACAGGAGAAAAAACGATCTAACGCCTCCGTTGATTTTGAGAGGTTGTACGACCACTGTAACAACCAATGCAGCCCGACCCTTCCAAAAACAATCAAAAGGTGCGCTCGTGATGAACCTGCTTTTTTCCCTCGCCAACCCTCCCCCGACCGAGCCAGTCCGAAGGCGTATCTGAGCGCCTGACAGTAGCTGTCCGCGCCCTCATTCAAGTAGCGATTGCCCTGCCCCGGCACTGGGGGCATCGGCTTCGGCTGCGCGCGAACATCTCGATTCTCCTAACAATAAGAAGGTCTACCCATGTCGAATTCGCAAACCTCCCCGTCCACCGCGCCGTCGGTGAGCGCCGGCGCCCGGGACGCCCTGTTGCCTCAGCGACTACCGACGCGTCGGCGCTGGTTCATGCTGTCATTGCTGCTGATTGCGACCATCATCAACTACATCGACCGCGTAAATATCTCGATTGCCGCACCGTTCATGGCCAAGGATCTGGGCCTGGACAAGATCGAAATGGGTCTGATTTTTTCCGCGTTTGCCTGGACCTACGCACTCGCTCTGGTCCCCGCCGGGTTCATCGCCGATCGCTTCGGTTCCCGGTTCACCTATGGGGTGTCGCTGATCAGTTGGTCGACGGTCACCGTGTGCCAAGGCTTTGCCACTGGGTTCGCTTCGCTGTTCGGGCTGCGACTGGCTGTCGGTGCTATGGAGGCTCCAGCATTTCCGGCCAACAGCCGTGCGGTGACGGTATGGTTCCCGGCCCGCGAACGGGGCCTGGCCAGCAGCATTTACGTGTGCGGCCAGTATCTGGGCACGGCATTGTTTACCGGCATGTTGTTATGGCTGGCCACGACCTATGACTGGCGCCATGTTTTCTACAGCACCGGGATACTCGGCATCGTGTTTGGTGTGATCTGGCTCTACGTGTACCGCGATCCGCTGAGCTGCAAGAACGTCAGCCAGGAAGAACTGAAGTACATCGAAGCCGGCGGTGGACTGGTCAAGAGCAGTCAGGAGCGCACCCGGTTCAACTGGCGGCAGATCGCCGAGCTGTTCAGCTATCGGCAGATCTGGGCGATTTGCATCGGCAAGTTCGCCAGCACCTCGGCGTTGTACTTCTTCCTGACCTGGTTCCCGACGTACCTGATCGAAGAACGCAAGCTGACCATGATCAAGGCCGGGGTCTTCGCCGTGCTGCCGTTCGTAGGTGCAACGGTCGGCATTCTGCTGGCCGGCATCGTCTCCGACTTGCTGATCCGTCGTGGTTACTCAATGTCCTTCGCTCGCAAGTTGCCATTGGTGGTCGGCTCGATGCTGGGTATGTCGATCGTGCTGGTGAATTTCACCGACTCGAACGTGATCTGCATTGCCGTGCTGACCATGGCCTTCTTCGCCCAGGGAATCGCCTCCTCGTCGTGGGCGGCGGTGTCGGAAGTCGCGCCGAAGGAGTTGATCGGATTGACCGGCGGGGTCACCAGCCTGGCTGCCAACATCGGCGGGATCGTCACCCCGATTGTGATTGGCGGAATCGTCCACGCAACAGGCTCGTTTGCCTACGCCTTCTGGTTCATTGGCGGCGTGGCACTGATGGGGACCTTGTCCTATTCGTTGCTGCTCGGTCGCTTGTATCGCATCGAACTCAAGGCGCGCTGAGCCAAGAAACCGTTTTTCTCCAACACGAGGCGGCTTTCGTCCAACTTTGCAAAAGATTGCCGCCGTACGCTGACGCTTCAAACAGGACGACTACAAAAATGACGATGACCGAGTACGTGTTTACCCCGGACCTGCCCGTGACCTTGCCAGTCGTGGGCAGCCTGCAACGCTTTCCCGTTGGCCGAGTATTTTGCGTCGGCCGCAACTACCCTTGGCCAGACACCCAAGGCCAGTCCCGCCAGCCGCCGGTGTTCTTCATGAAACCGGCGAGCAACGTGGTGGATGCGACGGGCGAAGTGACTTTCCCGCCATTGACCGAAGAGTTTGTCCACGAAATCGAATTGGTCGTGGCCATCGGCGAAGGCGGCGCCAATATTCCGGAGAGTCAGGCGCTGGCCTATGTCTGGGGCTATGCCGTCGGCCTTGACCTGACCCGCCGTGATGTCCAGCGTGCGGCCAAAAGCAATGGCTTGCCGTGGGAAGGTGCCAAGGTGTTTGACGGCGCCGCGCCGATGACCGCCATCGTGCCGGTGACTCGCGCCGGACACCCGGACGGTGATTTGTGGCTGAACGTCAACGGCGAAGAGCGCCAACGCGACAGCCTCGACAGCCAGATCTGGTCGGTCAGTGAAATCATCAGCCGCATCTCGCAATCGGTAGCGCTCCGGGCCGGTGACTTGATCATGACCGGCAGCCCGGCGGGCGTCGATGCGCTGCAACCGGGCGACATCATCAATGCCGGGATCGACGGCATCGGCCAACTGGAAATGCGCGTCGGTCAGCGACCTTGAACCCGACGTACGCTCTCGTGAATCGAAAAAAGGAGATAACAACATGTCCAGTCCTTTGAAAGTGGCCCTGGTCACCGGCGCCGGCAGCGGAATCGGCCGCGCCGTGGCGCTGGCTCTGATGGCAGACGGATTCACCCTGGTGTTGGCCGGTCGCCGAGCGGAGCCTTTGCAGGCCTTGGTCGAATTGGCGCTCAGCGAAGGACACGAAGCGTTGGCGGTGCCCACTGATGTGCGCGACCCGATCAGTGTCGATGCGCTGTTTGCCACCATCACCGAGGTATACGGACGCCTCGACGTGGTGTTCAACAACGCCGGGGTCAACGCCCCTGCAGTGCCGCTCGATGAGCTGACGTTCGAGCAGTGGCGAAACGTGATCGACACCAACCTCAACGGCGTTTTCCTCTGCGCCCGTGGTGCCTTCGCACTGATGCGCCGGCAACAGCCACAGGGCGGACGCATCATCAATAACGGCTCGATCTCGGCGCATACCCCACGCCCCTTCAGCAGCGCCTACACCGCCAGCAAACATGCGGTGCTGGGGCTGACCAAATCCCTGGCCCTGGACGGGCGTGAATTCAACATCGCCTGCAGCCAGATCGACATTGGCAACGCCCTGACCGAAATGTCGGTGCGCATGACCAAAGGCGTGCGCCAGGCCAACGGCACCATCGCCGTGGAGCCGATGGTGGACGTCAAACATGTGGCCGATGCCGTGCGTTACATCGCCGGTCTGCCGCTGGAAGCGAACGTCCTGAACATGACCGTCATGGCCAGTGCCATGCCGTTTGCCGGTCGCGGTTAAACCGGCCTTCTTAATTCCGCTACACGAGGTTTACATGAAGTCAGAAGTCTTGCAGCTCAGCCCGATCCTGATCCCTGAAATCAACGCGCGGCTCGATGAGCTGTTTACCGTCAGACGTTACTTCCAGCAGGCCGACAAGCAGGCTTATTTGCAGGAACACGGCGCGAACATTCGCGGGGTGATCACCGGCGGGCATACCGGAATCAGCCAGGCGCTGATGGCGCAACTACCGAAACTGGAAGTGGTGGCGGTCAACGGCGTGGGTACCGATGCGGTGGATCTGGCTTACGCCCGGGATCGCGGAATCCGCGTAACGGCAACCATCGGAGCGCTGACCGAAGATGTCGCCGACCTGGCCATCGGCTTGTTGATTGCCGTGTGCCGGGGTCTGTGCACCAGTGATCGTTATGTGCGTTCGGGCCAATGGCCCCATAGCCCGACGCCGTTGGCTCCGTTGCCGTTGGCACGTCAGGTGTCGGGCATGCGCATCGGCATCGTCGGCATGGGCCGGGTCGGCCGTGCCGTGGCGACCCGGGCCGCGGCGTTCGGCTGCCCGATCAGTTACACCGATCTGCAGCCGATGAGCGATGTGAACCACACGTTCATCGCCGATCTGAAGCAGCTGGCCAGCAACAGTGATGCACTGATTCTCGCGGCCGCTGCCGACAAGGCTGAAGCCATCATCAATGCCGAGGTGCTGCACGCACTGGGCAAGGACGGGTATCTGATCAACGTGGCGCGCGGCAAGTTGGTCAACGAGGTCGATCTGGTGACGGCACTGGCCGCTGGAGAGATCGCAGGTGCGGCACTGGATGTGTTTGTCGATGAACCGAACGTCCCCGAGACACTGTTTGCCAACGAGAACGTGGTACTGCAGCCCCATCGCGCGAGTGCGACGCTGCAGACTCGCACGCGAATGGGAGAGATGGTAGTGGCGAGCCTGGTGGACAGTTTCGCCGGGAGAATACCGCAGGGGTCTGTGACTGACTGAACGTTGGCCGCCGAGGAGACGTTGCGTCCCCTCGGCGGTTCGGTGTCAGGTAAACAGCCACGTCGACGCCCACTAAAGCAGCACGCTATGGCCTACGGCTAAAGCTCTGTGGTTTGGTGAACGTCGAGAGGACGAGGTGGCGTCCTATCCACCAGGCTTGCTTGCTTATTGGCTGGTTCAGTTTTCCCCGCATGGTCAGGACGGATCTTGAACCAGATGGAGTACATCGCTGGCAGGAACACCAGCGTCATGATGGTTCCGACGAACGTGCCTCCGATCAACGTGTAGGCCAGCGTCCCCCAGAAGACGGAGTGTGTCAGGGGAATGAATGCCAGGATCGCCGCCAGCGCTGTCAGCAGTACCGGGCGGGCACGTTGGACCGTGGCTTCGACCACCGCGTGAAACGGATCCAGCCCTTCTTGGGCGTTGTGATGGATTTGCCCAATCAGAATCAGCGTATTGCGCATCAAAATGCCTGAAAGGGCGATTAGACCTACCAGAGCGTTGATACCAAACGGCTGCTGGAAGATAAGCAGTGTCGGCACCACACCAATCAACCCCAGTGGCGAGGTGAGGAACACCATGACCATCGCCGAGATCGAACGTACCTGCAGAATAATGATCAGCAGCGTCATGGCAATCATGATCGGGAACAGCGGCAACATCGCTTTACCGGCTTTGCCCGACTCCTCGATTGCACCCGCCTGCTCGATCCGGTACCCGTCAGGCAGCTGGTCGATGACCGGCTGCAGCTCTTTCATGATCACGCTCGAGACGTCCGGTGGCTGCAGGCCTTCGGCAATGTCACCGCGCACGGTAATGGTCGGCGTGCGGTCACGACGTCGGAGGATCGGATCCTCCATACGAACATCGACCTCTCCCACCTGAGACAGCGGAATCCGCTGACCCGCCGTGCCCACCAGCGTAAAGCCTTCTATCCTGGCGGGATCGAGCCGGATATCACCCGCTGCGCGACCGACCACCTGCACCGAGCGAATGTCCTCACGAACTGCGGTGATCGGTACTCCGGTCAACAGGAATTGCAGTTGCTGCGCGACTGAGTTTGACGTCAACCCCACCGCCTCCAAGCGATCCTGATCCAGGGCGAAATGCAGCGTCGGCGTCAGTGGCCCCCAGTCAGTGTTGACGGTTCTCATCATCGGGCTCGACTGCATCACGTCCAGCACCTGGCCCGCGATCTCGCGCAATTTTGACGGATCAGGCCCCATCACCCGATAGGCAACAGGGAACGGCGAATATGGACCAAACACAAGCTGAGTCACCCTGACACGCGCTTCTGGGGCAAGTCCCTCAGCAGCGGCCTCGCGGAGACGGAACTTGAGGGCCTCGCGCTCCTCCTGGCTGTCCGTCAGCACCACAATCTTCGCAAACGATGGATCAGGGAGTTCCGGCGCCATCGCCAGATAGAAACGCGGCGCGCCTTGCCCGATATAGGCCGTGACGATTTTTGCCTCACCCTGCTTTTGCAGCCAGGCCTCTATCTTGGCGGTGGTGGCGCTGGTCTGCTCAATGGAGGTTCCATAAGGCATTTGCACTTCAATCAATACCTCTGGACGGTCCGAGGTAGGGAAGAACTGTTTCTTGACCAGGCTCATGCCGAGAATCGCCACGCCAAACATTGCGATAACAGTACCGGCTACCAGCCATTTGCGAGCGATGACACGCGTCAACACCTGGCGGAAGCGGTTGTAATTTCGGGTGTTGTAGATGGCCGCATGACCACCCTCCACCTTCTTGATGTTCGGCAACATCTTCACACCCAGGTACGGGGTAAAAGCTACCGCAACCACCCAGGAGGCAATCAGGGCAATGCCCACGATCCAGAACATGTTGCTGGTGTACTCGCCGGCTGTCGACTGCGCGAAACCGTTGGGCATAAAGCCGATAGCCGTCACCAGCGTACCGGAAAGCATCGGCGCGGCTGTATGACTCCAGGCGTACGCGGAAGCTTTGATGCGGTCGTAGCCCTCTTCCATTTTCACCACCATCATTTCGATAGCAATGATGGCGTCGTCCACCAACAGTCCGAGCGCCAGAATCAACGAGCCAAGGGTGATACGGTCAAAGTTCTTTCCAGTGGCCGCCATCACCACAAACACCACAGCCAACGTCAACGGCACAGCCGCAGCGACCACAACGCCTACACGCCAGCCCATGCTGAGAAAGCAGACGAGCATCACCACAAGCAGCGCGACGAAAAACTTGACCATGAACTCGCCGACGGCCGAACTGATATTTACAGATTGATCGGTGACCTTGGAGAGCGTCATGCCCAACGGCATGCCTTCATTGATCTTGACCGTCTCCGCGTCCAGCGCCTTGCCCAGGTCAAGACCGTTCCAACCCTCACGCATCACGATCCCCAGCAACAAGGCCTCTTCACCGTTATTACGCACGAGAAAGGTTGCCGGATCTTCATAACCACGTTCGATCGTCGCCACGTCCGAGAGCTTCAGCGTCCGCCCCTGAACCGCAATGGGTGTGTCACGAATCTTCTGCACCTTATCGAAGGCGCCATCCAGCCGAAGAAAAACCTGCGGCCCGTCGCTTTCGATCGAGCCGGCAGGCGTGAGCACGTTCTGATTATTCAGCGCGGCAAAGATGTCCTGAGGCGATACGCCCAAGGTGGCCAGCCGATCATGGGAAAAGGAAACAAAGATGCGCTCGGGTTGCTCCCCAATGATGTTGACCTTCTTCACGCCCGGCACATGCAACAGTTGTTGGCGCAACGACTCTGCATCACGCACCAACAGTCGCTGCGGTTCGCCTTTGGCTTTCAGGGCGAACAGTGCAAATGTCACGTCCGAAAACTCGTCGTTGACCATTGGCCCGATGACACCCGCCGGCAGCTTCCTGGCCTCATCGTCGAGCTTTTTACGCGCCTGATAGAACTCCTCCTGCACTTGCGAGGGCGGCGTGCTATCGCGTAGTGACACCATGGTGAAAGCGAGGCCAGGACGGGTGTAGGTTTCCGTGCGGTCGTACCATTTCAGTTCTTGCAGGCGTTTTTCAAGTGGCTCTGCTACCTGATCCTGCATCTCCTGCGCCGTGGCGCCCGGCCACGCGGTAATGACCGTCAACTGCTTGACCGTAAACGGAGGATCTTCCGCACGCCCCAGTTGGAAGAACGACAGGATGCCCGCAACGGCGATCAGGAAGATCAAAAACACCGTGATGGAGCGCTCGCGAACGGCGATCGCGGAGAGATTGAAGCGCCCCTCGCTCATGGATGACTCCCTGCGACCTTGACGCCATCCGGTTGAGCCAGCCTCACCTCCTCACCATCGCGCAGCAGATGCGCGCCTAACGCTACAATCTGCTCGCCGACCTTGAGATCGCCTGCGACTCGCGCTGCGTCGTCGCTCAAGCCCAAGATTTGAACAGGTCGCCAGGCCACCTTCGCAGGTGTACCGGCAATGACCCACACGCCAGTGCCTTGGCCTGGGTCATAAACGGCAGCGATCGGCACTTGCAGCCCCTGCCCTTGCGTGGTGCTTTCAGCGATCCGAAGCGTGACGGTCGAACCTAGCGGTGCATTGGCCAGCGCGCCCTCAAGCACATACCGCGCCTCGAAGGTGCGTGTCATTCGGTCGGCCGAGTCAGAAAGCAACCTCAGCTTCGCTGTAACAGCACCCGTGGTATTGCCATAAAGCGTCGCCTGCGCGGTGGATCCTGCTGTGGGGCGTAGCGTCTCGGGCAGATGCACGATGGCTTCACGTTGCCCTGCCCGCGCCAGTCGAACCACGGGCTGTCCCGGGCTGACGACTTGTCCGGGCTCGGCGAGCGTCTCCACCACTACGCCGTCGGAATCCGCAAACAGCACCGCATAACCAGAAGCATTGCGGGCTACATCAGCCTGCGCTTCAGCGGCGCTGAGCTGCGCCTTTGCGGTATCCGCTGCGGCTTTGATCTGGTCGTAAGCCGATGCGGAAATAGCGCCTGCGGCGACCAGGTCGCGATATCGCGCCTCGTCATCTGCAGTCTGCTTGGCTCGGGCCCGAGCGGCGTTGACTGACTCTTGCTGTGCTCGTGCCTGCAACCCCAGGTCGATTGGGTCGAGACGCATGAGTGGCTGACCGCGCTTAACGGTCTGACCGGTGTCAACCAGACGCTCAAGCACCTTGCCTGATACCCGAAAACCCAGATCGCCCTGGACGCGGGCAGCCACGACGCCCGTGAAAGAACGTGAGACGTCGGACGAACCCTGAACCGCAGAGGACCTCACCAGAGGGGCATGCGTGCGTGGATCTTCAACGGTGGATGAGTCGCCACACGCCGTCAGGACGAGAGGCAACAAGCAAGCGGCAATGGGGACAGGTCGAAGCCGGCGCATAGGTTCCCTTACTTAAAAAATAGGACATGCACCACATTCTCAGTCTAGTGACCATACCTGTCAATGGTCACGAATCATGAAGTACCGAACCCCATGATCTCAGCACTAGTATTGCCGAATACTGCTGGCCAACCTCGAGCTCAGCCCAAAGAGCGTCGATTGACAGAAAGTGACCATAACGTAATATGGTCACAAACATCCTCAATTGAAGGAACTTCAATGCCTACCCTCCATCCCGTTGCTCTCTTGGTGAGTGCCAGCTTGATGACAGGTTGCGCGGTCGGTCCGGACTATCACCGTCCGGACGCCCCACTGTCGGACCATTACTTGGGGCAGTCTTCTGTCGAACAGAGGCCTGGGGCGACGCCGGCCAGTCTTGTCGCCTGGTGGGAAGGCTTTGGTGATCCGCTGTTAGCCGACTTCGTCTCCAAGGCACTTGAGCAGAACCTGGATCTGGCGCAGGCGTCGGCGCGAGTCACGCAGGCGCGGGCCGGACTGGGCGCCGCAAATGCCGCTTTACTGCCCTCGGGGAACATCAGCGGACAGGCCGCGCGCTCCTACCAGTCAATCGAGACTCCGCTCGGCCAGGTGTTGAACTCAACGCCTGGCTATGACCGGTACGGAAGTTCCTACGAGGCCAACCTCGATGCCAGCTGGGAGGTAGATGTCTTTGGCGGATTGCGCCGCGGACGCGAGGCTGCTCTGGCCGAGTACCAGGCTTCCCAGGCGGGCGCCGCTGCCACACGATTGGCCGTCGCTGCACAGACCGCCGATGTCTACATCACTATCCGCGGACTGCAGACCCGGCTGGACATTGCGAACCGACAAGTCAAAACACAGCGAGAGCTACTAGAGAAAGTCCAATTGCTCTACAGCAAGGGGCTCGCCGCCAACTATCAGGTTCGCCAGGCCGAAGGGGCGCTATCGCAGGTCCAGGCGACAGTGCCGGTCCTGCAGACCGGTCTCGATGCTGCCATGAATGCGCTGGATGTCATGCTCGGCACGCCGCCAGGCACTCACCGCACACAACTGGCCAGTGCGGGGAGCATTCCTGTAGCGCCGCAGTTAAAGACGATGGGAACGCCGGCCGATTTGCTGCGCCGCAGGCCAGACCTCATTGTGGCTGAGCGCCGTCTTGCGGCTTCAAACGCACGCATCGGGGAGGCGATTGCTGAGTACTACCCGAAATTCTCCCTCAGCGCATTGCTGGGTAGTGCTACGGCTGTATCCGCAGGCAATCTTTTCACCAGCGGCGCCAGCCAGTCAGCGGGCGTACTGGGCCTGCACTGGAGACTCTTCGACTTCGGTCGCATAAACGCCCAAATCGACCAAGCCAAGGGACAGGAAGCCGAAACCCTGGCCGCTTACCGTCAGTCTGTGCTGCGCGCCACCGAGGATGTGGAGAACGCGCTCTCCTCACTGGTGAATCGGGAAGCTCAAGCAACCACCCTCACCGGGGGAGAGGTGTCTCTGACACGGGCTCGCCAATCTTCGTTCATTGCCTATGAGAAAGGCACGGCCAGCCTGATCGATGTCCTGCACGCCGACGAGACGATGCTGCAGGCTTCCGATGCTCGGGCACAAGCACGAACGGAATCGGCACGGGCGGCGGTTGCGGCATTCAAGGCGCTCGGTGGTGGCTGGCAGCCTCCTGAAACTCAGCCTGTTGCGACACGATGATTTAACCAGGTGACGTAGCACTTGATGCACGCACCTCCCCCCTCTTTCAGCTACTACCCAATCCGAGAGTGGGTTCGCTCACCGACTGACGCGGTCAGCAGCCAATTGCTCAATAGAAACCAACCGGAGTAAAGCGAAATGAAGTCGAACGAAAATTCCTGGGTGCTCATCACCGGCGCATCAAGCGGATTTGGCGAGGAGTTTGCCCGGCAATATGCAGCGCAGGGAAAATCGCTCGTTCTGGTAGCAAGAAGGCTGAGTAAGCTCGAAGCGCTATCGGCGCAGTTGCGCGAACGCTTCGGCGTTGATGTGATCGTCGAACAAGTAGACCTGTCCTCGATCCCGGCGATCATCGGACTGCATGAGCGACTCAGCGAACGCAATATAGTGATCGATGTGCTCATCAACAATGCGGGTCATGGATTGCAGGGGCCTTTCCTGGATCAACCTCTGGATGAGTCCCTGACCATGATTGATTTGGATATCGCCAGCCTGACAGCCCTGACACGCCTTTTCGCGGCCGACATGCGAGCCCGCAAACGTGGGCACATCCTGATGGTCGCCAGCTTGCTGTCCTTCCAGGGCGTGAAGAATTTCGCCGTTTACTCTGCCGCGAAAGCCTATGTTCTTCGCTTCTCTGATGCGCTTCATCGCGAACTGAAAAATGACGGCGTCGTCGTTACCGCACTGTGCCCAGGAATGTCGGATACCGGATTTGCAGAAAGCGCCAAGCAAAAGATCACGCCGGTCTTGAAAAGGGTGATGATGCAGCCCCAACCCGTCGTACGTGCAGGAATCCGTGCGCTGCAAGCCGGACGCATGAGCGTGGTGCCGGGTTTTGGCAACAAGGCCATTACTGTCTTGACTTGGGCCACACCTCGTCGGTTTCATCAGGGCCTTATGGCGCAGGTGATGGGAGTCTGAGGGGGCGACAAAGAGGCCTTTTACCTCAGGGGAAAGGCCCGAGATGTGTTCCTAAAGGTCGGGAGGCAACGCGTGCTCCCGACAGGACATTCATCGTGTAACAGCACTCAATTAGAAGCGGTAACTCACAGACGTACCGAGCCCGTTCGCACTGTTCTTGAATTTGGCACTGTATGCACCTCTGTTCGCAGAGGCGTCGTTGATCCGCACGCTCTCCTCCCATAGGTAGGAATAAGCAACATCGATCGTGACATTGTCCGCCGGAGTCCAGCCAGCACCGAAGCTGATAACCTTCCGGTCACCCGTAGGAATACGTGGTCCACGGTTGGTGTTGTTGGTGGGAGACTGGTCGACCGAGAAGCCTGCGCGAAGTACCCATTGGCTGTTCAATTTGTACGCCGTGCCGATAGCGTGAGCCCACGTATCATGCCAGTTCTGTTCTTCGGTAATCGTGCCCAGCGAGCCGCTCAACAAAGGGGGTAAACCCGTGTTCTCGATGGTTAATTCTTTAAAGCGACTCCAGCGTGTCCAGGTACTCCCCAAATATAGAGTCCAGTCATTATTGAGCTGATGAGTCACCGAGAAATCCACTGACTCTGGGGTATCCACATCCAGTGAAGCGTCATAACTCCGACCGCTGCCCCCCAACACGCTAAAGATGCCGTCGGTGACCTTGGTCTTGGCGTCCAAGTGGTAACTGACCTTGGAATGGTAAGTCATGCCCAAGCGAGTTTGGTCTGTAGCCTGCACCAGGATACCGGCGTTGAAACCGAGGGCCGTGTCATCGCCCGTGCTTTTGAGTTTTCCGTCATTGCGACCTGGGCTAAGTGGATTGGGCACCATCCCGGACAGCTCACCGGTGATGCGGTTGATGGTCGGACCGAAGCCGATCGAAACTTTGTCGTTGAAGGCATAGCTGATGGTGGGCTGGAACGTAAGGGTCGTGACCTCACTTTTGTTGGCGTAGTAACGCCCGGCAAAACCGCTGCCATAGTCAGTCATCAGACCGAAAGGTACATAAAACCCTACACCGAACGCCCAATGCTCATCGATGGGTTTGACGTAGTAACCCATAGGCACTGTGGTGGTTGGCACCATGTCGCCGTCTTCCTGACCTCCGAATGTACTGCGGGTTTGGCTTATGTCGGTCTTCGCGAATAGAGTCGCCGCGCCCACGCTGACCTGCTCTCTTTTCAATCGAGACATACCCGCCGGATTACCGAAGACCGTGCTCGCATCTTCAGCGGATGAGGAGCGCCCGGCAAACCCGGACCCCATCCCACTGACGCTTTGTTCATTGAGAGCGAAACCGCTTGCAAACACATTTGAAGATGCGAGCACGACAGCGAGGCCAAATGGGCTCTTGAGCAACATTTTTTTCATTGTTTGAACTCTATGGGATCACTGAGATGAAGCAGTAGAAGTAACGGCTCACCATATTTATTCATGTGACCAATTCAGTCAACGGTCACAATGCGAATAAATGAAATGCCCTTCGACGACTGGAAGAAGGGCAAAGTGAAAAGCCGTTTTGGTGATGTGTCGCTTACACAGGCGTGACGTAAAACCGTTAGCCGAAGGTCAAGGCATGAGGCTACGCAAAATGAGGTTGGCGGTGAGCGTGGGCGCCTCCTCGACATAATCGAGGTTGTACTGCAGGAGTAAAGGATTGACGAAAGGCCGCAAAGCCAGATGTATCGCTTCTACTGTTTCGTCCAGGGGAGTCTTGCGTTCAAATTCGCCGATCTCTCGCCCTTCCCGCACGATTTGCAACACGAAGCGTTTGATCTGTGCGTCATAAGCCTGCGTACTGGGCCAGCTTTCCGACGCCGCAAATGCTGCTATGTCATAGAGTTTTCGGTCGTTAAAGAACAGATTCACGCCTGTGGCGACCACAGTTTTGACCAATCGTCGAAAGCGTTCCGTCGGCGACAGGTCTTCTACATTGATCGCCTGCTCCACAGCCGCGACGATTTCTGCCAGACAATTTGCACAGATGGCTTCACCAATCGCCTGCTTGGAATCAAAAAATTTGTAGATGTAGGCCTTGGAAAACCCAATGGCCCTGGCCAGGTCGGAAACCGTGGTTTTGCCGTAGCCGTACTGACTGAAGTGTTCGTTGGCCGCCGCAACAATCTGGTCTCGAATGTCGTGATCGGCTGGGCCACGGGGGCTGGGCGAAGCTGAAGATATTGATGGCTGATTCATGGGAACAGCTTACTCACCCAATCGCCGACTGACAACTTGTGACCGATAAGATATCTAGTCACGAATCGGCCATTTTGAACGACTTTTCCGAGCGCCCACAAACTTCATCACTTGAGCCGGTCGACAGTGGCTGCCTCGAAGAGTTGCTGCTGCGCGACACACGACTGATTTATTGGAGAACATTATCTGATAGTCCTTCAGTGGTGAGTGCGGCCGCCCTTGACACCGTTAACGATCGGCTGTGGATTCAACCGGTCGATGCAACAGATTGGCTAACCCTCCGTATGTCGAGACCAAGCACTGCAAAAGGAGTAAATTTTGAGAGTCCTTGCCCAAGTGGTGTCTATAATTTTTCAGATATCGGCCCCATTGGTCAGTGAATACAAATGCCCGCAGATGACGACTCGCTGCCCGGTTCTGAAATTCTCTTCGATGAAGCTGATTGTGGCTTACTGCTTACCGCAGAAAATGGCCAGATCGCACAGGTCAACCTCACCTTCTGCCGCTGGATTGGCTACCGCAGGAGTGAGCTGGTCGGTCGTCACATCCAAGACCTGATGAGCCCTGAAGGGAGGACGTTTCACAGGACGTACTGGGCGCCCCTTATGCAAATCCAGGGCGTGATCGCTGATGTCAAATTCGATCTCGTTCACTACAACGGACATTCAATTCCGATGATGCTCAGCGCCGTCCGTTGTGAGAGTTCTGCTGGCATATTTCATGAAATGACGCTGTTCAAAGCCGAAGATCGGCAAAGATACGAGCGTGAGCTGCTCCATGCCCGAATGCTCGCAGAAAGACATTTGGCAAAACACCTCAAGGATCAACGGGTGATGGATATCACCCAAGACAAGCTGCGCATCACTTACGCCGCGGCGGAAGACCGTGCCCTGTTCGCCGAGCAGCTTATCGGGATTGTCAGTCACGACCTGCGCAACCCATTGTCGGCGATAAAAATGGCAACAGAACTGCTGGGCCGCAGGGAGATGGATGCTAAGCAGGCACAAATCCTTGGCCACATCACCCACTCCGCAGAGCGCGCGCAGCGTCTGGTGGCCGATCTGCTGGATTTCACCTTGACGCAGGTCGGGCGAGGTATCGCAGTTCTGCCCAAACCCGTCGATCTACACGAACTGGTGGCCGACTGTCTGGACGAGTTGAGTCTGGCGTTCCCCGGGCATGAATTGACCCACCTGCGTTATGGGCAAGGTGACTTTACTGCCGACAGTGATCGACTCTATCAGCTCATCGGCAACCTGGTCGCCAATGCAGTCGCCTACGGTGCTGCCGATAGCGGAGTCACCGTTTCTTCGCGCATCGAAGATCCAGCGGTCATTATTACAGTCCACAACCTTGGCACACCCATACCACCTGAGTTGCTCAAGGACCTGTTCGAACCGATGATCCGCGGCAGTCATGACAATGCTGAACTTAGAAGTGTCGGGCTGGGTTTGTTCATTGTTCGTGAGATCGCCAGGGCGCACCACGGCGACGTGGCTGTAACGTCTTCTCTAACGAGCGGAACAACATTCACTGCAACCTTTCCTCGCACCATAAATTAGCTTGGGTTGACCTTCGCTCAACCCCGTCGCCCTCCTTTGCTAGCCGTCGATAGCGTGGTGTGTTGCTTGCCAATCTGGTCCGCGAAGACTGGTGCCCTTCAACGACAAAACGCCTACCAGTTTACTGTTTGCCCGCAAATTGCCCAATCGCTCAGGCTGGGAAAACACTGGAGTAAGCCGAACGGGGTGTGTCCTGCAGCCACGGCGCACTCCTCGAGCACATGCAAATTAGCCGAGGTTGCCGCGAGGTGCCGCCGTCGAGACTGGTTCGGGGAACGGAACTGCGAACGAAGGTGTCATCTGTATTAGGCACCATGGTGTCGCAATCCTGTTGGGATAGAGAGGTGGTTTTCATGAACAATATTATCTACATCGTCGGGGCAGTTGTGATTGTCCTGGTTATTCTGTCGTTTGTCGGCCTTGTATAGCCTTAGCTGCCAGCTGAGAACCGTCCTGATGGCGCCTGCCTGACAGGGTGTATTTATGTTGCTACCCCCTGCCCTCGCAACATCGCAATATCCCGCTTGGGGGGTACGCCAAACAGACGGCTGTATTCGCGGCTGAACTGCGATGGGCTTTCATAGCCGACCTGGTAGGCTGCGCTTGATACTTCCTGATGCTCGTTGAGCATCAATCGCCTCGCCTCGTTCAATCGCAACCACTTCTGGTACTGCAACGGGCTCATCGAGGTGAGCTGGCGGAAGTGGTGATGAAAGGTGGGTGTGCTCATCTGCACTCGCGCCGCAAGTTCTTCGACGCGAAGCGCCGAGGCGTAATTCAACTTCAGCCAGTCGATGGCTTTTGCGATGCGATAACCCTGGCCATCGACCGAGGTAATCTGCCGCAACCTGGCAGCCTGATCACTCTTCAAGAGACGATAGTGAATTTCGCGCTGAATCAGGGGCGCAAGCACAGGGATGGCTTCAGGCTCATCGAGTAGCGCCAGCAAGCGCTCGAACGACGCCAACATGGCAGGCGTTACTGAACCAATCCCGACACCTTTCACCACTGATCGATCACGGGTTGGCGGCAAGTCACCCTGCACTATCAGCTCAGCCAGCATGCGCAGATCGAGCTTCAAAGTCAGCCCCAGGCATGGCTGCTCCGGGCTTGCCGCCAGCACCTCAGAATTGGCGGGCAAGTCCAATGAGGTGATCAGAAATCGCGACGTGTCATACGGGTAGCCCTCGCCACCTACCCACAGCTGTTTCTCACCTTGGGCGACGAGGATGATGCTTGGCTCGACCATGCAGACGACGGGCGGCGACGGATGTTCGCGCCTGAAAAAGCCCAGGCCCGCAATGGGCGTTCCGTAGTCACCTGGTTTCGGGATCTGCTCGCCAATGATCCGCGCAAGCGTTTCTTGTGGCGACAGGTGTTGAGCAGCGGTGTCGTGTTTGATCGTCATGTTCGCCTTGTACCTCATCGCTGAACTCTAACTCGCCCGCTCGTGACCGTCCTGCAAAAAAAACAGAGACTCATAGAATCAGGCAAGTAATCCAGCGCAATGCACTACAGGGAGTCTGGGCAGAGCCGGAAAATGTTCATCCGACAAAGCCATTGAGGACTCTCCCATGCTTGTACAAGCCTATGGTGCTCATGCGGGCGACAAGCCCCTTGAACCGTTGCAAATCATTCGCCGTACACCCGCCGCCCATGACGTTCAGATCGATATTGCCTTTTGCGGCATCTGCCATTCGGACTTGCACCAGGTGCGCGCCGAGTGGGCGGGCACGCAATTTCCCTGCGTACCGGGGCACGAAATTGTGGGTCGTGTATCGGCGGTCGGCGCGCATGTTGTGGATTTCAAAGTCGGCGATCTGGTCGGTGTCGGTTGCATCGTCGACAGCTGCAAACACTGTGAAGACTGTGCCACGGGGCTGGAAAACTATTGCGACGGCATGGTCGGCACCTACAACTTCCCGACCCCGGACGCACCTGGCTGGACGCTCGGCGGCTACTCACAAAACATCGTGGTGCATGAACGTTATGTTCTGCGTATCCACCATCCCGAAGAACAACTGGCCGCCGTCGCACCACTGCTGTGTGCGGGCATCACCACCTACTCCCCACTCCGTCACTGGAACGCCGGTCCGGGCAAGAAAATCGGCGTGGTCGGCATTGGTGGCCTGGGCCACATGGGCATCAAGCTGGCCCACGCGATGGGCGCCCACGTTGTGGCGTTCACTACATCCGAATCCAAGCGCGAAGCGGCGAAGGAGTTGGGCGCTGACGAAGTGGTGGTATCGCGCAACGCTGAGGAGATGGCCGCGCATGCCAAGAGCTTCGACTTCATCCTCAACACCGTCGCAGCCCCCCACGATCTCGATGCCTTTCTGGTTCTACTCAAGCGCGATGGTGCGCTGACCCTGGTCGGTGCACCCGCCTCGCCGCATCCATCGCCCAATGTGTTCAACCTGATCATGAAACGACGAACGATTGCCGGCTCGATGATCGGCGGTATCCCCGAGACGCAGGAGATGCTGGATTTCTGCGCCGAGCACGGCATCGTCGCCGACATCGAGTTGGTCCGGGTCGATCAGATCAACGAATCCTATGAGCGGATGCTCAAGGGCGACGTCAAGTATCGCTTCGTGATCGACAACGCCACATTGGCTGGCTAAGCGAAAGGCGCCAGCGAATAACCACTCATCAAAAGGACTATCCAGTGAAAGGCATTTTGCTTGCCCTAGGGCTGCTTGTTACCTCTTTTTCTTCAACGGGAGCCGATTTGTCGAACGGCGCGGACAACTTCTACAAAAGCGAAAAAGTGACGGTAGAAAAGGTCACCTTCAAGAATCAATACGGCATGAAGGTGGTGGGCAATCTGTTCATCCTGAAGAACCTCAATCCTCAATCGAAGAATGCCGCGATCATTGTCGGTCATCCAATGGGGGCAGTGAAGGAGCAGAGTGCAAACCTCTACGCCACAAAAATGGCCGAACAGGGATTTATCACACTGTCGCTGGACTTGTCCTTCTGGGGTGAAAGTGAGGGCACGCCTCGCCAGGCCGTTTCGCCTGATATCTACGCCGAAGACTTCAGTGCCGCCGTGGACTTTCTCGGCTCTCGCCCATTGGTCGATCGTGAACGTATCGGCGTCATCGGTATTTGCGGCAGTGGCAGCTTCGCCATCAGTGCGGCCAAGATCGATCCGCGTCTAAAGGCCATCGCCACCGTCAGCATGTACGACATGGGCGCCGCCAATCGTAATGGCCTCAAGCACAGTGTAACGATCGAACAACGCCAGCAAATCATTCGCGAAGCGGCGCAGCAGCGCAACGCCGAATTCTGGGGTGGCGAAGTCCGCTATACCAGCGGCTCACCACTGAAGCTGACCGGCAACGCCGTGGGTGACGAGTTCTACGATTTCTATCGCACACCGCGTGGTGAGGTCACCCCTGCCGGCGCATCGGCACAGACAACCACCATGCCGACGCTGACCAGCAACGTGAAATTCATGAACTTCTATCCGTTCAACGACATCGAGACGATCTCCCCTCGCCCACTGCTGTTCATTGCTGGCGCCCGGGCACACTCACTCGAGTTCAGCGAGGATGCCTACAAACGCGCGGCAGAACCTAAAGAACTGCTCATCATTCCAGATGCCGGCCATGTGGATCTTTACGACCGGGTCGACCTCATACCATTCGCCAAGTTGACCACGTTCTTCAAAAGCAACCTGAAGTAGCACTGAGCAGTGCCCTGGCCGGGCATCCGTTCTCACGCGCGGCCTCGTTCCCGGGGCCGCGACGCTTCGCGCATTACGGGATTCAATCAATGATCCAACACACGCTCTCAGCCCCGCGAAAACCTGAACAATCATGGGGTGCCGTATTCGCCATGTCGCTCGCCGCCTTCGTCCTGGTGGCATCGGAGTTCATGCCCGTCAGCCTGCTGACACCGATTGCCGCCGATCTGCATATCACCGAAGGGCAAGCGGGCCAGGGCATTTCAGTCTCTGGGCTGTTTGCGCTATTCGCCAGCCTCCTGACCGCTTCGGTGGCGGCGCGGGTCGACCGCAAGCCACTGCTGTTGTCCCTGACCCTGCTGATGATCGTTTCGGGAACCGTGGTCGCGTTCGCGCCGAACTACTGGGTGTTCATGGCCGGCCGCGCGCTGATCGGCGTAGCAATTGGTGGTTTCTGGTCATTGTCGGCGGCAACTGCCATACGCCTGGTGCCTGACGACCAGATCGCTCGCGCCATGGCAGTCGTCAATGGCGGCAACGCTCTGGCGACAGTGATTGCAGCACCTCTGGGCAGTTTTCTCGGAGCCTTCATCGGATGGCGCGGCGCATTTTTGTGCGTCATCCCGGTCGCGGTAATCGCCAGTCTCTGGCTTTGGGCGAGCCTTCCTGCGATGAAGTCGCAAAGCGGTTCAGGCACTGGAAATGTTTTCAGGCTGATGAAAAGCACACCGGTCGCGTTAGGCATGGCGGCGGTCAGTGTCTTTTTCATGGGCCAGTTCATGCTATTTACCTACCTGCGCCCGTTCCTTGAAACGGTCACGCACGTCAGTATTTCCATGCTGTCACTGATGTTGCTCGTCCTCGGCCTGGCAGGCCTCGCGGGAACCTTCCTGATTGAAGCATTCTTGAAAAATGGCCTGCATCGCACCCTCATCGTCATCCCGATATTGATGGCGGCGATCGCACTGGCACTCGTTTCGTTCGGCAGCTCTGCGACTACCACCACCGTCTTGTTGGGCCTCTGGGGGCTGGTTGCGACCGCGGCGCCGGTGGGATGGTGGACATGGCTGGCCAGAACATTGCCAGAGGATGCTGAAGCCGGAGGCGGCTTAATGGTGGCGATCATCCAACTGGCCATTGCATCCGGCGCAACCGTTGGCGGGCTGGTCTTTGACTCGAACGGCTATCAAGCGACTTTCGAGTTGAGCGCCACGCTGCTAGGCGTGGCGGCAGTTCTTGCCTTCCTGGCGGCACGCGCTGCCTCGTGAGAACCTGTTGCATCGGAGAGCATCGCTTGAAAAAACACAAGACATGCCAAGGCGAGTCTTGTGTTCCCTGTGGGGCAATCGGTTGCAGACTGGACGGTAAAATCAGCGTGCGCTGTCGATGATTTGGCCACCGTCAGGCGTCAGGCTATACCCCGTCAAAAATTGCCCATCCTTGCTGGCGAGAAACAGCACTACCGGTGCGATGTCCTCTTCGGGTGATCCATAGCGGCCAAGTACGTTAGTGGGCGCAGGCACATCGGCCGCAATACCCCAAGCGTCTGCGACCGGCATGACATTGTTCACCGTTCCTCAAAGGGCCGTGGACGTTGATTACTAATTCAGGGGCAGATGAATCGCTGCTGGCGCCGTTCCGGGCAAACAAAATGATCACCCTTGAAATAGCTGACAGCCGACTGTTCTATGTACAGGCTCAAGGGACAAGCTTTCTTCTCTCGATAGGGACAGACAAGACAATGCTTGTACGTGTCTCACCGTACGCGTTGATCTTCGCAATGATATTTTCGATATCGGCCATTGACCTGGCATAGATCCTGATCAGGTAGGAGTCGTTACCCGTGACGTGCAGGCACTCAACGACTTCGGGTATGTCGTTGAGCGTCGCTATCAATTTGGATTTCGCAGGCTTGAGGGTGGTCATGCCGACGACAGCAGATATGCCGAACCCTAGTTTGGTTGGATCTAACTGAGCGCTATATCCCTTGATGACCCCAGAGTCTTCGAGCTTTCGCAACCGATCAGTGGTGGCGGGAATAGAAAGACCTGCGTGCTTGGACAGCTCCGTGATGGAAATGCGACCAAAGTCCTGCACCTTCCCCAAGATTTTGATGTCTATACGGTCCATGTAAGCTCCCACAGCAAAAAGTATAAATTTTAATGAAAAGCACCCGGTTTTCATTAAAAAATAATGCACCAAAATAAAGCAGAGTGCTAGTCTATTTGCAGCCCGGTAAAGCCTAACAAGAACCCGGGTAATCAATAGCTCTGAATCCTTAGCGTTACGCACTGCATAATAAAATATTCTCCTCCAGGGATGGTGTTCGTATGGAAGATGAAAAAATAAAGTGTGAAAAAAAATCCTATCCATCATTCGCGAATTATATTGGAACGCAAGTCCTAAGTTTTCGTGATTTCAAGATGGATCAGATTTTTATGTATCTGGCTGGCGTCGCCCTTTTCTCGGTGGGGGCCAAGTTTTTCATAGTCAGTCAACTGGGGACTGACCCCTTAGATGTCCTGATCATCTCGATAAATAAAATACTCATGCTCGGAATGGGCGTTTGTTCGGGTATCGTTTCTCTATTCTTTCTGCTGTGGTGGATGCTCTGGAACAAGAAATATCCTCCGATAAGCCCATTTGTTACAACCACACTTACAGGTCTGTTGATTGACCTCTGGTCCGTGCTGGGGCTTGGAGAGTATTTGATTGTCAGAGTGAATGAGTACACGATATTGGCGATGGGTCTGGTGCTGTGTGCTTATTCGTCTGCACTGATTATCATGAGCGGTATTGGTATCAGAATCATGGACCTTGTGGTGCTTACCATGGTGTCCAAATGGGCGTGGTCATTCACCAAAGCCAAAATGATAATTGAAATTGGCATCTTTTCAACCGGATGGCTTCTAGGCGGGCCCTTCGGTATGGGAACCATTGCATTCTTGTTGGTCATAGGCCCTCTTATACAGCCATTCATGAATATAAACGCCAGGCGTTTTTCACTTAAGAATTATGGATTGACCAGCGTTTCTTCCGCCTATCAATAACTACTAGGGGATTGCCGCCACTGTGGCGGCGGGGTTGTTTCGCCTCGACTATTTAAACCGATGATATTGACAGCAACTTCCGTGAAATGAGGAGTGAGAGATGGACACTACAAAAAATAAAAACTGGACCTTGGAAAGCACGCCTGCAAAGTTGGAAGAAATACTCCCGAACGGCGTTGTAAAGTGTCATCTTTCTCCCCGAAACTGTGTCATTCAGGAGGGTAAAGTAGGTTTTTGCAAGGTGCGCGGAAACAGAGGCGGCCGGTTAGTTACATTGAATTATGGCAAAGGCGTTCACAGCACCGAAGAGACCATCGAAACCGAGGCGGTATTCCACTTTGCTCCCGGAGAGCGAATCCTTTCCCTAGGCAATATCGGCTGCATGCTTAACTGCGGCTACTGCCACAATTGGAAGACCTCTCAGGCCAAGTATGTGACAGACAAAGATGTTTACTACTATACGCCTGAACAGGTTGTAGAAACCGCCTTAAAGCACGGTATACGCGTTATCTCCTGGACGTATAACGACCCTGTTGTCTGGCATGAATTCATCCTCGACACGGCAAAGCTGGCAAAGGAAGCGGGCTTAATCAATTTATATAAATCAGCTTTTTTTATCAGTGAAGAAGCCATTGATGAACTATTGCCCGTCATCGACATATTCTCGATTTCGCTAAAATCCATCTCCCCCGAATACTATCGAAAAGTCACAACAGGCTGGGTAGAGCCCGTTCTGGCTGGCATCAAGAAAGTATACGATGCTGGTAAATATGTTGAAGTCAGCACCTTGATGGTTACCGATATCAGTGACGATGAGGATACCGCCAGGAAAATCAGCCAGTGGGTACTGGATGAACTGGGCCCGAATGTACCTCTCCACTTTGTAAGGTTTCACCCTGATTATAAAATGAGTAATAGCATCAGGACGCCCGTGGATAGACTCCTGAAGGCCCGGGACATTGCCCGGAGCATGGGGGTTGAGCATGTTTATCTGGGTAACGTAAATGATGTCGAGGGCACCAATACCAACTGCAATAATTGTAACGCTCTACTCGTTACCCGCTACGGTTTGAATGCTGAACTGATCGGATTGGATAGCAACGGTTGCTGCACCCGGTGTGGGCACGACGCACACTTCAAGTTACTGGGCGAACACAAAGCGAACACGCCTGTTGAACTGCGAGAGGCTGCATTGACCTCTTACGAGAAGCGAAAGTTCGAGTGGCATGGGGATATCGTATCGCTGCACGCCCAAGTGCTGAATACTGAAGACTTTGAACAGACCGTCTACCTGCGGCGCAACTATACCGACGGGCTCAACAGTGATTGGAAATCACTGACATTGCGGCCGTATGAAAGCTATCGATTTATTATTGCCAAGGCACGAATTGATGAATCAGGCCCTGAAGTCTGGCTTCCCAAAGGGGTGAACTCAAATCTTCATGAAGTATTCGACAGGGCTCACTTCCCAACCGAGTCGATTGAAGAGATTGGTATTTCGCAAAACGACATCACGCCGACCATTGGGTATGAAGGCAAGCAGAACATGTATGAGCAGGTTATCAAACTGGTGAGCAAATCATGAGCGTGTCTACTGAAATACTCCACATCAGGGTCGATGACCGAGAGGCCCACCCATCCGTGACGCCTATTTATCAGTGCAGCGCTTTTAGCGCTGACTCGGCGTTCTTCTACTCGAGAAAAGCCAATCCCAATGTGACTGAGCTGGAACAGGTTGTCGCTGCACTGGAAGGAAGCGAATACGCCTTGGCCTACAGCACCGGAATGAGTGCCATCTACATGGTGCTGGAGCTGCTGAAACCCGGTGGGTCGCTGGTGATCAACAAATATATCTATGGCTGTTCTTATAAGCTGTTTCAGCGATATGCGGCACGTATCGGTGCGAAACTGACGATTCTGGATCTCACCACGGAAAGTGGATTGAAAGAGTTGCCGTCGGACGTGGACATGGTCATTTTCGAAACACCGACCAATCCCTTTCTGAAAGACATTGATATTCATGCGGTCAGCAAGGCGGTTAAGCAAAACAACCCACACGCTCTGGTGGTCGTTGACAACACGTGGGCCACTCCGATATTTCAAAAGCCTCTGAACTTCGGCGCGGATATCTCTCTGTACAGCGCAACGAAGTATTTCTCCGGGCATAGCGATGTCATGGGTGGCCTGGTACTCGTCAACAATGAAATGATTTATACGCGCCTCCTCGAAGGCCGCTTTTACTCAGGCTCAATATTAGCGCCTAATAGCGCATGGCTGCTTCGCAGAAGCATGCAGACATTTAACCTGCGCATGGAGAAACACAGCAACACAACCTCCAGCATGCTCAACTATCTACGGGAACTGCCCTTCATTGAGCATGTATATTATCCACGAGTCGATGGTAAACAATTGACCGGCTACGGTGGCATTGTGTTTGTTGATATTCGGCCCGATCTGGTCCCCTTTTACAAAACCTTCACCAGCTCCCTCAAATGGTTTGGAACGGGTACGGGAATGGCCTGTGTCACGTCAATGGTTGCGCAACCCTTTAGTGGAAGCCATGCCTCGATGACTGAGCAGGAAAAAGCGGATATGGGGATTGAAAAGGGGTTGGTACGATTGTGTTTTGGTTTAGAGGCCCTTGAGGATCTTAAAGAGGATCTGCTTCAGGCATTTGTGGCCATGGAAAATATGGCCAATCAAAAAAGTGCACTTAAACCTGCGTAACAGATGTTAATCATGAGCAACGAGCCTTCAACGGCTCGTTGCTTTTTATGGAGAAGCGAGATTGCCCAGCGTACTCGAAAAAACGATATTCGAAGACCCTACTCTGAACGTTATCCATCTTCTAAATTCCATTTCCAGTGAAAATCCAGAGGCAATCTCTCTGGCGTCCGGTCGACCTGACGACGAGCAATGCGACCTGTCCCTCATCGATAAAGGGCTGGCCAGCTATGCACGATACGCCGTCGATACGGAACACTCGCTTGCGACACTACTTTGCCAATATGGAAAAACCACCGGAATTATCAACGGCATAATAGCCGAACACTTGCAGGTGGATGAAGGCATAAAAATTTTCAACCCTGAAAGTATTGTCGTGTGTATGGGGTTTCAGGAAGCTGCGACCTTGACACTGCTATCAATTTTTGAAGGAAGTGGTGTTTTATTAGTGCCTGACCCTGTGTTTTCCGGAATAACGGGGATTGCGAAATTATTAAGAATAAAAATTGTACCCGTTCCCGAGGACACCTTCCTCGATCCATCTGCCCTGCGCAAGGTAGCTGAAGATCTTGAGTCCAGGGGGGAAAAGGTAAAAGCGCTGTACGCGATTTCAGATTTTAGTAACCCTACTGCTAACAGCCTGTCCTATGAAGACAGAAAGGCTCTGCTCTCCTTGGCCAATGAAATGAATTTTTTTATCCTGGAGGATAATGCCTACAGCTACTTCAGGTACGAGGGAGATAAAATCCCCTTGATGAAGTCGATCGACAGTAGTCGAGTATTCCTTCTTGGCTCTTTTGCAAAGTCAATTTTTCCGGGATTGCGTATGGGCTATGTAGTCGCCCCGGAGAACGCTGGGGTGATTTCCTTTAGCGCCAGGTTATGTAAAGCCAAAAGCTTGATCACCGTCAATACACCTGCCCTGTGCCAAGCGATTGTCGGAGGTTTGCTGATAGAGAACAATTACTCTTTAAAACAGCTTAATCAACCAAGAGCGTTGTCTTACAGGCAAAAAAGAAACCATATGATTGAATGCCTTGAACGTGAATTCCCGGTCAAGGCTGGTTCTGAAAGAAGTGTCACCTGGAACCATCCAGAGGGAGGTTTTTTCATCAATGTACAGTTGCCCTTCACCTTTGAATGTTTTGAAATGTGCGAGTGCGCCAGGAACTTCAAGGTTATTGTATTTCCCACTTCCTTGTTTTCGCTGACGAATCAGGCTGTCACTCAGGTTAGATTGTCGTTTAGCAATGCGACAGAATCAGAAATCAAACAAGCGATAGGTAGCCTCAGGGCGTACATTGAATCCAGAATTCAGTAAAGCATCCTCCCGTCAAACCGTAGGGGATTGATGCCAAGGCTTACTCATCAGCCAATAAGAAATAAGCCTTGCCTCATTTCCCTATTAAGCTGCTGTGGCGAGCATAACGCCAGTGGCTACTTGGTAGGCACCCAGAATGGTGATGGTTGACCCGGAAAAATAGTTGATCAACCTGAGCTTTGATTGGGAGATTCTGGTCTTGAATATGGAGGAGAATCCGCTCAATCCCAGCCACCAGACAGCCGAGCCTAGAAATATACCTGTCACCATAGGCAGCACTGAGTGCTGACCGCTTTGATCATTAGCCATGCCATCGCTCATGGCAGCAAATATCGCAATAAACGACAGGATGGTCATTGGGTTCGACAGTGTCAAAAACAGTGTACTCAAGTAGGCTTTTAACAGGTTGGCTCGTTCACCCGCCAGGGCTGTTGAGCTCGCTTTCGATTTTATTGTTTGATAACCAATGTACGCGAGGAACATCCCCCCCAAAATACACAACCATGGCTTAAAGCTAATGAGTGTCGCTATGATGACTGTGATTCCCAGCGCACCGACAAATCCATAGATCGAATCGGCTGTGGCCGCCCCTAACCCTGTCGCGAAACCTGCTCTCCATCCAAGCGCAAGGCTCCTCTGTATGCACAACAGCCCAATGGGTCCCACAGGGGCTGCGATACAAAGCCCAATGATCATCGACTTAATGAAAATCAACATAAATGCACCTCCGCAATTGATGCTTAAAGGTTAGGAGAAGTACATTTTTTTATGAATTAATTATTAATTCCCATAGAGGTTTTTTTGATAATTTTGTAAGAAGTATTCTTATCTTTCCTTCATTATTAAGGTGCACTCTGTGATGAGCCTTACTAAACACGATCGGGATGCCATTCGCCTTCGACGATGACACCGGCCAGGACGTTGCAGGCATTCCTGGACGACTCGGGTTTTGAAGGGCTTTGGATAAGAGGTTCGTTAGCGCATGGCGATCCGCTTGTGAGGCTAAAAATGGTGTCCACTGGGTCCATCCATATGACAGGATAGTTCGCGCAACTTGCACCGGGATCTGTTTACCAACGCATTCAAGATCGGCCCGCAAGCCCCAGAACCGCTCATGCATTCAGCCTGCGTCGCCTTCGGCATGGAGCGTCTGCTGTTGTCGCTGCTGGCGCAGATTGGAAATCCCGACACACTGCTGGCTCTTTTACGCGATGTGTTGGGCGACCATTGCGGCAGCCGCGAGACAAAGGAATGTGAATATGCGGCACTGGTTTGACGCAGGGGTGGCGAAAAGCATCGCCATCGTCTCGTTTCCGTTGATGGGGACGATGGTCGGCAATTTATTGATGATGCTTGTCGACAGGCTATGCCTGGCACACTCCTCACAAGATACGCTGACCGCCTCCGGTCCAGCAGTATTCACGAGCATGGCGATCATCGCTTTCTTCTGTAGCACCGTAGGCGTGTCACGTTCCTTTATTGCACAGGCGAATGGTCGATCGGGGCTCAGCGAGGCTTGGAATGAAGCCGCACTGGGGCTGCTCCTTGGTATTGCCTGCGGTGCCCTGCTGTTTGTCGCCGCCCCGTTGATCGCGATGATCCCACAGCTCAGCTCCCGCCCACCGCAGATTGTCAGCCTCGAATCGCAGTACATGCTCTGGGCGGCGATCTTCGGCGGCGTAATGACGATCGACACAGCGCTGTCCTCATACTTCAACGGTGTGGGTCGAACCCGCGAAACGCTCATGGTCGGCATCGTTGGTCAAGTAGTCGACTCAATCTTCACCGTCGGCCTGGTCTTCGGAAAGTTCGGGCTGCCCGAAATGGGAATGGCCGGAGCCGCTATCGGTACATTGATCGGCACTCTGTCCATGCTGACGTGCTACGCAGTAATGCTGCCTCGAGAAATCTGGCTTGAGTTGATGAACATCTTCATTGCCCGTAGCGAGCGCCTACTGCCTCGGCTGTTTTTCCGGCTGCGTAGAGGTGTTCCCAGTGGCTTATCCGCCGGAGTGGATCAGCTCGGCAACACTGCATTCATCTGGATAGTCGCGGTACTGGGCTCTAGCGCGCTAGCGGCAAACAACGTCAATCTGACGATCAATTACCTGGGCATCATCCCGATCATCGGTTTGGGTATTGGTTGCAGCATTCTGTGCGCCACTGCAGTGGGCAAGGAGCAATACACTGAGTTGGCAACGATCCTACGGGTGACCGTGACCATCGAGCTGTTCTACGTACTGCTGGTTTCCACCGTTCAAATCACTTTGCCACAGGTCTTGCTCAAGGCTTTCGGCGACCTGGGGCACAATCCGGAGATCGTCGCCCTGGCCATCGATACACAACGCGTACTGTGGACATTCTCCGCCGCCTTTGTCTTCTCTATGACGGGCGCAGCCGTCTTGGAGAGTATTGGCATGGCCAGATTTTCGCTGGTCGTGCGCCTGATTCTGATGTGGTTTATAAGCATTCCGTTGATCTATTACGTCGCAATGAGCAATCGCGATGTGCCGTCGTCGCTGATGACATGCTGGGTCATCGGTTCGGTGTTCGAATTTTCGATTGGCGCAATTTATTTCTGGCGAATCGCCAAAGCCATTCGAGGGGCCGAAAACCGTCTTCACGCCGATCCTCATCCGGCGAGCGAGAGCGCCCTATGAACCTGAATGAAGTCATTCGTTTCGCACCTTTAGCGATCAACTGCTTTACAGGAAGTCTGGCACAACTATCCAGACGAGGCGGTGTCCTCATCAATGAAGCACAACTGCTTGAGGCCAGCGACGGCTACCTCTGTACCGCGCAGGCCTCGATGAATGAATACACCTTCGCGGTTGAGAACGTCGGGCTTCGTGCTTGCAAGGCATTAGGCGCGCATGTGGCGCGATTGCCGATCGGTACAGATGGGTCACGCAACTCAAGACGCTACTGATCGAGCACGCCGGCGTAGTCGTGTGGGTCAACTCTGCCTATCTGGTGGATTACGCGCCGGTCTACGGTAGCGACCCGGGTTATATGCACGCAGTGCTAGTGACTGGCATGAACGACACGTCCACCCACGTGAAGATTTTCGACTCACTTATCGTTGATCGCGAACCCTATGGTTGCAAGGTGTGGCTGTCGCTTGAGGCGTTCACCAGTGCGCACACTGATCGAGTGCGCACAGAGACCTACGACCAGGCGCGGGTATCGGCAGCGCGATTGCCGGCTTGGCGCAGGGCGAAGGAATCGCCGCTGCCATCCTCAGTGGAGAACTAGGCTTTATGGGCGGCGCTGCAGGAGCCGGCATCTGTAATCAGCTTGGAAAATAATTCCACCATGAATACTTGGCATGATAAGACGTTTGGCAGGACCGGCATATGGATTTGGCTTCCTGGAATAAGCCCTATTGTTCTTTTGGGAGTTTTTATTTTTCTTGCTTCTCCATACTATTACCTACAGGACTTTATAGGAGGTGGGATATTATTAGGCCTGCCTGCTGCTTGGGGTATATTCTACATTTCCCAGGTCCGAACAGTACTGCAAGAAATTTCGCTGGATGATGATCGTATTTTAGGGAGGTTGTATTTCGGTAGACACATAGAGATCAAGGCGCCTGACATTAAGTCAATATCTTATTATCCGATGACGTGGAAAATCCGACAAGTCAACCTATTTGACCGAAATAAGCCCGGTATCAATATTGAGCTTCACAATGGCAGAATACTGCGAATAAATGCAAAAACCGAAGGGTTCGCCAGTTTGGTAGAAACATTAAAGGCGTTTGCTAAAGCATCCGACCAATTTTTTTTGCAGCCTATAAAATAACTGTGATTTCTCCTCTGCACCACTCATATGGTGTCGTTCATAAATGTCGCAATTCCAAATCCAATAACGGGTACGGTTTTTGGCTGGTCGGGAACTGCTAGTTTAGATCGACATGGGAGCTGGTACGAGAGTGTATTAGGTGCAGGACTTGGAAAGTCTGCTAATATTATAATTGGAAGTATTACTGCATATGGAATTCGTGCATAATCTCATAACACCTCCCCAGCAACATCCATGACTGCTATCATCAATAACGTCAATACTCCTCAGTTTGGTACGCAACAGTAGTGTGGTCGACAGGGTGATAATCATGATGCTCACCAGATTCGTATGTACTCGCTCCCTGATCTTCTTAGTCTTGTTGTTCGGACTTGGATTGGGATGTGTGTCACTCTCTCAGGCTTCGGCATACGGAAACTGCCCTCCCGAAATGAATAGCCAAGCAGGGTCTTTTTTAGTTGATGCACGTGGAGATTGGCCCTCCCTTTTCAAGCATCAGAGAGTCTTCGCTTCTTGTGATGATGGTGAGCTTGGCGAGGGCTATTCTGAAGCAGTGGCGAACCTCTTCGCCCAAGGATGGGATCAGTTCGATACATTTGTTGCACTTGCAAAAACACACCCTGACTTTCAAAATTGGGCGATACGACATATCGATGCGACTGTCTCAGATGACGACCTAAATAGAATCATATTAAATTCCAATACATGCATTAATAATGCACCGGTGGAAAAACTTTGCAGGGTTATTCGACAGAGTGCTGAAAATGCCCTGATGGAATCTGCACGGATGCGACGATAAAATTTGGGGATAGGTTCTACGCCTATGTCAGCGGCATCCTTGCTGTATGACGCCAACGGCAATATGACCAGTGACGGCAACAATACCTACACTTGGGATTCGCGCCAGCGCCTGAGCACACTCAAAGGCACCACGTCCGGGAGCTTCAATTATGAGGCGGCCAACAGACGCAGCCAGAAGACGATTGCCAGACAGACCACCGGGTATGTTTTCGATGGCCTCAACCTGGTGCAAGAGCTGACCGGTGCCGTCCCCCCGACGGTGCGAGCCAATCTCCTCACGGGCGGTCTCGATGAAATCTTCAGCCGCCCCGAGGCGGCAGCACCTACAGCTACTTGGTTGATGCACTGGCTTCAACTCAGGTTCTCACCGACAGCAGCGGAGCGCTCACCACGCAATACACCTATGACCCCTACGGCAAGACCAGCAGCAGCGGCTCCACCAGTGCTAACAGCCAGCAGTATACCGGGCGGGAAAATGATGGCACGGGAGTCTATTATTATCGGGCACGGTATGACTCTCCTAGCTTTGGACGGTTTATCTCAAGAGACCCGACTGGCTTGGCTGGAGGGCTTAATATCTATGCATGTGTTCGTGGGAATCCGTTGAGTGGAATTGATCCATTAGGTCTTTTCGCTATCCTCGCTTATAGCCAATGGATGAATTATCACGCACATACAAGTTCTCAGCATCAATGTGCGAAGTATGTTCGGCGAGGTCTCGAAGCTGGAGATGCAGATATTACTGGGCACCCTAGTGATGCGAAAAATTATGGGCTGATGTTGACAAACAATGGGTTTACGCCTATTCCTTCAGAAAATTACACTCCTCAAGCAGGTGATACCGTAGTATTTCAACCACATCCTGGCGGAAATCCGCCTGGATATATTGAAATATTCATTAGTGATCAATGGGTGTCGAACTTCAACAAAAATCATTTCTCACCAGGTATCGGACATGAAAACTCGACATATCAAATATATCGAGCACCAAATCAATAATATAAAATCTATAACATTAGTCTATTTGCAAAACCTGGTATTCCTGCATGTCGCTGGAGTGCCGCTTCTATTTGCACAACCTGCCTACCCACAAGATGTCGAATCGACAGATATTGTATATCAACTATATAAGAATTATGGTTGGGAGGCGCTATTCTCATCTCCAGATGATGCCAAGAAGAGCATTGGAGACCCTCTTCTAATGCAATCGAAGGAAGAGCTCGAGAAGTATTTTGATGACAAACTTGTGCACCTCATTTTAAAGGAGGCAGACTGTATTGCAAAAAATCCCGGCGAGATTTGCAAGTTAGAGTTTAATCCAATATTTGCCTCACAAGATGCTTCCGCATCAGAATTAAGCATAAAGAGCATCAATCCAATGCGCGTTGACGTGCAATTTGTTTATCCATCAAATCATGAAAAAATCAAGCTTTCGTATGTAATGATTGATTCTCCGAAAGGATGGAGAATTGCAGATATTAAATATATTGACAGTCATGCATCACTGAAGAATCTTCTGGAAAGATAAGGTAATGTAACCCCCACGGTACAGGCCAAATCTCCTCACGGGCGGCTTGGATGAAGTATTCAACCGCACCGAGGCCAGTGGCAGCACCTACAGCCACGTGGTTGATGCGCTGGGTTCAACCCCAAGCACTTGCCGACAGCACTGGCGCGCTCACCGCGCAATACACCTATGACCCTTATGGCCAGACCAGTAGCAGCGGCTCCGCCAGTGTTAACAGCAGCAGTACACCGATCGAAAAAATGATGGCACGGGTCTCTATTACTATCGGGCACGGTATTACCAACCAGGTTTTGGGCGTTTTATCTCGGGAGATCCGATTGGTCTTGCGGGAGGGATAAATATATTTGTCTATGTATCGGGAAACCCGACAAATTTCATTGATCCATATGGTTTAGAACTTACCCCAGTGCAGCAGGCAGCTGTGGAGCTAGCAGCCCAAGACTGGTCAAGTTCCAACGCCCCATATGTCTGGGGCGGCGCTACGAAGACTGGGGCAGATTGTTCAGGATCCATTTCATTGATCTACAAACAAGCAGATATTGATATTGGACGAATGACAAGTGGCCAATTCTCTAGTAGCTTCCTCAAATAGAGATGTATGGAGCGCCTCACACACAGGAGGGCCAGTTTTTGGTCCCGCCAAAAGCTTCTGGTACGGCGCGCCGACTTTGTATCGTTACAAAGGAAATTAACCGATGAGCATTCCAAACATTAAGATCTTCATGATTGCAATTTCGTGCCTATTGCCGCCATTGACTGCATGGGCCAAATCACCCTGTGATGGTATTGACCGACGTTTAAACTTATCTGAAATACCGAAGCTACGCATAGAGGTGGGACATCAATTAAATGTCGACAACGTAGAGATTTTACAATCTTTTAAAAGCCTTAGCTGGACGATTTTGTATGCAGCCTCAGATGAGACTGACCCTGCATTTTTATTTTATTCAGACAACCCAATCAACCATCACTTTATAACTCTATGGAGTGGCGGAGCGAAGCCTGATGAGGAGCAAGCTATTAGTTCATGGCTTCAGAAAAACGCCAAAGGCATTCCTACCAATCTAGCGCAATGTTTTGTATGGCATGTGACGAAAGATCGAGACATGTAAACAAATCTCCGCTCGAAAAGCTAAAACATCTTTCCCCATGCTGGGGGGGGAAGATCGATAATTTAGGCCACATCAAACAAGGTCAAGCCCGACTCCCCACATTGCTTTACGGTGAGGGCGGCAGTTGTCAAATATACGCCCCCAAGCGACAATCAGTTGCACTGGCAGCTAATGCACCCGATTAGCCCCGAAACTCCGCATTCCACCGATCGCCTTGGTGACACAATAAACACCATGAATAGAACCAACAACATTATCAGCCCTGATGGAACTGGAAGAATTACAGCATCTGTTAGTCCAATCGAATGACTTGTTTTACGACGAATGAGAACACCCTGCGTACGGGGGTAATTCTCTTGAAAGGTGGTGCGCCATGATCATAAAAAAGTCGACACTTGAATTTTTGTTTACGCTACTCATACTTACAAGCTTAGGCATGCCAGCTTCGGGGAGTGATAGTTCACCCCATTGCCGAGAGGCAGTCATGATGTTTTTAACCACTCCAGAAAAGCGTACTCTTATTGCATTATCAGAAGCTAGCGAAACTGAATGCTGGTCGGTTATCGAGCAGTCGAACAGCAACCTCAACCAATTGATGCATTTGGTTGAACAAGGAAATGATTGGAGCGCTCAGTATTTAGTTGAGCACTTAAGAGTGCTAGATGGCGGAAATTTAGAAGACTCACTTATAGCGCTTGGGTTATTTTCTGACCACCATATGGAACGCTTATTGATTTTCGCGAAGAAAGGACAGCTCTCAAAGCAGGAACTCAGTGACACCTTAACCATGCTTCCACTTTCATTAAGTGATAATCCAGCGGGCCAATTGGATTATCTAAAGGCAAGAAGAAATCGAGTGATGCGCGTAACGAGAAAAAATCTATCTGAGCAAAAGACTCTAGCACTAAGCGCTATCGATAATTTTGAGTCCGAGATCAGGTCAAAAAACCCGCAACTCATTGAAAATCCTCAGCATTAGATTAGTGCTTTCATCACCCCCAAGCTCTACATCAAACTGGGCCGAGCCTCAATGTAACCACCTTGAAGGTTCGCCAGGCCAGAAAGACTGCTGTAAGAGAATTCTCGCCAGCAGCCAAGGCAGTGAGACGATCCTCTCTTCGAGCGGTTCGAGGATTAATCCCCTTTCGCATTTTCAGTCAAAGGCATATGTACATCTCCTCGTCTCGATCGATTGAGGAGAGATGTACGGGTTCCAGCAATGCGTCATCTATCTGAAAACCGGCATGCCCTGGGACCGGATTTCGACGTACGTTTTAATGTACAAAAAAGCGTGGCTGGGGGTGGTTCTCAGTAGAAATCACTGGAACGAAAAAAAGAGGCAAAAGCCTCTTTTTTCAATGCTGACAACAAAATACCGCGCAAAAAAAACGCCACTCAATGAGTGGCGTTTTTCTGTATTTGGAGCGGGAAACGAGACTCGCATCTGGCGTCCTACCCATTGAAATCTAAGGGGTTTCTTTTCTTGCCGGAGCAGGAAAAGACTCAATTCTGGACTTGTTTGTGGGGTGTTTCAAGAGCGAAAAAAGGGGTAATTCCAAGCAAGGTTATTGGATTCTACCCATGGAAGTGCAGTTGCACTTGCCTAATGACTTATCATCGACCTGACCCAAAGGTTTAACTGGCCATGAACAGCGAGGTAAAGCGCTTGAGCACGGCCATGTAATCATCTACGAAGAAGGCCCCCCCAGAGGAGCCCTTTGTACTCAAACCGCGCACCATTGGCGTACTTCATTTCCTCTGGATTGAACACACTTTAACAGTCTATCGCGATATAGCTTTATGTTTTGGACGGGCAATAAAAAGAGCCTGCACCTGAGGCCAATACCTGTTTGGGGCGAGGAGTTACTGTAATGACGACCTTCAACTCCGGGGCGAAGCCCCAGAACCGTGCGCCTCAATCCATCGGCTTTTTGCTGTTGGACAATTTCACACTGATTTCTCTGGCTTCCGCGGTGGAGCCTTTGCGCATGGCTAACCAATTGTCCGGTCGCGAACTGTATCGCTGGACGACCCTCACTGCCGACGGAAACAGGGTCTTGGCCAGCGACGGCTTGCAGATCACCCCGGACACCTCGATGCACAATGCGCCTGCCATGGACACCATCTTTGTTTGCGGTGGTGTCGGTATTCAACGCTCCGTAACCCGCGCGCATGTATCGTGGCTACAGAGTCAGGCGCGTCAGTCCAAGCGCCTGGGCGCCGTGTGCACCGGCAGCTGGGCCTTGGCGTGCGCCGGTTTGCTCGACGGTTACGATTGCAGTGTTCACTGGGAGTTTCTGGCGTCCATGCGCCAGGCAAATCATTAAGCTCTCCGATTAAATCGAGTGAAAGATATATTCAGTCTGTGCGCGAAGATCCAGTTCAACACCTGCCCCACGCAGACGAGTCTGAAGGTCAGCATCATCGACACGTACTTTCCAAGACACATTTGCCGGTACATCGCCCCCCGCGCGAACGAGACTGATGGCCTGCTGCAATTGCGTACGGTCGGCTAAGTAAACAGCCAGCGCGTTGCCTTTCCAAGCGGCAACACTCATCCCCATCGCCGCGCATAGTAAAACTTTAGCCTTGGCATCATCACGGTCAGCCTGCCGGGAGCGTTGAATCTGATCGTCCAAGACAGGATCGACTATACGGTCAGAACATAACACCTCTCCCGCCTCCCAGACTTCCGGTGGGCAGACCTTTTCTGCGGGGCGCACGGTTAGAAATGGATTGATTTCCATCGGATAGATTCGACAGACCAGCGGTCGATCTTCATAGATCTCGCAGTGGTTATCCTCCCCTAAACTTGGACACTGTGTCAGTGCGTTGCCCGCAAAAATGGCTATTACCTGAATACGTGCATCTCCACTGACGACGTCTACCGCGCGTTGCACGCTGTGGGCGTAATGCTCTGGCAGGGGGAAGACTGACGTGTCAAAAGCTTCAAGTATGACTGCGATGTTCCCACCGCGATTTAACCATTCCTCGGCCTCTTGAAGAGTCAGAGGGATAAGACGTTCTTTACAGCAAGTTCCGCACCCGTTGCAGGTAAACCTCGTGACGTTGTTTTTTATGAGCGTCACTGATTTGCTTATAGGCGTCATGATCAGTCCTGTTCCGTACACCCAAACTTCAAGTAGAGGCGATGGCTAAAGAAACCAATGATATACACTGTATACCTGGTTTCAATTAGGCACCAAATCCCAACTAGGTATACTTGAACACACCTTCCCCTGGCCGGTCGCCACCCCTTGCCAGTTCGTTCATCACCCAGCGTTTGTCGACGGCTCGACAGCCCATGCGCTGCCGACTATTTCCTGACAGTAGGTATCCTCAAACCTACTAGGTCTACGAATAGTGCCTAATTGACACTAGGTTTATTATTGATACCTTGTCAATTGTCCTCACTTGAGGGAAGCGGTCCGAACCGGACCCTTCGTTCGCCACTCTTGCCGGCGGGTTGCAGCCAGCCAATCGAGCATCCGACAGGAAGCATTTCTTTGGTCAAGCCGCACTTGAGAAATCGTTAAGCGCGGGCGGACATTCAATAAAATTTATTCTGAGGAAAGTATGGAAAATTCTAAGCTTCTAACCCCCTTGAGCAACGAAGAGCTCACTTTCAAGAATCGGGTGTTCATGGCGCCGATGACAAGAGGTCGATCCAAGGATCAGGTGGCCAACAAATTGACTGCGACGTATTACGCACAGCGCGCATCGGCGGGCCTTATTTTTACGGAAGGCACCCAGATCAGCGCCCAGGCCGTCGGCTGGACGAATACCCCCGGAATCTATACTCCTGAACAGATTGCGGGCTGGAAGAAGGTAACCCAGGCAGTTCATGAAGCCGGTGGTCTCATTTTCGCCCAGCTCTGGCATACCGGAAGAGCATCTCATCCTGATTTTCATGGTGGAGAACTCCCGGTCGCGCCATCGTCAGTTCCCTTCAATAGCCAGGCGTTCACGCCAGAAGGCATCAAACCCTCGGTGACCCCACGCGAACTGACCATTGATGAAATCAAGTCCACCATTGCGGACTACGAAAAAGCTGCACAGGCCGCGAAAGATGCGGGCTTTGATGGTGTAGAGGTGCACGGTGCCAATGGTTACCTGCCCGCGCAGTTTCTGGAAGACGGCTCAAACAAACGCACCGACGAGTATGGCGGCACCGTTGAGAAGCGGGCGCGGTTCCTGCTTGAAGCCACTGACGCGGCAATCAAGGTCTTCGGACCGGCCCGTATCTCGGTCAGGCTGTCGCCGCGCATTCCGTACAATGACATGGGCGACTCCAATCTCGAGCAGACCTACATGTACGCGGTAGAAGCGCTGGAAAAGAAAAACGTTGGAATTCTGCATTTCATGGAACCGGGGACCCTGCCGGAAGGCGCGAAACCCTTGGCGCCCGGGGCTCGCAAGCGGTTCTCAGGGATTTTCGTGTTGAATGTTGGTTATGATCAGAAGTCTGCGGAACAGGCCCTGCAAACCGGCCTGGCCGATGCAGTCACATTTGGCACGCTGTTCATCAGCAACCCTGATCTGCCGGAACGCTTCTTCCTGGACGCGCCGCTGGCCACCGCGGATGCCTCCACTTTTTACAGTGGTTCGGAAGAGGGCTATACCGACTACCCGCCGCTGGCCTAGGGGGCGACGAGGTTTAGCTGAGCAATGGCGGTGAACTATCTGATCGATACCGAGCATGGCGCAATCGTGGATTGTCGAACCAGCGCCGGCTCATCGAACGGTTGAGGTGAAAAGCACCAAGTGAATCGCCCCTACTCCAGCCTGCCCGATCGGCAGAAGTCGGCCGATTCTGTTGAAAAAGTAGCTCTCCTGTCTGGCCTGCGGCAAAATCTCTGCATTGGCCAGCAGGGAAGCACGCAGCATGATGGGACAGTTATCGAGTGGGCAGGAGCGGCTGTTTTACTCGTTCAACCTTGAAGATCACATTCCAGCCAATCACCTTCTGCGCAGCATTGATCAATGTCTCGATCTGAGCGACCTGTGCCATTACCTCGCCGATTTCTATAGCCCGATTGGGCGTCCGTCGATTGATCCCGAACTGATGATCCGCATGCTGATCGTCGGCTATTGCTACGGCATTCGCTCAGAGCGGCGGTTGTGCTAAGAGGCCCATTTGAACCTGGCGTATCGCTGGTTCTGCCGGTTGAGCCTTGAAGACGAAATCCCCAACCACTCGACCTTTTCCAAAAATCGACACGGCCGTTTTCGGGACAGTGATCTGTTTCGCTGGTTGTTCAATGAAGTGCTGCGTCGCTGCATGGACGCCGGTCTGGTCAACGGCGAAGGCTTTGCCGTGGACGCCAGCATCATCAAAGCGGATGCGAGTCGGCAGCGCGGCGTACCGGGAGATGAACCGGTCAACTGGAGCGATCCATCCCTGAGCACCCGCGCCGTGCGTGAGTACCTTGAGGGACTCGATGTAGAGGCTTTGGCCGAAACGCTACTGAAGCGCCTGTTGCTGACGGATCCTCAGGCCCGCTGGACCGCTGCTTCAGGCGGCCCAGCTTTCTACGCTTACTCCACGAATTATCTGATCGATACCGAGCACGGCGTGATCATGGATGTGGAACCCACACCGGCTCATCGAACCGCAGAAGTCGAGAGCACCAAGACCATGATCGAACGGGTCGAAGCGCAATTCGACATCAAGCCGGAGCGCCTCATTGGCGATACCGCTTACGGTACAGCGCCGATGTTGGCCTGGATGGTGGAGGAAAAAGACATCGAGCCACATGTGCCAGTGTGGGACAAAACCGAGCGCAAGAACGACAGTTTTTCGAGCAACGATTTCCACTGGAATGAAGCGGCTGAGGAATACTCCTGCCCGGCCGGCAACGCATTGCGCAGCGAATGGCGAGCCTTCAAGAATGAGCGTTCGCACGTCACCAAAGCCAACACTATCATCTTCCGATCCAGACAGACCGACTGCGCGACGTGTCCGATGAAAGCCAAGTGCTGCCCGAACACTTCGATTCGCAAGGTCGTCCGCAGCGTCTATGAAGCCGCTCGGGATGTGGCTCGGCGCATTGCAGCAACGCCGGCGTATCAGCGCTCTCGCCACGAACGTAAAAAGGTCGAAATGTTGTTTGCCCACCTCAAGCGCATCCTGAAACTGGATCGCTTGCGACTACGTGGCCAGAGTGGCGCGACTGATGAATTCACGCTGGCCGCTGCGGTGCAAAACCTGCGACGGCTGGCCAAATTTTCATCTCAAGGGCCACCAGTCACGGGATAGGTGCGCCTGCACCAAGCAAAAAACCTCAAACTAACCCAATAACAGAGCAGCAAAGGTCGCCGAAGGGCCGAAAAACCACTCAATGTGGTGAGTAGGTTCTCCAGTGGTGGTCGTGCCTGAGTTCAGGCGATCTGAAAATCCGACTTTTTCAACAGAATCGGTCGGATTGCGCCCCTCACTCACTGTGACTGATCCACCCTTATCCTCCCTCAACGTGGAGGACCAGCCATGAACACTAATGCCACACACAGCCATCAGCCTTGGAACAAGGGAAAGCTTGGCGAGTAAAAAGCTCCGCTTCGAGTCAGAGATATCTGGGCCATTCGGGTCAGACTCCAGCTCGCGGAGAAGACACGGGACTTGGCACTGTTCAACTTGGCTATCGACAGCAAGCTGCGTGCCTGTGACTTAACCAAGCTGCGAGTGCGAGATATAGCCCATGGAGAACATGCGTCGTCACGGGTTATCGTGATGCAGCAGAAAACCCAGCATCCAGTGCAATTTGAAATCACTGAGCAAACCCGAACGGTGCTGGAGGCTGGATGCATCGGGCCCACCTTAGAAGTGAGGACTTCTTGTGCTGCCGGGCGCAGATGAACAATGGATGCTCACGGCCCGGCTGCAGATTCAGCTGCGCCAGCTCGATCTTCCCTTGCAGCTCCGGTTTTTCAGTTCAAGCGACCGGATGGAAAACGGACGAAATAAAATGCTGGTATCAGGGTTTGACATTGGATGGACTCCATTTGCTTTTGGAAGCCATACAAGTATATTTTGTAAACCAAATGTCAATTAGGCACCTAGAGTCGCCTAGGTATACCTGAGGAAACTTCGATGCTGGAATTAAAGCCGCAATGTTTTTCGTCGGAGTGCCCAAGCCGGGCGCTGTTCGACCAAATCGCAGACAAGTGGTCGATGATGGTTCTGGCGGTACTTGATGACGGGCCGCACCGTTTTAACGCCATCAGGCGTCGCCTGGAGGGCGTCACTCAGAAAGCACTGACACAGTGCCTGCGTCGACTGGAACGAAATGGACTCGTCTCGCGCCAGGTCATCTCGTTCTCGCCCGTGGCAGTCCAGTATGAGATCACCCAACTTGGTCGAACACTGCAGCAGCCATTCCGCGAATTGCATAAATGGACGCTCGACAAATTGCCTGAGGTTGAAACGGCCCGGTTGAAGTTTGATGAGGCCGCGGAGGGAAGCTGACGATGCGAGTCTTTTTATTGACTCGCCGCCACTGCCTCCCCTGCAACGCATTACTTGATAGATCTGCTGGCGGTATCCCTAAACCTACCAACGCTACATTGAGTGCCTAATTGACTCTAGGTTTATCTGCAACCGCCTGATGAGGTTATTGCTGGCTCAGGCGATCGCAGAAGCTGCCAAGTATTGAGCGTGCAGAATATTTCGTCACAATAACGATATAGGATAATTAATAAAAATCCGGTTTTCATCAAACTCATTGGCGCTGAAATCTCTGCGAACACTCGAATTTCGCCATCTAACGCTGAGATTTTTCAGCACACCGGACTGCACGACGTAGGCCAATTCTGATTCTCGGCCCCATTCTTTACCATCTGTGATCGAACCTGTATGGACATTATCACCGCTGATATATCGGTTCATTAATGTCAGTCCCGGGATACCGAGCACAACGAAGTTAAAGTCATGACGTACCTGCCATGAGCGCTCCTGAGCGTTATCAAAACTGGCGTTATAACTATCGTTGGCCAACGTTCCGCCACTGGTGCCGTTGACCCGCATCCACGCGCTGTCGCCGGTGAGTTTTTGCAGGCCCACGTAAAAGGTGTTGCCGCCGTATTTGGCCGAGAGCAGGGCGAATGTGGTTTTGTTGTCGAGGTCACCGGCCAGGGCGCTGCCGTCTTCTTTGCCGTTGAAGAAACCGAGGTTGGCCCCCAGGGTCCAGTCGCCCACGGGCTGGCTGTGGGTGAGGTTGACGTATTGTTGCTGGTAGATGTCGGTGAGCTCGGCGTACCACAGGCCGACCAGGGTGCGCTTGTCGTTGAAGCTGTATTCGCCGCCGCCGAAGTTGAAACGGTCGGAGGTGAACGCGGCCTTGCCGTTCATGAACATGTCTTCCATGCTCGCGTCGTTACGTGGGCTGTTGGCACGGAACTGGCCGCCGTAGAGGGTCAGGCCGGCGATTTCACTGGAGGTCACCTGGCCGCCACGAAAGGTCTGCGGCAGAGAACGGCCATCGTCAGAGCGCAGGATCGGCAGCACGGGCATCCATTCACCCACCTTCAACTCGGTTTTTGACAGTTTGGTTTTCAGAGCCAGCCCGAGGCGGCCGAAATTATCGGCTGGTCGGCCGTCATCGTGGATTGGCAACAGTTGGGTACCGCCGGTGCCTTTGCCACCATCAAGCTTTTGAGAATAAAGACCCAATACATCAACACCAAATCCTATCGGCCCGGCGGTATAACCAGAGCGAGCGTCAAGGATGAAGCTCTGTGTCCACTCCTCGGCTTTGTTCTGTGGTGCAGCGCTGTTGGGATAGGCAGGATTGATGAAGTTACGATTGATGTAAGCGTTGCGCAAATTGAGCGTGGCCGTAGCGCCATCGACAAAGCCGCTACTCTGATCGGCTTGAACAGCCACTGATGACCCTGCGCAGACCACAAGAGTCAGACTGATCAGAGATTGGTGTGCAGGCACGCTGCGGGAAATAACAGGGTAGCGCATGATGTTTTCTCACAATGAGTTATTATTGTTTTTGTTGCGATTTTTATCTCGTCATTCAACTTATGCACGCAGCTAGAAAAGCTAACTACCGAGCGACTGCGGGCGTCCCTTATCTCTCTTGTAACAACCCGTATTGAACAGTTTGATAATTAATTAATATCGCCTTAAGCAAAACCCGAGCGTGCGCAGACGCGAGCCTAACTCAATGCCTGTATTGGCACGCTCGTGGGGAATTGCGTAATAACAATGACTGGAAGTTAAAACGTGCTCGAACGCTCGGCGATCAACCCGCACTCCCCGGCGTTTTGCAACGTGTGTATTCCAATTGATAAAGCGTGGTTTCTGGTCCCATCGATTGCCCCTCCAACAGCCGTTGCAGCTCAGCCACGAAAGACTCGCCGGCGACACGAACGTAGTCAGGCGCACAACCTTCGATCATGACGATCCAGGCCGGTATCTGGGTCCCTTCGGAGCGGGCCTTTTTCTCTGCGGTTTCAACTTTGCTCACAGCCTCATCAGCCACACACAAATGCACGCCCGTAATACCCTGTTTATCAGCAAGGGGAGGAAGCACGCGTTGGCGCAATGCGTCTGACACCGATTTATGCCGCCCTTCGATAACATCGAAACGTACCGTTAACAAATACGCGCCCTGCCCTACACCGCTGGTGTAAGTGACCTCGCAAATGGATCGCGCGACGTTGCGATAGGACTGCACCGACTGCTGGGTCCATGCCGTCGGACTGTTGAGACGCGACAAGTAATCCTGCCCTCCCAGTACCTGCACGGTGTCAGCCTCATAGAGGTTGAAATAGGTCGGCCCTGCATCCAAAGCGATGTATCGGCGCCCCCGCAAAAACCCCGGAATTCCTGCCCGCTCAGGCATGTGTTCACGGTTATGCCACTCATAGAACTCGTCCCGCGCTTCGGGCAAAAGATCATGCCAGATCGCGACTACACCTGTTCCTGCAAAGCTCATAGCGTTTTCCTCTAGCGATAGTCAGTCAACGTTGGGATGGCGACCGGCGACCCACGCAGCCCCCATTTCAGCAACGTAAGGAACCACGGTCTGAAATTGTTCACCCAGGCCTTGGCCACCAACACGCATGGTGTCACCCGCCTTGAGGAATACCGGCGGCTTCTGCCCGAGCCCCACACCTGGTGGCGTACCGGTAATGATGACGTCACCCGGCATTAGCGGCATGAAGCGACTGAGGTACGCGACAATATGTGCAACGCTGAAAATCATCGTACGGGTATTGCCGGTCTGAAGACGTTTGCCGTTCACGTCGAGCCAGAGGTCAAGTGCCTGCGGGTCGGCAATTTCGTCACGGGTGACCAGCCAAGGTCCCAGAGGAGCGAAAGAAAAACCGCTTTTCCCCTTGGCCCACTGGCCTTCGTACTCAAGCTGATAAGCCCGCTCGGAAACATCATTGGCCAGGCAATAACCGGCAATGTGATTCAATGCCTGCGACTCATCGATCTGCCAGGCAGCCGTACCGATGACGATGGCCAGTTCGACTTCCCAATCCAGCTTCTGAGCGCCCGTTGGTAAAATGACCGGGTCATTGGGTCCGCTGATGGACGCGGTGTGTTTGTTGAAAACCACCGGCTGGCTCGGGATAGGTGTATTTGTTTCAGCCGCGTGATCGGAGTAGTTCAGGCCGATGCAAATCAGGTTCGGTACGCTGCCTACGCATGGACCAAGACGTGTGCCAGGCGCCACCGCCGGCAGCTTTTCAACGTCAACAGCACGCAGTTTTTCCAGCACTGCCGGGCTCAGGGCCGACGCATCGATGTCGTCGACAATGCCCGAAAGGTCTCGCACGATCCCTTGCGAATCCAAAACTCCCGGCTGTTCCTGCCCCGGTAAACCAAAACGAACTAAGCGCATTTGTTACTCCTCCAGCGTTGAGAAATGGACAGACAATGAGCCTGCTTCGCCGAACTGGACATGCAGTGGCTGGTTAACGGGCACATCGAGAACACCTGCATAGGACCCGGTGATAATCACCTGCCCTGCTTGCAGCCCTATCCCTTGTGTAGACAGAAAATTGGCCAGCCAGACGATCGGCAATAACGGATCCCCGTCCGGATGGCGGCCCTTGATATTCAGAGGCTCCGACGTTGCATCGCTCAGGGTGATATCCAGTTCAGAGGGCATGCTGGCAGGGTTCGCCAGCGCGATTGGCGCCCCAAGTACCAGGCCGTGATTGAATAGACCGTCCGCGAGCAATTGCTCGAACGGCAGTGTGTGTGGATCGGTGTAACGGCAGTCGATCACTTCCAATGCCAAGTGCACGGCGCTGATCGCAGCAGCGATCTGTTCAGTGGTATAAGGCACGACACGAGCCGGCAAATCATGGGCCAGGACGCACGCCAGTTCAGGCTCGATGCGCGCCTTATCGGCGTCGGCGGCCAGTTGGTAACGTTCGCCTTTTACAATGCTGTCGCTGTAGATCGGGGCGACGATCCACTTGCCAGCCGGGGGTAAGGCACACTTCCACCCCCCCACGGTTTTTCCAGCCAATGGCCCCACATGCTGCTGGATGGCAAAACCTTGTGCGAGGCTGCTTGGCAGGTTCGGGCCTGGCAAGGATGCCAGCCGAACACCCTCTAGCCGTGCAAGGACCAGAGCGGCAGCGGCGACTTCCAACCCTGACCCCGCCTCGGTCCATGCAGGTGCGAGCTGACTCATACGTTCTCCGCCTGCACGCTGTTCTGGCGCGGCCAAACCGTACCCAGCTTGTTGGCTGCATCTTCCAGCAGTGCATGCAATTCGTCATAACGTTCAGGCTGCATGCGCAAGACCGGGCCGGCGATACTCATCGTGCCGACCACAGTGCCGGATGGAACCAGCTTGACCGGTACGGCAATCGCCCAGACACCCACCTCGGCTTCTTCAATGACCAAGCCATACCCGCGCTTGCGGGTCAGTGCCAGCTCGGCCAACAAGCCTTCGATGCTGTTGATCGCTTTCGGCCCGTGCCCCATCCCCGCGTCAGCTTTCCCCAACCCGCTACGCAGCGCATGCTCAATGGCCAGCTCATCGGACATTGTTGCCAGCCAGGCTTTGCCATTGGCGGTGGCATAGAGATTGATCGGTTTATCCATGGCCGGCGAATACATAAGCCCCGGCGCGGCGCCTTGGGCCGAAGACAACCAGGACAAGGTGCTCTCGTTGACCACCGTCAGCCGCACCAACTCATGACATTGAACAGCCACTTGCTCGATGATCGGCTGGACCAATTCAGGCAAGCCAATGCCATGTAGATAACGCTGCCCCAACAGTGCCAGCTTCAGTGTCAAGCGGTACTGCGACGTGGCTTCATCCTGCTCCGCCCACCCTTGCTCGACTAATTGAGCAAGCACTCGATGGGCGGGCCCCTTCTCCAAGCCCAGCTCGGCCGCGATATCGGACATCCGCATCCAGCGAGCCTCACGGGCCAGCAGTTCAATCGCCTCCAGGCAACGGTCAACAGCACCTTTAACGACTCTCATATTTTTCTCGACTTATCTTTGACAATGAGGTGGATTCGAGCAACATTGTTCGTACTGGAACCATGTTCCAATAGTATGCAGGCACCCCCGGATAAGTCAAACCCGCTTGCACCGGGTTGGCCTTATCCAGACAGAGCGGGCCACGCAGCCGGGTATCCGGGACGTGGGACGCCTGACGGAGATAAAAACCGAACCCTTCGGGTCCGGCTCTTTATCCATAGACAAGCGCCTGTGCATGTTCAATCTTTGCGGAAGAACGCCCAATGCATCTCACCACCCTGCCTTACCTACAGCAGTCCGCGGGCAGCAAGATTGCGCATCATCGCTCGCAAGCCGAAAGTCCAGGGCGCAGCTTCATGGCTGTAGGTGACGGTGTTGCGCAGTGTGCCCAGCAACGGACTACCGATGCTGACCTCATCACCCTGCTTATGAGTGAAGCCGCTTCCCGGCTCCTCACGGTCCTGGGTAGGCGCAAACAAGGTCCCGAGAAAAAGCATGAAGCCATCCGGGTATTGGTGATCCCCGCCGACCGTCTGGGCCACGAGATCCAGCGGGTCACGGCTGATCAGAGCCATGGAACTGCTGCCTTCAAGCGTAAAGCCATCGTTACCCTGGACTTGCAAATCCACGACGCAGTTGCGCACGTCATCGAGCGTAAACGCTTCATCGAACAGACGAATAAATGGACCGATAGCGCAGGACGCATTGTTGTCCTTGGCCTTGCTCAACAGCAGTGCGCTGCGGCCTTCGAAATCACGCAAATTGACGTCATTGCCCAAGGTGACGCCATGCACTTGGCCTCGACTGTTCACCGCCAGCACAATTTCCGGTTCCGGGTTGTTCCATTCAGACTTGCGATGAATTCCGATTTCGCTGCCGCTGCCCACTGCGGCCAGAACCGGTGCCTTCGTGAAAATCTCCGCATCCGGGCCGATACCGACCTCCAGGTATTGCGACCACATGCCTTGTTTGATCAGCACAGCTTTAAGGCGCGTCGCTTCTGGCGAGCCCGGCTTGATTGCCCGCAAGTTATCGCCTATTGCGTCGTGCACCAAGCGGCGAACACTTTCAGCTTTGGCAGCATCGCCTCGGGCCTGCTCCTCGATGACCCGCTCAATCATGCTGGACGCGAACGTCACCCCAGCCGCCTTGATGACTTGCAAATCCGCCGGGGGCAACAGCGATGCCTTGTCGGGATCGGCATGGCTGCCGGTGTTCCCAAGCAACGCCTCGACAGTCCCGATGTATCTGCCAGGCGCCTGACGAACCGCCAACAACGGCGAGGCGTGTTCCAGCAGTTCGCTGATTGTCGAAAAGGCTTCAGAAAGATCAAACACTCCTTCATCGCGCAACACCACCGGCGAGGGTCCTGCAATCGCCCCCGGGATCCAGGCACGGCCGATCAGCGTTCCGGCCAAGCCATCCACTGGCAGTGTGTTTTCGCGCGTCAGTTTCAAATTAGCCATAAAGCTTCCAGATCAGTCAGCCATCAGAGCCGTCAAGCTAATGGACCGCCCCCGCAAATCCCAATGAAAGAATCTCACTCATCAATGCTGTTTCGTTATCGACAGACAAGGCCTTATCCAATGGAAAACGATCAGATTACTTTTGGCAGTGTCACCCGATGGCTGAAGATCAAACATTTGGTACTGGTCAATAGCCTGGCCAAGACCCGCAATATGCACACCACCGCAGAACACATGAATGTTACGCAACCGGCCATCAGTAAATTGCTTCGCGATCTGGAAGTACTCTTGGGTTTCCCCTTGTTCGAGCGCCAAACGCGTAACCTGGTCCTGACTGAACTGGGGGAGTTCGTGGCCCGTTATGCACGCATTACCCTGGAAGACACGGAATCGTTCGTCGACCAGGTCAACAAGTTGCGTAAAGGCGGGCATGGCCATTTAAAAATCGGCACCATTTTCGCCGCGACATCCGTGGTGCTGCCTGAAGCGATCGCCAGCATCAAGCGGGAGCGTCCGCTCCTTTCTCTCGAGGTGATCGAACAAACCAGCAATCACCTGCTGGAAATGCTCGAACAAAAAAAGCTCGATTTGATCATTGCACGCTTCACGGATGAGGATTGCCAGCCTTTCGAATTTACATCGCTGGGACCTGAACCCTTTTGCCTTGTCGCGAACAGCACACATCCCTTGTGCCGACTCGAGGAGGTCCCCACTGAAGCACTCAGCGAATGGCCATGGGTCATGTACCCCTTTAATACGCCGATCCGACAACGCATGGAGCGGGCTTTCACGCTGTTCAAGATCGCCCCGCCAACCAACACAGTGGAGACGATTTCCATGCAAACCTTCCTGCAGTTGCTTCAGTCTGGCCCCATGCTCGCCATGCTCCCCGAGTCCATGGTCCAGTCGCAACTGCAAAACGGCCAGCTGAAAATCCTCAACACGCCCTTCAAGGTTGAATCCCAGGATTACGGTGTGATCACTCGCAAGGACGAGCCCCTGTCAGAGCCAACGCGGAGGTTTGTCGCGACTTTATTAGCGTTCGCCAGACAACGGCAAACGGCTACAGAGAAGAGGGACTGCAAGCACCCCCAATAAAAGTCGATGAGGCAAAGTTATCGAGCAATCGAAAGCTCTCATTAGGCAGCCATTTCCATGAATCCTATAGTGCCGGCACAAAAGTGCGGCGCTATTAGCGACCGCCCACCACCCAGCAGCCCGTGAGGATGCGATGGAACTGATCATGAAAACCGGTGCAGCAGCTGTGCTGCGCTTGAACCCGCTGGACGATGTGCTGATTGCACGCCGACCGCTACTCGCCGGGGAAATCCTTGAGCCAGAAGGCATAACCATCCGCCAAGCGATCGTCCCGGGCCATAAAGTCGCCTCCCGCCGTATCGAAGCCGGTCAACCGGTGAGGCGCTATGGGCAAATCATTGGTTTTGCTGTTGTCGACATAGAAGCAGGCGAGCACATCCATGTGCACAACCTGGCCATGGGGGAATTCACTCGAGATTATGCTTTCAGCGTCGATGCGAAGCCCAGCGTCAAGCCGAGTGAAGCCCCATCGTTCATGGGTATCGTACGCCCGGATGGACGCGTCGCGACGCGCAACTACATCGGCATTCTTACATCAGTGAATTGCTCTGCCACAGTCGCCCGGGCCATCGCAGACCATTTTCGTCGGGACATCAATCCCGCCGCACTGCAAGCGTTTCCAAACGTCGACGGTGTTGTCGCTCTCACGCATTCCGCCGGCTGCGCCGTTGATCCTGCGGGCGACGGTTTGAGCATGTTGCGCCGGACATTGGCGGGATATGCGACCCACGCCAACTTTGCGGCCGTGTTGGTGATCGGGTTGGGCTGCGAGACGAACCAAATCGACTCATTACTCACGACGCAAGGACTCACCCGTAGTAATACCCTGCGCACCTTCAACATCCAGGACAGTGGCGGTACGTCCAAGGCCATCACCAGTGGCATTGGCCACGTGAAGGAATTGCTTGGCGAGGCCAATCGGATTCAGCGTGAGTCGGTTAGCGCCCGCCATCTGATCGTTGGGCTTCAGTGCGGTGGCTCGGATGGCTACTCCGGCATTACTGCCAACCCTGCGCTGGGCAACGCGGTGGATCGCCTGATCGCCTGCGGCGGTACCGCGATTCTTTCCGAAACCCCTGAAATATACGGTGCCGAACACTTGCTGACACGGCGGGCTGTGAGCCGTGAAGTCGGCGAAAAACTCATCGCTCGCATTCATTGGTGGGAACAGTACTGCGAGCGTATGGGGGCCGAACTAAACAATAACCCCTCTGCCGGCAACAAGGCAGGCGGCTTGACCACCATTCTGGAAAAGTCGCTGGGCGCGGTGGCAAAGGCTGGCTCGAGCAACCTGATGGATGTCTACGAATACGCTCAGGCCGTCACAGCCAACGGGCTGGTTTTCATGGACACCCCAGGCTATGACCCGGTCTCGGCAACCGGTCAAGTCGCCGGTGGTGCGAACCTGATTGCATTTACCACCGGTCGCGGATCGGCCTATGGCTGTGCCCCTGCCCCATCAATCAAACTGGCGACCAATAGCGCCTTATGGGCGCGTCAGCGAGAAGACATGGACATCAACTGCGGCGAAATAGCCGAAGACACTTTGACCATCGAGGCGTGCGGCGCAGCGATCTTTGAAACCATGCTGCGCATTGCCTCGGGCGAACGCAGCATGAGCGAACAACACGGATACGGACAAAATGAGTTCGTGCCGTGGCAGATCGGCGCCGTCACCTGATTTTCAGTCCTGGGAACGCCTTGCCCTTCTATCACATGCACATTCAATCTGGAGACAACCATGTCCCTCATTACCGGCCAGAATTTTATCGGCGGTCAGCGCAGCGCCGCCGGCAGTATCATCGTCAAGAGTGTGGATGCCAGCACGGGGGAGACCTTACCCTATGCCTTTCACCAGGCGACCCCGCAAGAAATCGAGGACGCGGCCCATGCAGCGTGCAGCGCTTTTTCCAGCTACCGCACCCTAAGCGCGAGCAAACGGGCTGAATTTCTCGATGCCATTGCGCAAGAGCTAGAGGCTTTGGACGATGAGTTTATTGCGCTGGTTTGCCGTGAAACAGCATTGCCTGCAGCTCGCATCCAGGGCGAACGCGCACGTACCAGCGGTCAAATGCGCTTGTTTGCAAACGTACTGCGCCGTGGTGACTTCTATGGGGCTCGCATCGACCAAGCGTTACCCCTTCGCAAACCGTTGCCGCGCCCTGACCTTCGCCAGTACCGCACCGCAATCGGTCCGGTTGCTGTGTTTGGTGCCAGTAATTTTCCGTTGGCTTTCTCCACGGCCGGCGGCGATACCGCCTCGGCCCTCGCGGCGGGTTGTCCGGTGGTATTCAAAGCCCACAGCGGCCACATGGCCACTGCAGAACAGGTCGCCAACGCGATCATCCGGGCGGCCGAGCGCAGCGGCATGCCCGCCGGTGTCTTCAACATGATTTATGGCAGTGGCGTAGGCGAAGTCTTGGTAAAACACCCGCTCATCAAGGGCGTTGGTTTTACCGGCTCGCTCAAAGGCGGTCGAGCGTTGTGCGATATGGCCGCCGCTCGCCCCGAACCCATTCCAGTCTTCGCCGAGATGTCGAGCATCAACCCGGTAGTGATCCTGCCTCAGGCACTCTCGCGTCGAGCCGACAGTATCGCTCACGATCTTGTCGCCTCGGTGGTTCAAGGTTGTGGGCAGTTTTGCACTAATCCTGGACTGGTGGTTGGCATTCGTTCGGATGCTTTCACTGCTTTTCAGGACAGAGTGGCAGCGTTGATGAACGACCAACCGGCACAGACAATGCTCAGTTCGGGCACCCTGCGCAGCTACGCGGCTGGCTTGCAGAACCTGCATGCGCACCCCGGCATCGTGCACCTGGCTGGCAGCGACCAGCAGGGTCACCAGGCCCAGCCACAGTTGTTCAAGGCCGACGTTGCGTTGCTGCTTAACGGCGACAAGGTTCTTCAAGAAGAAATCTTCGGCCCCACGTCCATCTTCATCGAGGTCGCTGACGAGGCCCAACTCAACGCTGCCATCAATGCCCTTCACGGACAATTGACCGCAACCTTGATTGGCGAGCCAGAAGACCTTACGCAATTCGCAGAGCTGACTGCTTTGTTGGAGATGAAGGTTGGTCGCATCCTCATCAATGGCTATCCAACGGGTGTCGAGGTCTGTGATTCAATGGTGCACGGCGGCCCTTATCCTGCCACGTCCGATAGCCGTGGCACTTCGGTCGGCACCTTGGCCATCGACCGCTTCCTGAGGCCGGTGTGCTTCCAAAACTACCCCGACGCGTTGCTTCCCGATGCGCTCAAGAACGCGAATCCGTTGAACATTTCGAGGCTCGTCGACGGTTGTCTCTCGAGAGATCGCTTGTAGGTTGGCAAATGTGAAAGGCGGCGTACTACGACGGTAAAATCTGTCGTTGGCGTCATCGCTCTCCGTAGGAAGCCATAGTGCCGAGAGCTTGACGCTTCGAAGCCTGTTCATCCTCTTAACAACTATTCGCTCTCTTGCATGAGCGGGCTCCAGCGTGCTCGCTCCAAGTGGCGACGCACCTCGCAGATAGCCAGCGCCATGCCTTGATCGACCAAGGAAACTCCCTTGACAAGGCAGCGAATCTGGTAACAGAATTACTGATGGAACGACGTTACAATAACAACAATTAAGAATCCGGAGACATGTCATGAGCCAAAGCATCCAGGGCGATCCACATTCCAAGCGTCAGTCAAGAAAGGCCGCTGCGAGCGGCTGGATAGGCTCAGCGCTGGAGTACTACGACTTTTTTATCTATGCCACCGCGGCAGCACTACTTTTCCCACAGCTGTTCTTTCCGTCAGACAACCCAACAGTTGGGATTATAATTTCGCTGGCTAGCTTCGGCGTTGGTTATATCGCCCGGCCGCTAGGCGCTGTGGTCTTAGGGCACATGGGCGACCGGCATGGACGCAAGACGGTGCTCGTCTTCTGCATGTTCATGATGGGCGCGTCGACGATGTGCATCGGTCTGCTTCCTACGTATGCACAGATTGGTATCTGGGCTCCTGCCCTATTGATACTGTTGCGTCTGATTCAAGGCTTTGCGGTCGCGGGTGAAGTGTCTTGCGCAAGCTCCATGACCCTGGAACATGCGCCTGATGGACGTCGCGGTTACTTCGCAAGTTTTACCCTTCAAGGCGTCCAAGCCGGGCAACTTCTAGCCGCTGCGGTTTTCCTGCCTCTTGCCCAGTTCATGCCAGCCGATCAGTTTGCTTCTTGGGGTTGGCGGATTCCATTCCTGCTCAGCGCAGTGGTGCTCGTCATAGGGTGGATCATCCGGCGTCAGGTTCATGAGGCTCCGGTCTTCACTGAGGCGCAGACACAGACCGAAACCCGCAAGCTACCTGTGGTCGAAGTTCTCACGCAGAGTTGGGGAGATCTGCTACGAGTCATCTGCATGGCGCTCTCTGCGGTACTTGCAATCGTCGCCTCTGTATTCGGTGCGACCTATGCAGTGCAGCCCGCCTACGGCATTGGATTTCCTTCCGGCTTATTCATGTGGATACCGGTGTTAGGCAATATATGCGCAGTCATACTTATCCCCTTCGTTGGTAAACTCTCCGATAAAATTGGCCGCAAGCCTCCGGTGATTGTTGGCGTTCTGTGCGGCGGCATATTGTCATTTGGCTACCTCTATGCGATCAGCATTCACAATATGTGGCTTTCGCTGATTCTATCGCTGCTCATGTGGGGTGTGGCTTACCAAGGCTTTAATGGTGTGTTCCCGAGTTTGTTCCCGGAACTGTTCCGTACACGAGTGCGTGTTACCGGCATGGCCATTGGACAGAACATAGGTGTGGCATGCACAGCGTTTCTGCCGGCCCTTTTCGTATCTGTTGCGCCTCCCGGTAGCGATAATATCCCTCTAAAAATTGGGGCACTGACTTTTGGCATCTGTGTAATCTCCGCTATCGCCGCTATTACTACCCGGGAAACCTTCCGGATTCGTCTGAAAGACCTCGGTGACCCCAATGCTGTCCCGATGTCAGAGGAGGAATACGAACTGGTGCGGGAAAAATCCAATCCCAAGTCAAACGCCAATGCCTCCAATCCAGCGTTTAAAAAATCAGCGCCAGTGATGCGCTCCTGACGACCGCCCCCTTCACCACCGCCGTGCTGCTCAGTTTTCTGCGCAGCGCTTCGAACAGCACGGCAGTGAATACGCACGCCCTGTCAGGGGTGGATTCCGATATCTGCATACCGGCAACTGACGTGCAATACCCAACTACAAGTAGGTTGACATGCATCCACGCATCACAGGCACCACGCGTATATATGGATTGATAGGTGATCCACTCAAGAGCGCCAAGTCTCCAATGCTGTTGAATAAGCTGTTTGCCGAAGCACAGGCTGATGCCGTCTGCATTCCATTGGAGATCGGCGCGGGGGGCCTGACTGAGTTTGTCAGAGGCGTGCGAGCCGTGCGCAACCTCGCTGGACTTCTGGTCACCATGCCGCACAAGCAGAGCATGCTGGACATCGTGGATGTGCTCCACCCTACTGCCCGCCAGATCGGCGCAATCAACGTCGTTCGTTGTGACAATGACGGGCGCTGGGTGGGCGCCGTGTTCGACGGACTTGGTTGCGTACTTGGCATGCAGCGCCAGGGAGTTTCCCTGGTGGGGAAATCTGTTCTGCTTATAGGAGCTGGCGGCTCGGGACGGGCAATCGCGTTTGCCATTGCCGCTGCTGGCGCACGATCATTGGTCATTTCAGACCTGGATCCACACCGCGCCTCGGACCTTGCGCAGCGCGTAGCCAAAGAAGGGCCGTGCGCTGTGTATGTAGGCCCAGCTGACCCAGCAGGTCATGACATCGTTATCAATGCCACCCCACTCGGCATGAACCCTGATGATCCAATGCCTATAGACGCAACGCGGCTGGACCCAGCGACGGTGGTGGTCGATATCATCACCAGGTCCGAGCCGACTGCCTTGCTGCTTGAGGCGCAATCGCGCGGCTGCCAAACCCTCGATGGTCAGCCTATGCACGTAGGCCAAGCCCTGCTGGCATTGAGCTTTCTAGGTTTCGAAGATATCGAGCGTCGCTACTCGACAGGATTGTAAGGGGCCCGTACAACCTACCCCGGCTATCACACTGCACCACCTCTTCATAACCCCGAACCGAAACGGCTAACGATGTGCACTGCCCCGGCATGTGCACATTTTCGTGCGCCTGTTGAAACTGCTCCTCACCTCAGACGCCACACGCCGCCCCTCAGCAAAACGAAACTAACTTCCGTTCGTAATCAGGTCATGCTAGCCTACTACGCACCCTCGGAAACGTGGCTCGCGCGCAGTTATGTTCGGGCTTGATCCGTACCCCGAGGGCACCGGCAAGTTCGTCAAACATACTTGTTTATAAGGAATGAATGTTTGAAAGTCGTTCTTCTGGAAGTAAGCCACTGGCACACCCCGCTCTACCTTGATGCCCTTGAGCGTCTGTCTGATGTGGCCGTCACGGCGGTATCCGACGCTACCGGGTCGCGTGGTCCCGCCCTCGCCCAGCGCTTCGGAGCGCGACGCTACGATCACTGGAAAACCCTGCTCGATAACGAAGGGGCTGATTTCGCCTTCGCCTTTGGCCCGCACGACGAGTTGTATGCCATGGGCAAGGCATTGGTCGAGCGCAACATTCCGTTCGCGATGGAGAAGCCCTGCGGGCTTACCCAGCATGAAGTACTGGACCTGCACCGACGCGCCGAAACCGCCGGCGTGTTCGTGGCGGTGCCGTTGGTTTGGAGGCACAGTGAATTACTGAACCGCGTCAAGCATGCGGCATTGCAGAGTGGCGCCAAATGGAGAACCCAGTCGTTTCGATTCAACGCCGGCCCGCCCGGACGCTACTTGACGAACAGCTGCTCCTGGATGCTTGACCCGAAACGCTCGGGTGGCGGATGCACGATCAACCTTGCCCCTCATTTCGTCGATCTGGTGCAGCAAATGTCCGGAGAGCGCATATGCAGCGTGTCCGCCGTAATGCATCGCGCCCCGCAGCTGACCGCCGTAGAGATCGCCTCAATGATGACCTTGGTGACCGAGAGCGGCTGCATCTGCACCATCGAAACTGGCTACAATTACCCGGCCAACACGCCCGAGCAACGGGAGTACTCGTTTTCATTGTCAACCGATCAGTTCTACGTGCGCTCGACCCCGGATGGCTTGCGGCTGATCGACGCGGTTGGAGAGGCAAGTGACCTGACCATGAGCCTGAACTCTGACGTGTATTACGACAACTTCGTAACCGATGTCCTCGCCCCTGGCCGTGAGACAGCGTATACCGGTGCCGGACTTGCAACCATGCACCACGTCATGCGCATCATCGAGGCGGCCTATGAGTCAGACCGCCTCGGTGGCATTCCCATCACGCTCCAGCACCCCTGACACGACGTTGGCTGGCCATTGCCGGCAAAAAAGAGGACTTAAAAATTGTCACACATTGGCCGCTACTTCAACACCTTGGAACTGCTGCTGTCCCACCCGGACGGTCTCTCCCTGTCTGAAATCGGCGAGCAGACCCAAGTTGCCATGGCCACGGCCCACCGCATATTGAGCGCGCTGCGAGAAAGAGGCTACGTTTACCAGGACGAACAAGATCACTACCGCCTGACGCTGAAAATCCCTAGCATGGGCGTGAACTTCATCTCTGAAACGGGCTTCGCCAGGATCATGCAACCCTTGCTCAACGAGCTGGCCAGCGAAACCGGCGAGCACGTCCGGTTGGCGGCAGTTGCAGAGGATCATCTGACCTGGGTGCTGCAAGCCACGCAAAACACCAGAGGGCTTCAGTACCGCCGAGCCCTGGATGAAAAAATCATTCCCCACACAACCGCGGCGGGCAAAGTATGGCTTTCCACTATGCGCGATGAACGCGCCATGCGAATTCTCGCCGCCTGGGACATCGAGAACAGCCGAGACTACGCGGGGCCCAATGCGCGCGTTTCTATTCGCGACATCTTTGACGACATCGCTCAGATCCGCAAAGAGGGGCACGCGGTTGTTCGAGAAGAAGGTGAAGTGGGTGTGTGTGTCGTGGCGGTTGCTGTATTCGATACCTCGCGGCCAGACAACTTGGGCCCGGTGGCCACCCTGAGCGTCGCCGGTCCCATCGCGCGCATGCGGGAGGAAACCCTGAGTGCTCATATCGAACATTTGAAGCGCTCGGCAATCAGGGTAGGCGAATGTTGGTCGCTCTGGACTTCAGTCAGTGGTGATGATTCGCTACCTCTGCGGTAGTACCGCGCACACCGTCGCGATCATGACTGGCTCCAGCAGGCCGAAGCCTGCGAAACCCCTATGATTGCGCGCGTGTATTGCTGGTGTAAACGCTGTCACCTGGACCCGTTGCGGGCCTCAAGGCCCCTTGAACTATCCGGTCGCAGGCGGTAGCGACAAGCGACCGGTAGCCGATTACGGAATTTTCCAGCCCTTGGCACGCAGATCCTGCACGCCCTTGTTCAGCTCATACAAAGCATTTTCTTCGCGGATGATTTCCAGTACGCAGTTTTCAATACCGCAGGTCGCGTGAACGGCCTCGCCCAATCCGATGAAGTCCACGACACCGGTGCCCACCGGATCATGACCCCACACATCCATACCGGTGTCGGACACATGCACAAAGTCGATGGCGGCATGGTAAGACAGCAGACTCGCGACAGGGTCTTCACCGATGTAAGCGGCATTAGCGATGTCGTAGACGACCTTGACCACATCGTCATTGAGGGTGCCTACAACCTGCGCCAGTTCCGGCATGGTGGGGGTAAAGCAATACGGAGTATTTTCCAGTAGCAAGCGTACGCCAGCCTGTTTCGCCATCGGAATCAGGACTGCCAGGCTCTCGTACATCCAGTCGTAGGTCTTTTCAAGCGGTGGGGAAATCATGGGGCGCCTGGTACCGGGGGATATCACCACTTCCTGGGTACCCCAAACTGCAGCCAGGTCAATCACCGATTTGATGTGCTCGATGCTCTTGTGACGCATATTTGCGGCGGGACTGGCCAGATTGATGTCATAGCCGCCAGCGTTGAGAGACCTGATCTTTGCGCCGTACTCATGAAGACGCAGGCTTACGGCAGAACGTTCCGCCGTCGAGATTTCTACCGGCCAGCAATGTGGCGAGCTGACGGGCACCTCAAACACGCGATGCCCGTGCTCGGCCAGTTGCGCAATTGCATCAATTGCCGTGGATGACCATAGATAGGAGAACGTGCTGATGATCATATCGAAACATCCTTTCAGTTGAGTATTCGCTGGAGTGAAAAGGGCCATTCGTATTGTGGATTTTGTACCTGGACCACTATCGCTAGCGGGAAGACGCGACGATGGATGGATAGATCTGGGTAGCGATAGCCACTGCACTGGCAAGGGTATCCGACCGCGAAAAAAACGATATCGGAATCAAATTCCATTGTCAATTTGATTGCAAATAGAATCCTATTTTTGTATTTTACAAACCTCTTCTACCTCAATGTCTAACTATAAAAAGGAGTGTCCAATGAGAGCTTTGGTCAGTGGTGGTAGTAGCGGTATCGGTGCGTCTACATGCCTGAGGATCGCGGAGGCGGCCCTTGCCCGGGGCTCGCAGCCGAAAATTGCGGTATGCGGACACACACTCACTACTACGCAGGAAGAAGTCGTTCAATCCATCAAGGCCATGGGCGGTATCGCCATCGCATTGTCCGGAGATCTCGGCAACCCTGAGGTGCCGAGCCAGCTGGTGGCGGCTGCAGTGGCGGAGTTCGGCGGGCTCGACGCGTTGGTGGCGAATGCCGGCATCGCCAGCCCTGGCGCGATCTGTGATTTGTCCATCGAGGACTGGGACGATATGTTCTCGGTCAATCTTCGCGGCGCCTGGTTGCTTGCCAAAGCCAGCTACCCGTATTTACGCGAGAGCAGAGGCTCGGCGTGCTTCACCTCGTCGATGTCTGGCCAGCTTCCGCATGCCGGCTCAGGCGCGTACAGCCCCACTAAAGCGGCATTGACAATGCTCGCCCAGACACTCGCGCTGGAGTGGGCACCTGACGGAGTCCGTGTAAACGTGGTGTCTCCGGGCATGACCCACACGCCGATGTCCGAAAAAATGTACGCCGATCCCCAGATCAAGAAAGCACGGGAAGCAATCATCCCGCTGGCGAGAATCGGCGAGCCCGTGGATATCGCGAACGTGATCGAATTTCTCGTTAGCCCTTTATCCGGATATGTCACGGGACAGGATATCTGTGTCGATGGTGGCTTCTCCAAATCGATACTGAGTCATATCCCGGGCCGACCAGGCTCCAAATCCTAAGCACGATTGCTTTACCGTGGGTTCAGCACTCAGGTCGGAAGGTGTGTCAAAGGCACAGCGTGAGACACACTGCCTTGAGTGTAGGCGAGGCCGTACGGGCTTGGAGTGACGTGCGGCTTCGACCTACATTGTGTGTTTTACGCGTTATCGCCGGAGCTCACACCTGAAGTACATGTGGTCATTGGCCGCCGCACTTCGAATCATCCAGAACAGCCGAATAGCTTTGCCTCCCTCTTCTACAGACGTTCCGCCGGGCTCATACCCTGCGTTTCGGAGACTCGAATTGTCTGAGAGTCAAAATCTAAAAAACCGTTTAATAATATTAATTTATAGCTGAAACACATCCTCGCCTCTCATCTGACTGCGGTAAATTCCAAAGCGCTCCAGGGCAAATTTCGGTTACTAAAAAACCACGCCACCATCGATGCCCCAGTTTCAAGCGAGGTGACACTGATTTCGATACCCGCGATTAATCAAGGCAAATGGCCGCTGTTTGCGTTCATCTATACAGTCAAACCTTGCTACTCGCGCTTACAGTGGTGGGGAGGACGCACGCATTGATAGCCAGTACGAGATCCATTTGATCCGTTCAGGACACAAAGAGGTACTCCGCGTATCGCGTCGTTACATGTCAGAACCTGAGGCACTGTTATCTCTCGCAAGATAGTCGTAGGTGACGCTGTCGATGGAAGCCAAATCACCCTCGCCCTCTTTCAGCCTTCGCATGTTCTCCCTGTGGGATCCGGTGAAGGTGAGTTTCGAGAAAAAACCTCGGTCGCTGATCCTGGCCAGCGTGCGGCGCAATAAATTCATTCCCGAGTTGGAATCCCGGGCGTTGATCAGGCCATGGCAGCCCTGGAAACCTGCCAGATCAGTCACGGCCGAATCAGCTCTACAGAGCAGCAAACTGCAATGGTCACCCCCCGAGCTATGGGCAAGCTCATAGCTCGGGCGCCCTATCAGCCTCACCTTTCCCCGCAGTAGGTGACGAATGGATAGCCGCAGGTCTGGGATAACAACAGATCAGGGCAAAGCCACTGTGATGCGGAAACAACGACCTGTTTTTGCGCACGGCGCTCGCGCAGAATATCCAGGATGCGCTCAAGCCAAACGTGCTACGCCTGTAAACCCTGGCAGGAGCGAGGTACATGAATAAATCACTGGTCATATGGAATCCAGTCAGGGGAGATGTTTAGCGCTTGGCCCCAGATCACAGCAAGAAGCTGTTAACAGGCTTTTTCAAGCCCAACCGGTCCCTCAGCGTCCCAGGTTCATATTCCTTGCGGAAAACCCCTTTGGCTTGCAGCAAAGGCACCACGCCGCGTGTGAATGCTTCAAAGTCCGTTGGCAAAAACGGAAACATGAGGTTATAGCCATCAACGGCATTCGACTCGTACAGCGCTGAAAGCTTATCGGCAATATGCTCCGCCGTTCCGATCAGTAGCCAGGTACTGGAACTCTTGACCAACCGGCGCCCTATTTCGCGGATGGACAAGGAGGTGTCGTACTTCTTGAGCAGGGCCAGCTCAGTTCGAATGCCATCAAACTCAGACTCATCCGGCAACGCTGGCAATGGGCTGTCCGGCGAAAGTCCTGTCAAGTCGAGACGGGTGTAACTGGAGACCAGATCGATCGCCACGGCATCGATGATGAGGCTGTCCTCCAGTTGCCGGCGTCGCTCCTCCTCAGACTCATCCTCGAGCACCACCGGAAGCACACCAGTGATGATTTTCAGATCACTGGAATGCCTGCCCTTCAACTCGAGTCGGCGATTCAAATCGGCCCTATACGCCAGCCCCTCTTCGATCGAGTTGATGAAACAGAAGTGCACGTCCGCATGCGCAGCGGCCAGGTTCTTGCCCGCTTCAGAAGACCCCGCCTGGGCAAGGACCGGATGTCCCTGAGGTGGACGCGGCACATTAAGCGGCCCACGTACGCTGAAATGTGCGCCTTTGTGATTGATCGAGTGAATCTTCGACGAATCGGCAAAGTCGCCGGTGCCCTTGTCAAATTCAAGCGCACCGTCCTCCCAGGAGTCCCAAAGCTGCTTGACGACGTGGATGAATTCCTCGGCCCGCAGATAACGATCGCCGTGCTTCGTCACGCCTAACAATCCGAAATTCGAAGCCTCTTCTTCCAGCCAGGAAGTCACGATATTCCAGCTGGCTCGCCCTGCGCTGAGATAGTCCAACGAAGCAAAATATCGCGCGAGGTTGAACGGCTCGTTATAGGAAGTTGAAGCGGTGCCCATCAGACCAATGTGATCAGTCACGGCAGCCAGTGCGGACAAGAGCGTAATAGGTTCAAGGCGTGCGTTGGCATAGTGCCTCAACCCACTGGCCACGGAGTCCCAGACCGCGACGTGATCCGCTACAAAAACCGCATCGAACTTCGCCGCCTCGGCCGCCTGCACCAGTTTTACGTAGTACTTGAGCGTGAATATTTCCTGGGTCGGTGACAGCGGGTGGCGCCAGGAAAAACGATGATCTCCTTGGGGGTTAAAAAAGAACAAATTCAAAATCATACTTTTATTGGACATAACGCCTCCGCGACCTTACCAACGTCGCATTCATTTTCACTGGGCCGTCTTGACGGTATGTTCGGCGACCCACTGCGCCGCGACTTTTGCGGGATCCTTGTGATCGATATCAACAAGGCGATTGAGTTGCTTGAGGTCGTCATCGGTCAGTTTTGCAGAGACCGCGTTGAGCACCTGGGTGACTTCCGGGGTTAGCAACGCCTTGCGACCCAGTGGCGTGATGTTTTGCAGCGGCTGTTGATGCTTGTCGTCCTCGAGGACAACCCAAGGCTCCTTAGCCAGGATGCCTTGCGTGGAGACCACCGTGGCGACGTCGATAGCGCCTGAGTTCAACGCCAGCCGCGACAAGGGCCCGCCCATGTCCAGCGATTTGATGCTCTTGAAGTTAATGCCGTAGACCGCCTTCAACCCGGGCAGGCCTAAGGCAGCAGTGGCGACTTCGGGAGGCCCGCCCAACGTGAAATCACCCGAGATGGGCGCCAGGTCGGACAAGGTGTGCAAGTTGTACTTTTCTGCGGTTTTCTTGGTAACAGCCCAAGCGGTAATAGAGCCCGCGGACGAAGGCTCAAGCAGCTGGAGGTCCGCCGGCAACTTCTGTTGCAAAGCGCTGAGGATCTCCTTTTGGGTGGTCAGGGCGGTCTTGTCGTCATAGAAACTCAACAGCGATCCTATGTATTCGGGTACGACGTCTATATCCCCGTTTTCCAGCGCCTGGGCGATGATCTGGCGATTGCCCAGATTGAGTCGGGTCTTGACATCTATCCCTTGATTTTTCAAGGCTGACGCATAGATGTTAGCGAGAATCGTCTGCTCGGAAAAATTGGCCCCGCCTATGGTGATGGACTGAGCACTGGCAAACGTGCTGCCAACCAGCAAGCCTAGCCCCAGCAACAATGAAACCGAGTGCGCTGAGCGAGCCTTCGAACGTTGTTTGTTTTTCATTTGGGTTTGCACCTCTGCAGAGTAAATACACACTTTCAAATGCCCCAGGTCATGTAGCACTTAGTTCGACATTTCCCACCCGCCATTTTCTAACTATGAGTGTTTCTATCATTGAACAAACCCACTCACTGACAATCGCAAGTGTCGACACCATCAGTGCGCCGCCAATAATTTGCGGCGTATCATTTCGGCCCAGTCCATCAATAAGAAACCTGCCCAGCCCGCCGAAGCCGGCATACGCGGCGATGGTGGCCGTGGCGATAAGTTGCACCAGGGCTGATCGGAACCCTGAAAAGATCAGCGGAAAAGCCAGCGGCAACTCGAGCTGAAAAAACATCTGCCCTCTGCGCATGCCCATCGATCTGGCAGCCTGCTTCAGAGATGAATCCACCTGATCGATTCCAACATAGGTATTGGTTAATATCGGCGGGATGCTCATGGTCACCAACGCGATAATCACCGTGCTGGTTTCATAGCCAATGAGCATGATTGCAAGTATCACAATACCCAGAGAAGGTAATGCTCGCCCAATATTGAACAGCCCTATCGCCACCTGCGCGCCTTTGCGGTAGTTAGCCAGAAGTACGCCGAGCGGCAACGCTATTGCACAAGCAATAGCCAGGCTCAAAGACACATAATAAATATGCTCTGCCAGCCGAGTCAGTATTCCGTTTTCACCCAACCAATTGTCAGGAAGAGAAAACCAAAGGTAGACACCTGCGATCATGTTCATCAGCGCACCCAAGGGACCAGCCATTTATTTATTGAATAAAACAGAAAATCAAAACATAACGCCAACATCACCGTCAGGACCAGGCTGACCGCCACAGGAGTAGTGAAACTTTGAGCCAGCCCGGTAATGAACATCTGGCCTAATCCGCCTTGACCAATCAAGGCAGTAACGGTCACCAGCCCCACCAAGGTAACCGAGGTCGTTCGCAAGCCTGCCAATAACGAAGGCAGCGCCAGTGGAAGTTCAACCCCGAGGAATCTCTGCATGCGCGTATACCCTAGCGCACGGGCTTCCTCCAATACGTCCGGGGGATTACTCGCAAGCCCCGCCAAGGTGTTCTGTAACACAATAAGCAAGGAATACAGGCTCAAACCAATCACCGCCGTCGTCTTAGATAAGCCGGTAAAAGGCATTATCAAAATAAACAGCGCCAGGGACGGAATGGTAAAGAGTATGCCGCTGACATAAATCATGGGGCGCGCCAATCCTGGCTGCCACAACGTCAAGAGCACCATTGCGCCCGCTAATAGCATCCCAATACACAGGCCCAAGGTCACCAGCTGAATATGATCAAATAACAGCTGGCCGATCTGCTGCCAGTTTTCAACGATCCAGGACCAGTCAATCATTGCGCACTTCCGAAGCGGCGCTCATTGAGTGCGCTGTGAAGGCTGGCAATCGAGAGGCAACCTTCGTAACCGCCCGCCTCGTCCACGCGAACAATCACACCGATCGGCGCCGTTAGAATTTTAACCAGTGCGTGATGCAACGAGTCGTTACTCGACACCGTTGTCAGCTCGGGAATAGGCGCGTCCGATTCACTGACCCACTTCAACGGGTTGGACTTATCATCCAGCAGAAGTTTGAATTCGCAATCGACTTCATCCGCTGGAAGATCAGAAACCTTCATCAGCGAAAGTCTTTTTAACAGCGGATCTTTGCCGATAAAGTTCTTCACAAACTCGCTGGCAGGATGGGCAAGGATATTGTGAGGCGTATCGAACTGAACAAGCTTTCCTTCGCCCTCGAAGATGGCAATCCGGTCCCCAATCTTGATGGCCTCCTCCATATCGTGGGTCACCAGAATAATGGTTTTATGCAAGCGTCTCTGAAGCGCAACCAGTTCATCCTGCAGTCGCTCGCGTATCACCGGATCAAGCGCGGCAAAGGGTTCGTCCATCAATACAACCGGTGGGTCCGAGGCCAATGCCCTCGCCAGAGCGACGCGACTTTGCTGCCCGCCCGACAGCTGATTAGGGTAGCGCTCAAGAAATTCCGGCTGAAGTCCAACCAGGGAAATGAGTTCGCTCACGCGCTGGCGGATTTTATGTTTGCTCCAGCCCAGGAGCCGCGGTACTGCGCCAATATTTTCTGCAACCGTCTTATGAGGAAATAAGGCTGCGCTCTGCATCATGAAACCAATGCCGCGGCGCAGCGTAACGACGTCAAGCTCATCGGTCGCCACGCCGTTGACACAGATGCGGCCACTGTCCTGGGTATCCAGCCTGTTGATCATGCGCAAAATGGTGGTTTTGCCACACCCACTGGGCCCGACAAATACACAAATCTCACCCTCCCGGACGTGAAGCGTCAAATCGCTCACGGCCATTCGCGGGCTGCCTTTATGAGTTTTCTTGATGGCTTCAAAACGTATCATTTTCCGACGCCCAGATTAGCTTGCATATTCTTAGTACTCGGCAGGATGGCGAGGACAATCCACGGGACTGACCAGATGTCTCTGCAATAACTGGAAGTAGCCATGAATGACATAGCCATTGTTTCGCGCGATCCATTGTTCACGCCTGGCTCTATACACCCGGGGTAAGTAAAACCAGGGCAAACCGGGAAGATCGTGATGAACCAAGTGAAGATTGAGGTTAAGAAACAGCCAACTCAACAGCCCTGATGATTCATTGATAACTGTGCGGTGTTCCGGAAGCGTTGACGGACGATGTTCGTAAAACGACCTGATCATGGCAATCGACAAGGCCGGCAGCGAAACTAAGAATATGTACTGTATGGCACTGATAGCGCTGTATTGCTCAACCAGGACCAGCACTACGCCAACACTTAGTATATGAGCAGCCCACATCCGCCAAGCGATTCGCCCGGTGTGAAATAGTCCTCCAATCTCACTGCCCACGAGAGCTATTACCGCCAACGGCGCGCCCATAAGCAAACGACCACCCAAGGTCTTGTTTACCCATAACAACGTTCTGATATACCGAGGCGAGCGCAACCAAAAAGCACCGGTGACATAACGACTTTCCGGATCTTGACCCGGCACCGTCAACACCTCGTCGCGGTGATGCGCCAAATGTGTGTCCCTATAAATGTCGTAGGGGTACCACACGGCAAATGGCAGAAATCCCAAGGCTTTATTTATGCCAGGCCAACGCGTTGGATGACCGTGGATAAGCTCATGCTGAATCGACAGCCAGAGCACGACCAATGGAATAAACAGAACAATGGTGAATACTTCGCCAAATGCTTGCCCATAAAAAACAATAACGGCCCAGGCCAGATAAAAACCAACCAACAAAAGCCAGGTGGGCCATTCGGTTTGACTGGTAAATGTAGTACTCAGCTTAACGATTTCAGCTCGATGAGCTTCATCCAAATAGTTTGGCATTGTTGTTAGTCATGATAGATCTTGCTCGGAACAAGCGTCCAATCACTCACACTTCAAGCTGCAACCCCACACACCGGGCATTATCTTAAGATGATTGGCTGGACTAACGGTATGGAAGTACCCAACAGCGATGATTCACATGGCGTAGAGCAGAAATGCCAAGCCTTCGCTGATTGCACTGCAGGCTTCGCTGTTGGCCTGACAAGGGAGAGGTTTGCCGGTAACGAATGGAACGGCAATGGAGGCACAAGGACTGATGCGGATACTGCCGGCGTGAGAAATCGCGACATGAGCTCTGTCATAAGACAGAGCCTCAAGGCTGATTTGGAAGATTCGGGCGCCGGACATAGTCGTACCATAAGAATAGGATTGAACATATCCGGCGGTCCGGTGACAGCAAGGTAGCATGGTGACCACTGTGATCAAGGAATATATTTTATTATGCTTATTCCATAAAGGAATAAGCTTGCGATCTTCGACACTGAGGTGCCGGGTTGGTATGAAGCTTCGACGACCTGGCGGTGCCCAACGGCGATCCGCTGGCCGACCGCCAATCGGTCAAATTCAGCGAAACTCTGGAACACGAATACATCGCCTTGCGCAGCGGCACTCACCTGAATTTTCAGTTGATCAAGGCGGCCAACGACCTCGGACGCTCGCTGAAAATACGTATGGAAGTCTCCAGTTACGACGCGCTGTGCCTGATGGTTCAGGCCGGGTTGGGCATTGGCATCATGCCCGAGGGGAGTGCGGCGATTTACAAAATGGACGGTGCGAAGGCGATCAGGCTGGATGAGCCATGGGCCTCCCGCGAACTCAGCGTGTGCGTGAGGTCGCGAGCGGCGTTGTCGGTCGCGGCGGGATTGTTCCTGGAGCACTTGCTCGAAATGGAGTAAGCGATATCAGGCTCAAAGGCTCGAAGGTAAAATCACCCGTTGATTCATCGATCATGGGTTTCGGCCAAACGCAGCACTGGCAAAGTCCAGAAAGCTTCGCAGCTTGTAAGTCAACCGACGGTCACGCGCATATAGAAGGTTCATGGGTGAGACGTCAGTAGATTTGATGCCAGTGGCATCAAATCTACTGAGCTCTACTGTGGGATCGCAAAGGGCCGAATCTGCGCAATCCGACCGATACAGCCATCGCCATCCCTGGAAATGATGCCACCGGCATCACTCACGAACGTCTCCGAAATTACCCTTACTCACTACTGGATATTCGATTAGTGCTGCAGAACACCAGCGCTGGCAGCACCTTTTTGCGTTGGCGCACCCGTGACTTCGCCCGCATGGGGGGTTGCGGTCTGGGAACACCAGGTCTGCAACAAAGCCCTGCCGCAGGTCGTACGCGAGGGATTGCACCGTTTCGAATGCAATCGCATCGCACTGAACCTGCAGATGAGTGTGGTGCATTCGCTCTACCGCCAGGCCACCACCTGCGCGATCAAAATGGACAGCGCCGAACGGCTGCTGCGCCAGTTCACAACCGCAGTGGAGGTATCACGATGAGTACTTTTTTCGTCGGCGAAGGCAACATCGGCAGTGCGCCAGAGTTCCAAGAATTCGCCTCAGGCAATGACGAGCCACGGCGTTTACTGCGGCTGAATGTGTGAAGATCGAGGCGGCTATTGGGCGCCGGTTGAGCTCTGGCACCGCGATGTTGAACACTGGAGTACGCTGTACCAGAAAGGTATGCGCGTGCTCGTCGAAGGTCGTACGGTGCGCGATGAATGGGAGGACAGCGAAAATAACGCGCGGGTGACCTTCAAGATCGAGGCCCGTCGCGTCGGCATCCTGCCTCATCGGGTGCACGGCGTGGCCATGCGGGAACGCTCCAATGAGCTGGCGGCATCTGCGACACACGCAGGATATGATCCAGAGCAAACCAGTTCACCCGCGTCGAAATCTAGGAAACGCAGAGGGCAACCAACGTCGGACTGACAACTCAGGAAAAAACGTGTTCGCTATCAAGCCTTTAGTGCGACCGGACAGCAGCGAAAAAACCCATATGAGGCAATGAGTTAGACCAGATTCCAGTCGCCATGCACACATCGCAGAGAGGTCCCCAGATTGAAGAACAGCGGGGCGGAATTGCCCGCTACCTCTGGATCGCGGAGCAGCGCAAGCGTTAAGGGAGTAGTGACGGCCGCCAGGACGCAAGGCGTGCGCAGCCCTTGACGGCGAGAATGCCGTGGTACGGTAAAGGGAACATCAAGACCGCCTCACGCCATCACTCACACACCTGCCTAAGGCAAGTGCCCAGCACGCACAGGCCTACAAGGGCAGGAGCCGCACCGCCAAGCGCAGAAAAAAAGGGCAGGCCCTGCATTCGCTTGACGGCGGAGTTCCACACTTTGAAGCCAGTCCAAAATGAACAGCGTGCGCTCGATGCGCCCTATCTCGCACAGGGCTAAGGCTATTCAGGCGTGGCTAGCTTTGCACCACATGGTGGATGTCATGACGCCACAGATTGGTACTAAGTAGCAATTGCCTGCTCGTCGTCGGCCCGAAGCTTGTCCAATACTGAGCGCGCCGGACGCGGTGCACCGAGATGCAGATAACGTAGCTCATCCATAAAGGCACTCCAAAGTGAAGGGCCGCCCTTTTCCAGCACCTCCGCGCGCAAAGACGCTTCCTTGCTCGGATGCGTATGCCGAGCGCCCCAGGCAGCCATATGTGCGAGCAGAGGTACAAGCTGTATTGCCGCTTCCGTGAGGCTGTAAATTCCTTTCTGCTGATGTTTCGGATCCGGACATCGTGTCAGCAGGCCAGACGCGGTCAAGTGCTTCAGCCGACTTGCGAGGATGTTCGTGGCGATGCCTTCCTGGTTTTGCTCCAGCAAGGCGCCATAACTGCGTCTGTTCTCGAACATAACATCGCGGATAACGATCAGGCTCCAGCGGTCGCCGATCTGCTCAAGCGTCAGGTTGATCGGGCAGCCCGATCGTCTTGTTTGCTGCACTGCTATTCCCCTTAAATTTCTACTTGCATTATGCAAGTGGCGCAAATACTATTCAACCACTTGCACTTTGCAAGCGCTAAAGAATCGAACATCTGGGTTTTTCAACACGGGTAACAGCGGCAATTCGGTGCTGCGTATGGCCGAAATGACGGTAACAGCGACATGGCACGATGAGCTGGCGTTTCGCCGAAGATCATTACAGTTGTACGGACCAACATACCCCACCACACAGCCGTGGGAGATGGCGAAATTTAATCCGCCTACCCTCCCTCAACCCAACAGATAACGAAGAGAGGACAAACCAATGAGCACCGAAGAGAGAAACAGGAATTTCGTGCTGGAAGCGTTTGATACGCTGTTCAACAAGCGCGACTATGCCGCGGCCGAACGCTTCTGGTCGCCCGACTATATCCAGCACAGTGCCTATATCGCGCCCGGTCGCGAAGGCCTGTTTGATCTCGTCAAGGCAGCGCCCGCCGAGTTTCGCTACGAAAATGGGCTGGCCGTGGCCTCGGGCGATTATGTCGTACTTCATGGCCGCTTCTCAGGATTCGGCGCCCCGACAAACTGGATCGTGGTCGACATAGTCCGCATCGAAAACGGCCAGCTCGCCGAACACTGGGATGTTATCCAAGACGAGGCCACGCGCGACGGTTCGAAAAGTGGGCTCCCAATGTTTGGCGACAGCTTTCCGAACTGATCCTACTGCGCCGCCCCTGGCGGCGGCCGCCAATTTTTCCTGAGGAAAATGACCATGACTGATGCAAAAACATTGCTGTTAGACCTTCTTGCCGTTGTCCCCGACGGCAAGAAATGTGCTGAGCTGTTCGCCGAGGACGGCGTGCTGGAACTCCCATTCCTCCATTCGCTCGGTATTCCGACCCGCCATCAGGGGCGCGAAGCCATCGCGAAGCTCTATGATTTTGTCGGTGGCAACCTTTATCCCGGCTTCAGCTTCAAACCCGAAAATACCACGGTGCTGATCGACACGAAGGATCAGGTGTACGCCGAATATCTGGCGGAAACGCGCGCGGCGTCGACCGGACGTCTCATCCATCACTTGTTCACGGGATACCTCGTTGCCGAGGGCGGCAAAATCAAGTTGCTTCGCGAGTCTCTTAACACGGTGGCCGCGGCACAGGCACTCCACCCAAACGGCGCTGCTGACCTGCCGCCACCGGAGGCGGAGATTTTCTCGGTTCCTCCGGGATATGAAAGCTAGGGTTGCCGAGGCCGCTGAGGCAGCGCACACATCGAAACGCACTTCATCGCCTCATTTAACCTGAACAACACCACCGAGGAAACACTCATGCCAATATTCCACGCCCACATTCCAGCTCAAAAATTCTCTAGCGAAGAGAAACGCGCGCTGGCGGATGCCTTGAATCTCGCTCTTCATGAAGCCATGGATACGCCCAAGGATGACCGTTTCGTCATCATCAGTGAGCACAAGGACGATGAGCTTTTCATCCATCCGACTTTTCCTGACATGAAGAGATCTGACAAGCGCATGGTCGTAACGGTGACGATAGGCACGAGCAGGACAGTGGAGCAGAAACGCAAGCTCGCGGAGCTGGTCACCCGTTACGCGGTAGAAAAGGTGGGCGTCAGCCAGGACGATATCAGCCTGATCATGTATGCCGTTCCCTTGGAGAACATGAGCTTCGGCGGTGGCAAGCTGGTCTCTGACATTGACCTCTCCATGCCTTGGGTAAACAAGTAAGAAATACGAAACTGCCCGGTTCTTGGAAACGGTGCAGCGGAATTGACTCGAAACGAATGTCTCGTTCGTTTCTCAGGCGTGGCGCTCATGTGGCTCCGATCCGACACCATGCTCTGGACGGGTATCGGGATGAATGCAGCCATCACTTCGACCATGGTGTTGCGCACGCGCACCGAGCCGGAGGCACTGTAGGCGACAGTCCTTGCGCTCGTCCCCAAAGAGGTAAAGCTATGACCGATTGGCATTTCTACGAACCGGCGCAGGGACATTCCCTGCGGCACGATCCGCTCAACGCCATCGTCGCTCCGCGCCCGATCGGCTGGATCAGTACTGTCTCCAACGACGGCGTACGTAACCTTGCTCCCTACAGCTTTTTTAACCTATTCAGCTACAAGCCGCCGATTATCGGCTTTTGCTCGCTTGGCGCGAAGGACTCGCTCGCCAATGCGCGTGCGACCGGCGAGTTCGTATGGAATCTGGCGACGCGAGAACTCGCCGAGGCGATGAACGCCTCTGCGGCGATGGCGCCAGCGGACGTCGATGAATTCGAGTTGGCCAATTTGGAGACGCTGCCCTCCGCAAAAGTACGGCCATCGCGCGTTGCGGCTAGCCCGGTGCAGTTCGAGTGCGTGGTCACCCAGATCGTGCAGCTTGAGGCGCAAAGCGGTGCTGCGCTCCCGGCGTGGCTGGTGTTGGGCGAAGTAGTAGCGATCCACATTGACCAGCAACTGATCAAAGACGGCGTGTATCAGACTGCGCATGCGCGCCCGATCCTGCGCGGAGGTGGGCCGGCCGACTACTTCGAAATCGGCGCGGAGCAGCTCTTCACGCTTGAGCGACCAGGCAATTGACCTGGCATCGAGTGACCGAGGCAAAAGGGTGGAAGGCATGAACTGCCGCTGCGCATAGGGTTTACGGCGCCGCCTGACCTCTTTCTACAAGGAGAACTTCCATGTTTCGACGTACCGATATCGCGTTCGAAGCCGAGGGCGGCGTCACGCTGCGCGGCTGGCTCTATATTCCCACCGGCGGCACCGCCCCCTATCCTGCCATCACGATGGCGCATGGTTATGCCGGCGTGAAGGAGCACGGCCTGGAGCCATTCGCAGAGAAATTTGCCTCCAACGGCTTTGTCGTCCTCCTGCACGATCACCGCAACTTCGGCGCCAGCGAAGGCACGCCGCGCCAGGATATCGACCCATGGAGTCAGATCGCCGATTGGCGGCGCGCGATCAGCTTCCTCGAAGACCAGGACGCCGTCGACGCGAAGCGCATCGGCTTATGGGGCACGAGCTATTCCGGCGGTCACGCACTCGTGCTTGGCGCAACCGAACGCCGCTTGCGTGCGGTCGTCGCGCAGGTGCCGACGATCAGCGGCTTCGAGCAAGGACTGCGCCGCATTCCGCCTGATGCTGTCGCCGCCATCGAGGAGGCCTTCACGGCGGACGAGCGCGCGCAAGCACGCGGCGAGCCGCCGCGTAGGCAGGCAATCGTCAGCGCCGATCCGGCCGTCCCTGCTTCGTACCGCACCAAGGAAGCCATCGAGTTCTATCTGCAGCCCGTACCCGACGGAGCCTGGGAGAACAACGTCACGGTGCGCTCGACGCGCGCTGCGCGCATGTACGAACCGGGCACGTGGATTGCGCGCGTGTCCCCCACGCCGCTGCTGATGATCGTCGCGCTGCAGGACACGATCACGCTGACCGATCTTGAGCTGGCCGCCTACGAGCGTGCCGTTGAGCCAAAGCGCCTCGTGACGATTCCCGGCGGCCACTTCGATCCGTACATCACCAGATTCGATCAATCAAGTACCGCCGCGCTGGACTGGTTCAAGGAACACCTCTCCTAACCTCAACTTGCGACAACGCAGGAGCCCGACATGTCTCATCTCACCCATACCATCGAGAACGGCATAGCAACGATCATTCTTGATCGCTCGCCGCAAAACCGCATTGACGACCAGATGGTTGACGAACTGGCTACGGCAGTCAGCGCGATCGAACGCAGTGACGCACGCGTTGTGCTGGTGCGCGCCGAAGGCGAGAGCTTCAGCTTTGGCGGCGACATCATGTCCTGGCCCGATGACACCCCCCGCCAGTTGCGTGCACGCTTCGAGGGTTACATGGACGTCTTCAATCGCTTCGAACGTCTGCCCCTGCCTGTCATCGCCGTGGTGCAAGGCTTGTGCGCAGGCGGTGGTTTCGAACTGGCGTTGCGTGCCGATGTAATCTTTGCCGCCGAAAGCGCAACATTCTGCCATCCGGAACAGTCGCTTGCCTTAGTGACCCTGTTGGGCGGCATCTACCGCGTCGCCGAACGTGCAGGACGCGTACGAGCCATGGAATGGGCGCTGACTTCCGAGCGTGTCCCCGCCGCGACGATGGAGCGCTTCGGCGTAATCAACCGCGTCGTCGCCGATGCCGAACTGTTTGCAACGGCGCATGCGTTCGCCGCGAAGTTTGTGCATGGCCCCACACGCGCCCACTCAGCTCACAAAGCCTTGCTGCGCGCCTGGGCAAACGGCGGTATCCAGGCGGCCGACGATGTGATGTTCAACATTGCCATGCCCTTGTTCGAGACAGAAGACGCGAAGAACGGGCTTGCTTCGGCCATCAAGGCCCTGAAGGCCGGTACGCCGCGTCTGGAGCTCGAATTCAAGGGTCGTTGATTTCCGCTACGCAAACCGAGTCAAGGAACGGAACATGCAGGAATTGCTGGCGCGGGTGGTCGAGGCGCATGAGAGGATCGGTGCGCTGGAAGCGGCATGAACCGCACAGCGTCACTATCGTTACCGGGGCGCACTACGGGCGCTGAAGGCACTGGTTCATGATGTCAATACGCGTAAAGTTTCTGTGCGCATGCGGGTAGCGGTTGAACCGCTCCGGGTTGAAGTCGTGCAAGAACGCAGGGATGCGCGGTTCCGCTGCATCGTGCCGATTTAGCAACTACACCTCGCTGTTCTACCTGAGGACTCCCTCCTTCATGGCGATGTCCGGCCTCGAACTGACGGAAATCTAGCCATGTAAAGAAAGGTGGCCAAACCTGACGCGGATTGCGAACACGCTTTCCAGGGGCGCAATAGAAGTCTGTTGCCGACCATCTCCGACACCTCAGGCGACTTGTGAAGTCCACGCCTCCAGGAGCAGCCCGCGCTAGATGGTTCCAAGCAAGCAGCAGCATCCGTTATCACCGCAAGATGACAGCACCTCAGCTTGAACCCAGGGCACTGCAAACGATTCGTGCAGTCACGTCGAAATTTTCCAGAGTGAGTACGTCGATTGGCGAACGACCTTTTAATCGCTCATGAGGCTTACAAAGCGCGCGATAAAGCCTCCATGCATCCACATCCGGAGACCGCATCAACACCGCGAGCACCAACTTGTGCCGCAATGGATCAAGCTGCCAATCGGGAATGCGCTGTCCGCGATTCCCCAGGCTCAGGGACAGTAGGCGCCGGGCCTTGATCTCGCGATTGATTTGATCGCGGGATTTACCTGCCAGTCTGGCGAAGACCAGCAGCGGCAAGTTACTTGAAGCCTCAAACGTGGCCAACATTTCGGCCCGTTCACGCTGGATGTCAGACACGTGAGAGTTGTGAGTTTTTCAGTTTGCGCTGGAGCGGGCACGACAGGCAATTGGATAGACCCAATGGGGTCTTTCTCGCTACTGACCAGCATCGTCGATGGGGCGGTCGCCGGTGCAAAGCTGCTGCTGTACAGAACGGCATTTCCCTTCGCGTTTTCCAGTAAGGGCAGCGAAGCTGCGCCCTCTAAACGAATGGTTAGGGGAGAACTTGCTGCTTTCGGTTTGCCCTGCCCCCAAAGGTCCAATCTATTCGCCCAATCCTGCATCATGGTCCGGCGCTGCTCGACGTATTCCGCGTGATTGTAGGCCGCACTCACCTTGTCCGGATCCGCATGAGAAAGCTGCGCGTCGACCCATACCTTGGGGTAGCCAATCTCATTAAGCGCCGTCGAAATCGTCGCCCTCATCCCATGACCGGTCAGTTGGTCGGCATACCCCATTCGTTGCCGGTGATTCTGGCTTGCCGAACGGTCGTATCCGAGAGTGCCATAGCGAGCTCCTGATCAGAGTCAGGGCCAGGGCCAGATGCTCATCTCGCGATCCAAGCTGCTCCAGCAACAAACCGATTCAGTGCGCGTCCGAATTCAAGACTCTCATTCGGGACTCAATTCAGGACTCAAAAGCACTGGATGGTGCTGGATTTCAGTGGTTCCCGCCGGAACGAAAAAAGGACCCGAAGGTCCTGATTTCAATCACTTACAGAATTCAGTAGAACTCTGCAGTGCAATATTTGGAGCGGGAAACGAGACTCGAACTCGCGACCCCGACCTTGGCAAGGTCGTGCTCTACCAACTGAGCTATTCCCGCGTCTTGGTGAGGCGCATTCTATAGAATCCAGATGCCCCGTCAACCCCTTGATTCAAAAAAGTTTTATTTCTTTTCCACATCCGTCTTCAGATGCGGCCAGGCGGCCCGCAAGTACTGGACCATGGACCACAAGGTCAGGCCAGCGGACACCATCAGCAAAGCGTAGCCCATCAGGACCCAGAAGCTGAAGTCCGACGGATTGGCCAGCAGGATCACCAGCGCCAGCATTTGCGCGGCGGTTTTCCATTTGCCCAGGTTCGACACCGCCACATGGGCACGGGCACCGAGTTCGGCCATCCACTCGCGCAGTGCCGATACGACGATTTCACGACCGATGATGACGGCGGCCGGCAGTGTGAGCCACAGGTTGCCGTGTTCTTGCACTAGCAGCACCAGCGCAACGGCGACCATCAGCTTGTCCGCAACAGGATCGAGGAAAGCCCCGAACGGTGTGCTTTGTTCCAGACGTCGGGCCAGATACCCGTCCAGCCAGTCGGTCGCGGCGGCAAAGGCAAAAACCGAAGCCGACGCCAGATAGCTCCAGTGGTAAGGCAAGTAAAACAGCAAAATGAAGATCGGGATGAGCAGGACGCGTAGAACGGTAATCAGATTAGGGATATTCATCGACACAACTGGCTACGAGGTGAGTTGGGCATTCTACTCGCTGTGCAGATTTGCATAAATCAACTCTGCGAGCTTTTTACTGATCCCGGGTGCTTTGGCGATCTCTTCGATGCTGGCACGAGACAGCTCCTGCAATCCACCAAAATGTTTCAACAAATCCCGTCGACGTGTCGGTCCTACACCGGCAACCCCCTCAAGCGTCGAGGTGCGGCGGGTTTTACCGCGCCGTGCACGGTGCCCGGTGATGGCAAAACGGTGAGCTTCGTCGCGGATCTGCTGGATCAAATGCAGCGCGGGGGAATCACCGCGCAAGGTGAATTCATGGGCCGCATCGTTGAGGTACAAGGTTTCGAAACCGGCCTTGCGCGTCGCCCCCTTGGCCACGCCCAGCAGAATCAGGTCGGGCACGGCCAGCTCATTGAGCACGTCACGGGCCATCGACAGCTGACCTTTACCGCCGTCGACCAGCAGAATGTCCGGCAGTTTGCCCTCCCCGTCCTTCAACTTGCTGAAGCGTCGGGTCAGGGCCTGGTGCATCGCGGCATAGTCGTCGCCCGGCGTGACGCCTTCGATGTTGTAGCGGCGGTAGTCGGACTTGATCGGGCCTTCCGGGCCGAACACCACGCAGGACGCCACGGTGGCCTCGCCACTGGAATGACTGATGTCGTAGCACTCAAGACGTTGCGGCGGCTCGTCCAGGCTCAGTACTTCGGCCAGGGCATCGAAACGTGCCGCGACGTGTTGCCGGTTCGCCAGACGTGCGCCCAGCGCCTGCTCGGCATTGGTGACCGCCAATTGCTGCCAGCGCGCTCGGGTGCCCCGTACACGATGACTGATGGTCAGTTCACGACCGCGCAGCTCTTCAATGGCCGCAATCAGGGTCGGAAAGTCTTCGTGAACCACGTTGACGATCAGCTCGCTCGGCAAGTCGCGCTCGGGACTGCTGATGAAGTACTGGCCGAGAAACGCCGCCATGACTTCGGAAACGTCTTCTTCAATACCCACCTGCGGGAAGAAGTTCTTGCTCCCCAACACCCGACCGCCGCGTACGCTGATCAAGTGCACACAGGCGCCACCCGGATTGACGAACGCTGCGATCACATCGACATCGCCCGTCCCGCCTTCCATGCTCTGCTGGTCCTGGACCCGGCGCAGCAATGAGATCTGGTCGCGCAATTCGGCGGCCCGTTCGAACTCCAGATTGACCGCCGCTTCCTCCATGGCCGCGGACAACTCGTCCGCCAACGCGTTGCTGCGCCCTTCAAGAAACATCACCGAGTGGCGAACATCTTCGGCATACACTTCGGGCTCGACCAGGCCGACACACGGCGCCTTGCAGCGCTTGATCTGGTATTGCAGGCAAGGTCGCGTGCGGTTCTTGTAATAGCTGTCTTCGCACTGACGTACAAAAAAAGCCTTTTGCAGCAGGCTCAGGCTTTCGCGGATCGCTCCTGCGCTGGGGTAAGGGCCGAAATACTTGCCCTTGGCCTTTTTCGCTCCGCGATGGATGCTCAAACGCGGGAACTGGCCATCCGAGAGAAAGACATAAGGGTAGGACTTATCGTCGCGCAGCAGGATGTTGTACGGCGGGCGCCATTCCTTGATCAGCGTCTGCTCGAGTAGCAAGGCCTCTGTTTCGTTGGCCGTGATGGTGGTTTCGACCTGGGCGATACGCCCTACCAGCGCGGCGGTCTTGGGAGCCAGACCGGTTTTGCGGAAGTAGCTCGCCAAGCGTTTCTTGAGATTCTTGGCTTTGCCGACATAAAGCAGACGGGCATCGCTGTCGAACATGCGATAGACACCCGGCCGCCCACTGACCGTCGACAGAAAAGCACTTGGATCGAAGGTTTCAGTCATTTTCAGAGGCTGGCATCAACCATGCCGTGACGAACCGCCAACAGCGTCAACTCGACATCGCTGCTGATCGAAAGCTTTTCGAAAATACGGTAACGGTAGGTATTCACTGTTTTTGGCGACAGGCACAGTTTGTCGGAGATGATCTGCACCTTCTGACAGCCGACAATCATCAACGCAATCTGGATTTCCCGCTCAGACAAGGCGTCGAACGGCGAATCGTTGGTTGGCTGGAACGACTTGATTGCCAGTTGCTGGGCAATTTGCGGGCTGATATAGCGTTGCCCGGCAAACACCAGGCGAATGGCCTGGACCATTTCCGGCAATCCGGCGCCCTTGGTCAGGTAGCCCGCGGCACCTGCCTGTAACAGGCGGGTTGGAAACGGATCTTCTTCGCACACGGTGACCGCGACGACTTTGATGTCGGGATGACTGCGCAGTAATTTGCGCGTGGCTTCAAGACCGCCGATCCCGGGCATCTTGACGTCCATCAGCACCACATCGGGTTTCAACTCACGCGCTTTGAGCAGGGATTCCTCTCCCGACTCGGCCTGACCGACTACTTGCAGGCCATCGATGTCAGCCAGCATTCGTGTAATGCCTGTACGAACGAGATCATGGTCATCGACTACTAGCACCCTAATCAAGCAGACACCTCGCGATTTGGTCTTATTGGGTTGCCGGACACCTTAGCAAAAAGCGACTGGCAGACCTAGCGGAAAGCAGCATATAAAAAGTGTCAATTCTTCTGGCGAGGCTTGCTGGCAGTGTGTTTCAGCGATGCAGTCCATTGATATCACGCTGCATTCTCAGGAAACACTGGTCCTTGCCGACCACCTTCAGTCCTTTTCTCTCGTAAAGTATTTTTGCCGGATTATTTTCAAATACGGTCAGACGCAATGCCGGGCGCCGTTCCTTGCAGGCCATGGCGAATACCTGATCGATCACCCAGGAGCCAGCACCCTGCCCCCGGTACGCTTCAAGTAAATGCAATTCGCGGATATACAAGGCGCTGGCGTCACGGCTCAGGCTGACATACCCCATCAGTGTGTCATCACGCACAATCAGCCAGTTTTCGCGTCCCTCCCAAGCAACATCGAAAGCCTCATCCAGCCACAACAGTTCATGTTGAATGTAGTAGCGCAGCATATTTCGACAAGTCAGGTCACGCGCGAAGTCCAGGTCACGAGACGTTGCCGGGCGCAATTCGAACCCCATTCAAGCCTCCGCGACAGTCACGATTTGCCCCTTCCAGCCGTCAGCATTGCGACGAGCAACCACCATGAGATTCCCCGTCCCCGGTGCCGCCGCAACCAACGAGCCGTCCGCCGCCCAGATTGCACTACGCCCTGCCGACTCCCAGCCACCCGTTGCGCCACCATGGTTGGCCATCAGTACCGCCATCGAGTGGGTGCGGGCATAACCTTGCAACAATGCGGTATCTGGAGCGTAGCCGCTTTCTGTAATCAACACGCCCGCGGCATAAAGATCAGCGCCCTGCCGTGCCGCGGCGGCTGCATGACTGGCGTGAGAAAAATCGGCGCATACCGCCAACGCGACGGTGTCGGTGCCGATCTTCAATGTCGAACCGCCTGTTCCCGGGGCAAATGCCACCTCCTCCCCTGGGTGCAAATGCTGCTTGCTGTAGATCTCGAGCGAACCATCGGCCCCCAACACCAGGGCACCGATCAACACCGGCGAATCGTCCGACAGACGAATCGGCATCCCGACGACACTGGTCACACCGACCTCCCGCGCGAAATCGCGCAGAGGTTGCAGCACTCTGGCGTCTGGCGCGATGGTCAGCTCCGCTGCCAGACCGCGCTCGTAGCCGGTCAGCGACAGTTCTGGAAACACCAGCAATTGCACGCCCCGCTCCGCGGCAACCTGCATGAAGCGCAGGTGCCGGGCAATATTGGCGGCAAGATCACCGGCGACGGAGATCGATTGTGCGGCGGCGATGGTCAGCGTCGTCATGGTTCGTCCCTCTGAGGTTGATGGTTTGGACGCCGGTTACACGCCGCCCGTTGCGTAAAGTGTGTCACAACTCCCGACGCACCCAACCGATAGAAACGTCCCGTGATGCCCGATAGCATTTTCTGATTGAATCCGCGTACCGGCCTCTAGTAAGCTCGGCTCATTCTTCGGAGACAGACCATGTTCAACGCCCTCTCACCGCTTCGTACCGCCAGCGCCCCGCGCTCGGTTGCGGCTGCCCGGGCGAATGACGTTTGTGCTTCGGTCAGCTTTTATTTTGGGTATTGGTTTAGCCACTGGCGCGCCTGATACCCACACGGCGCCCACTTTAAACGGGTCGCCACCAGAGAATTCTCAACCCCCGGTCGGCCTCCCGACCGGGGGTTTTGTTTTTTCAGCCCTGAACATTTTTTGCGTTACACCAGACAACTTGAGGATTTACGACATGAATTACGCCACTTATTACCGTTACGACACTTTTACCGCCTGGCGATTTACCAGCTGCCGCTCGGGACAGCCTGCCGCCTCCGATCGGTCACCCACAGGTGGCAAGCACACACACGCAGCCAATCCGGCCAATTGTCGAACACCCCACTAGGGCCGAGCGCGCGGGACGAACCCGCCGCCAGCCCAGGAAGCCCGAATATGAACTCGTCCGTCTCTGCTCTGCCGCTGTCCACCTTGAGCCCTGCCAATGAAGCGCTGACCTTGCGTCTGCCCAGCTCATTGCAACTCAAACAGCAACTGCCACTCAGCAATGCCCTGACCCAACAAGTCGCCGCCCACCGCCAGGCCGTCCGCGCGATCCTCAACGGTGAAGACTCCCGTCTGCTGGTGATCGTCGGTCCCTGCTCGATTCACGACCCTCGTTCTGCCCTCGAATACGCCGCCAACCTGGCCCGTCTGTCTGCACAAGTCGGCGACGAGATGCTGCTGGTGATGCGCGCCTACGTCGAAAAACCCCGCACCACGGTCGGCTGGAAAGGCCTGGCCTACGACCCGCACCTGGATGGCAGCGATGACATGGCGGGCGGTTTGACCCTGTCCCGCGAATTGATGCGCGAAATGCTCCAACTGGGCCTGCCCGTTGCCACCGAGCTGCTGCAACCGATGGCCGCCGGTTACTTTGACGACCTGCTGAGCTGGGTCGCGATCGGCGCCCGCACCACCGAATCGCAGATCCATCGGGAAATGGCCAGTGGCCTGAGCATGCCGGTAGGGTTCAAGAACGGCACCGATGGTGGTGTGGCTGTCGCCAGCGACGCCATGCGCTCGGCCGCTCATCCGCACCGCCATTTCGGTGTCGACAGCCAGGGCCATCCTGCGATTATCCAGACACCGGGCAACCCCGACACTCACCTGGTATTGCGCGGTGGCCATCGCGGGCCGAACTACGACCGCGACAGCATTGCCAAAGTGCACAGCGACTTGACCAGACTCAAGATTCCGGCGCGGATCATGGTCGACTGCAGCCACGCCAACAGCGGTAAAGATCCGTTACGTCAGCCCGCCGTGTTCAACGACGTGCTGGAACAACGCCTGCAAGGTGATCGCTCGCTGGTCGGCATGATGATTGAGAGTCATCTGTTCGAAGGCTGCCAACCGTTGAGCCCTTCGTTGCGGTACGGGGTGTCGGTAACGGACGGCTGCCTTGGCTGGACCGGGACGGAACAATTGTTGTTGCAGGGCGCCGAGCGACTTCGTGCACAACGAAGCACTCAGTAGCCAAAGTAAGCGGTGGCACCGAGATCCGCGATGCAGGGCGATCGGGTCGGTTTACACGGAAAAATGACCTACCAGCGGTAGGTCATCGAAAGAAATATCTCGGCCATCGTTAAAAAGATGTCCGGATATTCCGACCAAGACCTCACGCTCATTCGAGTTTTCGTACGATTTCTATTCCGTTTTCATCAGGTTACAGCGGCTTTTTCATACATCGCCGAGCGGTGGGTGTGCTTTAGAGTGCCCCCTTGAGCACACACCTGACCTACTCCGAAAAAGGAAATGTACATGCTACGGAATGCAACCACTGACTATCCGATCCTGCTGGTCCACGGGCTCTTCGGCTTTGATCGCATCGGCAAACTCGAACTGTTCCATGACGTCAAACAGGCCCTGAGAAGCGCCGGTGCGAGGGTTTTCATCCCGCACCTGTCGGCGACCCACAGCAATGAAACCCGTGGCGAACAGTTGCTGGTGCAGATCGAACGGGTACTGCAAGGAACCGGTGCAAGCAAAGTCAACCTGATTGGTCACAGCCAGGGCGCACTGGCTGCACGATATGCGGGGGCGCTGGCGCCACAGATGGTCGCTTCAGTGACATCGGTCAGCGGCCCGAACCACGGCTCGGAACTGGCCGACTTCCTGCGCAAGGCGCTGACGCCCGGGCGCCTGCCAGAACAGGTCGCCGGGGCGGTGGCCACCCTGTTCGCCGACTTCCTGTCGTTGCTCAGCGGCAACCGGCACCTGCCGCAGAACGCCATCGCCGCACTCAACGCGCTGACCACCGAAGGCGTTGGTGCCTTCAACGACAAGTACCCTCAAGGGTTGCCGAAAACCTGGGGCGGCAAGGGTCGCGAACTGGTGAACGGCGTACGCTACTACTCCTGGAGCGGCACCCTGCAGGGAAACATCCTCGACGAAGGGCTCTATGCGCTCAACCCGCTGCACGGGTTCCTGCGGGCGTTCTCCCACTACTTCACCACCGAAGCCGAGCAGAATGACGGCATGGTCGGCCGGTTCAGCTCCCATCTGGGTAAAGTGATCCGTTCCGACTATCCGCTGGATCATCTGGACAGCCTCAGCCAGACCACAGGTCAAGTCCGCAAGGGCATCGACCCCATTGACCTGTATGTGCAACATGCCGAACGCTTAAGAAATGCCGGGCTTTAGACAATGCCTTAAGCTGGACGGCATTTTGAGAAGAAATAGCCCTCTGAATCCGGTAGGCTCCGCACTTTACTGAACATTGAATGGAGTATTTTCCCATGGCCAAAGCCACCGCCCGCCACATCCTGGTTTCCAGCGAAGCCAAGTGCAACGAACTCAAGGCCCAGATCGAAGCCGGCGCCGATTTCGCCGAAGTCGCCAAAGCCAACTCCAGCTGCCCATCAAGCCGCCAGGGCGGTGACCTGGGTTCGTTCGGTCCAGGCCAGATGGTCAAGGAATTCGACACCGTGGTTTTCAGCGCGCCAATCAACGTGGTGCAAGGCCCGGTCAAGACCCAGTTCGGTTACCACCTGCTGGAAGTGACCAGCCGTCAGGACTGATCAACCCCTGAGTTTTCTCCACAACGGCCCGCCTTTTGGTGGGCCGTTGTGTTTTCGTTACGTGATACGGCTGGCGAGGGACGCGCCGCTAGCGTACAAATTGTGCTTATCGATCACCCGGCTCTAAGGCTGACAATGCGACTGGCTTTCCCCACTTTACTGTTCACTGCCGTGGCCCTGCTGTTGGGCGCCGCCGGTGTGAGCGCTGCACCGCAACAGGCGTTGACCGTGTACGGTGAACCGGCGAAGTATCCCGCCGGTTTCAGTCATTTCGACTACACCAACCCGCAAGCGCCCAAGGGCGGCACGATGCGTCGCTCGGCGCTGGAAATCGGTCATTTCGACCACATCCTGCCGTACATCGACAAAGGGATTGGCGTCACACAAGTCGATGGCTTGATCTACTCGCCCCTGGCCGTGCGTTCACTGGACGAACCCTACACCGTGTACGGCCTGGTGGCGCAGCAGATGGAGCGTTCCGACGATGGACTGTCCCTGCGTTTCTACCTGAACCCGAAGGCCCGTTTCGCCGATGGCAAGCCGATCACCGCCGAAGACGTGCGCTACACTTTCGACCTGCTGATGACCCAGGGCAGCCTGCGCTATCGCACGCAATTCGCCGACGTCAAAGGCGTCGAAGTGGAATCACCGCAAACCATTCGGTTCGACTTCAAGAGCAACGAAAACCGCACCCTGCCCCTCGACATCGCCACTTTGCCGGTGCTTCCCGAACACTGGTGGAAAACCCGCGACTTCGCCAACGGTGGCGGTTACGAGCCGCCGCTGGGCAGCGGGCCGTACCGCGTGAGCAAGGTCGACTCCGGGCGCAGCATCACCTTCGAGCGTAACGCCGACTGGTGGGCCAGGGATTTACCGGTCAGTCGCGGCCTCTACAACTTCGATCATTTCAGCATCGAGTACTTCGGCGACACCGACGTCGCCCGTCAGGTCCTGCGTGGCGGCGCCTACGACTACAACCGCGAATTCTCCGCCACCGCCTACTCCATCGGCTACGAGAGCCCGGCCTTGCGCGACGGTCGTCTGCAAAAAGCCCACCTGGCAACGCAGGCACCACAACCGTCCCAGGGTTTTGTATTTAACTTGCAAAACCCGATGTTCCAGGACCGCCGCGTGCGCCAAGCGCTGGCCATGCTCTGGGATTTCGAATGGAGCAACCGGCAGATGATGCGCGACCTGTACATCCGCCAGCAGAGTTTCTTTTCCAACACCGACCTCGCCGCCCGACAACTGCCCGACGCGGGTGAGCGGGCGATTCTCGAACCGCTGCGCGGGCAGATCCCCGACGAAGTCTTCACTCAGGTCTTCGAAGCACCGAAAACCGATGGCAGCGGCGTGATTCGCGACAAACAGTTGCAAGCCCTGGACCTGCTCGAACAGGCCGGCTGGAAACCCGATGGCGATCAACTGGTCAACGCCGAAGGTCAACCGCTGAGCTTCACCTTCCTGATCAGCCAGAACGGCATGGACCGATTGCTGCTGCCTTACAAGCGCACCCTGAAACAAATCGGCATCGACCTGAACATTCGTCGCATCGACGCCTCCCAGTACGTCAACCGCCTGATGTCCCGGGACTACGACATGATCGTCACCGGCTACCCGGTCACCAACTCGCCGGGTAACGAGCTGTACAACTACTTTGGCTCGGCAGCGGCCAGCGATCCGGGCTCCAACAACTACATGGTGCTGAAGAACCCGGCGGTCGATACGTTGATCAACGGCCTGGTCCGCGCCAACACCCAGGCCGACATGCTGCGCTACGCCCATGCCCTGGACCGTGTCCTGCAATGGAACTTCTATTGGATTCCCAACTATTACCCGCCCGGCAGTTCGACCGTGTGGTGGAACCGCTTCGGCATTCCCTCTGTACAAGCAAGCAATGACGAAGCCATCGAGAGTTGGTGGGAAGTCAGCTCCACCCCCCTGACCAACGAACAGATGACCGCCGAACTCATCAAGCGCGGCAAATCCGGAGGGTCGCACTGATGTGGGCTTACGTACTGCGGCGCTTGCTGCTGATCATCCCGACTTTAGTGATCATTCTTCTGGTCAACTTCGCCATCGTCCAGGCCGCGCCCGGTGGCCCGGTGGAACAGGCCATCGCGCACTTGCAAGGCATCGGTGGCGCGAGTGTCGGCGGCGGTTCCAGTGAGACCATGCACGGCAGCTCTCGGGCCAGCCGCGGGCTCGATCCGCAGCTGATCAAGGAGATCGAAAAGCAATACGGCTTCGACAAGCCGGCGCCGGAACGCTTGTGGCTGATGCTCAAGAGCTACGCCCACCTCGACTTCGGCAAGAGCTTTTTTCGCGGTGCCACGGTCACCGACCTGATCCTGGATAAAATGCCGGTGACCATTTCCCTCGGGCTCTGGGCGACGTTGATCACTTATCTGGTGTCGATTCCGCTGGGCATCCGCAAGGCCGTGCACCACGGCAGCCATTTCGATATCTGGAGCAGCACCGCGATCATCATCGGTTACGCGATGCCGGCGTTCCTGTTCGCGATGTTCCTGATCGTGGTCTTCGCCGGTGGCACCTCGCTGAACTGGTTTCCGGTGCGCGGCCTGGTCTCGGACAACTTCGATTCGCTGTCGACGGTGGGCAAGATCGCCGATTACTTCTGGCACCTGGTACTGCCGGTAACGGCGCTGGTGGTCGGCGGCTTTGCGACCCTGACCATCCTCACCAAAAATTCCTTCCTCAATGAAATCACCCGCCAGTACGTGGTCACCGCCCGGGCCAAGGGCTTGAGCGAACGCCAGGTGCTTTACGGCCATGTGTTTCGCAACGCCATGCTGCTGGTGGTCTCGGGAATTCCCCAGGCCTTTATCAGCGTTTTCTTCGCCGGCTCGCTGCTGATCGAAGTGATTTTCTCCCTCGATGGCCTGGGTCGCATGAGTTACGAAGCGGCAGTATCGCGGGACTATCCGGTGGTATTCGGTTCGCTGTTCATCTTCACCTTGTTCGGCCTGCTGATAAAAATCATCGGTGACCTGTGCTACACCCTGGTCGATCCGCGTATCGACTTCGCCGCGAGGAACGCCTGATGTTCAAACTCTCGCCGCTGGGCCGTCGCCGTTTTGAACGCTTCAAGAAAAACCGCCGGGGCTGGTGGTCGTTGTGGTTGTTTGTCGGTTTGTTCCTGCTGACCCTGGGCGGCGAACTGATCGCCAATGACCAACCGCTGGTGGTCAGTTATCAGGGCTCGCTGTACTTCCCGGCGTTCAAACACCACACCGAGCAAGAATTCGGCGGCCAGTTGCCGTTTCAGGCCGATTTCCGCAGCGATTACGTGCAGAAGCTGATTCACAAGGGCGACGGCTGGATGCTGTTTGCGCCGATCCCGTTCAGCGACGACACGCCCAATTACGATCTCAATCAACCGGCGCCAAGTCCGCCGTCGAAGGTCAACTGGCTGGGCACCGACGATCAGGCCCGGGACGTGCTGGCGCGAGTGATTTTCGGGGCACGGGTGTCGATCCTGTTTGCGCTGATGCTGACGTTTATCAGCGCCTTGATCGGTATCGCCGCCGGTGCATTGCAGGGCTATTACGGCGGCTGGGTCGACTTGCTTGGTCAGCGCTTGCAGGAAGTCTGGTCGGGGCTGCCCGTGCTGTACCTGCTGATCATTCTGTCGGGCTTCGTCGAGCCGAACTTCTGGTGGCTGTTGGGGATCATGGCGTTGTTTTCCTGGCTGGCCCTGGTGGACGTAGTGCGCGCCGAGTTCCTGCGCGGGCGTAACCTGGAATACGTCAAAGCCGCCCGTGCGTTGGGCCTGACCGACCGCAAGGTGATCGTGCGACACATTCTGCCCAACGCAATGAACGCCACCCTGAGTTATCTGCCGTTCATCCTGACCGGGGCGATATCCACCCTCACGGCGCTGGATTTCCTCGGTTTCGGCATGCCGGCCGGCAGTGCGTCCCTGGGCGAATTGATTGGCCAAGGCAAACAGAACCTGCAAGCGCCGTGGCTGGGGCTGACGGCGTTTTTCACCCTGGCGCTGATTCTTTCTTTGCTGGTGTTCATTGGCGAGGCGTTGCGTGATGCCTTTGACCCTCGTTCTTGAAGCGGACTGGTGAAATGACTGACAACCTGATCGAAATCCGTGACCTCAATGTGGCCTTCAGTGGCCAGACCGTGGTGCGCAACCTATCTCTGGACATTCGCCCCGGCGAATGCCTGGCGCTGGTCGGCGAGTCCGGATCCGGCAAGTCGGTGACCGCCCACTCGATCCTGCAACTGCTGCCCGAAAACGGTACGCAAACCACCGGCAGCATTCGCTATCGCGGCCAGGAATTGATCGGCGCCGACGCTAACGTCTTGCGCGAACTGCGCGGTAACCGGATCGCGATCATATTCCAGGAGCCGATGACCTCCCTCAATCCGCTGCACAGCATCGAGAAACAGATCGGCGAAACCCTGCTGCTGCACAAAGGGCTGGGTGGCAAAGCGGCGCAAGCGCGGATTCTGGAATTACTGCAACTGGTGGGCATCCAGAAGCCCGAAGAGCGGCTCAAGGCCTACCCTCATCAACTGTCCGGCGGCCAGCGACAACGGGTAATGATCGCCATGGCCCTGGCCTGCGAACCGGAATTGCTGATCGCCGACGAGCCGACCACCGCGCTGGATGTGACGGTGCAGCGCAAGATCCTGCGGCTGCTCAAATCCCTGCAACAGCAGCTTGGCATGTCGCTGCTGCTGATCAGCCACGACCTCAATCTGGTGCGCAGCATGGCCCAGCGGGTGTGCGTGATGCACGCCGGGGAAATCGTCGAGCAGGCACCTTGCGAAACGCTGTTCACCGAGCCGAAACACCCATACAGCTGTGTGCTGCTGAACGCCGAACCGGAAGGTGAAGCCCTGCCCCGGGACGAGCGTGAAAACGTGCTGGAAGTGGAGAATCTGCAAGTGCAGTTCACCCTCGGTGGCGGGCTGTTCCAGCGTAAGACGTACCTGCGCGCAGTGGACGGCATCAGCCTGAACGTTCAGCGCGGCAAGACCCTGGGCATCGTCGGTGAGTCCGGCTCAGGCAAGTCCACGCTCGGTCAGGCGATCCTGCGCTTGCTTGATTCCGAAGGCAGCATTCGCTTTCAGGGGCAGGCGTTGGATGGCCTGACGCAAAAGCAACTGCGGCCATGGCGCAAGAAGATGCAGGTGGTATTCCAGGATCCTTTTGGCAGCCTCAGCCCGCGAATGTCCGTGGCGCAGATCATCAGTGAAGGCCTTGAGGTCCATAGCCAGTCCACCCCTGCCCAATGCGAAGCCCAGGTCATCCGGGTGCTGGAAGAAGTCGGCCTCGATCCGCAAAGCCGTCATCGCTACCCGCACGAATTTTCCGGCGGGCAGCGCCAACGCATTGCCATTGCCCGCGCGCTGGTGCTCAAACCGGCGTTGATCCTGCTCGACGAACCGACCTCGGCCCTCGATCGCACGGTGCAAAAACAAGTGGTCGCCCTGCTCCGCCAGCTTCAGGAGAAATATGGCCTGACCTACCTGTTCATCAGCCACGACCTGGCGGTGGTGCGTGCCCTGGCCCACGACATGATCGTGATCAAGGACGGCAAAGTGGTGGAAAGCGGCGCTAGCCACACGGTGTTCGAATCACCGCAACACCCATACACCAAAGAGCTGTTGGCGGCGGCGCATCCGGGGTTGGCATAATCCCTGCGATCTTTTGATCTTGATTTCCAAAAATGGACACTCCGATGAACACCACCGAAAGCCTCAAGGACTACCAGCGCGTTCGCACCCTGGCGATCCGCTCGCTGTTCGAGATCATCGAGCAATCGAGCGAAGGCACGGTGATTGTCGACCGCGATGCGAACATTGTCTGGATGAACGAGCGCTATGCCCGGCGATTCGGCCTGGAGTCGGCCGCAGGCGCCATCGGCAGGGCCTGTGAAAGCGTGATCCCCGGCAGCCTGTTGCGCGAGGTGGTGCGTACCGGACGGCCGATTCTGCTGGACATGCAAGACACCCCCAAGGAACCGCTGGTGGTGATGCGCCTGCCGATTCACGACGATGCCGGCGCGGTGATCGGCGCCATCGGTTTTGCCCTGTTCGACGAATTGCGCAGCCTGTCGCCAATGCTCAAGCGCTACCTGAGCATGCAGGAAGAACTGGCGTCCACCCGCTCGCTGCTGCGAGCGCGACAGACCAAGTACAACTTCGCGCACTTCATCGGCACCAGCGCCGCCAGCCTCGAAGTCAAACGCCGCGCCCGACGCAGCGCCAGTGCAGAGTCGCCGGTGTTGTTGCTCGGTGAAACCGGCACCGGCAAGGAACTGCTGGCCCAGGCGATCCACGGCGCATCACCCCGGGCGCATAAAGCCTTCGTCAGCATCAACAGCGCAGCGATTCCCGAGTCGCTGCTGGAAGCCGAGTTCTTCGGCACCGCGCCCGGCGCGTTCACCGGCGCCGATCGCAAGGGCCGCGCCGGCAAGTTGCAAATCGCCCAGGGCGGCACGCTGTTTCTCGACGAAATCGGCGACATGCCGCTGCCGTTGCAAAGCAAGTTGCTACGGGTGTTGCAGGAGAAGGAATTCGAACCGGTGGGCTCCAACGAGGTGATTCAGAGTGATGTGCGAGTGATCGCCGCCACCTCCACCGATCTGGTGGCGGCGATCAAACGCGGCGAGTTTCGCGCCGATCTGTATTACCGCCTCAATGTGCTGCCGATCCAGGTCCCGCCCCTGCGTGATCGCCTCGACGACCTGCCGGCCCTCAGTGAAGCGATCCTTGAGGAACTGCGCAGCCAGCACGAATTGAACCGCGAAGCCCTGGATTTGTTGGGGCAACACGCCTGGCCGGGGAACATTCGTGAACTGCGCAACGTGCTGGAGCGGGCGGCGTTGCTCAGTGATGACTTGATGCTGAACGCGGCGGATATCCGCGCGGCGATTGGCAGCTTTACCCCGGTGGAGCGTGCGGCGCCTCTGCCCCTTGAGCCGATTGCCCATGAAACCTTCAGTGAGGCTCGCGAACGGTTTGATCGGCAGTTGATTGAATCGACCCTCGCGCAATGCGGTGGGAAGGTAATCGAAGCGGCGGCGCGGTTGGGGCTGGGGCGGTCGACGCTGTACAAGAAGATGGCGGCGCTGGGGATTGCTGAGTCTCTATAAAGAGACATGCATCTCTATTGGTAGATAGGGCCTCTTCGCGGGCAAGCCTCGCTCCTACGGGTCGTGCAATTTCGTAGATAACCACACTCCCGTAGGAGCGAGGCTTGCCCGCGAAAGCGTCAGCACAATCGCCAGAAATCTCAATACAGAGACAAAAATCACCAAAATCACTTCACAAACAAATAATCTCCTTATATTTCAATAGCTTAGATAGCTGGCACGAAAGCCGCTATAGCCCTCCCACCAAGCTTCACCCTACAAAAATAACAATCCTGGAGAGACACACCATGAGTGTGATCATTGCCTTGGCAGCCCTCGCGCTGCTGATGGTGGCTGCTTACCGTGGCTACAGCGTTATCCTCTTTGCCCCGATCGCCGCCCTCGGCGCCGTCCTGTTCACCGACCCTTCCGCCGTAGCCCCCGTCTTCACCGGGGTGTTCATGGAAAAGATGGTCGGCTTCGTCAAACTGTATTTCCCGGTGTTCCTGCTCGGCGCGGTGTTCGGCAAGCTGATCGAGTTGTCGGGATTCTCCCGCTCCATCGTCGCGGCGGCGATTCGCTTGCTCGGCACCCGTCAGGCGATGCTGGTGATCGTGCTGGTCTGCGCCCTGCTCACGTACGGCGGTGTGTCGCTGTTTGTGGCGGTGTTTGCGGTGTACCCGTTTGCCGCCGAGATGTTCCGCCAGAGCAATATTCCCAAACGCCTGATCCCGGCGACCATCGCCCTCGGCGCGTTCTCGTTCACCATGGACGCCCTGCCTGGCACGCCGCAGATCCAGAACATCATCCCCAGCACCTTCTTCAACACCACCGCCTGGGCGGCGCCGTGGCTGGGAGTGATCGGCACGATTTTCGTGTTCAGTGCCGGCATGCTGTTTCTGCAGCGCCAGCGCAACAAGGCCCAGCGCACGGGTGAAGGTTACGGTTCAGAACTGCGCAACGAACCGGAAACCGCACCGGACATCAAACTGCCCAACCCGTGGATCGCGCTGTCGCCGCTGTTGATGGTGGGCCTGATGAACCTGCTGTTCACCCGTTGGATTCCTGTGTGGTACGGCAAGACCCACAGCCTCTCGCTGCCGGGCATGGCCGTTCCGGTGACCACCGACATCGCCAAGCTGACGGCGATCTGGGCGGTCCAGGCAGCCTTGCTGGTGGGCATCGTCATGGTGCTGGTGTTCGGTTTTCAGGCTATTCGCGGCCGGTTGGCCGAAGGCAGTAAAAGTGCGGTCAGCGGCGCATTGCTGGCAGCGATGAATACTGCATCGGAATACGGTTTCGGGGCGGTGATCGCCTCGTTGCCAGGTTTTCTGGTGCTGGCCGACTGGCTCAAGAGCATTCCCAACCCGTTGGTCAATGAAGCGATCACTGTGACCTTGCTGGCCGGCATCACCGGCTCGGCGTCAGGCGGGATGAGCATCGCTTTGGCGGCGATGTCCGAGAGTTTCATCAGCGCTGCCCACGCCGCCAATATTCCCCTGGAAGTGCTGCATCGGGTCGCGGCGATGGCCAGTGGCGGCATGGACACGCTGCCGCACAACGGCGCGGTGATTACCTTGCTGGCGGTCACCGGGTTGACCCACCGCGAGGCCTACAAAGACATTTTCTGTATTACGCTGATCAAGACACTCGCTGTTTTTGTGGTGATCGGTACTTTCTACGCCACTGGCATTGTGTGAGGTATTCATGACGACTCTTTCGGGCAAGACCGCACTGGTCACCGGTTCCACCAGCGGCATCGGTCTGGGGATCGCCCTGAGCCTGGCCAAGGCTGGCGCCAACCTGATCCTCAACGGTTTCGGCGATGCGTCGACGGTGATCGCTGAGGTCGAGCAATTCGGTGGCAAGGTCGGCCATCACCCGGCCGACGTCAGCGACCCGGCGCAGATCGCCGATATGATCGAGTACGCCGAGCGTGAGTTCGGCGGCGTGGATATCCTGGTCAACAACGCCGGCATCCAGCACGTGGCGGCGGTGGAAGATTTTCCGGTGGAGCGCTGGGACTCGATTATTGCGATCAACCTGTCGTCGGTGTTCCACAGCACCCGCTTGAGCCTGCCGGGCATGCGTACCAAGGGCTGGGGACGCATCATCAACATCGCTTCGGTGCACGGCCAGGTCGGTTCGGTGGGTAAAGCGGCGTATGTCGCGGCCAAGCATGGCGTGATCGGCCTGACCAAAGTGGTCGGCCTGGAAACCGCCACCACCAACGTTACCTGCAACGCCATTTGCCCAGGCTGGGTGCTGACGCCGCTGGTGCAGAAGCAGATTGATGATCGCGCCGCGACCGGGATTGACCCGCAGCAGGCGCAACACGATTTGCTGGCCGAGAAACAGCCCTCCCTGGAATTCGTGACGCCGCCGCAGCTGGGTGAGTTGGTGCTGTTTTTATGCAGCGAAGCCGGTAGCCAGGTGCGTGGCGCAGCGTGGAATATAGATGGTGGGTGGTTGGCGCAGTAGCCTGCCGCCGGCCCCTGTGGCGAGGGAGCTTGCTCCCGTTCGGCTGCGAAGCAGTCGTAAATAGGTTTTGGGACAGCTGCGCTGTCCAGCGGGAGCAAGCTCCCTCGCCACAAAAGCCTGTGTGTGATGCATAAACAAGAAGAGGCCAAGCCATGTCCGACATCCTCTGGCAACCCGGCACCGAGCGCATCGGCAAGAGCCGCATGGAGGCCTTCCGGCGTTTCGTCAATCAGCGACACACCCTTGGGATCGCCGACTACCCTGCCCTGCACCAATGGAGCATCGACCAGCGTGAAGCCTTCTGGCAGGCCATCGTCGATTTCTTTGACATCCGTTTTCACGATCAGCCAGACGCGGTGCTGATCGAAGGCGCGCAAATGCCCAGCGCGCAGTGGTTCCCCGGCGCTACCTTGAACTTCGCCGAACACCTGCTGCGCCGTCGTGACGATGCCGTGGCCGTGGTCGCCATTGGTGAAAGCGGCCAACGGGAACAGCTGACCTGGGCCGAACTGGCAAGTCACGTCGCCGGTTTTCAAAATAGCCTGAAAGCCGCCGGTGTCGGCCTCGGCGACCGCGTGGCAGCGTGTATGCCGAACACCTGGCAGACCCTGGTGGCCATGCTCGCCACCACCAGCCTGGGTGCAATCTGGTCCTGTTCTTCACCGGACTTCGGCACCCACGGGGTGATCGATCGCTTCGGCCAGATCGAACCGAAAGTGCTGATCACCTGCGCCGGTTACCGCTACGCCGGCAAAGAGATCGACCAGACCACCAAGGTCAATGAAATCCTCGGACAGTTGCCGTCCTTGCAGCAATTGATTGTTGTGCCTTATGCGCGTCCTCAAGCGCGCATCGAGGATTTCCGCTGCCAGGCCAACGTGACGCTGTGGGACGATTTTTACGACCCGGGCGGCGAGCCGCAATTCGTTCCCGTGCCTTTCGCCCATCCGCTGTACATCCTCTACTCCAGCGGCACCACCGGCGTACCGAAGTGCATTGTGCACGGCACCGGCGGCGTGCTGCTGCAACACGTCAAGGAACATGGCCTGCACACCGACCTCGGTGCCGGTGACCGTTTGTTCTACTACACCACCTGCGGCTGGATGATGTGGAATTGGCTGGTCTCGGCGTTGGCCGTCGGCAGCGCCGTGGTGCTGTATGACGGCTCGCCGTTTCATCCAGGGCCGGAGCGCTTGATCGACCTGATCGACGACGAACGCCTCAATGTCTTCGGCACCAGCCCGAAATTCCTCACAGCGCTGGAAAGCAACGGCTTGAAGCCGTGCGAAAGTCATGATCTGAGCAGCCTGAGAACCATCCTGTCCACCGGCTCGGCGCTGTCGCCGCAAAGCTTCGATTACGTCTACCGCGCGTTCAAGTCCGACCTGTGCCTGTCTTCGATGTCCGGTGGTACCGATATCGTTTCGTGCTTTGTGATTGGCAACCCGGTCCTGCCGGTGCGCCGTGGTGAGATGCAATGCAAGAGCCTGGGCATGGCGGTCGAAGTGTGGAACGACGATGGCAAGCCTGTGATCGGTGAAAAAGGCGAACTGGTGTGCACCCGACATTTTCCGGCCATGCCCATCGGCTTGTGGAACGACCCGCAACAGGAAAAGCTGCGCGCTTCGTATTTCAGCCTGTTCCCCGGCGTCTGGGCCCAGGGCGATTACGCCGAGCAACTGCCCCATGGCGGCATGCTGATCCACGGCCGCTCCGACGCGGTGCTCAACCCCGGCGGCGTACGCATCGGCACGGCGGAAATCTACCGTCAGGTGGAGAAAATCCCGCAGGTGCTGGACAGCGTCGCCATCGGTCAGCAATGGCAGGATGACGTGCGAGTGGTGCTGTTCGTGCGCTTGCGCGAAGGCGTCGAGCTGGACGAAACGCTGCAACAACAGATCCGCCAGGTCATCCGCGCCAACACCACGCCACGGCATGTGCCGGCGAAGATTGTCGCGGTGACGGACATTCCGCGGACCATCAGCGGCAAGGTGGTCGAGTTGGCGGTGCGCAACGTGGTGCATGGCCAGAAGGTGAAGAACACCGATGCACTGGCCAACCCCGAAGCCCTGGAGCAATTTCGAAACCGCCCCGAACTGAACGACTGACGCCGTAGATCTACTGTGGGAGCAAACCCGCTCCCGCATTTTTGAACAGCGTCGTCCCCTTCAGTCCATCAGCCCCCATTCACCCGGCGGCGTATGGGGGCCGGGTGTTGCCTCGGCGTGCATTTTCAGGCGCAAGCGCAGATTGTTCACCGAATCAGCATGTTTCAACGCCTCTGCCTCATCGATTGCGCCCTCGGCAAACAGCGCGAACAGCGCCCCGTCAAACGTCTGCATTCCCACCTCTGAAGACTTCTCCATGATCCCCTTGAGTTCGCCAAACTCATTGCGCCGGATCAGGTCGCCGATGGTTGGTGTGCCCAGCATCACCTCCACCGCCGCCCGGCGCTGCCCGTCGCGGGTACGTACCAGACGCTGGGACACAAACGCCTTGAGGTTGTTACCCAGGTCGTTGAGCAACTGCCCCCGGCGCTCTTCGGGAAAGAAGTTAATCACCCGATCCAGCGCCTGATTGGCGTTGTGCGCATGCAACGTGGAAATCACCAGATGACCGGTATCGGCAAACGCCAGCGCATGTTCCATAGTCTCGCGGTCACGGATTTCGCCGATCAACACCACGTCCGGTGCCTGGCGCAACGTGTTTTTCAGCGCAGCGTGGAAACTGCGGGTATCGACGCCGACCTCGCGCTGATTGACGATCGACTTCTTGTGCCGATGGATAAACTCGACCGGGTCTTCGATAGTGATGATATGGCCACTGCTATGGCGGTTGCGGTAATCGATCAGCGCTGCCAGCGAGGTCGACTTGCCCGAGCCGGTCGAACCGACAAACAGCATCAGCCCTTGTTTGAGCATCACGGTTTCGAGCAGCACCGGTGGCAAGTTGAGGTCTTCGAAGCGTGGAATGTCGAGCTTGATGTTGCGCGCCACGATGGACACATCATTGCGCTGCTTGAAGATATTGAGCCGGAAACGCCCGACCCCGGGCAGGGAAAGTGCCAGGTTCATTTCCAGGTCCCGATCGAACTCCAGGCGCTGTTCGGCGTCCATGATGGACGCGGCAATGGCCGCCACTTCTCCCGGCTTGAACGGTTGATCGGTCAGGGCTTTGAGCACACCGTCAAATTTCGCGCTGGGTGGCGCGCCCGTGGACAGGTAAAGATCGGAGCCATGGCGGCTGGCCAGAATCTGCAACAGTGCATCGATTTCCATGGCAAAAAGCACCCGCGAAGCATTCAATGAAAAAAATGACCCCATGCGGGTCATCCAGCGTCTACCGCCTTGCAAGGATAGTAGACGCCGCCACACTGACTCATGCGCAGGACATGTAGATGAACGCACCACCGACCGCCAGCGATGCCCAGGCCTTGATTGCCCGACTGGACTGGACAAACAACCCGCTGGGCGCCGCCGAAAACTGGCCGCAGAGCCTGCGCACCGCGGTGGACATCGTGATCCACTCGCCAATGCCGATGCTATTGCTGTGGGGCCCGCAGCTCACCCAGATCTACAACGACGGCTTCGCCTTCCTCGCCGGCAGCAAACACCCTCACGCTTTCGGACAACCGACGCACCAGATCTGGCCGGAACTCAAAGACTTTACCGACCCGATTTACAGCGCCGTCCTACAGGGTCAGGTGCGGACCTACAGCGAACAGCGCTTCACCTTGCAACGCGACGGTCGGGATTCCGACTTCTGGCTGGATTTGACCTACAGCCCCATTCGCAATGAAAGCGCCGAGGTTGCCGGGATTCTGGTCACGGCCATCGAAACCAACGAACGCCGCCGCATCGCCCTCGAACTGGAACAACGCTCCGCCGCCAGCCTCAAGGCCCAGCAAGACACCGAGCAGCGCCTGCAACTGGCACTGGCCGCCACCGATGCCGTCGGCACCTGGGACTGGGACATTGGCGAAGACCGTTTCATCGCCGATGCGCACTTCGCGCAATTGCATGGCGTCGATCCGGCCATGGCCAGCCAGTTGCCGATCAGCGAATACCTCCACGGCGTGCACCCGGAAGACCGCGCCATGATCGCCCGCAGCATCAAGCACTGCATCACCCATGGCAGCGAGTACGCCGAGGAATATCGCTTGCTGCAAGCCGATGGCCAGTTGCGCTGGGTGTTTGCCCGGGGTCGTTGCTACAAGGACCACCATGGCCGGCCGATCCGCTTTCTCGGCGCCGCGCTGGACCTGACCGAACGCAAACACATCGAACAGGCCTTGCGCCAAAGCCAGACCGAGCTGCAACTGATCATCAACGCGATGCCGATCCTGATCAGTTATGTGGACCGCGAAGAGCGCTTTCGCCTGAACAATGCCGCCTATCTGGAATGGTATGGCCTCACGCCCCAGGAGCTTTACGGCCGCACCATTCGTGAAGTGCTTGGCGATGAAGCCTATGCCCTGCGCGCCGAATACATCGCCGAGGCGCTGAAAGGCAAGACCTGTTGTTTCAGCATCAGCGCCGATCACCGCGATGGCAGCACCCGCCAGGCCCTGATGAACTACCTGCCACGCCACGGCGCAGACGGCGCGGTGAATGGTTTCTACATCTTCGTGATCGACGAGACCGAGCGCAAACAGACTGAAGAGGCGCTGCGCAACCTCAACGAAACCCTGGAAGAACGCGTGAGCGCTCGCACCCAACAACTGGCCGAAGCCAACCAGCGACTGCAGAACGAGATGTTCGAGCGTGAGCGTGCCGAAGACGCCTTGCGCCATGCGCAGAAAATGGAAGCGGTCGGCCAGCTCACCGGCGGCATCGCCCATGACTTCAACAACATGCTCACCGGGATCATCGGCAGCCTCGATTTGATGCAGCGCTACATCGCCGATGGGCGCGCGGCCGAGATCGGTCGCTTCACCGAAGCGGCGGTGTCCTCGGCCCATCGCGCCGCCGCCCTGACCCATCGGTTGCTGGCATTCTCAAGGCGTCAGTCACTGGATCGCAGGCCACTGGACGCCAACCAGCTGGTGCATTCCCTGGAAGACTTGCTCAGCCGGACCAAGGGCGATCACATCGAGCTCAAACTGAAGCTGGCCGATGAGGTCTGGCCGGTCAGTACCGATGTCAGCCAACTGGAAAACGCCTTGCTCAACCTCGTGATCAACGCCCGGGATGCGATGCCCGATGGCGGCGAGTTGTTGATCGAAACCGCCAATGTTCACCTCGACGGCAGCGACGTCACTCCGCTGGAGCCAGTCAGGGCCGGGGATTACCTGATGATTGCCGTCAGCGACAACGGTGCCGGCATGACCCCATCAGTACTGGCCAAGGCCTTCGATCCGTTCTTCACCACCAAACCCATCGGCCAGGGCACCGGCCTTGGGTTGTCAATGATCTATGGTTTCGCCCAGCAGTCGGGCGGGCACGTCAGCCTGCACAGCCGGCCTGGCCAGGGCACCAGCGTTCGCCTGTATTTGCCACGGTTGCACGTCGCCCTGCCGGAACACGCGCAGCTGCCGGTCACCGGCGAAGCACCGCCAGCGGTTGCCGGTGAAACCGTGGTGTTGGTGGAAGACGATCCGGCGGTGCGCATGCTGGTGCTCGACCTGCTCAAAGAGTTGGGTTATCACGCCCATGAAGCCGAAGATGCGCAGAGCGCCCTGCCCTTGCTGGAGTCCGACCTGCGGGTCGATCTGCTGGTAACCGACGTCGGGCTGCCGGGCATGAACGGTCGGCAACTGGCGGAAATCGCTCGTCAGCACCGCCCGGAGCTCAAAGTGCTATTCATTACCGGTTATGCCGAGAAAGCCGCCGAACGCCAGGGCTTCCTGGAGGAAGGCATGGACATGGTGGCCAAACCCTTTTCCATGGACCTGTTGGCCAACAAGATTCGCACGATGATCGGCCAAGCCGGCTGAGTTAAGGCATAATCGCGCGCCCCACGCTGGCACCAACATAGCCACCACCGTTGCAAGGTACGCCCAATGAAAGCCCAAGCCCGCCATATTCTGGTGAAAACCTCGGAAGAAGCCGAGCAGCTCAAACAACGCATCGCCAAGGGCGAAGCCTTCGATGTGCTGGCCAAGAAATACTCCACCTGCCCGTCCGGCAAACGCGGTGGGGATCTTGGCGAAGTGCGGCCCGGGCAGATGGTCGGGGCGATCGATGCGGTGATCTTCAAAAAACCGCTGCGGGTGGTGCATGGGCCGATCAAGAGCAAGTTCGGGTATCACCTGGTGCAGGTGTTTTACCGGGACTGATCGGTTGGCTCGATGTACAGGGTGAGGCTTGCCTGTGGCGAGGGAGCAAGCTCCCTCGTCACAAAAAATCACAGCATCCCCCAAAGATTGCATTTCAATCTTTGGGGATCAGTGCCCCCGGCACTTGAATCACCCGACTCGCCAAGCGATGCCCCGCTTCAGCAGCCTCGACCGGGCTCCCACCCTTGAGGCGGCAAGCCAGATACGCCGCGCTGAACGAATCTCCCGCCGCCGTGGTGTCCACCACCCGTTCGACCACTTGCGCCGGCACTTCGAACGACTCGCCGTCACAGCGAATCAGACACGCCTCGGCACCGCGCTTGAGCACCACTTCGGGCGTGCCCATCTGCTCGTAAGCGGCAAACACCGCCGCGCAATCGGAAAAGTGGAACAGCGCCTGCTCGTCATCAACCGTCAGCAACGCCAGGTCGACATAGGGCAACACTTCGCGATAAGCCGCTCGTGCGTCCTCGACCGAAGCCCACAGGCGTGGTCGATAATTGTTGTCGAACACGATCCGCACATCCCGCTGTCGGGCTTCGATCAGGGTGTCCAGCAGTTTCTCCCGGCCCTGTTCACCGAGCACCGCCAGGGTAATGCCGCTGAAATACAGCACGTCGTAATCCGGCAGCGCTGCCAGGATCGGCGCGGCCGCCGGGGTGGTAAAGCAATCGCGCACGGCCGCTTCATTGCGCCAGTAGAGAAAACGCCGCTCGCCGGCCGCGTCGGTCTGGATGCAATACAGACCGGGCAAGCGACCGGGCAAACGCTGGACCATGCCCAGGCCGATGTGTTCGCTGGCCCAGCTCTGGCACATCGCATCGCTGAAACTGTCATCACCCAGGGCAGTGACGTAATCCACCGTGCCGCCATCGCCCAGTTCACGGGCCAGATAGACCGCGGTGTTCAGGGTATCGCCGCCGAAGCTCTGTTGCAGAGAGCCGTCGGCGCGCTGCTGCAGTTCGATCATGCACTCGCCGATCAGGGCGATGCGCGGGATGTTGGGGCCCAGAGGGCTGATGTTGTTCATGTTGTGGGGGCTCTTAGAAACAGGTTTCCATGGTTTCGATGACATTCAGCTGCTCATCCACCAGACACCCGATACGCCACTTGTCGAACGTCAAACACGGGTGCGAAGTCCCGAACGAAATGATATCGCCCACCCGCAACTCAACTCCCGGCGCCACGGTCATGAATGCGTGCTGGTCCATCACCGCCGTCACCTTGCAGGCACTCACATCATCGCCGGTCGCCGGCACCACGCCGGCCTTGTAACGCAGCAACGGCACCGGCAAACCGGCGTCGTAGGCCACGTCGCGCTTGCCCAGGGCGATCACCGCAAAACCCGGTTCGGGCAACGACTGCACATGCGCCCAGACTTCCAGCGCCGGGCGCAAACCTTCGTGCAGGTCGCTGCGACGGTCGAGCACGCAGCATTGCGCTTCTTTGTAGATGCCATGGTCGTGGGCCACGTAACTGCCGGGGCGCAGCACGCTGAGGAAACGCCCGCCGGCATTCTGCGCTTCGAACGACTCGGCGATCAGGTCGTACCACGCCGACCCCGACGCGGTGATGATCGGCTTGGCAATCGCGAACGCGCCACTGTCCTGCAACTGCACCGCCAGACGCACCAGGGAGGCGGCGAACTCGCGGATGCCGCTCACCGCATGATCACCGTGAATCACCCCTTCGTAGCCCTCGATGCCGGTCAGCGCCAACGCCGGTTGAGCGTTGATAGCCTTGGCCAGCGCCAGCACTTCGGCTTCGGTGCGGCAACCGCAACGACCGCCGACCACGCCGTACTCGATCATCACGTTCAGGCGCACGCCCCGCGAGGCGAAAAACGCGCCGAGGTCGGCGACGTTATCCGGGTGATCGACCATGCAATAGAAATCGAAAGTCGGGTCAGCCAGCAGGTCGGCGATCAACGCCATGTTCGGCGTGCCAACCAGTTGATTGGCCATCAGCACCCGGCGCACGCCATGGGCGTAAGCCGCGCGGGTTTGCGTGGCACTGGCCAGGGTGATGCCCCAGGCACCGGCGTCCAGTTGGCGACGAAACAGCGCCGGGGTCATGCTGGTTTTACCGTGAGGTGCCAGTTCCGCGCCGCTGTGGCTGACGAAGTCCTGCATCCAGCGAATGTTGTGTTCCAGCGCGTCGCGGTGCAGCACCAGCGCCGGCAGACTGACGTCCCGCACCAGGTTGGCGCCGGTCTGGGCGGCGCCCTTTTCCACGGCGGCGGTATTGATGGCAGTAGACATGGTCGATCTCCTCACACACGGCCGCAGGCAGCCGCTGTTATTCGTTGATACGCCGGGCGAGGCTGTTGGCGCTGTCGATCAGCACCCGGCGATAGTCGTTGTAATTGTTCTTCGCATCGGCCCGTGGGGCGACGATGCACAGGGTCGCGATGGCCACGCCGCTCGGGTCTTTGACCGGGGCGGCGAAGCAATGGGTAAAGGTGTCGGCGACGCTGTCGAAGGAAAAGAATCCGTCGATGGCGGCCTGGCGGATTTCCTCAAGAAACTGCTCCAGTGGCAGGCGTTCGCCGTCGGGCAGGATGAAGTCGTCGGGGTCGATCAAATCAACAATTTGCTGATCGCTCAGGTGCGCCAGCAGCAGGCGCCCGGAAGCGGTCCAGGGGATCGGCGCGTTTTCGCCGATGTCCGAGGAAATGCGAAAATGCCGCTCACCCTCTTTCATCAATGCCACGGTGTATTTGCGCCCGTTGAGCAGGCACATCTGCGCGGTTTCGCGGGTCTGGCTGACGATTTCCTGCAAGGCGTGATCGGCCTCGCGGGACAGGTCGAAATGACGCAAATGCGCCTGTCCGAGGAAGTACAGCTGACGACCGAGGTAAACGTGACCTTCCTTGCCCACGGGTTCGAGGATGCGCCGCTCCAATAAGGACGCAACCAGTTCGTAGACCGTGGATTTCGGGCTGCCGATGCCGCTGGCGATTTCGTTCGGGCGCAGGGGCTGGCCGATTTCCTTGAGGAAATCGAGAATGTCGAACGCCCGGTCCAGACCGCGAGCCCGGCGCTTGATGGTGTCTTCGGTCATATCTTCAGGTTCCCATTCAGAGTGCCGGGAGTTTACCCAGAAGGCCGCCTTCGCGGGCAAGCCTCGCTCCTACAGGATTTCGCCGTTTGTAGGAGCGAGGCTTGCCCGCGAAGAATTCACTGCGGTTCAGGCCTTTTTCTTGTACGCGATGCAATCAATCTCGACCTTGCAATCGACCATCATGCTCGCCTGCACGCAGGCCCGGGCTGGGGCGTGTTCGCTTTTGAAGTACTCGGAAAACACCTTGTTGAAACTCCAGAAGTCCCGCGGGTCTTCCAGCCACACGCCCGTGCGCACCACGTCTTCGAGCCCGTAACCGGCCTCTTCCAGAATCGCGATCAGGTTTTTCATGGTTTGGTGAGTCTGCTCGACAATCCCGCCCACGATGATTTCACCATCCACCGCCGGCACTTGGCCGGACACGTGCAGCCAGCCATCGGCTTCGACGGCGCGGGCAAAAGGACGGGGCTGGCCGCCACCGGCGGTGCTGCCGGTGCCGTAACGAGTAATGCTCATGGGTGTTTCTCCTGATTAAAAAGTGAAGGCTTAAAAGCGGGTGCTCTTGAGAAATTCCGCCAGTCGCGGCGACTGCGGGCGCTCGAACAGTTCCTTGGGCGGCCCCTGCTCTTCGATCCGCCCCTGATTCATGAATACGATCTTGTCCGAGACCTCGAAGGCAAAGCGCATTTCGTGGGTCACCAGCAGCATGGTCATGCCATCCTCGGCCAGGCCCTTGATCACGTTCAGCACTTCGCCCACCAGTTCCGGATCGAGGGCCGAGGTGACTTCATCGAACAGCATCAAACTCGGGTTCATCGCAATCGCCCGGGCAATCGCCACGCGCTGTTGCTGACCACCGGACAACTGACCGGGGTAATGATCGCGGCGCTCCAGCAGGCCGACCCGCTCCAGCCATTTCTCCGCCAGTGCTACCGCCTCGTCCTTGTGCAACTTTTTCACCTTGAGCAAACCGAGGGTGACGTTCTGCAACGCGGTGAGGTGCGGGAACAGATTGAATTGCTGGAAAGCCATGCCGGTCATGGCGCGATGGCGGGCGATGACTTCTTCCGGGTGGCGCACGCGCTTGCCGTTGACCTCGTCATAGCCAATGGATTCACCGTCGAGCAGAATCTGCCCGCCCTGGAACTCTTCGAGCATGTTCACGCAGCGCAGCAGCGTGGTCTTGCCCGAGCCGCTGGAGCCGATCAGCGTGACCACATTGCCGCGCTGCATGGTCAGGTCGACACCCTTGAGCACTTCGAGCGGGCCGTATTGTTTGTGCAGGCCGCGGATGTCCAGCAGCGCTTGGTTCTGGGTCGAAACTTGAGCTTGTGTCATGGCAAGGCCACCCGCTTTTCAATGTGCCGGCCGAGTAATTCGATGGCGTAGTTGATGACGAAAAACAGCAATCCGGCGAACAGGTAAAACTCCAGGGTCATGAAGGTCCGGGCGATGATCTGTTGAGTACTGAGCAGCAGCTCGGCGACGCCGATCACCGACAACAAGGTCGACGCCTTGACGATCTCGGTGGACGAGTTGACCCAGGTCGGCAAGATCTGCCGCAACGCCTGGGGCAACAACACATAACCCAGTGCCTGGTAAAACGTCAGGCCGATGGCCTTGCTCGCTTCCATCTGACCGCTGGGCAGCGCTTGCAACGCACCGCGCACGATCTCGGCGACATGGGAACCGCAAAACAGCGTCAGGCCCAAAGTGCCAGCCCCGAAGGCGCTGATCTGCCAGCCCAGTGCCGGCGCCATGTAGAAGCAGGCCAGTACCAATACAAACACCGGCGTGCCGCGAATGATGTCGACGTAGAACCGGAACGGCGCGCGCATCCAGAACGTGCCGTAAGTGAGTACCAGGCCGGCGACGATGCCGACCAGCGTGCCCAGCAAAATCGCCAGGCCCGAGCACTGCACACTGGTCAGGAAGCCCTGCCACAGGACATCCCGGGCCACCCATAACTCATGCAACCAACTGGGGGATTCGTACATGGGGCCTCCTAACGGCGAATCGCCAGACGCTGTTCGAGGTAACGCAGCATCATGGCAATGAGGTAACAGGCCGCAACATAGAGCGCTGTGGTCACCAGCCAGGTTTCGATCACCCGGTAGCTCTCGACATTGATCTTGCGCGCGTAATAGGTCAGCTCCGGCACGGCAATCGCCGCCGCCAGCGAGGTGTCCTTGAACAGCGAAATGAAGTTGTTCGACAGCGCCGGCAGCACATTGCGCAGCATCACCGGCACGGTGATGTACGCCTTGACCTGCCACTCGCCCAAGCCAATCGCCAACCCGGCTTCACGTAGTCCCTTGGGAATGCTCAACAGCCCGCCGCGAAACACTTCGGTCAGGTACGCCCCGGCATACAGCGACAGGGTGATGATGAACGAGGGGATCTTGTCCAGACGAATGCCCAGGCTCGGCAACGCGAAGTAGATCAACAGAATCAACACCAGAATCGGCGTATTACGGATCACCGTCACATACACCGACGCCAGCCCCCGCAATGCGCGGTGCTTCGACAGCAAAGCAAACGCCATCAGCAGGCCGATCACGCAGCCGATGGCGATCGACACCAGCGCCAGCTCAAGACCCAGACCGAGCCCCGCCAGCAAGGTGTCGAAGTCGCGCCACACGGCGGCAAAATTCAACTGATAGTTCATGGTCAGCAGTACCTTGAGCGGGGCGATGTATCACCGCCCCGCTCTCACGGGATCATTTGAATTCGACTGGGAAACCGATTGCAGGTGTAGGCAGGTCGACACCGAACCACTGCTTGAACGACGCCGCGTAAGTCGGGAATTCAACGCCAGTCATGCCTTCATGCAGCACGGTGTTGACGAAGTTCAGCCAGTCCTGGTCGCCGCGTTTGACCGCACAGGCGTAGGTCTGCGGGCTCCAGGCGTAGGTCGGGCTGCGATAACGGCCTGGGTTCTGCACCATCAGGTATTTCACCGACGACTGATCGGTGGCCGCCGCGTCGGCACGGCCGGAGTTCACCGCCTGATACATCAGATCCACGCTGTCGTACTGATCGACCTTGGCCTTGGGCAGCGCCTGATGCACCAGTTCTTCGGCGTACACGTTCTGCAGCACCGCCACGGTCACGCCGTCGGCGGCGGCCCTGAGGTCTTCGATTTCCTTGTACTTGCTGTTGGCCGGCAGCAACAGGCCAACACCTTCACGGTAGTACGGCAGCGTGAACGCGACCTGTTGGGCCCGGCTGGCGGTCACGGTGATGAACTGGCAACTCATATCGACCTTGTCGGTCAGCAGGTTCGGAATCCGCGCATCGGACGACTGCACCACGAACTCGACCTTGCTCGGGTCGTTGAACAACCCCTTGGCCACCATCCGCGCGATATCGATATCAAACCCCTGCAACTTGCCGTCGGCTCCCTGGAAGTGCCACGGCGCGTTGGTACTGCCCGTACCCACGATCAGTTTCCCACGGGCCAGCACGCTGTCGAGCTTGCTGTCTGCCGCTTGAGCGACACCCACGGCAGCGGCCGAAGCCGCGAGTACGAAAACACACGCTTTAAACAAGGAAAGTCGACGATGCATGGCAAGCACTCCAGGGCTGTGTTTATTCCGCTATACCGGAATTTGGTATGTAACAACGGAATAGACAGCAGAAAGTGTGCCACAGGATGTGGGCGGAATCTCGGAGGATTTGAAAAGTGTTTTGAATCAAATGGATGCGCACAGGCGCGAAGAAAGTGTTACGAAAAGACAGCTGGCTGAACGCTACCGTTGGCTACAGGCTGTGTGTGGTTGAGTCACATTGCGGTGCATTGCAGGTCAAAAAGAAGCAGAGCACACCTGTAATTTCTGACAGTAGACCCACCCGCTCGCCTCCTTTAACGTCAAAGGGCCTTCGATAGTCTTTGAAAAGGAGATTTCAATGAGTTCGATGTCCACCCAGTCATTGGATCCGGCCTACCGCAAAGCGCTCAACACTTGGCGCCCGGTGATTCTGTATTTCGGCAACGACCACTGTCCCGCCTGCGAATGGGCCGGACCGGTTTTCCGGGCCATTGCCGAGAAGTACAAAGATCATGCGTGCATCTATATGCTGGATACGAGCAAGTCCCCTCGGCATCCGGAAGTCAAAGGCACACCCACTTTGCTGTTCTACGAGGAGGGGAAGCTGCTGACGAAGCTCAAGGGCATAGGCACCCCGGAAACCCTGGAAGAACATTTCAAAAAGCACATCGGCAAGCTCAGGCCCAAACAGATTGCCCACAAACCCCGCCACGACTTGCCGTGGTTGCAGAGAACCCTCAGCACTTTATGCACTGCGCCTCGGGCACGGGAGCGGTTGAATGCACGTTTGATGAGTAATGCAATGGGCAAATAACTGACCTGTAGCAGCAGCCTTGCGCTGCTCGGCAGCTGCTACAAAAAGTGCCCGCCGGTGTGTTTATCGTCCGGAAAAACGCAGCCGCGACAACATCCGCAGGTCGCCCTCGCGGTAATAGTCATCGGTCCAGCTGTCATCCGCCGCCAACGGCCGGACCTGCTTGAGTTGCAGTTTCTTTGCGAAGTAGCGGAACCGGTAATGTTCGTAGAAGCGCAGCAGTTCCAGCCCGTAACGATCGGCCAGGTCGGTGTCGCCACGGATGATCAGGTAGTTTTCGTCATTGCCGTTGCTGGCCGCGTCACTGAGGTTGTGGCTGCCGCTGATGATGGTCGGTGAATCGCTGGTGAAGTCGACGACGATGGCTTTGGTGTGCACCAGCAGGTTGCCCTTCTGGCCTTTCATGTTTTCCTTGAGCCAGCCCTCCAGGCCGGTGTTGAGCAGCGCGGTGGCGGCGAATTCGGCGGTGCGGTCGGCATGGAAACCGGTGATGTTGCTGACCGTGTTTTGCAGGCCGTAACGCAAGATGTCGTCGTGGGGTTGGCCGAGCAGCGCGTTGAGTATTTTGTCCGGCAAGGTGAATGCGGTGACAAACAGCAGGTCTTTTTTGGCGGCGTTGATGATCTTGATGAACTCACTCAAGTCGCCCTCGCCCGAGCGCGGTGAAAAGCCGGCGAACAGCGGCTGGTCAGGCTGCATCGGATTGTGTTCCGTGAGCCAGTCCCGCGTGGCGCCGACGTCCGTCGGTGTGGCCCAGACCTGCTCGAAGGTTCGCAGGTAAGTGGCGCCGATCCGAGCGTCGTCCAGCACATGCACGACGTTGGCCTGACGGTAGACGCCGTTGGCAGTGAAGTTGGTGCTGCCGCAGAGTACCGCTTCGGGCTGATGCTGCCCCGCCGCATCGAGCCGGCTCAGGACCATGAACTTGTCGTGAAAGATATTGTGGGTGACTCGCCCGCGTTTGTTCGCCGCCGGGATTTTTTCCAGGCTGGCTTCGTTCAGCGCCGTGGTGTCTTCGCCAGGTTGGGCGTGGTACAGGATCCGAACCTTTACGCCACGCTCGAAGGCGGCGTTCACCGCATCGACGATCGCCTGCAGCTGGTATTCATAGATCGCGATGTCCAGCGCCCACTGGCCATCCACGGCACGCTCGATAAACCCGAGCAAGCGTGCGAGCAGACCATTTTCCAGCCATTGGCGCGGCGCATCGGGCCACTCTTCGATGGGCAGTGTCTTGTTGACGCTGAGTAGCGCATCGAGGTCGGCGAATTTGCGCTGGAACGCCTGACTGGCAGCCACTGCCCGGTTGAATATCACGTTCTGCCCCTTGGGCAGGCCATCGTCCGTGGTGACCGTCACTTCCAGGCTTTCACCCAACTGTGGCGCATCGGCAGTGCCATAAGCCAGGTGAACCCGATAATGGATCGTTACACCCGGATTGACCGCGTAATCGGCCCAGCGAAATTTCTGCAAAGGCGCGGCATCGCTGGGGGTGGCGTGAAACTGAGGGAACGTATGATCCTTGCCGGGGAAGGTCAGGCTGTTGAACAGAAACAACCAGGGTTTGTCACCTTGCTGTTTTTCGATGGCAAACCCCAACAGGCCTTTGCGGCGGGGTTCGGCCAGGTCGATGGCCAGCAGCACACCGTTGGTGCCAGCGTAGGCTTTGACGCGGAAATCGTCCTGATCGTTGCGGGCTAGAACGCGCATGGGTCACTCCTGTGATGGGTTTGCTTACAGAGCATAGGGCAGCGATGCGATGGGGCCAGCACTGTCAGCACAAAATTCAACCTTAAATCAGCTCATCGATATGCCGATAATCAATCTGTAACTGAGCTGCCAACACCTTTGCCCGCCCGAGCCGAATCGGACCGCGCTCGATGTCGATCAGCAACCCCGGACAATCCAGCTCCGGCAATGTCGACCAGTCCTTCAACCGTCCATCTGTCACTAGCAGCAGCCGCTGCTGTTCGGCCGGAAAACGCTTTTGCCGGACCGCCAGCCAGCGCCCCGCCTCGCCAAGCGCCGCCAGCATCGGCGTCCCGCCGCCGGCGCCCAATCCCTCAAGCCAATCGCGTAAGCCCGCAGAAGCTTTCAATCCCTGCACCTGCCACTTCGGCAGGTGACCGCTGGCGGTCAGCAAAGCCAGGCGTGCGCGCTGGCGATAGGCATCGTCGAACAGTTGCGCCAGCAAGCCCTTGGCATCGCTCAACGCCTGATGGCGCCGGGTCGAAGCCGAGGCATCGACGATCACCAGCCACAGTTCATGCGGGGTGCGGGTCCGCAGATGGAACAATAGGTCATCGCGTTGACGCGGTCGGCCATTGAGCAAGGTGCCGGGCCAGTTGACCGATCCGCTACGGGCGGCGTGACGCTTGCCCTGTTTACCGTGATCCAGCCGGCCTGCGCGGGGTCTGGCATTCGCCCCCGCGTCTGATCGAGGGCGAATGCCTAGGGCTTTTTTGGCCAGCTCGGCACTTCACGTCGAGCACCGACCGGCAGCGCCTGGGCGGGCATTTCGCCCCACTGGCCCTGACCTTCGTTCGGGTTGGGGGTTTGCGCAGGGGATTGCTGTGGCGCTTGGGAGTTTTGCGGCGCAGAGGTCGAATGCTCCCGACGACGATGACGCAAGGAAAATTCGGCGACCGCGTCGATATCCTCTTCGGCAATGGCGTTCGCACCGCGCCAGGCCGCATGTGCCCGCGCCGCGCGCAGCCAGACCAGGTCGGCCCGCAAGCCGTCGACACCGGCAGCAAAGCAGAGCTCGGTGATCTGCGCCAGTGCGGCATCGTCGAGCGGGATACTCGCCAGGGCCGCACGCGCCTTCTGGCAACGCTCGCGCAGGGCGTGTTGCTGACTTTCCCACTCGGCGCAGAAGCCTTGCGGATCGCTGTCGAAATCCAGTCGACGACGGATGATCTGGCCGCGCTCGGCGGGTGCAGTATGGCCACTGAGGGCGACGTTCAGGCCAAAGCGGTCGAGCAGTTGCGGGCGCAGTTCGCCCTCTTCCGGGTTCATGGTGCCGATCAGCACAAACTTCGCCGAATGCCGATGGGAAATCCCGTCGCGCTCGATCAGGTTGGTGCCGCTGGCGGCCACATCGAGCAGCAGGTCCACGAGATGGTCGGGCAGCAAGTTCACTTCATCGACGTAGAGCACACCGCCGTCGGCCTTGGCCAATACACCCGGAGAAAACTGTGCGCGCCTTTCGCTCAAGGCCGCGTCGAGATCGAGGGTGCCGACCAGCCGTTCTTCGGTGGCGCCCAGGGGCAAGGTAACGAATTGACCGCTGGCCAGCAGGTCCGCCAGGCCTCGGGCCAGGGTCGACTTGGCCATGCCGCGCGGGCCTTCGATCAGCACGCCTCCGATTTTCGGGTCGATGGCGGTCAGGTACAGGGCGAGCTTCAAGTCATCGGCGCCGACCACGGCGGAGAGCGGGAAATGGGGGGTGTCGGTCATGTTCAAATCTCGGTCATGGTCGGTGATTACTCTGTGGCGAGGGAGCTTGCTCCCGCTCGGCTGCGTAGCAGTCGTAAAACCTGAAAATGCGGTGTGCCTGACAGAGCCTGGTTTTTTGTTTTGGGGCTGCTGCGCAGCCCAACGGGAGCAAGCTCCCTCGCCACAAATTTCCTTTGCTCACCGGCTAACTGTCTTCTTCTATGTCCAGCAACAAATTCTCCAGCGCCTCGCGGTATTCACCCGGCTCCTGCCACATCCCCCGTTGCTGCGCTTCGAGCAGGCGCTCGGTCATGTCGCGCAAGGCGTGGGGATTGTGTTCGCGAACAAACTCCCGGGTCGCCGGATCAAGCAAATAGGCGTCCGCCAGCAACGCATACTGGTGATCGTCGATCAACTGCGTGGTGGCGTCGAACGCAAACAGGTTATCGACCGTCGCCGCCAGTTCGAACGCGCCTTTATAGCCATGACGCTTGATCCCGTCGATCCATTTCGGATTGGCCGCCCGGGAACGGATCACCCGGTTCAGCTCTTCCTTCAATGTGCGGATCTTCGGCAAGTCCGGCTGACTGTGGTCGCCGTGATAACTCGCCGCCGCTGCGCCGCCGAGGCTTTCGACGGCCGCCAGCATGCCGCCCTGGAACTGGTAATAGTCGTTGGAATCGAGCAAGTCGTGCTCGCGGTTGTCCTGATTTTGCAGCACGGCCTGCACCTGGCTCAGACGCTGGGCGAACTGCTCGCGTGCGGCGGTGCCTTCATCGGAGCCGCCGTAAGCGTAGCCGCCCCAGTTCAGGTAAACCTCGGCCAGGTCTTCGCGGCTCTGCCACAAACGACCGTCGATGGCACCTTGCACGCCGGCACCGTAAGCACCCGGTTTGGCCCCGAAGATCCGCCAGCCGGCCTGTCGCCTGGCCGCTTCTTCATCCAGACCGGACGTCAGCAGCGCTTCGCGCTCGGCACGAACCTTGGCTGCCAACGGGTTGAGATCGTCCGGTTCATCCAGCGCGGCGACCGCTTGCACGGCGGCGTCGAACAGCCGGATCAGGTTGGCAAAGGCATCGCGGAAGAATCCGGAGACGCGCAAGGTCACGTCCACCCGCGGCCGGTCCAGCAGGCTCAACGGCAGAATCTCGAAGTCGTCGACCCGCTGACTGCCCGTCGCCCACACCGGCCGCACACCCATCAAGGCCATGGCCTGGGCAATGTCATCGCCGCCGGTGCGCATGGTCGCGGTGCCCCAGACCGACAGGCCGAGCTGACGCAAGTGATCGCCGTGATCCTGCAAGTGCCGCTCAAGAATCAGGTTCGCGGATTGAAAACCGATGCGCCACGCCGTGGTGGTCGGCAGGTTGCGCACGTCCACCGAATAGAAATTGCGCCCGGTGGGCAACACGTCCAGCCGTCCACGGCTGGGCGCACCACTCGGCCCGGCCGGGACGAATCGCCCGCTGAGGGCGTCCAGCAGGCCGCGCATTTCCGCCGGGCCGCAGGCGTCCAGGCGCGGGGCGACGACCTCGCGCAAACTGTCGATGATCGCGCTCACGTCGGACCAGCCTGGCTGGTTCAACGGAGCAATTTCAGCGCTCAAGGCTTGCTCGATCAACTGCGCGGCGAACAGTTCCAGACGCTCACGGGTATCCCCCGCCGTGCGCCACAGCTCATCACTGACCGCCTGCAAGGCATCCGGCCGAGGACCGTTCCAAGGATCAGCCAACACGCAATCCAGTGGATCGAAGCCCAATTCGAACGCCTTGGCCAGCGCCCGCAGCACGCTCGATTGCGCGCCACGACCGTCACCGCGAGGAATGCGCAGCAAAGCCAATAAAGTGTCGATGCGCAATCGCCCGGTCGGCGACTCGCCAAACACGTGCAGGCCATCGCGGATCTGCGATTCCTTCAAGTCACACAGGTAAGTGTCCAGGCGCGGCAACCAGATCGCCGCGTCGGCATCGCTGTCGAGCTTCTCGTCCAGCTGCAGTTCGCGATCAATGTGCGTGTCGCGCACCAGTTGCAGAATGTCGCGTTGCAGTTCCCGGGCGCGGCGCGGATCGAGCAACTGCGCTTCGTAATATTCGTCAGCCAACAACTCAAGGTTGCGCAGCGGGCCGTAGGTTTCGGCGCGGGTCAGCGGTGGCATCAGGTGATCGATGATCACCGCTTGCGTACGGCGCTTGGCCTGGGCACCCTCGCCCGGGTCGTTGACGATGAACGGATAGATGTTCGGCAGCGGTCCGAGCAGCGCGTCGGGCCAGCAGTTTTCAGATAACCCGACGCCCTTGCCCGGCAGCCATTCGAGGTTACCGTGCTTGCCGACATGGATCACGCCGTGGGCTCCGTAGGTGTTGCGCAACCAGAAGTAGAACGCCAGATAGCCGTGGGGCGGCACCAGGTCCGGGTCGTGATAGACCGCGCTCGGGTCAACCTGATAACCCCGCGCCGGTTGAATGCCGACGAAGGTCAGGCCGAAGCGCAACCCGGCAATCATCACTCGCCCGCCACGGAACATCGGATCGCTTTCGGGCGTGCCCCAACGTTGCAGCACCGCCTCGCGATTGGCTTCGGGCAGTGCGTTGAACATCAAAAAGTAATCATCCAGCGCCAGGCTTTGCTGGCACGGACGTTGATCGATAGTGTCCAGATCATTGCTGACACCACCAAGCAGTTGCTGGATCAGCGCGGTGCCGCTGTCCGGCAACTCGGCCGGCAACGGATAACCTTCGGCGTACAGGGCACGCAGGATGTTCAGCGCCGCGGCCGGGGTGTCGAGACCGACGCCATTACCGATGCGTCCATCGCGAGTCGGGTAGTTGGCGAGGATCAGGGCGATGCGTTTTTCGCTGTTGGGCAGCCGCGCCAGATCGATCCAGCGCCGCGCCAGTTCAGCGACAAAATCCATGCGTTCCGGTTGTGGTCGATAGCAAACCACGTCGGACTGACTGCGCTCGCTGCGCCACGCCAGATCCTTGAAGCTGATCGGCCGACTGATGATTCGCCCGTCCAGCTCCGGCAGCGCGATGTGCATCGCCAAGTCACGGGGACCGAGGCCTTGCTCGCTGGCACGCCAACCGGGCTCGTTGTCCTGGGCGCAGATCGCCTGAATCACCGGGATGTTGCGACGAAACGGCCGCAGATGCGGCGCTTCAGGGCTGGACTGGGCGAAACCGGTGGTGTTCAGAATCACCCCCGCCTCAACTTCATCCAGCCAGTCCTCGACCACCGCCAGGCAGCCTGGCTCTTTCAGACTGGCCAGCGCAATCGGCAACGGGTTGAGCCCTGCCGCCTGCAAACGCTGGCAGAAAATATCGATGAAACCGGTGTTCGCCGCCTGCAAGTGCGAGCGGTAAAACAGCACCGCCGCCACCGGCTGATCGGCCTGCCAATCGGCTTGCCAATCCTGAAGGTGCGCGGGGCTTTTTTGCGGGTGGTAGATCGCGGTGCGTGGCAGGGTTTGCGGCTCGGACCATGGATAATCACGACCCAGCCAACGACTGGCAAGGCAGCGAAACAGGTCGAGCGCATTGGCCATGCCGCCCTGACGCAGGAAGTGCCAGAGCCGGTCGCGGTCTTCGGGGGCCACGGTGCTCAGATCGCTGAGTTCCGGGTCCGGGCGATCGTCACCCGGCACCAGAATCAACTGCACACCGCGCTGGGACAACTCCACCAGACGCTCGATGCCGTAACGCCAATAGGCGATGCCGCCGTGCAGCGAGATCAGAATCACCTTGGCGTGGCGCAGCACTTCGTCGACATAAAGATCGACCGAGGCGTGATTCTGCACCTGCATCGGGTTGGCCAGGCGCAGGCTCGGGTAATCGTCGGGCAGCTGCTGCGCCGCCTCGGCGAGCAACGCCAGACTGGAATCGCCGCTGCACAGGATCACCAGCTCGGCGGGGGTTTGTCCAAGGTCGGCAATGTTGTCATCCGACACGAAACCGCCGGGCTGGGTCCTGAGCAGGTGCATGGGTTAAACGCTGAGCGCAGCGCGCAATTGCGCTTCGAGTTGAACGGCGTCCAGCGCCTGACCGATCAACACCAGACGGGTGGTGCGCGCTTCCTCGGCGCCCCACTGACGGTCAAAGTGCTTGTCGAAACGCGTGCCCACGCCCTGAATCAGCAGGCGCATCGGCTTGTTCGGCACCGCCGCGAAACCCTTGACCCGCAGAATACCGTGCTGCACCACCAGTTGCGTCAGCGCGTCCATCAGCAGGCTTTCGTCGGCTTGTGGCAGCTCGATCGAGATGGAGTCGAACGCGTCATGGTCGTGATCGTGGTCGTCTTCACCTTCATGGTGATGATCGTGATGGCTGTGACGGCTGTCGATGTGTTCTTCGGAACCGGCACCGAGGCCGATCAGCACGTCCAGTGGCAAGCGACCGCTGCTGGCTTCGATGACTTTCACCGCCGGTGGCAGCTCTTCGGCGACTTCCAGGCGCACGCGGGCCAGGTCTGCGGCGCTGATCAGGTCGGCTTTGTTGAGGATTACCAGGTCGGCGCTGGCCAGTTGGTCGGCGAACAGCTCGTGCAGCGGTGATTCGTGGTCCAGGTTCGGGTCGAGTTTGCGCTGGGCGTCCACTTGATCCGGGAACGCCGCGAAGGTGCCGGCGGCCACGGCTGGGCTGTCGACCACGGTGATCACCGCGTCAACGGTGCAGGCGCTGCGGATTTCCGGCCACTGGAAGGCTTGAACCAAAGGCTTTGGCAGGGCCAGGCCCGAGGTTTCGATGAGGATGTGGTCGAGGTCGCCGCGGCGAGCAACCAACTCGCGCATCACCGGGAAGAATTCCTCCTGAACGGTGCAGCACAGGCAGCCGTTGGCCAACTCGTAGACGCGGCCGCTGGCCTCTTCTTCGGTGCAGCCGATTGAGCACTGCTTGAGGATCTCGCCGTCGATTCCCAGCTCGCCGAACTCGTTGACGATCACCGCGATGCGACGGCCCTGGGCGTTGTCGAGCATGTGCCGCAGCAAGGTGGTTTTGCCCGAACCGAGGAAGCCGGTAACGATGGTGACGGGGAGTTTGGCCAGTGTTTTCATCGGATGCCCTTTGGCAAGGTGGCGGGCATACGGGACGACAACCGGCAACGCGGGCACGCGTGCCTGAAGAGTTCGCCACCGGATCACCCCGCCCGGTTGAAAGTGAGAATCTGTGTCGAGGCAGGTCTCCTGGCTGACGGTGCGCCGGGCGTTGGCCCGGCATTCGCTGCGCCTTCCCGCGAACCCGTTGCACAGGGTTTGCAGTGGCGTGGCAGCGAACATCACCGTTCACAGTTGCGGGGGCAGCCGCGGCATCGACCGCGTTCCCTTCTTAGCTTCGACAGACGCCGAAGAACCTCGAAAGCGCAAGGCTACGCATCGTGTGGGGGCGGGTCAATGTCTTGTCGGCGAATGCGATCACCTGTGGCGAGGGGGCTTGCCTGTGGCGAGGGAGCTTGCTCCCGTTCGGCTGCGAAGCAGTCGTGAAACCATGCACTGCAAATCTTACAGACAGACCGCATGAATCCGATGCGACCGCTATGCGCTCGAGCGGGACCAAGCCCCCTCGCCACAGATATTGGGTGTTAGTGAGAACCCCTGCCAATTGACTCCCCGCCCTCGCCCATGCTCTCCTACACGCCTTGTTACGGGTGCCCTTCACAGGGTGAAACGGGAAACCGGTGAATCATGTGCTTTACTCTAAAGCCATGTCAGTCCGGTGCTGCCCCCGCAACGGTAAGCGAGTGAAGCGTCAGATCCACTGTGCCGGTCATATGGCATGGGAAGGTGATGCTTGCAGGTCCAGGCGCAAGCCCAGCCCCTCGCGAGCCCGGAGACCGGCCCGCAACACAAAGTGACTTTTACGTTCACTGAATAACAAACCCGCGGTGGGCGGGCGCTGTTCGAAATCTCTGCGAGCCCTTGGCGTGCGGAGATTTTCATGCGCTCTATTCACCCGCTGACAGACCAGAGGGAAGCGCCATGACGATCATCAGCAGCACCGCCAGCAACACCGACAAGAGCATCGCCAGCACCACCACGACCCTGACTCAACGCCTGACCGCCGCCGTGTGTGCGTCGATCCTTGGCGCCAGCCTTGTGTATTTCGCCGGTTTCTCGCACATCGAAGCGGTGCACAACGCCGCGCACGATACCCGTCACAGCTCCGCCTTTCCGTGCCATTGAGACCTGCTGAGATGATCAAGCGTATTGCGCAAACCGCAGGTTTCACCGGGCTGCTGGCCGCCCTGCTATTGACCCTGCTGCAAAGCTTCTGGGTCTCCCCGCTGATTTTGCAGGCCGAGACCTACGAAAAATCCGAGCCGGCTGCTGTTGAAATCCACGAGCACGCCGCGGGCGCAGTCGCTCATACCCACGATGCCGAAGCCTGGGAACCGGAAGACGGCTGGCAGCGCGTGCTGTCTACTACCGGCGGCAACCTGGTGGTAGCCGTCGGTTTCGCCCTGATGCTCGCCGGTCTTTACACCCTGCGCGCACCGACCAAAACCTCTCAGGGCCTGCTCTGGGGCCTGGCCGGTTATGCGACGTTCGTGCTGGCTCCGACTCTCGGCCTGCCGCCTGAGCTGCCGGGCACTGCCGCGGCAGATCTGGCGCAACGGCAAATCTGGTGGATCGGCACTGCCGCGTCCACGGCCGTCGGCATCGCGTTGATCGTGTTCAGCCGTCACTGGCTGATGAAAGTTCTCGGCGTGGCGATCCTGGCCGTGCCGCATGTGATTGGCGCACCACAACCGGAAGTCCATTCGATGCTGGCGCCGGAAGCCCTGGAAGCGCAATTCAAAATCGCTTCGCAGTTGACCAACGTGGCGTTCTGGCTGGCCCTGGGCCTGATCAGCGCCTGGTTGTTCCGCCGCAAAAGCGATGGCCATTACAGCGCATGACTGAAAACGGCACAGTGCCGACCCTGGTGGTCGGCCTGGGCTGCCAGCGCGGCTGCCCCGTCAGCACGCTGCGGGCGCTGCTCGATCAGGCGCTACAGGCCCATCAAATCGAGCTTCGTGAGATCAAGGCCCTGGCCAGCATCGACCTCAAGCGCGATGAACCTGGCCTGATCGAACTGGCCGAACAGCTGGCATTGCCGCTGATGTACTTCAGCAGCGAACAATTGGCGACCTATCAAGCACAACTGAGCCACCACTCGGACATCGCGTTTGAACGCACCGGTTGCTACGGCGTGGCGGAAAGCGCTGCGTTGGCCCTGGCCGAACAATTGGCCCAGGCACCGGCAAAGTTGCTGATTCCACGACAAAAATACGCCCAGGCCACCCTGGCATTGGCCAGCGCCGCGTAAAATCCCCGATAATCCTCGCCTTCGATCATGAGCATTCTTCATCTGAAGCATGCCCAGGCCCTATTTCTGACAGGAAACGACGATGACCGTCTACTTCATTGGCGCCGGCCCCGGCGACCCGGAACTGATCACCGTCAAAGGCCAGCGGCTGATTCGTAGCTGCCCGGTCATCATCTATGCCGGCTCCCTGGTCCCCGCTGCCGTGTTGGAAGGCCACCGGGCCGAACAGGTGGTCAACAGCGCCGAACTGCATCTGGAACAGATCGTCGAGCTGATCAAGACCGCCCACGCCAACGGCCAGGACGTGGCCCGGGTGCATTCCGGCGACCCGAGTCTGTACGGCGCGATCGGCGAGCAGATTCGCTACTTGCGTGAACTCGACATCCCTTTCGAAATCATTCCCGGCGTCACCGCCACCGCCGCCTGCGCGGCCCTTTTGGGGGCCGAACTGACCCTGCCGGACGTGTCACAGAGCGTGATTCTGACCCGTTACGCCGACAAGACCGCCATGCCCGCTGGCGAAGAACTGGGCAGCCTGGCGCAACACGGGGCGACCATGGCGATCCACCTGGGGGTCAATCATCTGGAGAAGATCCTTGCCCAATTGCTGCCGCACTACGGCGCCGACTGCCCGATCGCGGTGATTCACCGGGCGACCTGGCCGGATCAGGATTGGGTGGTGGGAACGCTTGCGGACATTGCGCAGAAGGTACAAGCCAAGGGTTTTCGCCGAACGGCGCTGATTCTGGTGGGTCGAGTGCTGGGCAGCGATCACTTCAGTGAATCGTCGCTGTATCGCGCGGGGCATGCGCACCTATACAGACCCTGAAGCACTTGTGGCGAGGGAGCTTGCTCCCGCTGGACCGCGCAGCGGTCCCAAAATCAGCCAACGCATTCATCACTGGAAAATGCATCGGCTGGATTGCGACTGCTTCGCAGTCGAGCGGGAGCAAGCTCCCTCGCCACAGGTTATCGATCATCCATAAAAAAACGGTGCTCACGGGCACCGTTTTTTTATGTCGCAGCGAACACCTTAGTAGTAGGCGTTTTCTTTCTGCGTGTGGTCCGTCACGTCACGTACACCCTTGAGCTCGGGAATACGCTCGAGCAAGGTGCGCTCGATGCCTTCCTTCAGGGTGACGTCTGCCTGGCCGCAGCCCTGGCAACCGCCGCCGAACTTCAGCACGGCGATGCCGTCTTCGACCACATCGATCAGGCTGACCTGACCGCCGTGGCTGGCCAGCCCCGGGTTGATCTCGGTTTGCAGGTAGTAGTTGATGCGCTCGTTGACCGGGCTGTCGGCGTTGACCATCGGGACTTTGGCGTTTGGCGCCTTGATGGTCAGTTGGCCGCCCATGCGGTCGGTGGCGTAGTCGACTACCGCATCGTCCAGAAACGCTTCGCTGAACGAGTCGATATAGGCGGTGAAGCTTTTGAGCCCCAGCGCTGTATCTTCAGGTTTTTCTTCGCCCGGCTTGCAGTAGGCAATGCAGGTTTCGGCGTACTGGGTGCCAGGCTGGGTGATAAAGACGCGGATGCCGATACCCGGGGTGTTCTGCTTGGAGAGCAGATCGGCCAGGTAATCATGGGCGGCGTCGGTAATGGTAATAGCGGTCATGGAAACTCCTCGCAGGCTTGGACGCAGTTTACGCCAATCGACGCGCCGCACAAAGTCCTAGTATTTTTGTCGGGAACTGTGGCTCCCACACCGGGTTGCAGGCATTTCAGAGATTCTCGTAGCGATTCATGTCCAGCACGCCCTCTTCCACTGGGTCGGTGTCGTGGATGTACCGGCTCAGATCATGGAAATACTGCCAGAATTGCGGATGACTGCGACGAATGCCCCAGCGTTCGACGATTTTTTCGAAACTCGCGGCGTCTTTGGCATTTTCCATCTCGTCGACAAACGCCGGCACCTGCCCGGCCGGAATGTTGAACATGAAGTTCGGGTAGCTGCTCAGAACACCCGGATAGATCGTCAACGTGTCGAGCCCCGGCTGATAACGCAGCGACTCCCCGAGCAGGAACGCCACGTTGCTGTGGGCGCGGTTACGCAGCAGGCTGTAGACCTCACGCTTGCCGCTTGAGGTCTCGATGCGCAACATCGTGGCCTCCGGCAACTGATCGATGACTTTCAAACCGGCGGCCGGGCGCGACGTCAGGCGGCTCAAGGCTTGCTCGGCGTTCTGCAACGCCGGATCAATGTTCGGCCGCGAGCAGTAAGCGCCGTCGCAGCGGTTGATCGGATCGGGCCTGGCATTAAGTTCGCCGTAACGGGACAGCAGCTGCAAGGCGAAATCGCGTTTCGGGTCGTTTTCGTCCAGCGTCAGCGCCGTCGGCTTGTCGTTGTCGATGTCCTCGTAATCCAGCCACATCTTGAACTTGCCGCTGTTCTGGTACCAATCGTCGAGATAGCCGTCCCGTGAGCTGGCCGGCATCAGGCGCAGGAAGTTCTGCTCGGCGCCGTTGCGGATCAGGTCGAAGTACAGCCGGGTCTGGGCCTGATGGGACACGTTACCGAACACATCGAAGTTGACCGCCAACTGGTAATACGTGCGTTCCAGCAACGGGTAATCGAACAGCCACATCGTCTGCGGCACATCGCCGATCAGGCCCTTGGTCACCGAGGCGCTGTCGAAATGCCGGAAGATACTCAGCAACGCATTGTCATTACCGGCCCACAGGGTCGACCAGCTCGGCGCTGGCAAGTCGGCATAGCTGTCCCGGCGCAGGGCCTCATATTCGTTGCGTTTGTTGCGGTAGTCGTGCCACAGGCTCAGGACACTGCCGACGTCATCGTTCTGCCCCGGCATCGCCAGCAACGGCGTAGCCTTGCCGCGATATTTCGGGTCGGTGATGTAAAGGTCATGTTCCGGGGCCTGGAACAGTGCCCAGAAGTTGTCGCGAATCACGTCGGTGGCGATCTGGCCCCGGCAGACCGGGCCGCGAATAAAGGTACGCACGAAGTATTCGGCGTTATCGAGCATGAACTGGTAACGCGCCTGGGCCGGGATCGCTTCGAACGTGGCAAACGGATTGGCCCGCCGCTCCGGCCCATAGCCCGGTAACGCGTTGACCTGCCAGTTACCGTTGTAAAACAGGCTCTTGATCCGCGCCATCTTCGCCGCGCTCAGCGGGTAGGTGATGTGGGTCTTGTGCACGATCACGCCTTGCACCGGCCACAGACGGTAATAGACCTGAGTGCCCGGATCATCATTCGGACGGCGGGTGTTGATCAGGTCGATGGGCTGCCCCGTCGGCGTGCGCGAACGTACCCACTGAAAGAAATGCCCCGGTTCGCCGTCCTTGAAATAGATATGGGCCAAGAACCAGTGCTCGAACAGCCAGCGCCCGACCAGGCTCTCCCGGGCGCCCGGCGCATTCAGCAGGTTTTCCCACTGCACCACTTCCAAGGCTTCCCTGGCGCTGGGCACCAGGCCCTGCTGATCGATCGGCGCGCCGGAAGCCAGCCAGCGCTGCAGCGTCTGGTATTGCTGATCGGTAAGACCGGTGACCGCTAGCGGCATGCCCTCCTTCGGATGAGAGCTGGCGTAACCGTCGAACTCCGCCGGCATGGCGCACAGCGTTTCCCGGTTCAGGCCCAGGACGATCTCTTCCGGCAATTTGGCGTTGGGTTGTAACGGCGTTCTATGGCCTAGTTCAAGCATCCGCGCCATCAGTGCCGCCTGGCTGCCTTGGGCGTCGAGCACTGAATAGAAGCCCTTTTGCTGCCAGGCACGTTTGCCGAAGGCATCATAAAACAACCGGGTCGGCGCGGCGGCCTTGCTCCGTTCGCCGTCATAGACCGGCGCCTTCGTCGCACCTCGGGACGCCCCTTCGCCACTGCCCAGGTTGAGCTGACAGGCGGAGTCGTAGCAGGCATGGCAGGCCACGCACTTTTCGGTGAAGATCGGTTGAATGTCGCGAACGTAGGAAATGTCCGGACCTTGCGCAGCGGCGCCCCCGCTTAAAAACAGCATCAATAGGCTGGTGACGACGCGATACGACATATCCCTGGTCCTGATCATGAGAAAACGCCGCGATTCTACCGGTCCGACCCGCGCACCAACATGAACGATATTCATGCAAAACCGGCATATGCTCCAAAAGCACACAGGTTTGTTATTATCCCGGCCCTTCGTCATGGCCTTACCGAGTAGTCCAAATGTCCGATCGCAGCGTTCGCCTTCAAGCTCTCAAGCACGCCCTCAAAGAGCGCATCCTGATTCTCGACGGCGGCATGGGGACAATGATCCAGAGCTACAAGCTCGAGGAACAGGATTACCGTGGCAAACGCTTCGCCGACTGGCCGAGCGATGTCAAAGGTAACAACGACCTGTTGGTGCTGACCCGCCCGGATGTGATCGGCTCTATTGAAAAAGCCTACCTGGATGCCGGCGCCGACATTCTGGAAACCAACACCTTCAACGCCACCCAGGTGTCCCAGGCCGACTACGGCATGCAAGGCCTGGCGTACGAACTCAACGTAGAAGGCGCACGCCTGGCGCGCAAGGTGGCGGACGCCAAGACCCTGGAAACCCCGGACAAGCCGCGTTTCGTCGCCGGCGTGCTCGGCCCTACAAGTCGTACCTGCTCGCTGTCGCCCGACGTGAACAACCCCGGCTACCGCAACGTGACCTTCGATGAACTGGTGGAGAACTACACCGAGGCCACCAAAGGCCTGATCGAAGGCGGCGCCGACCTGATCCTGATCGAAACCATTTTCGACACCCTCAACGCCAAAGCGGCGATCTTCGCCGTGCAAGGGGTTTACGAAGAGCTGGGCGTCGAGCTGCCGATCATGATTTCCGGCACCATCACCGATGCCTCTGGCCGCACCCTCTCCGGCCAGACCACCGAAGCGTTCTGGAACTCCGTGGCCCACGCCAAGCCGATCTCCGTCGGCCTGAACTGCGCCCTCGGCGCCCGTGAATTGCGCCCATACCTGGAAGAGCTGTCGAACAAGGCCAGCACCCACGTGTCGGCGCACCCGAACGCCGGCCTGCCGAACGAATTCGGCGAGTACGACGAACTGCCGGCCCAAACCGCCAAGGTCATCGAAGAGTTCGCCCAAAGTGGCTTCCTCAACATCGTCGGCGGCTGCTGCGGCACCACGCCGGGGCACATCGAAGCCATCGCCAAAGCGGTCGCCGGTTACGCCCCGCGTGAAATTCCGGACATCCCCAAGGCTTGCCGCTTGTCGGGCCTGGAACCGTTCACCATCGATCGCAGCTCTTTGTTCGTCAACGTCGGCGAGCGGACCAACATCACCGGTTCCGCCAAGTTCGCCCGCCTGATCCGTGAAGACAACTACACCGAGGCCCTGGAAGTCGCCCTGCAGCAGGTCGAAGCCGGCGCCCAGGTGATCGACATCAACATGGACGAAGGGATGCTCGATTCGAAGAAGGCCATGGTGACCTTCCTCAATCTGATTGCCGGCGAACCGGACATCTCCCGCGTACCGATCATGATCGACTCCTCCAAGTGGGAAGTGATCGAAGCCGGCCTCAAGTGCATCCAGGGCAAGGGCATCGTCAACTCCATCAGCATGAAGGAAGGTGTCGAGCAGTTCATTCATCACGCCAAACTGTGCAAACGCTACGGCGCCGCGGTGGTGGTGATGGCCTTCGATGAAGCCGGCCAGGCCGACACCGAAGCGCGCAAGAAAGAAATCTGCAAACGCTCCTACGACATTCTGGTCAACGAAGTCGGCTTCCCGCCGGAAGACATCATCTTCGACCCGAACATCTTCGCCGTGGCCACCGGTATCGAAGAACACAACAACTACGCTGTGGACTTCATCAACGCCTGTGCCTACATCCGCGACGAACTGCCCTACGCCCTGAGCTCCGGCGGTGTGTCCAACGTGTCGTTCTCGTTCCGTGGCAACAACCCGGTGCGCGAGGCGATTCACTCGGTGTTCCTGCTGTATGCAATCCGCAACGGCCTGACCATGGGCATCGTCAACGCCGGCCAACTGGAGATCTACGACCAGATCCCGGTGGAGCTGCGCGACGCCGTTGAAGACGTGATCCTCAACCGTACTCCGGAAGGCACCGACGCCCTCCTCGCCATCGCCGACAAGTACAAGGGCGACGGCAGCGTCAAGGAAGCCGAGACCGAAGAGTGGCGCAACTGGGACGTCAACAAGCGTCTGGAGCATGCGCTGGTCAAGGGCATCACCACGCACATTGTTGAAGATACTGAAGAATCGCGGTTGTCGTTCGCGCGCCCGATCGAAGTCATCGAAGGCCCGTTGATGGCCGGCATGAACATCGTCGGCGACCTGTTCGGCGCCGGCAAAATGTTCCTGCCGCAAGTGGTGAAGTCCGCCCGCGTGATGAAGCAGGCCGTGGCCCACCTGATCCCGTTCATCGAACTGGAAAAAGGCGACAAGCCGGAAGCCAAGGGCAAGATCCTCATGGCCACGGTCAAGGGCGACGTGCACGACATCGGCAAGAACATTGTCGGCGTGGTGCTGGGCTGTAACGGCTACGACATCGTTGACCTCGGCGTGATGGTGCCGGCGGAGAAGATCCTGCAGGTCGCCAAAGACGAGAAATGCGACATCATCGGTCTGTCCGGCCTGATCACGCCTTCGCTGGACGAAATGGTTCACGTGGCCCGCGAAATGCAGCGTCAGGACTTCTATCTGCCGCTGATGATCGGTGGCGCGACCACCTCCAAGGCGCACACGGCGGTGAAGATCGAGCCCAAGTACAGCAACGACGCGGTGATCTACGTCACCGACGCCTCCCGCGCCGTGGGCGTGGCGACGCAGTTGCTGTCCAAGGAACTGAAAGCCGGTTTCGTCGAGAAGACCCGCCTGGAATACATCGACGTTCGCGAGCGCACCGCCAACCGCAGCGCCCGCACCGAGCGCCTGAGCTACCCGGCAGCCATCGCCAAGAAACCGCAGTTCGACTGGGCCAATTATGAGCCGGTCAAACCGACGTTCACCGGCGCCAAGGTACTGGACAACATCGACCTGAAGGTTTTGGCCGAATACATCGACTGGACACCGTTCTTCATCTCCTGGGACCTGGCCGGCAAGTTCCCGCGCATCCTGCAGGATGAAGTGGTCGGTGAAGCCGCCACCGCGCTGTACGCCGATGCCCAAGAAATGCTTGCCAAGTTGATCGACGAGAAGCTGATCAGCGCCCGTGCGGTATTCGGTTTCTGGCCGGCCAACCAGGTGCGCGACGATGACATCGAAGTCTATGGCGACGACGGCAAGCCATTGGCCAAGCTGCATCACTTGCGCCAGCAGATCATCAAGACCGACGGTAAGCCGAACTTCTCCCTGGCCGACTTCGTCGCGCCGAAGGACAGCGGCGTGACCGACTACGTGGGTGGTTTCATCACCACCGCCGGGATTGGCGCCGAAGAAGTGGCCAAGGCCTATCAGGAAGCGGGCGACGACTACAACTCGATCATGGTCAAGGCGTTGGCCGACCGTCTGGCCGAGGCGTGCGCCGAGTGGCTGCACCAGCAAGTGCGTAAAGACTACTGGGGCTACGCCAAGGACGAGACGCTGGACAACGAGGCGCTGATCAAAGAGCAATACACCGGCATCCGCCCTGCTCCGGGCTACCCGGCGTGCCCGGATCACACCGAGAAAGCCACGCTGTTCAAGCTGCTGGACCCGGAAGCGGAAGAGCTCAAGGCCGGCCGCAGCGGCGTATTCCTCACCGAGCACTACGCGATGTTCCCGGCGGCGGCGGTCAGCGGCTGGTACTTCGCTCACCCACAGGCGCAGTATTTCGCCGTGGGCAAGATCGACAAGGATCAGGTGCAGAGCTACACCTCGCGCAAAGGCCAGGAGTTGAGCGTGACCGAGCGCTGGCTGGCGCCTAACCTGGGTTACGACAACTAACCCCTTCCCCTGTGGGAGCGAGCCTTTGTGGCGAGGGAGCTTGCTCCCGTTGGACTGCGTAGCAGTCCCATTTTTTGGGGCCGCTTCGCGACCCAACGGGAGCAAGCCCCCTCGCCACAACGGCTCCCACAGAGTTCGAGTCTGTTGTCTATGCTTGCCTCATACACATTCGTGACGGGGGATTTATGGACGATCCAGTCGACAACAATAATCACAACAAGCCGCCGACCTTCTGGCAGATGCTGCACAGCGTCATGGCGGCGGCGTTCGGGGTGCAGAGCGGGAAAAACCGGGCCCGGGACTTCACCCATGGCAAGCCCAGTCATTTTGTGATTCTGGGGATTCTATTCACGGTGGTGTTCGCCCTGACGCTGTTCGGCATCGTCAAACTGGTGTTGCATCTGGCCGGAATCTGAGCCGGCTCAATGCATCAGGGTTTGCAGGCTGAACGGGTAGCGGTACGACGTCGGCCGCCCCTTGGCCGAGAGCTTTTGAAAATCCACGTCGTAATCCTGAGTGGCGCTCAAGCCCAGCAGTCGCCGGGCTTGCGCGTGGTCGATCAACTGCAATAAGGGGATCTGTCGGTCGCGCCCGCCGTACTGGCTGACATCCACCCCCTGATCGTAGTCATGCAACTGCACAAGAGCCCAGCCGCCCAGAGTGAAGTGCCCGCCCAACAACACGCTTAGCCGCCCTTCCAACAGCGCCTGCAACGCGGCCGGTGAATTGTTGATGGCACTGAACAGCACACCCTTGCCCGGCTGGCCTCCCGTTTCGGCGTATGCCTGCATGGCACCGAACGCCATTTCATCGTTGGCCGACCAGACCAGCGATGTTTGCGGGTAACGCTTGAACAATAACCTGGCCTGTTCATAGGCGCGCTCGCGGGTCCAGCCGCCGTACACCAACTGGCGCAACCGCACTTCGGGGTGTTCGGCCAATGCCCGCATCATGCCCTGCTCACGCTCTTGCGCGGCCGGCGTGATTTTCAGGCCGGAAAAGGCCACCAGTTCAATGACCTCACCGGGTGCTACCGGGCCATGCAGGCGAATCAGTTCCTTGAGCATCAGGTAGCCGCCCTCCTCATTGTTGGGCACCAGGCTACCCAGCCAGTCGGGATACTTGTCCGGCTGGGCGCCGAGCAGACGCATCTGGTCGGCGGTCAGGCCGTTGTTGACCAAAAACAGCTTCACACCGCTGCCTTGAGCCAGGCGCAGGATTTCGGGGGCGACATACAGTTCGTTGGAGAACACCAGATAGTCCGGCCGACTCGGCCCTTGCAGCGCTTCGCGGGCCTGTTTGAGTGTGGTCTCGGCGTTTCGCTCGGCATACTGGATTTGCAAATCCATGCCCAGGTTCTTGGCCGCGGTCTGCATGAACTGCGAGTAACTGACCCAGAACGTCTCTTGGCTGGTCCCGGGATTGAGGAACAATACGGACGCCGCCTGGGCACACGGCCCCAGGACCACGCCAAGCGCCAGCACTACACCATAGAAGAACTTCAACATTGATCGTCCGAGCCCCCGAAAATCCGCCGCGCATTATAGCCAGCGAAGTCCCTGGAAACGGCGCATATTCCGGCTTTTTGTCCGACAATCGTCGGCGCCGGGCCCGGACGGGGTCGTTTATTGATGGCTGACCCAGAATACCGCCGTACCCACGACCAGGATGATCAGGAACAGAATCGCCCAGGCATCGACCGTGCTATCGCTTTTCCTTGCTTTGGTTGGGTTGCTCATTGCATCGCCTCTTGTCGGTTTTATCGGTGATTGCATAAAGACTCGAGCACAGTTAAGACGATGATTGCCCGCACGACAAATGAGGGTTTTATCACAACGACTTTCATTAGTCGTTTTGGTTCTTTGCATATACTCAAACATCACTTTTGCGCATAACTGCAAACTGGTATCTTGCGTCGGCTCCGTTGGGAGTGCGCGGCCGTGCGCGCAGAATTGCCGAGGCAGAATCGGATGAAAGCTTGCGAAAACGCAGCTGTATCCGACCGGCCCAAGCCTGAGAACAGGACTTATATGTACGTATACGACGAGTACGATCAGCGGATCATCGAGGACCGCGTCAAGCAGTTCCGTGATCAGACCCGACGCTATCTGGCAGGCGAGCTGAGCGAAGAAGAATTCCGCCCCCTGCGCCTGCAAAATGGCCTTTATATCCAGCGCTTTGCCCCGATGCTGCGGGTGGCAGTGCCTTACGGCCAACTCACTTCGCGCCAGACGCGAATGATGGCCAAGATTGCCCGCGACTATGACAAGGGCTACGCCCACATCAGTACCCGGCAGAACGTGCAGTTCAACTGGCCGGCCGTGGAAGACATCCCGGACATCCTGGCTGAGCTGGCGACCGTGCAGATGCACGCGATCCAGACCAGCGGCAACTGCCTGCGCAACGTCACCACCGACCAGTTCGCCGGTGTCGCCGCCGACGAGTTGATCGACCCGCGGCCATGGTGCGAAATCGTCCGTCAGTGGACCACGTTCCACCCGGAATTCGCTTACCTGCCGCGTAAATTCAAAATTGCCATCAACGGTTCGACGTCCGACCGTGCGGCCATCGAAGTCCATGACATCGGCCTCGAGCCGGTGCACAACGCCGCGGGCGAACTGGGCTTCCGTGTGCTGGTCGGTGGCGGCCTGGGCCGTACTCCGGTGGTGGGCGCGTTCATCAACGAATTCCTGCCGTGGCAGGACCTGTTGAGCTACCTCGACGCCATTCTGCGGGTCTACAACCGCTACGGCCGTCGCGACAACAAGTACAAGGCGCGGATCAAGATTCTGGTCAAGGCCCTGACGCCTGAAGTGTTCGCGCAGAAAGTCGATGCGGAAATGGAACACCTTCGCGGTGGCCAGACCACGCTGACCGAGGCCGAAGTACATCGCGTGGCCAAGCACTTTGTCGATCCGGACTACAAGGCTCTGGACAATCAGACGGCCGAACTGGCCGACCTCGACAAGCAACACCCGGGCTTCGCCCGCTGGCGTGCCCGCAACACCCTGGCCCACAAAAAGCCGGGTTACGTCGCCGTGACGCTGTCCCTGAAACCGACCGGCGTTGCACCGGGCGACATCACCGACAAGCAGCTCGATGCCGTTGCCGACCTCGCCGACCGTTACAGCTTCGGTCAGCTGCGCACCTCCCACGAGCAGAACATCATTCTGGCCGATGTCGAGCAGAGCCAGTTGTTCGCCATGTGGGGCGAGTTGCGCGAGCAAGGTTTCGCCACGCCGAACATCGGCTTGCTGACAGACATCATCTGCTGCCCTGGCGGCGACTTCTGTTCCCTGGCCAACGCCAAGTCGATCCCGATCGCCGAATCGATCCAGCGCCGTTTCGACGACCTGGACTACCTGTTCGACATTGGCGAGCTGGACCTGAACATCTCCGGCTGCATGAACGCCTGTGGTCACCACCACGTCGGCCACATCGGTATTCTCGGAGTGGACAAGAAAGGCGAAGAGTTCTATCAGGTGTCCCTGGGTGGCAGCGCCAGCCGCGATGCGAGCCTGGGCAAGATCCTCGGCCCGTCCTTCGCCCAGGAAGCCATGCCTGATGTGATCGAGAAGCTGATCGACGTGTACATCGAACAACGTACCGAAGACGAACGCTTCATCGACACTTATCAGCGTATCGGCATCGACCTCTTCAAGGAGCGCGTCTATGCAGCGAATAATTAAGAACAACGAAGTCGTCGACGAAACCTGGCACTTGCTGCCGAAAGATTTCAACATCGACGAGATCAGCAACTGCGACGACCTGATCGTCCCGTTGCACATGTGGCGCGAACACAGCCGCATGCTCATGGCCCGCGATGGCGGCCTGGGTGTATGGCTGGATGCCGATGAAGAAGCTGAAGAAATCGGTGATGACGTGGCGAACTTCCAGGTCATCGCCCTGAACTTCCCGGCCTTCACCGATGGTCGCAATTACTCCAACGCCCGTCTGCTGCGTGACCGCTATGGTTTCAAAGGCGAACTGCGGGCAATTGGCGATGTGCTGCGCGACCAGTTGTTCTACATGCACCGCTGCGGTTTCGATGCGTTTGCCATTCGCGCCGATAAAGACCCCTACGAAGCCCTTGAAGGCCTCAAGGACTTCTCGGTGACCTATCAGGCCGCCACCGACGAACCGCTGCCGCTGTTCCGTCGCCGTTGATCGTCACACCTTGAACCCCTTGCGGGGTTCAAGGTTTTTCCCTTACTGCGTGCCTATCGGAAACGGTCGCCCCATGGCCTCCCAGTTCCGATAAAACCGGGCACGGTCCTCAAGTGCCGTGAACAGCGCAAACGGGTTTTCAGGATCGACCTCGGCCGATTCAATATCCTGGACCAGTCTTTCCCAAAGCGCTTGCGAAGCATCGGCTTCACCGAGCAGTCGCCACACCCTCGCCTGAAGCGGCAGATAATCGACCCGGAAGTCCGCCGTCAGGCTCAGTCCATCCATTACCCTCAAGAACTGGGCGCCAAGGGGCCTGGCTGCCAGCCTCTGCCAGATCAATCGTCGCGTCGCTTGCAACTCTCCATCGCCTTCGTGCAACCACTCGATGACATTCCCGTAATTAACCCCGAGATCACTTAACCACAGGTTGATACCCGTTCGCCGCCGATGATCGACAATGCGCAACAAGGTGTCCTCATCCGTCAATGGATTGCCCTGCAGCAGCACACGGTCCCTCGAGATAGCCTGGTTCAGCACTGCTGGCGGCACTCGGGTTATCTGGTTATTACGCAGGTCCAATGACGTCAGATAGGGCTGCTCCATGATTCCGACTGGGCAACCAGTGATCCCGGTGTTGCTCAGGTTCAGCCAGCGCAAGTCGTGCATTCCGAGCACCAAAGGCGGGACGCCCAGCGGGTTGTTGCTCAGGTCCAGCGTCTGCAAGTGTGTCAACCCGGTCAATTGAGAGGCGGCGCGCTCATTGAACGTCAGATTCGTCGACCTCAGATTCAGCGAAGAGAGACGCGCCATCTGGTTGATCGAAGGAGGCAATGCACACTCCGCAAGGCCGCCATGGTTGAAGTGACTCAGGTCGACATTTTCCAGGTTCAGCACTTCAAGATTTGGAAAACACTCGAGAAATCCGTTCAGACTTTCTTCTTCAGTCAGGTGAAAGCCGCGCATCGATAACTCGAGAATATTATTGAACCGGACATTCAACGTGGGTAACCGGTGATAATTCTCGAAGTCGAGATCCAGCCTGACGCCGCGAATCTGATCAGCAGGCAGTAACGGATCCTGCAGCGCCCTGCGTCGTTGCCAGATGGAGACCAGCTCCTCGGCCAACTCATTTCGAATCGCTCGCTCCTGTTGCATTTCGGTCTTCACCAACTGAACGTTATAGGCCTCGATTTGTGCAGCGCTCAATCCCGCTGCTTCGGGATCATTCGGGGCCAGGAAATCGATAGCCATGTCATGAATGTCATCCGCCACCTGATCTACCCAGGCGGTCAGGTCGATGTCGAGTTGCTGCAGCTGTTGCTTCAACCACTCAATGTGCGCCTGCGCGTTTACACCTTCGCGTTGAAGAACCGCATCTGCCTGGGCATCGGTGAAGTCTGGATAGACCTCTTTGAGTTGCAGCCTCATCATCTGGTGCGTCAGCGCCTCGGCCTGGGGCGTTCCCGGAAAACCGCCGCCGCTGAGCCCGTGGGCATCGAACGGCAACCCACCGTCCATTCTTCGCAGCCCGAGTATCACCTGTGATCGAGGCAACGCCTGGTCGCTGATGGCGAGTCGTAGTTCGTCGACTGAACCAGGCGACGTCAGGAGCAGCGCTGAACGGTCGTCGTCCGTCAACACACCGAGAAGCGCCGTATAAAAGTCTGTTGGCGAGGCCTGATGCAGATAGTGCTGTCCGACTCTGACCAAGCGCCGGACCTCCGTGGCATCCTGCGCGCCGATGCGGTCCAGCACTCGCCCCGCGACGGATTGATCAAGGACATCGATCCGCAGGTTCCGCGGCCAGCCCGGCAGGTTTTGCAGCGAGTGCAAGGCCAGGATGTCCGAGTCCGGGCTCGCCACCGAACGCAGATAAAGACCTTCATAAGCGCGATTGAGCCGCACATGCTGCTGGTACTGCCGCGCCTTGCTGTCCAGACGCGTGAACACTTGCCTGACCTCGGTCACATCGGGGGCTTGCTGGATATCCACGCCATAGCGGTCGAGCATTTGTTCGATGGCACCTTTGGGCAGCGTCGGGTATTGCTGCTGAAACAGCCGCACCCACTCATGTTCCGACTGTTGAAGTGCGGCGTAACGCCTGTTGAATTGCTCAGGCGTGCCGGCCGCCCCCAGATCCTGATCGATCTTGAAGCGACTGATCGTATCCGTCAGTAAAGGCGTTGGTGGACGCCCCGTTTGCATCAGTCGCAGCATGTCATCGTCAATCACACTGACCTTGCCGATCTGTGCCAGGACTTCATCGCTGAAAGACGCCACAGTCGGGCCGATTCCGCGGATCAGCTCCACGCGGGAGGACAGTACGGAAACCGGTGGCTCGGGCGTCGGGGCAACGGCGATTTGCGAAGACGGACGTACTGACTCGACAGCCGCTTCATCCTTCAGCGCCGCTTGTGCGCCGATCGGCAGCGCATTAAGCAAACCGAACACGGTGCGCGACACGCCCTCCGACCGTTCACGTGGTGTCTCACCGTTTACTGCCTGATCAAGACCGTAACCGGCGTCAATAAGCCCGGCCAGCGCCAATATGCCTTCGCCTCCCGGGACGAACAACGCCAATGGCCCGAACCGGTTGATCCATTGCACCACCGGTTCGACCACCGCACTTAAATTGTCACGATTGACCTGTGCATCGGTACGAATGCTTTCGATACTGGCGTGGGCGGCCTGCTTCATCGTCAGCACCAGTTGCGCAAACGGATCGGTCGTCGATGGCGGATTGTCGTAGCCAATGTAATCGGCGGGGTCCCAATAGCCGTCGTTATTGAAAAAACCGGCATTGTTGGTCAGCCGATGCATCGCGGGGTACTGCGCCATGCCGTCCAATGCCGTCAGCACCCCCGCATGAAACGTACCGTCCTCGCGATCATCTTCGGCAAAATGGGCGGCCAATGCCTGTTTTGTCTCGCTGAGCTTGCCCTGCGCGACGACCCATTGGTGCAGTTGAGTGGCATCGGTGAATTCGTGCAGCGGGGAAGAGTTGCCTGGGATGTACAGCAGCACTCGGGTACTGGCAGTGTCACGGAACGCCCAGATATCTGTTGCGGTGTAACGGTATAGCTTCAAACGGCCGGCCCTGACGGACAAAGGGGTGCGCGTCGCCGCTTGCAGTTGTTCGATGGTCAGCGTTTCCCATGCCTGACCGGGCGGCAAGCCAGCCGCCTCCATCGCGAGCTCAAGTCCTTTTTGCGACAGGCAGCGCTCCTTGAACTGCAACCAGGCCGTCATCACAAACGCTGCCTTGACCGATGTCCTCAAGGCGTACGGGCCGGACGCAGTGAGCACCTCGTCAGAGGGCCAGACCTTTTCAAGATAGGTCTCGTACACGTGCTTGAAGTCCAGCTCCCAGACCCATTTCTTGAAATCGGCCGGCCTCAGCTTCAGTTGTGAGGCGGGACCGTAAGTCTGCGGCGTCGTTTGCCGATAGATGCCTTCATAGGTGTCGTGATTGCCGCTGCCGTAATCAGCGAACTCATCGACATGCTCGACAATCCGCACCCTCGGGCCGACGTCCGGCGGTGTGTACAGACCAAAGGCGGTTTCAGCAAAACGGCCGTCCCCAACCGTCTGGTAATTTGAAAGCAGCGCTTGCAACAGCGACCGCGAGTTCGCCACCTGGCCCTGCTGGAAACCGTTCTCTTCAGGGTGGCCCTTGTAGTGGTAATCGAGGGTGACCATCAAGGTCGTCTGCGGGTCGATGTCCTGCCCCCCCATTTTTCCTTGATCAGGTGTGCGCCCAACTGGCCGGGGGTTTGGGGGAGAGCGATGTCCAGTGCAGCTTTCAGTTCGTCGCGCATTCGCAACGATGGGGCTGGATGAGGTGCGGCAACGTGGTGAAGGAGCTCATTCATGGTGCAATCCATTGCAGTCAATTCAGGCCAGTCACCCTACCCCACCTGACTCCACACGAAAGCGCGACCGATCGACAATGGCATTAGGAAAATTCGTTATTTCTTGAGGGTGAGTGGACACTTTCTGAAGGTCAAAAAAAAACCGTGGGCAATCCACGGTTTTTTTACTGACGGTGATGCCTGGTACGGTTACCAGAAGCGTTGCTGGGTCAACCGGCTCCACCAGCTCAGCAATACGCGATCGATCGAACCGCTGGCCGCCATGCCGATGCGCTCCTGCAGGGTTTTACGTTCGGCGTAATGCAAATGATAGAGCTCGGACTGTTTAGCGCGCTCAGCGAGGTATTCGTCGCTGGTCTTGAGCTCGTCCACCAGTTGCTTGTCGAGTGCCGAAACACCGAGCCAGATTTCACCGGTGGCCACTTCGTCGATAGCCAGTTGCGGGCGATAGCGCGAAACGAAGTTTTTGAACAGTTGATGGGTGATGTCCAGCTCTTCCTGGAATTTCTCCCGGCCCTTCTCGGTGTTTTCGCCAAACACTGTCAGGGTGCGCTTGTACTCACCGGCCGTGAGCACTTCGAAGTCGATGTCATGCTTTTTCAGCAGGCGATTGACGTTGGGCAACTGCGCCACCACGCCGATCGAGCCGAGAATCGCGAACGGTGCGCTGATAATTTTCTCGCCGATGCACGCCATCATGTAGCCGCCGCTGGCCGCGACCTTGTCGATGCACACGGTCAACGGCACGCCGGCCTCGCGAATGCGCGCCAGTTGCGAAGATGCCAGGCCATAGCTGTGAACCATGCCGCCGCCGCTTTCCAGGCGCAGCACCACTTCATCCTTTGGCGTGGCGAGGGTCAGCAGCGCGGTGATTTCGTGGCGCAGGCTTTCAGTGGCCGACGCCTTGATGTCACCGTCGAAATCCAGCACGAACACCCGCGGCTTGGCCTCGGGTTTCTTCTTTTGCTTTTTCTCGGTTTTAGCCTGGGATTTGCGCAAAGCCTTGAGCTGGTCCTTGTCGAGCAAGGTCTGCTCCAGGCGTTCGCGCAGCCCTTTGTAGAAATCATTGAGTTTGCTGACTTGCAGTTGGCCGGTCGACTTGCGCCGACCTTTACTGCGCAAAGCCGCAAAACTGGCCAGGACCACCAGAATGGCGATCACCAGTGTCACGGTTTTAGCCAGGAAACTGGCGTACTCGGACAAAAACTCCACAGAGACTCCTTCAACACGATGCGCGGCATGAACACGCGCGGGATACCTTCAGCATACCCATGAGCCGGCCCGGCGACCAGTCGTGAAACCTCGAGTGTCCTGTCTCACAAATACTGTTCCCTTTTTACGGCGTCCGTTGCCGTCATGCTGCGTTGCCGCTCCTCGCCTGACGACAACAGCCACTCGTCAAAAGAGAAACGTATTTGTGAGACAGGACACTAGCAACAGGCCTGTAACGGGCATTTCAAACAAGCGTATGTTTTTTCATTGACAGCTCACCGTCATCCTCATAACCTCGCCAAACCTTCAACGTACCGGGATGACGCGGACGTGGGCAGCATCTATTTGATTCGACATGGCCAGGCCTCCTTTGGTGCAGACGACTATGACGTTCTGTCGCCGACCGGTATTCGCCAGGCAGAAGTCCTTGGCCAGCATCTGGCCGAACTCGGTGTCAGCTTCGATCGCTGTCTGTCGGGCGACCTGCGCCGTCAGCAACACACGGCCACCAGCGCGCTGGAACAGTACGCCACCGTCGGTTTGCCGGTGCCGCCCCTGGAAATCGATTCGGCCTTCAACGAGTTCGACGCCGACGCGGTGATCCGTGCCCTGCTGCCCGCCATGCTGGAAGACGAACCCGAGGCGCTGGAGATCCTGCGCAACGCCGCGCAAAACCGTGCCGAGTTCCAGCGTATCTTCGCCCTGATCATCGAGCGCTGGCTCGCCGGTACCTATGACACACCGGGCCTGGAAAGCTGGCTGGGCTTCGTCGATCGTGTGCAGGCTGGCCTGCAGCGGCTGCTCGAACATGCCGACAACACCCAGAAAATCGCCGTGTTCACCTCCGGCGGCACCATCACTGCCCTGCTCCACCTTATTACGCAAATGCCTGCCCGGCAGGCCTTTGAGCTGAACTGGCAAATCGTCAACACCTCGCTCAACCTGCTCAAGTTTCGTGGTCGCGAGGTGGCCCTGGCTTCCTTCAACAGTCATACACACCTGCAACTGCTGAAGGCCCCGGAACTCATCACGTTTCGCTGATTCCGGACTATTGTGACCCTGGCTGTATTCACCCAGCTCTTATTACCCAAGAAAGGATCGAACCATGACCTCCGTAGCTGATGCCGTACAAGCAATGAAAGCCAAGTTCAACCCAGCCGCTGCTGCCGGTCTGGACCTGGTATTCGGTTTCCGCATCGACGACACCAAGAACTTCTCGTTGATCGTCAAAGACGGCACCTGCGAGCTGCAAGAAGGCGAAAACCCGGACGCCCAGGTGACTCTGGTGATGGACGGCGAAACCCTGGAAGGCATCGTCGACGGTTCGACCGACGGCATGCAAGCGTTCATGGGCGGCAAGCTGCGCGCTGAAGGCGACATGATGCTGGCCATGAAACTGTCCGAGCTGTTCCCAGGCTAAGACGACGGCTCCCGCTCTCGGGAGCCTCTCTGGCTGCATGCGAATCCCGCCCCTCGTGGCGGGATTCGTCGTTTTTCACCCTCGGAAAACGGCTATCTGTGGATATGCCGTCTATATTCCTTCTGGCCGCATGCGTCAGACATCGGCTGTTTGCCCTCGCTTCTTTTATGAAGAACTGTGTGGAGAGCACTGCCATGAGCCCACCTGACGAGCACAATGACTTCAGTCGCCGCCGTGTACTGCAAGGTCTTTCGGCAGGCGCCATCGGTGCCTGGATCAGTCCGCTAACCGCAGGGAGTAAAACCATGCCCGACACCCCCGCCGACCTGATTCTGTACAACGGACGCCTGCACACCGTCGACCGCAAGAAACCCCAGGCCAGCGCCGTCGCGATCAAGGACGGGCACTTTGTGGTGGTCGGCAGCGATGCCCAGGCCATGGCCCTGCAAGGCCCCGGCACGCAAATCGTTGACCTGCATGGGCGCACGGTGATTCCCGGCCTCAACGACTCCCACTTGCACCTGATTCGTGGCGGCCTCAATTACAACCTCGAACTGCGCTGGGAAGGCGTGCCGTCCCTGGCTGATGCCTTGCGCATGCTCAAGGATCAGGCCGACCGCACCCCTACCCCGCAATGGGTGCGGGTGGTCGGTGGCTGGAATGAATTCCAGTTTGCCGAAAAACGCATGCCGACCCTTGAAGATCTGAACAAAGCCGCGCCGGACACTCCGGTATTCGTCCTGCACCTCTACGACCGCGCCCTGCTCAACCGTGCCGCACTGAAAGTGGTCGGCTACACCCGTGACACGCCGAACCCGCCGGGCGGCGAGATCCAGCGCGATGCCAATGGCGACCCCACCGGCATGCTGATCGCCCGCCCGAATGCGATGATCCTCTACTCAACCCTGGCCAAAGGGCCGAAGCTGCCGCTGGAGTATCAGGTCAACTCGACCCGCCAGTTCATGCGCGAACTCAATCGACTGGGCATCACCAGCGCCATCGATGCCGGCGGCGGTTATCAGAATTACCCGGACGACTATCAAGTCATCCAGCAACTGGCCAAAGATCAACAGCTCACGGTGCGCATTGCCTACAACCTGTTCACCCAGAAACCCAAGGAAGAACTGACCGACTTCAAGAACTGGACCAGCACTTCCCATTACGGCCAGGGCGATGACTTCCTGCGGCACAACGGCGCCGGCGAGATGCTGGTGTTCTCGGCAGCGGATTTCGAAGACTTCCTCGAACCACGCCCCGACCTGCCGCAAACCATGGAGCAGGAACTGGAACCGGTGGTGCGCCATCTGGTGGAACAGCGCTGGCCCTTCCGCCTGCACGCCACCTACAACGAATCCATCAGCCGCATGCTCGACGTGTTCGAGAAGGTCAACCGGGATATTCCGTTCAACGGTTTGCCGTGGTTCTTCGATCACGCCGAAACCATCACCCCCCGTAACATCGAACGGGTCAAGGCCCTGGGCGGTGGTATCGCCATCCAGGACCGCATGGCGTTCCAGGGTGAATACTTCGTCGACCGTTACGGCGCCAAGGCGGCCGAAGCCACGCCACCGATCGCACGCATGCTCGCCGAGGGCGTTCCAGTGGGCGCCGGCACCGATGCCACGCGCGTCTCCAGCTACAACCCCTGGACCTCGCTGTACTGGCTGGTCAGCGGCCGCACCGTCGGCGGGCTGGCGCTCTACCCACAAGGCTTGAGCCGCGATACGGCGCTGGAACTGTTCACCCACGGCAGCGCCTGGTTCTCCTCCGAACAGGGCAAGAAAGGTCAGATCAAAGTCGGGCAACTGGCGGACCTGATTGCGCTGTCGGCAGATTACTTTCACATCGAAGACGAAGCCATAAAGTGGATCGAGTCGGTGCTGACCATTGTCGACGGCAAGATCGTCCACGGTAGCGTCGAGTTTGAAAAACTGGGGCCACCGCCAATCCCGGTGGTGCCTGAGTGGTCGCCCGTGGTGAATGTACCGGGGCACTGGAAACCCCTGGCGCCAATGACCGCGCAAGTGCACCAGTGTGTGGGCGCTTGCGCGGTGCATGCCCATAGCCATGAACGAGCGCGATTGTCGTCGGCACCGGTCAGTGACTTTCAAGGGTTCTGGGGGGCGTTTGGCTGTTCGTGTTTTGCGTTTTGAAAAGAGAAAAGATCGTCCGAAGGCGCGGGACGCGTTCGGACGATCTTTTGATTTTGAGCCTCTGCAACACTCGCTGACACAAGCTTGATCTCGATCAGTTGCCCTCCCCCCCACACTCTCTACTATCGCTCTTCCATCGAAGGCCAAGGACGGCTCATCGGGAGCCTGCGGCCGATCATTCTCAAGGAAGAGTCAATCATGCGGTCATTTAAGATCATTCTGCTGGCATCGGCGTTCAACGGCCTGACCCAGCGGGCCTGGCTGGACTTGCGTCAGGCCGGCCACTCGCCCAGCGTGGTGCTGTTCACCGATGAAGACGCGGTGTGCGAACAGATCGAGCATTCCGGCGCCGATCTGGTGATCTGCCCGTTTCTCAAGGATCGGGTACCGCAGCAACTGTGGAGCAATCTCCAGCGTCCTGTGGTGATCATTCATCCGGGTATCGTCGGCGACCGTGGCGCCAGTGCGCTGGACTGGGCGATCACCCGTGAACTCAGCCGTTGGGGCGTGACCGCGTTGCAAGCGGTGGAGGAAATGGACGCCGGGCCGGTCTGGGCCACTTGTGAATTCAACCTGCCCCAGGGTCTGCGCAAATCCGAGTTGTACAACGGGCGCGTCAGCGACGCGGCAATCACCTGTATCCGCGAAGTCGTGGAAAAGTTTATCGACGGTTTCGAGCCAGTGCCTTTGGACTACAGCCAACGCCATGTGATTGGCCGCTTGCAGCCGAACATGAAGCAAGCTGACCGGATCTTCAGCTGGCACGACAGCGCGCACTTCATCAAACGCAGCATCGACGCCGCCGACGGTCAGCCCGGCGTATTGGCCAGCCTGGCCGGCGGTCAGTATTACCTGTATGACGCTCATCTGGATTCGCGCAGCGGCACGCCGGGAGAGATTCTCGCGGTGCACGACGATGCGGTACTGGTCGCGACCGGTGATCACAGCCTGTGGATCGGTTCGCTGCGACGCAAACCCCGGCCCGGCGAAGAAACCTTCAAGCGTCCGGCCCGACATGTACTCGCCGAACAGCTTGCGCACGTCCCAACCCTTGATTGGTCGATCGCCTCTCAGCCGTTTAACAACGAAAGCTATCAACCGATCCGCTATCGCGAGTCGGGGCATGTCGGCGAGCTGACCTTCGAGTTTTACAACGGCGCCATGAGCACCGAACAGTGCCAACGACTGGTGGAGGCCCTGCGCTGGGCCAAGTCCCGGGGCACCCAAGTGCTGCTGATCAAGGGTGGACGCGGCAGTTTCTCCAACGGCGTGCACCTCAACGTGATCCAGGCCGCAGCGGTTCCGGGGCTGGAAGCCTGGGCCAATATTCAGGCGATCGACGACGTCTGCCAGGAACTGCTCAGCGCCCGGCAACTGGTGGTCAGCGGCCTGACCGGCAATGCCGGGGCCGGTGGCGTGATGCTGGCGCTGGCTGCCGATATTGTTTTCGCCCGCTCCGACATCGTGCTCAACCCCCATTACAAAACCATGGGCCTGTACGGCTCCGAATACTGGACCTACAGCCTGCCCCGCGCCGTCGGCCCGGCGATGGCGGAAAAACTCACTGAAGACTGCCTGCCGATCAGCGCCCTCCAGGCCTTGCAGTTAGGCATGGTCCAGGAAATCGGTCCGCGCTGCCCGGATGAGTTTGGTCTTTGGTTATTGCAGCGTGCCAATGGTGCGTTGAGTGATCCGGCGTACCAGGCGATACGTGAGCGCAAAAGTCAGCTCGATCCTCAACTGATGCAGCACTGCCGTAATGCCGAGCTGGAAGAAATGCATCAGGACATGGTGCAAAACCGTAAACAGTTCGCCGAGAAGAGCAAAAATTTTGTGCTTAAGCGCAAGGCGTGTGGCACGCCGCAGCGGTTGGTAGCCGATTGGGCGGTGGTGAGGGAGGTTGAGTTGGCGGACTGATTGTTTGGCACGGGTGATCAGGCCGGACAGTGAACTCTGTGGCGAGGGAGCTTGGGGCCGCTTCGTGCCCCAGCGGGAGCAAGCTCCCTCGTCACAGACGGTATCGGAAGACCATGGCTGCTCTTACAATGCCCGCACCTCCCACATCGGCCTGCCCATGGACATCGACCTCGCCCGTACCTTTCTGGAAATCGTCCGCCACGGCAGCCTGGCCGCGGCGGCTGAAAAGCTGCACGTCACCCAGACCGCGATCACTGCCCGGGTGCAGAAGCTCGAAAGTCAGCTGGGCAGCACGCTGTTTGTGCGCAATCGCGCCGGCGCGCGCCTGACGCCGAACGGCGAGGCCTTTGTGGTTTACGCCAATCAACTGGTGCAGACCTGGGAAGCCGCACGCCGGGACTTGCCGCTGCCCGAGGGCTACCGCGACGTGCTGCACATCGGTGGCGAGGTCAGCCTGTGCAACCCGTTGATGCTCAGTTGGGCCGGGGAACTGCGCGAGAAGATTCCCAGCCATGCCCTGCGCATGGAAATCCGCGATGGCGAAAACCTGCTGCGCCAACTGGAATTGGGGGTGTTGGATGCGGCGCTGGTCTATCAGCCCGAATACTGGCCACGCCTGCAAGTCGAGCAGGTGCTGGAAGAAAAACTGATCCTGGTACGCTTGGCCGGAAAACCCGATCCTTACGTGTATATCGACTGGGGCCCGGATTTCCGTCGCCAGCACGATGCGGCGCTGCCGGAAAAAGCCAAGGCAGCCCTGAGCTTCAACCTCGGCCCGCTGGCCTTGCAATACATCCTGGAAAACGGCGGCAGCGGCTATTTCCGCACTCGGGTGGTCCAGAGTTACCTGGAAAACGGCTTGCTGGAACAAGTGCCCAAAGCTCCGGAGTTCAGCTACCCGACCTATCTGGTTTACTCCCGGGACCGCGATTCGGCGACCCTGCAACGGGCGTTCGACCTGCTGCGGGAAGTGATCAAGACGGACGACGACTGGTCCCAGCGCTGGAACCCGCTGACCTGACACCATACGGGCGTCTTGCACCGGAGCGTGGCGCTTGTGTCCTCAAGGTTCGGCCTGCCTGTGCGGCGGGATCGGCTAATCTGCTGGTTATAACAATAACCACAGGTGAACCCAGTGAGGCAGACCACCGAAGCGTTCCGCGCGCGCTACCGTGCCGACATACATCCGCTCTACAACCCTTGGTTGCACGGCGCCTTTGTGTTGCTGTTCGGGTTGCTGGTCATCGGTGGGTTCTGGAGCACGGTGCATCAGGTGCAACCGCTGGAATGGCTGGCGGTGCCGCTGACCCTGTTGTTTTTCAACTTCGGCGTGTACGTCGTGCATCGGCATCTGGGGCACCACAAAAAGAGCCTGGCGCGGATGTTCTACGCCCGTCACGCCGGTGACCATCACAGCTTTTTCACCCCCGGCCACATGACCTGTGACAGCGCCCGGGACTGGCGGGTGATTCTGTTTCCAGCCTGGCTGATCGTGTTGCACACCCTCGTCATCACGGCGCCTGGCTGGTGGCTGCTGGCTCAGTTCAATAGCAACGTCGCGGGGCTGTTTGGCGGCTGCATGGTGCTCGGTTACCTGACCTACGAGGTGTTCCATGCCTGCGAACATCTACCGCCCGGCAACCCAGTGACGCGTTTGCCGTGGATCCGCCAGATGCGCCGTCTGCATGAGCTGCATCACCGTCGTGAGCTGATGCAGGAACGCAATTTCAATATCGTGTTGCCCCTGATGGACTACCTGTTCGGCACCCTCTACTGGGAACCGGAGCAAGCGCCCCCGCACCTGACGAGAACGTCCATGACCCGTATGCAGCATGTGATCGACATCGCTGGAAACCCAGTGGCTGTGCTCGCCTACGCCAGCACCGCGACCCATTGGCCGCAGTGGCATCCGTCCTCCCTCAAGGTCGACGGCCAGAGCGGCCCGCTGTATGTCGGGGAGCGATTCGAGGAAGACATTCGGGCCGGCGGGCGTGAGGGGCATTTGAGCTGGGAAGTCGACGAATACCTGCCCGGACGCCGCTGGAGGGCTCGGGCCCGGGGCGATCATGGTCTGTCGTTGGTGGTGACTTACGAGTGTGAGGTTGAGGGCGATGACACGCGGTTTGTCCGTACTCTGGAATACAGCTTCAGCGGCCTGGCAATGCGCATTGCCAATCGTCTGGTGCTCAAGCGGCGCATCGAGCGCGAATCGGCGGAGTCGATGCTGGCGTTACGCGAGATGGCGCAAAAACATCTGGCCCTGACAGGAGTCAGCGCATGAAAAGACCCCTCAAGTTTCGGCATTGGTTGCTGCTGCTGATCATCGTGATCAGTGCCTTGCTGTTTCTATTGCCGACCAAGGTTCAACCGGTAGCCTGGACACCGCCAACGGCGCCCTCCCTCGTCGAGGGCATCTACGCCGACAATCAGCGACTCAAAGGCGTGAAACGGGTCGGTGCTGCTGACATCGACGGCCCTGAGGCGTTGCTGCTGGAGAAAGACGCCCTTATCACCGGCCTGCATGACGGCCGATTGATTCGCACCAGCCTCGACGGCAAAACCACCCAGGTGCTGGCTGATACCGGTGGCCGGCCGCTGGGCCTGGCGCGGCACCCCAATGGTTTGTTGGTGATCGCCGACGGGGTCAAAGGCTTGCTGTCGCTCGACGCTCAGGGCCGGTTGATTCCATTGACCACCACGGCCAACAACCTGCCCTTCGGTTTTACCAATGACGTGGCCATCGACAAGCCCGGGCATTACGCTTATTTCAGCGACTCCTCCAGCCGTTGGGGCTACGGCAAGGACGGCGAGGCGATCATCGAGCACGGTGGCGACGGCCGTTTGCTGCGTTATAACTTCCAGACAGGCAATACGGCGGTCCTGCTGGACAAACTGGAGTTCGCCAACGGCGTGACACTGGGGCCTGACGACGCGTTTGTGCTGGTCAATGAAACTGGCGCCTATCGCATCAGCCGCTATTGGCTGACCGGGCCGAAAGCCGGCACCCACGATCTGTTCATCGACAATTTGCCGGGGCTGCCGGACAACCTGGCATTCAATGGCCGCGACCGTTTCTGGGTGGCGCTGTATGCACCGCGCAATGCACTGCTCGACACCACGGCGCCCTACCCTCTGGTACGCAAAATGATCGTGCGGGCGATGACTATTCTGCCCAAACCCCTGGAGAAGCGCGCCTTCGTCCTGGGACTGGACCTCGACGGCAAAGTGATTGCCAATCTGCAGGACGCCAGCAGCGGCAACTACTCACCCATCACCACCGTGCGCGAATATGGGGACTGGTTGTATCTGGGGTCGCTGAAAGCCCGGCACATGGCGCGGTTGCCGTTGAGTGCCGCATTGAAATAGAGGGTGTAGCCAAAAGATCGCCCGAAGGTTCGGACCGCGTTCGGACGATCTTTTGATTTTGAATCAACGCAGATCTCGTATTGATCCCCGTTCCAATTGTTCAGTCACCGGTCGTCGGTGATTCTGCACAGCGTCCTCAGGACGGTGTCTTAAGTCGCTCAGCGATCTTGTCCTTGACCTGCACACGCTTCTCCTTGAGCTTCTTCAGTACCTCATCGCTGGGCGCATCCGATTGTGCGGACTCGGCCTTCACCACCTCTGCGTCCGCCTGGATGTACTTGTTGAGCAGTGAATCCAGTAACGGATCCTTGGTGCGTTTTTGCTGGATCTCTTCCTTCGTGCAGCGCAAGTCCTGATAAAGGTCATGGGTCACCGGCATGGAACACCTCCGTTTGTTAATCGGTGGCAAACGTGATCGATGGCGTTCGCCAATTATCAGAATGGCCTCGCTTACCCGGTTCTGTCGACCGTCTATCAGACCAGCGGCGTCCGTTCGTCGTCCTGTCGCAAACGCGATACCCCCTTGCCCGAGCGCCTGGAAAGCCCCCCTTGAATCAACCACCGAGTACCGTACGAACCATTCGTGTCAGCGCCTCGGGACCATAAGGTTTGCTCAGCAAATAAGTGTCAGAGCTGAGTTGGTGATCGCGCGAAATGATGTCGCGGGTGTGTCCGGAGGTAAACAACACCGCCACCGGAGGGTTTTGCACCTTGGCCCAGGCGGCCAGGTCCGAGCTTTTGATCAAGCCGGGCATGACCACGTCGGTAAAGATCAGGTCCACTGTCGCACCGTCGAGCAACATCTGCATCGCCAGGTCACCGTTGGCCGCGGTCAGTACCTGATAGCCCTCTTCGCACAACAAGTCCACGGCCGAACTGCGCACCGCTTCGTTGTCCTCGACCACCAGAATGGTTTCATGCCCGCCCCGGTGCTGCGGAGCATGGCGCATTGTTTCATCAGGCAACGGGCGCAAGCTGCGAGGGAAATACAGCCGCACCCGAGTGCCCCGCCCGACGACGCTGGAAATCTCGATATGCCCGCCGCTCTGTTTGACGAACCCGAACACCATACTCAAACCCAGGCCGGTGCCTTGACCATCAGCCTTGGTGGTGAAAAACGGCTCGAAGGCCTGTGCAAGCACTTGCGGCGGCATGCCGACGCCCGAGTCCGCCACCGTCACGCAGACATAATCGCCAGCGACGATGCCCTTGCCGGCGCAAAACTTGCGGTCGAGGACGATGTTCTCTGCGCTGAGGGCAATGGTCCCCTCGCCGTTCATGGCATCTCGGGCGTTGATCGCAAGGTTGAGAATGGCGTTTTCCAGTTGATTGCAGTCCACGTAGAGGTGCCATGGATCGTCAGGTGCGGACACCTTGATCTGGATCGTCTCTCCCAGCGCGCGCTGCAATAATTCCCCGAGGTCTTCGAAGATCTGCCGTGGGTCGCATACGGCCGGTGACAACGGCTGACGTCGGGCAAAGGCGAGTAATTGCGAAGACAATTTGGCCCCGCGCTCGACTGCGGCAATCGAGGCGCCAACCCGGCGCTGCACGTTGGCGTTGTCCGGCTCATGACGCGCCAGCAAGTGCAGGTTGCCGGCGATCACCTGCAACAGGTTGTTGAAGTCATGGGCCACCCCGCCGGTGAGACCACCAATGGCTTCGAGCTTCTGTGATTGACGCAGCTGCTCTTCGGCCGCCAGCCGCGCCTCGACTTCTTCAGCGACTCGTTGCTCCAGGTTGCGGGTGAACTTGAGCAAGGACTCTTCGGCAATCTTGCGTTCGTGGATGTCGATCAACACCCCTGGAAAGCGCAACGCTTCACCTTGCTCATTGAGCTCGCAACACCCGCTGGCGAGCACCCACAGGTAACTGCCATCGGGACGCAGGACCCGATATTCGGCGTTATAGGGCACGCCGGTTTCCACCGACTGATTCATCCGCTCCCGGGCCCAGCTGCGATCATCGGGATGAATCTGCATTTGGGCGATGGCTGGTGGCAAGTTGGCCAGGTCCTGGCCTGGCGGATAGGAAAACGTGCGGGCGAATCGCTCGTCGCCCGATAGCACATCAGCCTTGATGTCCCAGACAAACGAGCCGAGCAAAGCCCCGGCATTGAGGGCCAGGCGAACCCTTTCATTATCGGCACGATAGGCGTTTTCGGCTTCTTGGCGTCGGCGTTCGGAAATCACATGGTCAGTGGTTTCGACCACCATTGCCATGACCCCGGCGGGACACCCGTCATCATTGGAGACAGGACTGTAGTAAAGGTCCATCCAGACGTCTTCGGGAACGCCGTCGCGCAGCAATACCAGGGCTTTGTTGTGATAAGACAAGGTGCCGCCCGCAAGACAGGTGTCCACCACATGCCGATTGAATTCGGCGACCTCCGGCCAGCCCAACTCCACCGGGGAGCCCAGCAGGTAAGGATGGCGGCCACCGGCAAATCTTGAGTAGGCGTCGTTATAGATCATGTAACCGGGGCGGCCCCACAGCATCACCATCGGCAGCGGTGAAGCAAGCAGTAACTGCACCGCGCTGCACAGACTCCCGGGCCAGGTGTCGATGCGTCCGAGTTCGGTCAGGCTCCAGTCGAACGCACGAATGCGTTCGGCCATTTCGCCGCTCCAACCGGTACAACCGTGGCTATTGTCTAGAAACTGCATCGACTGGCCTATGTCTTGTGAATGACATGTTTTCAGGCAGTGCAACAGCATGAGGAGACGGTGCCTGCCCGTTTGTTTCGAGCACTGCCGACGCCAATGGTTTCATTGAGGTATAGCTGATTCTCGACCGGCCCCTGCGACAAGCTGCTCCTGCGCAGGTGACATATCCACCGCCAAGGCTCAGTGGAAATCCCGACTGCGCACATGGATACCGTCGAGCAATGAACTCAGGTCGCTCAAGCGTCCGGCAATCAGGTGCCGCACCTCGCCCACCTGTTCCCAGCGCCCGTCGACCTTGAGCAATTGCGAGCCGACCAATACCTGCCGTTGCCGTTCGGCCAGATCGCGCCAGACCACCACGTTGACGTTGCCGAATTCGTCTTCAAGTGTCACGAAGGTCACACCGCTGGCGGTTCCCGGACGCTGTCGACCGGTGACCAGCCCGGCGACGCTGACCGGACGCCCATGCTCGACCATCAGCAATTCCCTGGAGCTGCGACAGCGCCGGGCCTTGAGTTCCCCCCGCAGCAACGCCAGCGGATGCGGGCCGAGGGTGGTGCCAACACTGGCGTAATCGGCTTGCAGGTCCTCGCCCACGGTGGGTTTAGGCAGATCCACCGCCGGCTCTTCCTGACTCGGCAGACCGGCAAACAAACCGAGCTGCTTATGCACCCCCGCCACCTCCCAGCGCGCCCGATGCCGGTCACCGGCCAGCCCGCGCAGCGCACCGGCATCGGCCAGTTGTTCCTGGGCGCGGGCATCGAGTCGTGCCCGTTCGCCGAGGTCGGCGATGTCGGCAAACGCCCCTTTCGACCTTGCCGTCTCGATACGCCGGGCATCGTCTTCGCGAAAGCCCTTGATCATCCGCAGCCCCATGCGAATGGCCGGCTGCGCACCGGTGATCGGTTCCAGGCTGCAATCCCAGTCACTGGCCCGCACGTCCACCGGGCGAATCTGCAAATGATGGCGGCGGGCGTCCTGGAGAATCTGGTCCGGGCTGTAGAACCCCATCGGCCAGCTGTTGATCAGCGCACAGGCGAAAGCCGCCGGCTCGTGGCATTTCAACCAGCAACTGGCGTAGGTCAGCAAGGCGAAACTGGCGGCGTGGGATTCGGGAAAACCGTAATCGCCGAAGCCTTTGATCTGCTCGAAGATCTGCGCGGCGAACTCCGCCGTGTAGCCGTTTTTCTTCATTCCGTCCGCCAGGCGTTCCTTGTGCGGTTCCAGTCCGCCGTGGCGTTTCCAGGCCGCCATGGAGCGGCGTAACTGATCAGCCTCGCCGGGGCTGTAGTCGGCGGCGACAATCGCGATCTGCATCACCTGCTCCTGAAACAGCGGCACGCCCAGCGTACGTTTCAGCACCGCTTCAAGTTCTTTCGACGGGTATTTCACCTCTTCTTCGCCCTTACGCCGCCGCAGGTAGGGATGCACCATCCCGCCCTGAATCGGCCCCGGACGAACGATCGCCACCTCGATCACCAGATCGTAGAAGTTCTTGGGCTTGAGCCTGGGCAGCATCGACATCTGTGCCCGGGACTCGATCTGGAACACCCCGATGGTGTCCGCATGGCCAATCATCTCGTAGGTTTGCGGGTCTTCGGCCGGCACCGTCGCCAGGCTCAGGTCGCGGCCCCGGTGCCGACGCAGCAGATCGAAACAACGGCGAATCGCGCTGAGCATGCCCAGCGCCAGAATATCGACCTTGAGCAGCCCGACCGCATCCAGATCGTCCTTATCCCACTGGATGATGGTGCGCTCGGCCATGGCGGCGTTTTCCACCGGCACCAGGCTGTCCAGAGGCTGCTCGGAAATCACGAAACCGCCAGGGTGCTGGGACAGGTGCCGGGGAAAACCGATCAGTTGCTGGGTCAGGCTCAGCACTCGACGCAACACCGGGCTATCGGGGTCGAAACCACCTTCACGCAGGCGCTCGACGGGCGGCGCCTGATTACTCCAGTGGCCGCAACAGTCGGCCAGGGCGTTGACCTGATCCGGCGGCAAACCCAACGCCTTGGCCACGTCGCGGATTGCGCCGGCACCGTGGTAAGTGCTGACCACCGCCGTCAGCGCCGCACGGGCCCGGCCATAACGCTGAAACACATACTGCAGGACTTCTTCGCGCCGCTCGTGCTCGAAATCCACGTCGATGTCCGGCGGTTCGTTGCGTTCCCTGGAGAGAAAACGCTCGAACAGCAGCGTGCTGCGTTCCGGGTCGATCTCCGTGATCCCCAGCACGAAGCACACCGCCGAGTTGGCGGCAGAACCGCGGCCCTGGCAAAGGATGTGTTGCTGGCGGGCGAAATTCACAATGTCGTGAACCGTCAGGAAATAACTCTCGTACCCCAGCTCGGCAATCAGCTCCAGTTCCTTGTCGATCTGCGCCAACACCTCGGCCTTGGGGCTTTTTTCCCAGCGCCAGCGAATCCCCTTTTCTGCCAGCACCCGCAGCCAGGACGTGGCCGTGTGCCCCTCGGGCACCAGTTCCCGGGGATATTGATAACGCAACTGACCGAGGTCGAAAGTACAGCGCCGGGCGATGTTCAGCGTCTCGTCGAGCAGCGCCTGCGGGTAGAGATCGCGCAAGTCGTCGAGGCTGCGCAAATGCCGTTCGCCATTGGGGTGCAGACGCAACCCGGCCTCGGCCACGGGAACGTGATGGCGGATGGCGGTCATGGTGTCCTGCAAGGCGCGCCGGCCGCGGGCGTGCATATGCACATCGCCGCTGGCCACCGCCGGGATCCGCAGTTCCCGCGCCAGGGTCAGCAGTGCCGCCAGTCGCCGAGTGTCGTCCTGCCCGCGATGTAACTGAACGCTCAGCCACAGGCGCTCGGCGAAGCTCTGCTTCAGCCAATGGCCCTGCGCAAAATCATCGACGGCGTCCGGCGCCCACAACGCCAACAGCCCCGGCAACGGCTCGCTGAAATCCTCCCGCAGCACCTGATACTGGCCTTTCTGCGTGCGGCGTCTGGCGCGGGTAATCAGTCGGCACAGGGCTTGATAACCTTCGAGGTTTTCCACCAGCAGCACCAGTTTCGGGCCATTTTCGATACGTATTTCGCTGCCGATGATCAGCGGCAGCTCCACGGTCTTGGCCGCCTGCCAGGCACGGACGATACCCGCCAGGGTGCATTCGTCGGTGATCGCCAGCGCCTGATAGCCCTGCTTTTTCGCCCGTTGAAAAAGCTCAAGCGCACTGGAGGCACCGCGCTGGAAACTGAAGTTGGACAGGCAGTGCAGCTCGGCATAGTCGACGCTCATGCGAACCAGCCTTGCAGCCACAACGGACCGTCTTCGCCCACCGCCCGATAGGCCCAGCCCTGCTGACCGGAACGGGTTTCGATCAGGTAGTAATCGCGGCGCACGTCGCCGCCGTCCCACCAGCCGGACTCGATGCGCTCCGGCCCCATGAGGATGCGCGTCGAGCTTTCGTGTACCGCCTGCGGTTCAGTCAGCAACCAGCCCGGGCGTTGCACGGCAGGCAGCCCCCCGCAGGCCTGGCTGTCGACAGTGGTCTGCCACGCGCATTCCGGCCGGTGATCGGCCTGGAAGCGCAAGCCCTGCACCGCGTCATCCCCCAGCCGTGCGCGCAAGCGTTCACGCAGTTGCTCCCAGGGCAAGGACTGCTGCGGACGGTCGTCGAACAGCTCCTGACGCTGGGGCACGAAGGCCGGCAGATCTTCGGCGCGCAGACGAAAACCGCGCACCGGCGCCTCGACCTGAACCTGTTCCAGCCGCCCCCGGGCCAGTTCGAACAGCATCGCCGGATCGCGCTCGGCGCTGAGCAGGCCGACCTTGATCACGGTGTCCGGCAAGCCGGCGTGTTCCAGGTGCAAGTCGAAACGTTGCACGCCGCTGTCCCGGCCGCAGAGGAACGCCGACAGATCGCCGGTCAATCGTCTTAAAGGAAACAACAATGCCTGATGGGATTGCACATCGAAATTGAGTTCGATGCGCACATCGAAACGGTCCGGCGGCAGGTAAAACGCCAGTGCCAGCCGCCGCTCACCGAACAGGCTGTCCAGATGCTTGAGCACCTGGGCCTCGAAACGCCGGGCCAGGCTATGCCGGGGCAGCGCCTGCACCTGACTCAAGGTGCGCAGCCCCATGCGCGATAACGCCGTAGCAACGCTGGGCTCCAGGGCAATGCGATCGACGGGCAGTTGCCCGAGGTGATGCTGCAAGGCTTGATTGTCCGGCACCACCAGACCGTCATAAACGTTGGCCAGCACCCGCGCCGCCACCGGATTTGGCGCGGCGACAATCCGATGGCGAAACCCCAGCTCAGCGAGCTCGGCGCGCAGCCGCGCCTCGAACTGCGGCCAGGGCCCGAACAAGCCCAGGCTGGATTCGATTTCAAACACCACGGCACGCGGGTAATGCACGCTGACCTGGGAGCTGAACCGATAGGCCCAGGCGGCCAGGAACTGCTGCCAATGTTCGATTTCGGCGGCATCGTATTCGACGGTGACGAACCCTTTGCTCAGCGCCTGGGCGGCGGTCATCGACTGACCGGGTCGCAAACCCAGCGCCCGCGCCGCACCGTTGACCGCCTGCAGCACCCGCCGCTGGGCCGGGCCGGTCAGCAGCGCCAACGGCTCATCGGGGTCGGGGCGCTGACGCAGTACCGCGTCCAGCGCCAATTGTGGGAAGACAATGCACACCCAGCGCATGGCAACCTCAATGCCCCACGGCAAAGGCAATCGGCGCCGAACGGGCCAGCCCGCCCCGGCACTTGAGCACCCGCAACTGAGCAGGCTTGGCGTCGATGGCGATGCGCAGGGCCGCTGGCGACGGGTTGATGGCTTCACTGAGCGAGCGATAGGCGAACGCCAGGGTCTGCCCGGTTTCGGCCGCCACCTGCAAACGTCGCAACGCCCGGTCATCGGCCTTGTGCGGCCAGCACAACACCGCCCCGCAACTGCCCGAACGCAGGCATTGTTCCGCCGCCCACAGCGCATCGCGCTCGCTGGCCTGGATGATCGACAACTGGCGCAGATCGACCCCGGCGTTCTGCCAGGCCTGGGGATACGGCACGTAGGGCGGCGCCACCAGCACGATGCGCTCGCCCGCCGCCGACAGCCGTGCCAGCGTCGGCCACACCAGTTGCAACTCACCCACGCCCTGCCCGGCCAGGAGGATTTCGCTCAGCGCCGCTTCCGGCCAGCCACCGCTCGGCAACGCCGCATCCAGCGCCACATGCCCTGTGGGTTGCGGGCTGACGGCCGGTGGCGCAGGTCGGCCCTTCCAGACCTGGCCGCCATTGAACAGCGTATCCAGCGCAACGACGGCGCCCATCACCCTTGCCTCACCAGACCACAGAACACGCCTTCGATGGCCAGCTCCTGATCAGCTCGAACAATGATCGGCTGGTAAGCCGGATTGCGAGGCAACAGGCGAACGGCATCGCCGACCCGCTCGAAACGCTTGATGGTGACTTCGCCGTCGAGCCGCGCCACCACGATCTGGCCGTTGAGCGCTTCAGGATTGCGCCGCACGCCCACCAGATCGCCGTCGAGAATGCCGTCCTCGATCATCGAATCACCCTGGACCCGCAGCATGTAATCCGGCACCCGCGAGAAGATCGACGGATCGAGCAGCAAGCGGCTGTGGACCTCGGCATCGGCACCGATCGGCGCACCGGCCGCCACGCGGCCCAGTACCGGAACGTCCAGCAGCTCGGGCCGCGGCGGCTGGTTCAACAAGCGGATGCCGCGCGCCTGATGCGGATTGACCTCGATGAAACCCGCCTCGGTCAGCGCCAGCACGTGCTTGCGCGCCACGCTACGGGAGGCGAAACCGAAGGCCTCGCTGATTTCAGCGAGGCTCGGGGGCTGACCGTGTTCGGCGATGCGATCGCGGATGAAGGTCAGGATGGCGGTACGGCGGGGAGTTAAAGTCGTCATGGAGTACATTTGTACTCTTTCGGCTTTTTCCTGGCAAGGACCGCCAGTCAGCTCAGCCCGCGAGAGGCCAGAAACCCGGCGATGTAATCGATAAAAGCCACGACTTTGGCGGTCGCTCGCCGATGGCTCGGGTACACCGCCAGAATGTGCGGGCCAAAGCTGTCGGGATCGATGTCGTAGTCCGCCATCACCCGCACCAGTCGACCGTCGGCCAGATACGGCGCAGCGCTCCATAGCGGCGTGTGCAACAACCCGCGTCCGGCCAGCGCATTGGCCAGCAGCAAGTCGTAATTGTCGCTGCGCAGCCGTGGCGCCTGGGGTTGCGGCAGGCTCAAGCGCTGCCCATCGCGCTCGGCCCACCAGAATTCGCGGCTGAGCAAGGGATGGCGATACAGCAACCATTCGTGCTCATCGAGGGTTTGCGGGGTGACCGGCAACGCCTTGCGCGCCAGATAGGCCGGGCTGCCACACAACGCCAGACGATTGCTGCCAACGACGCGGGCGATCAGCCCCGGCAGGTCGTCATGGCCTTCGCGCAGGGCCAGGTCGTAGCCGCTTTCCAGCAGATTGACGAACTCATCGCACAGGTCCACTTGCAGATTGATCTGCGGATACTGCTCCAGAAAACCGCCACACACCTGATCGAGAAAGGCATGCCCATAGGCCAGTGGCGCGGTGATTTTCAGATTGCCGCGCAGGCCATGCTGCAACTGCTCGATTTCCTCACCGGCCTCGTCCAGCCGCTGCAACACCTGACGCGCGGTTTCCAGGTAGAGCCGCCCCACTTCCGTCAGCAGAATCCGCCGGGTGCTGCGCTCGAATAGCCGGGCACCGAGCTCGGCCTCCAGGTGATTGACCGCTTTGGTCAGGGCCGACGGGGTCTTGCCCAGTTGCTCGGCGGCGCGGCTGAAACTGCCCAGTTGCGCCGTGACCACGAACATTTTCAACGCACCCAACTTGTCCATTCTTTTTCCATTCCGGCAAAAACGTTTTTCGTGAGTGAGGCGTTCTGTTGAGCATAAGCAGCCACTAATCTGGCCATCAGACGCAATAACAAGGAAACATTCAATGAAAAGATTCCTCCCGAATCTATTGATGGCCGCTGTGGCTTTTGCCTCGATGGAAGCCATGGCAGCGACCGATCTGGTGCTGCTCAACGGCAAGATATTCACCGCCGACCGCAACCAGCCCAAGGTGCAGGCCCTGGCGGTGCAGGACGGCAAAGTGCTGCAAGTTGGCAGCGATGCACAGATAAAAGCCTTGATTGAATCGCAAACGAAAGTGATCGACCTCGGCGGCAAGACGTTGATGCCCGGCCTGATCGACAGCCATTCCCACGCGATTTTCGGCGGTCTGGAAATGGCCTCGGCCAATATGGAAGATGAGGTGGTCGACCTCGATGAGCTGGAAAAACGCCTGCGCGGATGGCGTGATGACGGCAAGGCGAAACACGGCGATGTGCTGAGCGTGGCCGGCATGAGTTCGGCGTATTGGGCCCAGGCCGAGGCCCTCGGCAAAAAATTCAACAGCGGCGAATGGGCCAAGGTGCCTGTGGTGTTCACCGGCAGCGACCACCACACCGCCTGGGCCAACAACGTCATGCTCGAACGCGCGGGCATCGACGCCATCCTGCTGCAAAACCTGCCGGCCGCCGAACTCGACACCATAGGCAAGCTTGCCGACGGTAGCCCCAACGGTTTTCTGGTGGACGCCGGTTGGGATCGGGTTGCGTTAAAAATGCCCGCGCCCAGTGCCACCGACATGCTGCGCGCCGCGCAAACCGCCGTGCGCTACAACAACAGCCTGGGCATTACGGCCTGGATGGACCCCGCTGCCAACGCCGCCCCCGGCGAGCCGGTGTTTGCCCTTAAACCCACGGAGAAAACCGTCGGCGTACTGCCGGTGTACAAAGCGCTGTCGCAAAGCGGTGGCATGACCGCCCACGTCGCGGCCCTGCTGGTGGCCAATCCGAAAAGCGTACCGGCCGATCTCGACACGCTGGACAAGGTCCGCCAGCAATTCCAGGGCATCCCCAACCTGACCCTGCCCGGTATCAAGATTTTTGCCGACGGCGTGATCGAATACCCGGCCCAGAGCGCGGCGATGATCGATCCTTACACCAACTCGCAAAAACAGGGCGAGTTGCTGATCGATCCGAAGCACTTCGGCGAACTGGTCAGTGCCATCGATCAACGCGGCTGGCGGGTGCACATCCACGCCATCGGCGACCGCGCGGTACGCGAATCCCTGAACGGCATCGCCCAGGCGCGCAAGGATCGCCAGAGCGGCGTGACTCACTCGATCACCCACTTGCAAATGGTCAACCCGAAAGAGTTTGCGCGGTTCAAACCGCTCAACGTCATCGCCTCCATGCAGTTGCTCTGGGCCTCCGCCGACGATTACACCCTGGACATGATCAAGCCTTACGTCAGCGCCCTCGCCTTCCGCTATCAGTACCCGGCGCACTCGCTGCTCAAACAGGGCGCGACGATCGCCGGAGCCAGCGACTGGCCGGTGTCTTCACCCAATCCATGGAACGCCATCGCCCAGGCGATCACCCGAAACGGCCCGTTGGGTGTGTTGAACGCCGACGAACGCATCGACCGGGAAACGATGTTCTACGCCTACACCCTCAACGCAGCCCGCACTATCGGTCTAGAGAAGCAAATCGGCTCGTTGAGCCCCGGCAAGCAAGCCGATTTCATCGTGCTGGACCGCGACGTGTTCAGCGTCGATGAGAAAGCCCTGCACGACACCCAAGTGCTGCAAACCTGGTTCGCCGGTCGCGAAGTCTACGCCCCGACACTCTGAGAAAAATCGCCTGTACACGCTGCCCAACTCCGCGTTCATCGCTGGGGTCTGGAGCAGCGTTGTCTCAAATCTGCCCATAACAATCACAACAAAGGCACTGCACCATGAAAGCGTTCACCCTGTTCGCCCTCGCATCCTTCAGCCTGTTGCCCCTGGGCAGCCAGGCCCTGCCCTTGAATGACGACTTCGCCGTGCTGGTCGACCTGACCCTGGCCAGCGACTATCGCACTCGCGGGATTTCGCAAACCCAGAACGACCCCGCCGCGCAAGCCGGTGTAACCCTGGCCCACAGCAGCGGCCTGTACCTGGGCGCCTGGAGTTCGAACGTCGATTTCGGCGGTGGCCTGAAAACCCGCCAGGAAGTCGACTACTACGGTGGTTGGCTGTGGCAGGCGACCGACGCCATCAGCCTGGATGTCGGCTATCTCAAATACGCGTATCCAAAAGAGAGCCAGTTCAATCAGAGCGAGGTCTACGGGATTCTCGACGTCTATGGCGTGAAACTCGCGGCCTATTACTCTGCCGATGCACCGGGCATCGACAGCAAACAGAGCACGTTGTACCGCTACGTTGGCTACGAAACCGAGTTGCCCTATGGGCTGGGGCTGAAACTGCGCTACGGCGAAATGGACTTCAAAGACCCGCGCCTGTATTCGGCCTCGGGGCATGGCGAGGAGGCTTATCACGAGTGGGAAGCGAAGCTGACCCGCGAAGTGGCCGGGGTGCTGCTGGGGTTGAGTTACATCGACACCGATTTGTCGAAAAGCCAATGCATCAGTAACTGGGGGTTCGACGATGTGTGCAGCGCGACCCTGGTGGCGAGTGTCAGCAAATCCTTTTGATGGTTTTTTGTAGGAGCGAGGCTTGCCCGCGAAAGCGTTTTACCTGACACACCGCCTTCGCGGGCAAGCCTCGCTCCTACAGGTGTACGCGATCCGCTATTTAGCCGACACGCAATGCGCGCAGGTCGAGGCGACCGTCCTTGAGCGGCGGGCACCAGTAGTAGCCGCCAGTGATCGGTCGGCTGATGCGGTACAAACCGTCGGTGATGCCGTCCTCCAGACCGCTCATGCGTCGCAGTTGGGCTTCGAATGCATCGAGGGAAAAACCGAATGCCAGGAACATCAGGCCGGCGCGATCGCCTTCGATCCACGGCATCGAGCGACGGACCACGAAGGCTTCCGGTGCGAAGCTTTCCTGGGCGGTGCGTTTGACGTGGGCAGAGATCGGCGCGTCGTCGAGTTCTTCGTTGTCGCTCAGGCGCCGGCCCATGATGTTGTCCTTCTCGTGGGACGGCATCGCGTGGAAGCCTTTCAAGTCATGCTGCCATTGCTGGATCGCGGCGAAGCTGCCACCGACCAGCCCCTCAGCGCCCTGGCCCAGCAGCGCGGCGGCGACAGCGGCTTCATCGTGAGGGTTTTCGGTGCCGTCTTCGTAACCGGTCAGGTCATGGCCAGTCATGTGGCGGAAGGTTTCGTTCATCTGCACCAGACGCAGGGCCGGTGCCAGCGCGGCTTCGATCGCGTGGCTGCGATTGAGCAACTCGCCACGGTCAACACCGTGCAACCAGCACCAGAGCGCGTGTTGGGTCGACGGGTTGTCGACGCCGACACCGACCAGCGCAGGAAAGGCGCGCAAGCCGTCGATCTGCGCGTGCAGCGCCTTGACCAGGGACTCGCCGAAACCCACCACCGCCGATTTTCCGTCCACCAGGCGCGTCAGGTTATCCAGCGCTGCCGGCAGTGCCTCGGCGGATTCGAGGGCGAAGAACATATGACGAGCTTGAGGCGGAACTGGGGTGGCGAGGATGCCCGGCTGGTAGTAACTCATATGAACTCCTTTGAGAAAGAGCGCGAAGTTTAACCGGCGGATCGTTACTTGTGTGTTTTCAAGGGCAAAAGATCGCAACGGCTACAGGCGCTTTCATGAGCAGATGGGCCGACAGATTCTCGATCCACAACGTCGAGTCAAAAAAACCATAAGATGAGCCATGACAAGCCAGGCCGAGGTCTGCTAAAACGATTCATCAGTGCATCACCCAATCCAGACGGGGTAGCGACATGACCACAGCATCGATCCTTGGCAACCTGTTTCCCACCGCCGACGGCATCCCGGAAAAGTATCGCCTCAACGGCCAGACCGAACAGCGCGAATACCTGGTCGACGGTGAACTGAAAACCTGGTCCGGGCCCCTCGCCCAAGTCCGTAGCCCGGTGTACCTGAGCGGCGCGAATGGCGACGAACAAGTAATCCTCGGCAGCACACCGCTGCTCGATGCCGATACCGCCCTGACCGCGCTCGACGCGGCTGTCCGTGCCTATGACCGGGGCCAGGGTTTGTGGCCGACCATGCGCGTGGCCGAGCGTATCCAGCATGTCGAGACCTTCCTCGGTCGTATGCGCGAACAGCGCGAGGCGGTGGTCAAGTTGCTGATGTGGGAGATCGGCAAAAACCTCAAGGATTCGGAGAAAGAGTTCGACCGCACCTGCGACTACATCGTCGACACCATCAACGCCCTCAAGGAACTCGACCGCCGCTCCAGCCGATTCGAACTGGAACAGGACACCCTCGGCCAGATCCGCCGCGTTCCGATGGGCGTGGCGTTGTGCATGGGGCCTTACAACTATCCGCTGAACGAGACTTTCACCACGCTGATTCCGGCGCTGATCATGGGCAACACCGTGGTGTTCAAGCCGGCCAAGCTTGGGGTGCTGTTGATTCGTCCGCTGCTGGAAGCCTTTCGCGACAGCTTCCCGGCCGGGGTGATCAACGTCATTTACGGCAGTGGCCGCGAGACCGTCAGCGCACTGATGGCCAGCGGCAAGATCGATATCTTTGCGTTTATCGGCACCAACAAGGCTGCCAGCGACCTGAAAAAGCTCCACCCAAGGCCTCACCGCTTGCGTGCGGCACTGGGCCTGGATGCGAAGAACCCCGGCATCGTGTTGCCTGAGGTGGATCTGGACAACGCGGTCAGCGAAGCCGTCACCGGCTCCCTGTCGTTCAACGGTCAGCGCTGCACCGCGCTGAAAATCCTCTTCGTCCATGAAGACGTGGTCGAAGCGTTCATCGAGAAATTCAACGCCAGGCTCGCCTCACTGAAACCCGGCATGCCGTGGGACAGCGGCGTGGCCCTGACACCGCTGCCGGAGGCGAGCAAAGTCGATTATCTGCATTCGCTGGTGGCGGACTCGGTCAGCAAAGGCGCCGCCGTGGTCAACCCCAATGGTGGTGAGTCCCGGGCATCGTTCTTCTACCCGGCCGTGTTGTACCCGGTGACACCGCAGATGCGCGTCTATCAGGAAGAACAGTTTGGCCCGGTCGTGCCGATCGTGCCTTACCGTCATCTGGACACCGTGATCGATTACGTCCTGGAATCCGACTTCGGCCAGCAACTGAGCATCTTCGGCACCAACCCGGTGGCGGTCGGCAGGCTGGTGGACACCTTCGCCAACCAGGTCGGCCGGATCAACCTCAACGCCCAGTGCCAGCGCGGCCCCGACACCTACCCGTTCAACGGCCGCAAGAACTCCGCCGAGGGCACGTTGTCGGTGCATGATGCGCTGCGGGTATTTTCGATCCGGACCCTGGTGGCGACCAAGTTCCAGGAAAGCAGCAAAGAGCTTCTCAGCGAGATCATCAGCGGCCGGAAGTCGAGCTTCCTGACCACCGACTATATTTTCTGAGGACACCAAAATTTTCTGAGGACACCAGACCTGAGCATCATCAAAGGCCTTCGACTGCCACCGCTGTTGCGCCGAATACTGCGTCCATTGCTGGACCCGTACCGGCGCTACCGCCACGCCAAACTGATCCATGCGGTGCGGGTTTCGTTGGGGTTGCTGGCGACGATTCTGCTGACTACCGGCATCCATCTGCCCCATGGCGAATGGGCGTCGGTGACCATGCTGGTGGTGATCGGCGGTTTGCAGCACCACGGTAACATCGGCAAAAAAGCCGCCGAGCGAGCCATCGGCACCTTGATCGGGGCCGGTGTCGGCTTGTTGCTGGTGGCGCAACAGGCCTGGCTCGGGATGCCGTGGCTGACCTATTTCGCAATGTCAGTGGTGTGCGGGTTTTTCTCGTACCACGCCATCGGCAAGGGTGGTTATACGGCGCTGCTGTCGGCGATCACCGTGTTTATCGTTGCCGGGCACGGTGACAACCCGGTCACCGATGGCCTGTGGCGCGGGGTGGATATTCTGATCGGCATTGCCCTGGCACTGGCTTTCTCCTTTGCCCTGCCGCTGTACGCGGTGTACTCCTGGCGCTACAACCTGGCCGATGCGTTGCGCGACTGCGCGGCAATCTATGGCCGTATCATCAACGGCGAGTCCGTCGCCGCTGACGAGCACTTGAAGCTCATGAATCGCTTGAACGCAGTCATGGTGCAACTGCGCTCACTGATGCCCTCTGTGTCCAAGGAGGTGCGGGTTTCCATGACCGAACTCGATGCGATTCAGCGCAACCTGCGGATGTGCGTCAGCATCCTGGAAATCCTCGGCAATAGCCGGCCGAATGCCGATGACTCTGAGGCAATGGCCCACCTGCAATCGGCATTGAAAACCGAGCACCGACAGATCCGGGTGCAACTGATCGGTATGGCCCGGGCATTGAAATCGGGCGCTTCACAACGGCTCAGCCGGCCAGCCGAACCGCCATTGGACTCTACGCTTGATATGCCGGTCTACAGTCCACTGGATGGCTACCGATTGCTGACCCGACAATTGGCCGCGAACATCGGCGAGATGCGCCAGCGTCTGGCGAAAACCGCACCGCGCTGGAACATCTGAGAGGCCGTTTATTGTGTAGCCACCCGCCGAAGCTTCAGGCCCCAACCCTGTTGCATCCCGGCGGCGGCCAGCAGAATCGCGGCGACACCGATCCATTGCAGCGGCTCCAGGCGATGACCGAAGGCAAACCAGTCCACGAAAATCGCCGCAATCGGATAGATGAACGACAACGCGCCGGTCAGGGCGGTCGGCAGCTTTTGAATTGCCCCGTAAAGCAGCACATACATCAAACCGGTATGCACGATACCCAGGGTCACCAGGCTGGCCCAGGCACTGGGCGCTTGCGGCATCGCCGAGAAGTGCGCAAAGGGCGCGAGCAACAGCACGCCGGTGCAGACCTGGATCAACGCGATCAGATGCGGTGGCGTGCCGGTCAGGCGTTTGATGATCAATGCGGCAATCGCGTACAGGAAGGCAGCACCCAAGGCCAGAGCGATCCCCATCAGGTAATCGTTGCCACCCTCGCCTTGCTCACCATGTGCGCTGACAATCGCCAGCATCCCGAGAAACGAAATGCCCAGCCAGAACAGTTTTTTCAGGGTGATTTTCTCCCCGAGAAACAGCGCGGCCAGCCCCACCAACATGAACGGCTGGACGTTATAAACCGCCGTGCCGATGGCAATCGAGGCGCGAGAATAGGACGCGAACAACAACACCCAGTTACCGACAATCGCCACACCACTCAGTACGGCCAACACGAAAGTGGTGGACGTCAAAATGCCCGGGCGCAGAAAGCCGAACGCCGCGCAAATCAGCAACAAGGTGGCGGCACCGAACACACAGCGCCAGAACACCACGTCCAGCACCGGTTGCCCGGACACCAGCACGAACCAGCCAATGGTCCCGGAAATCAGCATGGCGGCGGTCATCTCGAATGAGCCGCGACGTAGTGTTCTGTCCATCATCAACCTCCTGTGTTTGAGGCCAAAGTATGCCAATCCGCCGAGGGGCTTCTCCAGCGCAAAAAGCAGGCTAAACTCGGTATCTGCCTTTTTTATCAAGGCTTATCCAGCCGATTGCCTAACAGGGGATTCGCCATGACCGACGACATCGACCAAGTGCTGATCAGCGCATTGATGGAAGACTCCCGCCGCTCGCTCAAGGCCCTGGCACAGATCAGCGGCCTGTCCTCGCCCAGCGTTGCCGAGCGCCTGCGCCGCCTCGAAGAACGCGGCGTACTCAAGGGCTATACCGTCGAAATCGACCCTAAATGCTTCGGCTATCAACTCCAGGCCATCGTCCGCATCCGCCCGTTACCGGGCCAGTTGCAGGAAGTGGAACGGCAGATTCAGGCGATCCCCGAATTCACCGAGTGCGACAAAGTCACCGGCGACGACTGCTTCATCGCCCGCCTGCATGTGCGCTCGATGGAACAACTGGACACCCTCCTCGACCGCCTCAACACCCACGCCGAAACCAACACCGCCATCGTCAAGAAAACCCCGATCAAACGCCGGCTGCCACCGATGGCGTGAGTGCTGTTTGGTTCGCAAAGACGTGGATACCCCGATTCCCAGACGATAAAAAACCCGCCGAAGCGGGTTTTTTACTCAAGGCTGGCGATCAATCATCGCGGCCCATGATGCCGAACAGCTGCAGCAAGCTGATGAACAGGTTGTAGATCGATACATACAGGCTGATGGTCGCCATGATGTAGTTGCGCTCGCCGCCGTGAATGATGGCGCTGGTCTGGAACAGAATGCAGACCGAGGAGAACAGCACGAAACCTGCGCTGATCGCCAGTTGCAGACCGCTGATCTTGAAGAAGAAGCTCGCCAGCGTCGCACCCAGCAACACGAAGAAACCGGCCGTGATGAAACCACCCAGGAAGCTCATGTCCTTACGGGTGATCAGCACATAAGCCGACAGGCCGCCGAACACCAGCGCGGTCATCGCGAAGGCCGAGCTGACCACTTCCGCGCCGCCCTGCATGCCCAGGTAACGGTTGAGGATCGGGCCGAGCAGGAAACCCATGAAACCGGTCAGCGCGAACGCAGAAACCAGGCCCCACGCCGAGTCACGGAGTTTGTTGGTGAGGAAGAAAAGGCCGTAGAAGCCGATCAGCACCACAAAGACGTTCGGGTAACCGACACGCATCTGCTGTGCGACAAACGCCATCACGCCGCTGAATGCGAGGGTGAGGGCGAGTAGGCCGTAAGTGTTGCGCAGGACGCGGCTAACCTCTAGCTGCTCAGCCTGCACGCTGTTATTAACTGCGTAATCCTGTTCGCGCATGGCGACACTCCTGTTGGTTTGAAACGTTCAGTCGCAAAGATCATAACAGACGCTCTGTAACAAGCCATGCAGAGAGTTTGACAGTGTGTTTCATTCAGGTATTATGGCGCCCGCAACGCAAACGGAGGTGTGGCCGAGTGGTTTAAGGCAACGGTCTTGAAAACCGTCGACTGTAACAGGTCCATGAGTTCGAATCCCATCGCCTCCGCCATCTTTATACGACAAAGCCCTGATTTTTCAGGGCTTTGTCGTTTCTGGGGTTTGGTGAAAATCTCGGCTCTCGGCATGTGTTCCATAACTATTATGGACGTGTTCCAGAACTCAGCGGCTGCCCCCCCTCCTCCGGCGTCCTGCTGATCGTTAAAAATCCTTCACGTAAGGTGATGCTACGCTGTCCTCAAAACCGAGGATTTGCGATGCCACATTCGGACCTTCCCCCTCCCTGCTGTACAAGATCAACGAAAACCAACTCGCGCTCGAAGCCGCCATCATGGAGCTTTCCAACTGGGTCGAAGCCCGCGGCTCAGCCGACGTCGCCGACAACGTGCGCGGCGCCTTGGACACCATCGACAAGAACGAAGAGTTCATCAAGATGACGCTCGCGGTACTGATGACGCTGGAGTGAATTAGCACTGCATCTTATCGCTACCCCGCTACCACCTCGCCTCAAATACTGAGGCGAAACCGTGGATCCGTACGAAATCGAAGACACCCGCAACTGGCTGGAATGTCCTTAATCCTCCCTATCAAAACCAACGTACGTTCGATCTTTTTAAAGATTTTATGATTGCTGAAACGTATCATCACCGAAATTAGCCGGTTTTAACCGAAATACACCCTGCATTGCACTGCGCCATCTCCGCTGACCTAGGAATTTCTCTATTTCGAGCCAGCTAGCGGAAGAGCAATACACCCAAAGAAACATCCTCACTTAGATGAATATCGATACGCCCCCCTCCAGACGACCCTCCGCTTTCGAGGCGCACGCCCCCGTTGAAAAGAGTATGTTCAACGCAATACGCGCACAAAGTTCAAATGCATGGATGCTAGTCGAGCCTCTGCGATTACTTACTAACAATGAAAAAACTATCAATCTAACCAAGATGGAGTACGCAGTACTCGACTTGTTAATAAGCAGCACAGAACGGATAGTAAGTAATGATGCCATTGCCAAAAAACTAAACAAAAACCTTGACCACTATAAGGGACTGGTGATGTGCCTCAGCAGGCTACAAGCGAAGTTCAAGAGGTCCGCTAGAGGAGATAACCTTTTCCGCTCGGTGAGAAATCGCGGCTACTGCATCGTCCAAACAATACACATTGAGAAGGACTTATCTAACAGGCATACCGCATGCGATGAAAAAACCTGGAAGCGCTGCTCGCCCCCCCCGCCACAGCATCTACTTGCTAGCCGATGCATCTGCCTATTGGGTTGACGTATGTAGCGGCTCTGGCACGGAGGAGGTGCCGAGCTTCCATGAAGTGCGGGCGCGGTCGCTGCACCTGTAGAAGAACGCCGGAAACGATGGACAGAAGATCGCAGGGCACGCGAGCGAGGGCATGACCAAAAACTACCAGCGGGACCACGAGAAAATCGTCCGGCCTGAGGCGATACCGGATCTGAATATCAGCGAAATCACTGGGTAGTTTTGCGTAGTCCTGAAACGAGAAGGGGGACCAAGCCACTAAGCGCTTGATCTCCTCACGAAATATGGTCGGGACGGAGTGATTCGAACACTCGACCCCTAGCACCTCATGCCGGGGACTGTAACGACCTAAGCTATTGTTTTAGAACGAATATGACCACCTTTAAGAGTGGCAAAACATTCGATTTTTTGTGCTTATGCAAACGGAAACACGCGGCCTCCAGAGGAGGTTTTGCGCAAGCCACCGCAGGAGAATGACGAGGTGACATTGCGAAACTTTCTGCATCCGCTAGAACTTCGAGATGGCGTAGAATTGTCTGCCCGTCACCTCGAGGAAGGGACATGGCTGTAATCACGAAGAGTGACTTGGTGTACAAGTACACTTGGTCGGCAGATCAAGGCGACAACCCGCATTACACCGGGTTGCTGGATCGCGACAAGGTAGACCGGGACGAGGGACACGAGGTTGTACATTTTCCGACAGTAGTGCCCTCCCTTCCAGGCGTTCTGCCGACCTGAACCCCAAGCCCCTAGTTTGCCCCTGCCCTTACGCACCAGCCAAAAAACCGAGTATTCAGCGTGTTTTTTCCTCCTAAAGACCAAGCGCCGGACATGTATTAACCCTGATACATGAAAGGTTATTATTTGACGCTTTTCTAACAGAGGCACATTGCTATGATCCCGGCAAACTCCACTGCTAGAGGCTCTGAAGTGAAATTAACACCTGCCGAAAAGACCAAGTCTCGGGGTTGGGAATGGGCCTATAAAAAAATCCGGAGTCTTGGTTGCTCTCGAAGAACGGCCCTCTACAGGGCAAGCCTCTATGCTCTTCGAGGTGACTCGGGAGGTTTCTCAAGCGAGCGGAGCTTGCAAAGATTCCGACTACGGCGTTAACCAAGCTGGTCATCACCGGTACGCCATGGCTCGACCCGACCCCCCTTCGGGCTGCAGGGCTGCGGCCACAAAGACAACCCTGACTACAAGACCGGCGCCTGCAAGATCACCATCAACTGCTAAGACAAGCGTTGGAACTCCTTCTCGGGGCGGCATGGGGCGGCATGGGGCGGCATGGGGCCGCGTACGGTGGCCGAGTAGGTCCCTTGATCTCCCCCGACGGCCTCACGCTGGCGTCACACATTCCGCCGCCGACGATGACACCCCGCCCGAACCAATGACATGCATGACCGACTCGACCTGCCAAAGTCTGTTCGCGCTGGCGCGATGGTTGCGCACATCGATCCGCCCCTCGGCGACCATTCCAGGCGTCAGCGGCCGAGTGATGGACATGGTCGATCTGAGCCACGCCCCTGGGCACCACCACCAGGCGACCGTCGACCGGCTTCGCCACGGCGCCCAGTTCACGTGCCAAACGCGTCAGTAGGTTCATATCGGATTCGGCGCGCTGGTCGATATGGCTGAAAACATGCTTTGCCAGCTCCGGCGCTACGGCCGCAATGTAGCATGCTCCTTGGCCATCTTGGCGACCAGAGCGCCCAGCGTTTTGGATCGGGCCTCCCTCCGGAAAATCAAGGAACCAACTGATAGGTTGACTGCACTAGACCGGAAGGAAAACACCGGCTATTTACTAGCTTCAATTCAATGTCCTGCGTAAGGGCCCCGAACAATGGTCTTCCCGACCCAATCAGCACGGGAACAGTGGTGATCACCATATCGGCGACTAACCCGTCACGCAGGAATGACTGCACCAATTGCCCGCCATCGACATAGACTCGATGCACACCTTGCCTCGCCAGTTCCGCCAGCAGGTCTGAAGGAGTGAGGTTGGAAAAACGCACTTTTCCCTCTAGCGCATTAGGCACCTGTGAATCGGCCAACTGTTGAGACAACACGATTACTGGCAGGTCGTAGAACCAAGTGTCGAAGGTCAGCACTTTCTCATAGCTCCCCCTCCCCATCACGATAGCATCCTTATCGGCGATGAAGCCCAGGTAGCCGTGATCCTCACTCTGATCATCGCGCTGCAATAGCCAGTCAATGTCACCGTCGGACCTGGCGATATAGCCATCTAGACTGATGGCGATGAAAACATGTGCAGTAGCCATAGAAGTTTCCTTATTCAGACGACGCATGACTGACCGCAAAGAGGATAGCAAAACTAATATATAGCTAGATTTCTTAGCTGGTTTTCTACAAATCCGGCTCAAATCAAATTGGTCAAAAAAGTGTGTAGCGTATTTTGATCGCGCGGATAGGCGGTTCACGCTTTGAATTAATCTCCCTTCAACACCGGTTCAACTTCATCGACCGGCAACGAAGCAAACATTTCAGCGCGACAAACCTCAAGGATCTCATCCGCGAGCGCAGAATCATCCGGGCAGGCACGCGACAAAATAATCGCGCCGACAGCGCGAGACAGAAGGTCGATCATTTTCTTTCTCCCCTCTCCCGCCTCGGCATCCGGTCCCGTCGGATATTTCTCTCCCAGCGTTTGCAGGGTGTGTTCAATGCCTTCGGCAAATGTCGTTTTCACATCATCCGATTGACGCGCCGCGTCGCTGCACAACGCGGCCATGGTGCAACCGCTGCCACTTCCGTCCCGATGTTCTCGGGTCACATAGACGTTGATGAAGCCCGGAACATCGAGCGCTTGGGCGCCAGTCAGCGATTTGGCAAGACTGCAGGCCGAGGCTTCGGCCATCAGGTCGGCCTTCGACCCGAAGTGTTTGTAGAAGCCTCCATGGGTGAAACCGGCAGCCGCCATGAGATCCGCCACACCGACGCCGTCAAAGCCGCGCTCACGGAACAGCTCTGAGGCCGTTTCAACGATGTGCTCTCGATTGGCCTGCGCCTGGGCCTTGGTCACTCTCACGTGCAATACCTCGTGTTTACCGGGAAATCATGCGTCCAATCATACATAGATGCTGGTCATAATCAAAACCGTTGACAGTTTAGATTTCGATCATCATCCTAATTGCACGCAACACCGATCTCCATCAACGGGCACGGAAGAAATACCAGATGACCAATCAGAATCTGTTCACCCCTTACACCCTTGGCAGCCTAACGCTGTCGAACCGGGTAGTCCTTGCGCCGCTGACACGTAACCGCGCAGGCCAGGGCTTCGTCCCCAGCGAGTTCGCGGCCACCTATTACAGCCAACGCGCCAGCGCCGGCCTGCTGATCAGCGAAGCCACGCAGATTTCCCGACAGGGCCAGGGCTATCAGGACACCCCCGGGATCTACACGCAGGCGCAGATAGACGGCTGGCGCACCGTGACCGATGCCGTCCATGCCAAGGGCGGAAAAATCTTTCTGCAACTGTGGCATGTCGGCCGCGTGTCGCATGTTGATCTGCAAGAAAACGGCGCCGCTCCTGTGGCCCCTTCTGCACTGCGCGCCGCCACCAAAGTGTTCGTCAACAACCGTTTTGAAGACGTCTCCGAGCCGCGCGCACTGGACATCAGCGAACTGCCGGGGATCGTCTCCGATTTCCGCCAGGCCGCGGCAAACGCGGTCGCCGCCGGGTTCGATGGTGTGGAGATTCACGGTGCAAACGGCTATTTGCTGGATCAATTCCTCAAGGACAGCGCCAATCTGCGTACCGACGCTTACGGCGGTTCGATTGAAAATCGTGCGCGCCTGTTGCTCGAAGTGACGGCGGCGGTTGTCAATGAAATCGGCGCGGATCGCACCGGTGTGCGCCTGTCTCCCGTTTCGCCGGCCAATGGCGTATCCAGCAGCGATCCGCAGGCGCAATTCGATTACGTCGTTGAACAACTCGACGCCCTCGACGTGGTTTATCTGCACGTGGTCGAAGGCGCGACCGGTGGCCCGCGCGACGTGGCGCCCTTCGATTTCGGCGCCCTGCGCCAGCGCTTCAAAAACACCTACATCGCCAACAACGGCTATGACCTGGACCTGGCGACTTCGAAGCTCGCTGCAGACCAGGCCGACCTGATCGCCTTCGGTCGCCCGTTCATTGGCAATCCGGATCTGGTGGAGCGCCTCAAACGTGGCGCGCCGTTGTCCGCGTTCAATCCCGCCACCCTCTATGGCGGCGGTGCGGCTGGCTACATCGACTACCCGACGCTGGCTGAATCGAGCGCTATCGCAAGCTGAGCCATCAGTGATCGCGCTTTCTGTTTCTCACATCCTGAAAGAGAGATAACCCATGAGCACTCGCCCTACTGTTCTCATCACTGGCGCCTCCACCGGCATTGGCGCGGTCTACGCCGAGCGCTTCGCGCAACGCGGCCACGATCTGGTACTGGTCGCCCGCGATCAGGCGCGCCTGGATGCACTTGCAGCGCGCTTGCGCAGCGAACACGACGTCGCCGTCGATGTCATTGCGGCGGACCTGACCCAACTCAGCGATCTGACAACCGTTGAAAGCCGCCTGCGCGACGACGCCCGCATCGGCATCCTCGTCAATAACGCCGGCGCCGCGCTGTCCGGTAACTTCATCGACCAAAGCACCGACAGCGTTGCGCAACTGGTCGCCCTCAACACCACGGCGCTGGTGCGGCTCGCCAGCGCCATCGCCCCACGCCTGGCCAAGGCAGGCGACGGCGCGATCATCAACATCGGTTCGGTGGTAGGCCTCGCGCCGGAGTTCGGCATGACGGTCTACGGTGCGACCAAGGCATTTGTGCTGTTCCTTTCCCAGGGCCTGAGCCTGGAACTTTCGCCTCAGGGCGTCTACGTGCAGGCCGTGCTGCCCGCCGCCACCCGCACGGAAATCTGGGATCGCTCCGGCGTCGACATCAACACCTTGAGCGAAATCATGGAAGTGGGCGATCTGGTGGATGCCGCTCTAGTCGGTTTTGATCGTCGCGAACCGGTGACCATCCCGCCGCTGCACGAAGCGGAACGCTGGGATGAGCTGCAGAGCGCACGTCAGGGCCTGCTGGGGCAAATCCGCCAGTCTGCAGTCGCCCAGCGCTACCAGACCCAACCGTGATCTTTTGGTAGCGAGCATTCGCGCCGGATTCGATGCAGGCGCAGGGCACTGCATCGAACCCGGCCACTGTCCGGAGTAGCAATGAATTCAACGCAGACAAGTACGCCCTCGGGTTCACAGACGTCGTTCATCAATGCGACGAACCAGACGATCACGGTCAACGGCATTCCCTTTGCCTATCGCGATACCGGCCCAGCAACCGGTGTGCCCCTCGTACTGTTCAACCATTGGGGCGCGGTGCTGGACAACTTCGACCCCGCGATCATCGATGGCCTTGCACAAACCAGACGCGTCATTACCACCGACTATCGCGGCATCGGCGGCTCTGGCGGAAGCGCACCACTGACCGTCGGCGAAATGGCTGACGATGCCATCCAGCTGATTCATGCGCTGGGGTTGGAAACCGTTGATGTGCTCGGTTTCTCCCTCGGCGGCTTCGTCGCTCAGGACATCGCCCTGAAGGCGCCTGATTTGGTGCGGCGTTTGATTCTGACCGGCACCGGACCAGCCGGCGGCAGCGGTATCGACAAGGTCGGCTCGGTGACATGGCCATTGATGCTCAAAGGCTTGCTGACCTGGCGCGATCCGAAGTTCTACCTGTTCTTTACTTCGACGCCCAATGGCCGTCGATCCGCCTCGCAGTATTTACAACGCCTGAAAGCACGCAAAAAAAATCGCGACAAAGGCCCGACGCCCAGCGCTTTCCTGCGGCAGTTGAAAGCCATCACTGCGTGGAGCAAACAGGCGCCACAAGACCTCAGGCGCTTGCGGACGCCGACGCTGATCGTCAACGGCGACAACGACATCATGGTGCCCAGCGTTAACTCGAGTGCACTGGCAAAGCGTATCCCCAACGCACAACTGGTGATTTATGAGGATGCCGGGCACGGCGGTATTTTCCAACACCACGCTGACTTTGTGGCCAAGGCACAGGCGTTCCTCGATGCCTGACAATACGGCGCAGCAACGCACCGGCTACCCTCCTTACAATCGAAAAGAGCCGCACCACGATGAAAGCATTTCTAATTGATCGCTATGGCAAGAACCCCGGGCGGATTGGCGAAGCGCCCGCCCCCGCAGTGGGTGCCCACGACGTTTTGATCGAGGTACACGCCAGTAGCGTCAACGCACTGGATTCGAAGATCAGCAAAGGCGAATTCAAGCTGATCCTGCCCTACTCATTTCCGTTGATCCTGGGTAACGATCTGGCAGGCGTCGTGATTGAGGTGGGCTCGAAGGTGACACGCTTCAAACCGGGAGACGAAGTGTACGCTCGCCCACCGGAAGCGCGGATCGGCACGTTCGCCGAATTGATCGCCGTGAACGAGAACGCGATCGCCCTGAAACCTGCCAATACCAGCATGGCACAAGCCGCGTCCCTCCCCTTGGTTGCACTGACCGCCTGGCAAGTGCTGGTCGAAACCGCCCAACTGAAAAAGGGTCAGAAAGTGCTGATTCACGCCGGCTCCGGCGGCGTCGGCACCCTCGCCATCCAGCTCGCCAAACACCTCGGTGCGTTTGTCGCTACAACCACCAGCACTGCGAATGTCGAATGGGTGAAGGCATTGGGGGCCGATTTGGTGATCGACTACAAACAGCAGAACTTCGAAAGTGTCTTGCACGACTACGACGTAGTGTTGAACAGTCTCGGCGCCGATGTCCTGGAGAAGTCACTCAAGGTGCTCAAGCCAGGTGGCCAGCTCATTTCCATCTCTGGGCCACCCACTGCGCAGTTCGCGCAGGAGCAAGGATTGTCCTGGCCATTGCAACAAGTCATGCGCCTGCTGAGCCTCGGTATTCGGCGCAAGGCCCGCAAGCAAGACGTCAGCTACAGGTTTGTATTCATGCGGGCCAACGGCGCCCAACTACAACAAATAACCGCGCTCATTGAGGCCGGCATCATCAAACCGGTGATTGACCGCGCCTTCCCCTTTGAATCAACGGCAGAGGCGTTGAAGTATGTCGAGCAGGGACGAGCCAAAGGCAAGGTCGTTGTTTCGATCAAATGACTACGCCGCCTATCGATGAGTCGACCAAAGAGCCCGAGCAACTTTTAGCACACCAGCATTCTTCATCCGGGCTGAGCGAGTTGACGACACTAGAGTTGCCGAAACCGGAAGCGCAGCAAACGGACGTCGTGCCTGTAGCACCAACTGTGATCCTATGGCGCAGTTTGATGCTTAAGCAGTAGATCTCGGCCTCGCCACAGCCACCGTACAAAGCACATTCATAATCAGTTTGGCGACTCTCCCCGTAGCACAATTGACGAACCCGAGGATGAATATACGTTCATCAAAAACATTGTTCTATGCGTCTAGCCTGTGGGTTCCGACATAGTGAATACAGGAGTAACCCACCATGTTCTCGCACGAAAGCATCCCGCTGATCATCATTTTCATCATCCTGCTGCTTGGCGTGCTTACCGCCGTCCTCCATCCGGTACATGCGTTCTATAGCTGGCTTCAGAGGCGCAGGGAAAAATCATCCGTCGAGATCGCGAAAGAGGTGGATTCGCGCTGAATTTTTTTAACGAGCCCGGCTAAGTCCGGGCATTTTTTTGAAGCTTTCGGGCCGATTCTGTTGAAAAAGTCGGCCTTGGTTTGCGCATCAGAAAAGTACGCGTCCGAGATTGAAATCCGAGTCCTGAACCTTCTGCCCAAAACACAGATTTAAATCTCAGGCACATACTTTTCTGCCGTGGAAACCGAAGCCGACTTTTTCAACAGAATCGGCCAAGAGCGGACACTCGAGCACATCACCTGGTTGGCTGTTTTTTCAGGACGAAGCGGTCACCCGTGTTCTGCTGCCAACATTGACCTGAACTGAGAAATGATCTCTGAAGATAACCCGGCAGCTTCGAACACTGCGCAGGTAAAGCTAACGGGAGCAGGACCTGGCGCAGTTATGATGCGGTCAGCAACCACAGCTACTGGACTGCTTCGATAAAGCGAGGACCCTTCATAACCTGCGGCATTCTGTTGTAAAAAGTCAGCGCTGTTCGAGGTATGAGAAACCGTGTCGAGAAGCCCGGCTCTCGCAAGTGCCAGCGTTCCCCCACAGATACCGGCAATTGTCGCGCCACTTGAACGACTAGTATGAAGAAAGTCCCGAATATCCGGTGCATCTGCACGTTCCCAGATCATTCCACCGATGACGACAACAACGTCCGGTTTCCAGTCCAGGCATTGTTGCAAGCTGCAATTCACAGTTACTGCCAATCCACCCTGCGAGCGGAACTGTCCCGTAGTAGAGGCGAAAAACCTAACGTCGATCCCGTAGAACGGGGATGCGGTTCCTGCAATGAAAGCATATTCCCAGTCCGCAAAACCGGGTGTCAGTATCAATCCCACGCGTGCCATCAGTCAGAATCCTCCATGAAAACGAATAACATAAAGCGACAACACATAGGTCTCAACGGCTGCCTTGGGTCCAGGCTGTGTGAAAACGCGCTAAATACGTCGAGAACTGAGAGGCGCGAGGATTGCCTGTGAAATCAGCGGGCGGAA